>NZ_JAFMZZ010000004.1:0-600000 GCF_017356245.1 Bordetella petrii
CGGCGCGTTGGGCGGCGGGGCAGCCTGCGCAGCAGGCCGAGGGCGCCTGCATGCGCCCGAGCCCGACGCACGTGCGCCGCCACCGCCTGCCCGGACGCCGCGGGACGGGGCAAGAAAGCAAAACCCCAAGACCGCAAGAACTCCAAAACCCCAAGCAGCCCCCCTTGCATCCCCCCTTCACCCCGGGTACAACCTGAGAAGAACAACGGCACCTGTGCCCGATCCCACCCGCCCCGGTTTCACAAGAACCGGCGTGCGCAGCCGGCCCGGGCATCCAAGACCCTCGGAGTAGACATGAATGCCCCTCTTACGTCCGCGCAGCGCGCGGCGCTTGCCTCCGTCCAGCTGGACGACAAATACACCCTGGAAACCGGCCGCGCCTGGATGAGCGGCATCCATGCATTGGTGCGCCTGCCCATGATGCAGCGCGTGCGCGACCAGCGTGCCGGGCTGAATACCGCCGGCTTCATTTCGGGCTATCGCGGTTCGCCCCTGGGCGGCGTGGACCTGAACATGTGGAAGGCCGCCCAGTACCTGAAGGCGCACCACGTCGAATTCCAGCCGGGCATCAACGAAGACCTGGCCGCCACCGCGGTATGGGGTTCGCAGCAGGTCAACCTGTTTCCCGGCGCGCGCTACGACGGCGTGTTCGGCATGTGGTACGGCAAGGGTCCGGGCGTGGACCGCTGCGGCGATGTCTTCAAGCACGCCAACGCCGCCGGCACCGCGCCGCACGGGGGCGTGCTGGTGGTGGCGGGCGACGACCACCCGGCCAAGTCGTCCACCCTGCCGCACCAGAGCGACCACATCCTGAAAGCCTGCATGATCCCGGCGCTATTTCCTTCCAGCGTGCAGGAAGTGCTGGACTACGGCCTGCACGGCTGGGCCATGAGCCGCTACGCCGGCGTGTGGGTGGGCATGAAGTGCATCACCGACATCGTCGAGGTCTCGGCCTCGGTCGAGGTCGATCCGCACCGCGTGCCCATCATCCTGCCGGATGACTTCCAGCTGCCGCCCGACGGCCTGAACATCCGCCTGCCCGACACCCCGCTGGCCCAGGAGGCCCGGCTGCTCGACTACAAGCTGTATGCCGCGCTGGCCTACGCGCGCGCCAACCGGCTGAACCGCGAACTGTGGCACGTGCCGCAAAACGAGGCGCGCTTCGGCATCATGACTTCCGGCAAGGCCTACCTGGACACCCGCCAGGCCCTGGCCGACCTGGGCCTGACCGAAGCCGCCTGCCGCCGCATCGGGCTGCGCCTGTTCAAGGTGGGCATGGTATGGCCGCTGGAAGCCACCGGCGTGCAGCAGTTCGCCGAGGGGCTGGACGAGATCCTGGTGGTCGAAGAAAAACGCCAGGTGCTGGAATACCAGTTGAAGGAAGAGCTGTTCAGCTGGATCGGCACCGGCAAGAAAATCCCGCGCGTCGTGGGCAAGTTCGACGACAAGGACGGCGGCGAATGGTCGGTGCCGCAGGGCAACTGGCTGCTGCCGGCGCACTACGAGTTTTCGCCCGCCATGGTGGCCAAGGCGGTGGGCGCGCGCCTGCTGCGCTTCGCCCTGCCCGATGATGTGCGCGCCGGCATCGAGGCCCGGCTGGCGTTCATCGCCGAGCGCGAGCAGGCGCTGGCCAGGCCGCGCGTGACCGCCGAGCGCAAGCCCTGGTTCTGTTCGGGCTGTCCGCACAATACCTCGACGCGGGTGCCCGAGGGCTCGCGCGGCATGGCCGGCATCGGCTGCCACTACATGGTGACCTGGATGGGCCGCAATACCCAGGCCTATACCCAGATGGGCGGCGAGGGCGTGCCGTGGCTGGGGCAGGCGCCGTTTACCGATGAAAAGCACGTTTTCGCCAATCTGGGCGACGGCACTTACTACCATTCGGGCCTGCTGGCCATCCGCGCGGCGGTGGCGGCCAAGGCACCCATCACCTACAAGATCCTGTTCAACGACGCGGTGGCCATGACCGGCGGGCAGCCGGTGGACGGGCCGATCGACGTGCCGATGATCACCCGCCAGATGGCTGCCGAGGGCATCGAGAAAATCGTCGTCGTGACCGACGAGCCGCACAAGTACCAGGGCGCGACCGGCCTGGCGCCGGGCGTGCCGGTGCGCCACCGCGACGAGCTCGACGCGGTGATGCGCGAGCTGCGCGAATACCCCGGCGTATCCATCCTGGTGTACGACCAGACCTGCGCCACTGAAAAGCGGCGCCGCCGCAAGCGCAACGCGTACCCCGACCCGGCGCGCCGCGTGGTCATCAACGAGCGGGTCTGCGAAGGCTGCGGCGATTGTTCCGAACAGTCGCACTGCCTGTCGGTCGAGCCGCTGGAAACCGAGTTCGGCCGCAAGCGCGCCATCAACCAGTCCAGCTGCAATAAAGACTATTCCTGTCTCAAGGGGTTCTGCCCCAGCCTGGTCACTGTAGAAGGCGGCCGCCTGCGCAAGCCCCGGCCCCTGGCGCAAGAGGGCGCCATCGACGCGGGCCTGCCCGAGCCGGCGATGCCGGCCCTGGCGCGGCCGTACGGTGTGTTCGTGGCCGGAGTGGGCGGCACCGGCGTGGTCACCATCGGCCAATTGCTGGGCATGGCGGCGCACCTGGAAGGCAGGGGCTGTTCGGTGCTGGACATGGCGGGCCTGGCCCAGAAGGGTGGCGCGGTGTTTTCGCACGTGGTGCTGGCGCCGTCGCCCGAAGACCTGCTCAACACCCGGGTCGCCATGGGCGAAGCCGACCTGGTGCTGGCGGGCGACCTGGTCGTGGCGGCCAGCCAGGAATCGGTGGCCCGCATGCGTGCCGGCCGCACCCGCGTACTGCTCAACAGCGACGTGGCGCCCACCGCCGCGTTCGTCAGCGACCCCGACTGGCGCCTGCCCGGCGCCGATCTGCAGGCCGACCTGCGAGCCGCCTGCGGCGAGGGCGGCGTCGATATGATCGATGCCGCCGAGCTGGCGGTGGGGCTGCTGGGCGACGCCATCTACGCCAATCCGCTGATGATGGGCTATGCCTATCAGAAAGGCTGGTTGCCGCTGGGCCAGCAGGCGCTGCTGCGCGCCATCGAGCTGAACGGCCAGCAGGTACCGGCCAACCTGGCGGCGTTCGCCTGGGGCCGCCGCGCCGCGCACGACCTGGCCGCGGTGCAGCGCCTGGTTGGCCGCGGCGCCGCGCCCGACGAGCGTTTTGTCGAAGTGCGGCGCGGCCAGCCCACGGCGGTGGTCGACATCAAGCGGCCGTCCGGCGAGCTCGACGCGCTGGTGGCGGTGCGAGGCGACTTCCTGACGGCCTACCAGAATGCCGCCTACGCGGACCGCTACCGCGACCTGGTACGGCACGTGGCGCAGGCCGAGCAAGCCGCCACCGGCACTACCCGGCTGGCGGCCGCCGTGGCGCGCTACTACTTCAAGCTGATGGCCTACAAAGACGAATACGAAGTGGCGCGGCTGTACACCGACGGCGAATTCCTGAAGCAGCTCGAGGCGCAGTTCGAGGGCGACTGGAAGTTGCGCCTGCACCTGGCCCCGCCGCTGCTGGCCCGCCGCGACGCGCAAGGCCACCTGGTCAAGCGCGCCTATGGCCCGGGCATGCTGAAGGCCTTCCGGGTGCTGGCCCGGTTGCGCGGCCTGCGCGGCACGCCGCTGGACATCTTCGGCTATACCGCCGAGCGCCGCGCGGAGCGCGCCCTGATCGATACCTATCGCGGCGACCTGCTGGCCATCCTGCCCAAACTGAACCGGGCCAACCTGGACCGCGCCGTGGCGCTGGCCAGCCTGCCGGAATCCATCCGCGGCTATGGCCACATCAAAGAAGCCGCGATGCGGCAGGCCGCCGCCAGGCGCGCCGAGCTGATGCAGGGGTTCAGCGCCAAGGTGGTGCCCATCGACGGTGCGCGCGCCGCCTGAGGCCGGCGGGTCAGCCGGTGGCGGTGCTGGGCCGCGTGAAGCGTTCGAAGCGCGGCTTGGCCGGCGCGCCGAAGCGTTCGACACGCGGCGGCGTCTGGGCCTGGGCGCGCGCGGTCTGGGCCGCGGCCTGTTCGCGCTGGGCGATCAGGGCCTCGGCCTTGTGGTGATGCGGCGCCATCTTGCGCACCATCACCCGGCCGTCGCGCGGGAAGTAGCCGATGCGGCGCGCATGCACATTGCCCAGGTCCTGCGCCAGGACCGGGATGCCTTCGGTCTGCAGGTAATTGAGCACGAAACGGGCATTGCGTTCGCCGATATTCAGCTGCTGCATCGCGCTCAGCACCGCGCCGCCGCCGAACACCTTGGCTTCCAGCCGCTCGCGCGCCGCGCCGGCCTTGAGCAGCTCGTTGACCAGGACTTCCATGGCGAAGGCGCCATAGCGCATGGTGGCCGAGGCCGGCGAATCGCTGTCGCCCTCGGGCAGCATGAAATGGTTCATGCCGCCCACGCCGGCCCGCGGGTCGCGGATACAGGCCGCCACGCATGAGCCGAGCACGGTCGAGATCATGATGTCTTCGCCGGCCGCCACATAGTATTCATTGGGCAGCACCTTGACCGCCGGGCAATGAAAGGCGCTATCAAAATAGTGACGAGTCGCGCGGGCGTCGAGGCGAGTGGACATGGAGGGACCGCATCAGAAAAACGGTACAGGCAAGTGGAGGGAGAAATCTGCTGCCCAAATATGTTAGCAAATTTGTTTTATGTAAAAAAAACTAAAGATTTTTTCAATCTTCGACCCGCTGCTTTGGCGGGGCGGGCGCGCGCGGGCCAGGACGCCGGATAATATGTCCCTTTTATTTTGCCCAGCCGCGCCGGCTACTTGCAATGTAGCGGCGGCGGGGGCGTTTCTTTTGGGGTATTAAGGGGATTAAAAGCGCGTACTGCGCGTGACTGACCAGCGCGCCGCCAGGGCGCCCAGGATGCTGGTGCCCAGCACGGCGGCCGCCAGCACCGGCAGGCCCGGCAGGTGCAGGGCGAAGTCGGCGCCATAGCTGCGCGCCAGCCCGAGCAGAGCGCTGTTCAGCGGCGCCAGCGCGATGGCCGCCGCGCCGATGGCCACCAGCGCGGCCAGCGCGCCGGACAGGGCCCCCAGGTACAGGAACGGCCGGCGCACGAACGATTCGGTGGCGCCCACCAGGCGCGCCACGGCGATTTCCTCGCGCTGCAGCATGGCCTGCATGCGCACCGTATTGAAGACGGCGGCCAGCACCACCGCCGCCACGCAGGCCGCCAGGAACAGCAGGCCCACGCGGGCGAAGCGCAGGATGGCTTCCAGCCGCTGCACCCAGGCGCTGTCGAGCTGCACCTGGTCGACGTGCTGCCATTGCTTCCAGGCCTGGGCCAGCTGGCCGGCGCGCTGCGCCAGCTGCTCGCCTTCGGTCAGGGTGGCCACCACGGCGTCCGGCAGGGGGTTGCCGGGCAGCACGGCCAGCGCCTGGTCCCAGGTGGGGTCGCTGCGCAGCGAGGCCAGCGCGTCGTCGCGCGGCACCACGCGCACCGCCTGGACCTGCGCGGCGTTTTCGGCGCGGATGCGCTGCGCGATGGCCTGAGCCGCGCCGGCGGGCGCGTCGGTTTGCAAGAACAGGGTGAGTTCGGGGGTAACCGACACCTGCCGCGCCACGGGCTGCGCTGACACCAGGATGGCGCCGCCCAGCAGCGGCAGGGCCAGCGCCAGGGCCATGACCAGCAGGTTGGCCAGGGATGAGAAGGGCTGCGCCGCCAGGCGGCGCAGCGTAACCGTCAGGGCATAGCGATGCTGCCGCAGCCAGGATTTCATGCGGAGGCTCCCGAGTCGTGGAACTTGCCGGGCTCCAGCCGCAGCATGCGCGTGGCGTATTGGGACATCAGCGCTTCGTCGTGCGAGGCGATCAGGGTGGTGACCCCGACGCGGTTGAAATCGCGGAACACATTCAGGATGCGCTGCGCGGTGTCGTGGTCCAGGTTGGCGGTGGGTTCGTCGGCAATCAGGATGGCCGGCCGGTTGACGATGGCGCGCGCGATGGCCAGGCGCTGTTGTTCGCCGCCCGACAATTCGATGGGGTTCATGCCTTCTTTGCCCGCCAGGCCGACTTTGTCGAGCGCGGCGCGCGCCCGGGCGCTGGCCGCGTCGGGGGCCTGGCCGATGACGGCCAGCGGCAGCATGACGTTCTGCAGGGCGCTGCGGTCGAACAGCAGGTGGGTGTCTTGCAGGATGACGCCCACGGCCCGCCGCAGATAGGGCCGCGCGCGCGCCGGCAGCTTGTCGAGCCGCTGCCCGTTGACCTGGATGGAGCCCCGGCTGGCGGGCTCCAGGCCGCCTATCAGCTTGAGCAGGGTGGATTTGCCGGCGCCCGATGCACCTGACACGAAAATGAATTCGCCGGCGCTGACCCGGAAGTTGATATCGGCCAGGATATTGCGGCCGCGCCCATACGATTTGAAGACGTGCTGGAATTCGATCATGGCGGCAGGTGAGGATGAAGCAGCAATAGTACCGCGCAGCGATCCGGGCGACGGTTGCATATTTTTCCGTCCCTTTTTTTCAGTTAATCCGTCAAGGGATTTCCCCCATGTCCCCGAATATGCTGAGCCGCTACCATCCCGGCGATGCTTGATGCGCCCACCCTCTGCGCATCGAGGCTTCCCCTACAGGAGAGAAAGATGAAAGCACTGAAATTAGCCGCCGTTGCCGCCGCACTGTTCGCAGCGTCTTCGGCGGCCAACGCTGGCGCAACCTTCGACAGCGTCAAGAAGAAAGGCTTTGTCCAGTGCGGTGTGTCGACGGGCATTCCCGGATTCTCCATGGCGGACAGCAAAGGCGAATGGAAAGGCATCGACGTGGCCATGTGCCGTGCCATCGCCGCCACCATGTTCAATGATTCCACCAAGTTCAAGGTCACGCCGCTGAATACGCAGCAGCGCTTCACCGCGCTGCAGTCGGGCGAAGTCGACGTGCTGACCCGCAACACCACCCAGACCCTGACCCGCGACACCACCCTGGGCCTGATCGGCGCCGGCGTCAACTACTACGACAGCCAGGGCGTGATGGTGTCCAAGGAACTCGGCGTCAAGAGCGCCAAGGAACTGAACGGCGCCACCATCTGCGTGCAGCCGGGCACCACCACCGAGCTGAACCTGGCCGACTGGTTCCGCGGCCAGAAGATCGAATTCAAGCCGGTCGTGATCGACAAGTACGACGAGATCATCCGCGCCTTCTCGGCCGGACGCTGCGACGCCTTCACCACCGACAAATCGCAGCTGGCCTCGACCCGCACCACGCTCGAGAACCCCGACAACTTCGTCATCCTGCCGGAAGACTTCTCGAAAGAGCCGCTGGGCCCCATGGTGCGCCAGGGCGACGAGCAATGGTTCAACATCGTGCGCTGGTCGCTCAATGCCATGCTGGAAGCCGAGGAATACGGCATCACCTCGAAGAACGTCGATGAAATGGCCAAGAGCTCCAATCCCAACATCCAGCGCATTCTGGGCGTGACCCCGGGCATGGGCAAGAACCTGGGCGTGGACGACAAGTGGGCCTACACCATCATCAAGCAGGTGGGCAACTATGGCGAAGTGTTCGAACGCACGCTCGGCGGCAGCAGCGCCATGAAGCTCGAGCGCGGCCTGAACGCTTCGTACAAGAACGGCGGCTTGATGTACGGCTGGCCGGTGCGCTAAGCACGGCTGCCAGGCAAGGCGGGGTCGCCCGCCTTGCCAAGCCCGCCTGGAGCGGGCGGCAGGAGTAAGGTGGCGCCAGGGTTTACCGGCCATTCCTGTTCGACTTCTGTAGATTCATTCCATGACGACAAACAACCCCCAAGTCCCGGTGGCGGCGCCCAAGCGGCGCCTCAACTGGAACGACCCCGGCGTGCGCGCCGTGGTGTATCAGGTTGTCGCGCTGGCCCTGGTCGCCCTGGCCGTGTGGTTCCTGGTTTCCAACACCCTGCACAACCTGCAGGTACGCAACATCTCTACCGGCTTCGGGTTCATCGAGCGCGAGGCGGGCTTCGCCATCGGCGAGACGCCCATCAGCTACAGCCCGGCCGACACCTATGGCCGCGCCATCGTGGTGGGCCTGCTGAACACGCTGCGCGCGGCCGTGCTGGGCATCATCCTGGCCACCATCCTGGGCACCCTGATCGGGGTGGGCCGGCTGTCGAAGAACTGGCTCATGGCCAAGGTGTGCTCGGTGTATGTCGAGGCCATGCGCAACGTGCCGCTGCTGCTGCAGCTGTTCTTCTGGTATGCGCTGATCACCGAGAACATGCCCGGCCCGCGCCAGGCGACCAACCCGCTGCCCGGCGTGTTCATCTCGAACCGCGGCCTGAAAGTGCCGGCCCTGGAAGGCGCCTCGCTGGACTTCATCCTGGGCGGGCTGGCGCTGGCCATCATCGGCACCATCGTGGCCGCCCATTGGGGCAAGAAGCGCCAGGAGGCCACCGGCAAGGTGTTCCCGCTGGGCCGTGTCGCGCTGGGCCTGTTCATCGGGCTGCCCATCCTGGGCTGGCTGGTGAGCGGCGCGTCGCTGACGCTGGACATGCCGGTGCTGAAGGGCTTCAACTTCTCGGGCGGGCTGACGCTGTCGCCCGAGTTCGCGGCCCTGCTGGCGGGGCTGGTGATCTACACCTCGGCCTTCATCGCCGAAGTGGTGCGCTCGGGCATCCAGGCGGTCAACCAGGGCCAGTGGGAAGCCGCCGGCTCGCTGGGCCTGCGCCGCTCGCGGGTGCTGCGCCTGGTGATACTGCCGCAGGCGCTGCGCGTGATCATCCCGCCCATGACCAGCCAGTACCTGAACCTGACCAAGAACAGCTCGCTGGCCGTGGCCATCGGGTATCCCGACATCGTGTCGGTGGTCAACACCACCATGAACCAGACCGGGCAGGCCATCGAAGGCATCCTGATCATCATGGCGGCCTACCTGACCGTCAGCCTGTCGATCTCGGTATTCATGAACTGGTACAACAAGCGCATCGCGCTGGTGGAGCGTTGACATGAGCACGACTACGCCTATCCCCAGCGAAGGCCTGCCGCCGCCCCGCAACCAGGTCGGCCTGTGGCCTTGGCTGAAAGAGCGCCTGTTTTCGTCGCCCATGAGCATCCTGGCCACGGTGCTGGTGGCCTGGATCCTGCTGATGGCCGTGCCGGCCCTGGTCGAATGGGCCTTCCTGCAGGCCGACTTCACGTCGGCGACCTCGCAGGAATGCCGCAAGGCCGCCGGCGCGTGCTGGGCGTTCATCGCCGAGAAGCACCGCCTGATCCTGTTCGGCACCTATCCGTACGACGAGCAGTGGCGTCCGCTGCTGGCCACCATCATCCTGATCGGGGTGATCGTCTGCAGCGGCCTGCGCCGTTTCTGGAACATGCGCCTGGCCTTGATCTGGGCCGTGGGCCTGACCGCCGTGGCGGTGCTGATGTGGGGCGGCGTGCTGGGCCTGACCTACGTCGAGAACTCGCTGTGGGGCGGCCTGCCGCTGACGCTGATCCTGTCGACCTTCGGCATCGCCTTCGCCTTTCCCATCGGCGTGCTGCTGGCGCTGGGCCGCAAGTCGAAGATGCCGGCCATCAAGGCGCTGTGCGTCGTGTACATCGAGCTGATCCGGGGCGTGCCGCTGATCAGCCTGCTGTTCATGTCGTCGGTGATGCTGCCGCTGTTCCTGCCGGTGGGCTTTTCCATCGACAAGCTGCTGCGCGCGCAGATCGCCATCATCATGTTCGCGGCCGCGTATATCGCCGAGACCGTGCGCGGCGGGCTGCAGGCCATCCCGAAGGGGCAGTACGAAGGCGCCGATTCGCTGGGCCTGAACTACTGGCAGCAGATGCGCAAGATCATCCTGCCGCAGGCCCTGCGCATCGTGATCCCGCCGCTGGTCAGCATTTTCATCGCGCTGTTCAAGGACACGTCGCTGGTGGTGATCATCGGCATCTTCGACCTGACGCTGGCGGCCAAGGCCGCGCTGTCGGACGCCGCCTGGCGCGGCTTCGGGGTCGAGGCCTATGTTTTCATCTCGCTGATCTACTTCGTGTTCTGCTTTTCGATGTCGAAATACAGCCAACGCCTGGAAAAACGCCTGGCGACCGGGCACAAACGATAGTTGCCGGGCCCGTGCCCGCCGCAGGCGGGCCGGGCCGGCGCACCTTATGGGAGTACAGGCATGAGTGATGCCATCATCCGCATGCAGAACGTGAACAAGTGGTATGGCCAGTTCCACGTGCTGCGCAATATCAACCTGGACGTGGCGCCCGGCGAACGTATCGTGGTGTGCGGCCCGTCGGGGTCGGGCAAGTCGACCATGATCCGCTGCATCAACCGGCTGGAAGAACACCAGCAGGGCCACATCATCGTCGACGGCACCGAGCTCACCAACGATCTGAAGCACATCGAGACCATCCGCCGCGACGTGGGCATGGTGTTCCAGCACTTCAACCTGTTCCCGCACCTGACCGTGCTGGAGAACCTGACGCTGGGACCCACCTGGGTGCTGAAGAAGCCGCGCGCCGAGGCCGAGGCCACCGCCATGAAGTACCTGGAACGCGTGCGCATCCCGGAACAGGCCAACAAGTTCCCCGGCCAGCTGTCCGGCGGCCAGCAGCAGCGCGTGGCCATCGCGCGGTCGTTGTGCATGAGCCCCAAGATCATGCTGTTCGATGAGCCCACGTCCGCCCTGGACCCGGAAATGGTGAAGGAAGTGCTGGACGTGATGGTGACGCTGGCCCAGGAAAGCGGCATGACCATGCTGTGCGTGACCCACGAAATGGGCTTCGCGCGCAAGGTGGCCAACCGCGTGATTTTCATGGACCGCGGCGAGATCATCGAGCAGAACAGCCCCGACCAGTTCTTCGACAATCCTCAGAACGAGCGCACCAAGCTGTTCCTGAGCCAGATCCTGCACTAAGACGTGCAGGGTTGCGGCGGGCGGTCCATGGCGGGCCGCCCGCTTACCGTCCGGTACACCTGGATGGTGTTTGCCAGGAAGTGCTGCAGGCCGAACGCCGCCAGGCTCTTGCGCCGGGCGGCCTGGCCCATTTCCCGCAGATCGCAGGCGCCGCCGGCCATGCCGCGCAGCAGTTCCGCCAGCGCCTCGGGCCGGGCCGGCGGCACCACCCACCCGTCGCGGCCCGGGTCGATGTTTTCGGGCAGGCCGGCATAATCGGTGACGATCACGGGCTTGCCCATGGCCATCATCTCGCGGCAGGCGAACGAGATTGTTTCCACCCGGGTGGACAGCACGAACCCCACATCGATGGCGGCGATGAAAGGCCGCACATCCGCGAGCGACCCCGCATGGGTGACGCGGGCCGCCATGCCCGACGCGTCGAGCTCGGCCTGCTGCGACTGGCTGAACGCCTCGCCGGCCAGCGCAATATGGAAGCGGTCGGCGATTTCGGCCGGCAGCAGGGCCAGGGCGCGCACCATGTCGAGCCAGGCCTTGTAAGAGGCGGTGCCCGCGTTGCTGCCCAGCACGATGCGGTTGTCGGCGCGTTCGCCCAGCAGGGCGCGGCGGTGGGCGGCCGCCGTCGCCTCGTCGGGCGGGCGGAAGCAGTCGGTGTCCACGCCGTTGCCGATGGTGCTGACGCCGCATGCCGCGTACGGGCTGTTCCGCACACGCTGCTCGACGTGCTTGCACACCGCGATGACATGGTCAGTGCCGTAGCGGGCGCGCAGGGCGGCGCTGGTGCGCGAGATCGGGATCGTGTTGTGCTTGGTGAAGACGATGCGCGGCCGGTTTTTCATGAAGCGCGTGGCCATGATCACCAGCCGGTGGTCGGCCGACCCATTGACGTGCACCACGTCGAAGCGCTGCGCCTTCAACAGGCCGCGCATCGTGCGCAGGGCGGCGGGAATCCGGTAGAAACGCGACGGGTAGTCCTGGGCGTGGCGCGTGACGCCGGGGATTTTTCCGGCCAGCGCGTACAGGGCGCTGGTCGCGGGGGTGGCCACGGCGACGCGGCATTGCCCCGACAAACCCGCCGCCAGCCGCGATACGTAGATGGTGTGGCCGCCGATATGGGGGCCGACGTGGAAGTTCGTGTACAGGATGTGCATGGCATGGGCTCGCGAGCAGACCTTCCACCATACCTGTCGATATGCTGTCATCTTGCTTGCTTGATGTAAGGCTTTGCTTGACATTGATTCGCCCGCAAGGCCGTGGCCGGCCCAGCCAATCGGCCGGCCAGGAGGGCGGGCATGCCTTTGTTCAGGCCGCACGGCCAGGGGGCCTGGAGTATGCTAGCTGCCGCACAGAAGCCCTTTGGAGACCAAAACAAATGCGCAATCCGCAACAATCCCCTGTTTCGCCCACCCGCCGCGCCCTGGTGCGCGGCGCCGTCGCCCTGGCCGCGGCCCTGGCCTGCACGGCCCCGGCCGCCGCCCAGAGCACCGATTTCCCCACCAAGCCGCTGCGCTTCGTGGTGCCGTATCCCCCCGGCGGCCCGCTCGATTCCACCGCCCGCATGCTGGCCGAGAAGGTGCGCGTTTCGCTGGGGCAGCCGGTCATCGTCGAGAACCGCTCCGGCGCGGGCGGCAACATCGGCGCCGACCTGGCCGCCAAGGCGGCCCCCGACGGCTACACGCTGGTGATGGGCGCCGTGGCCACCCACGCCATCAACCCGTGGCTGTTCGCCAACCTGCCGTACGACCCCATCAAGGACTTCGCGCCGGTCACCATCGTGGCCGCGGTGCCCAACGTGCTGGTCATGAACGTCGATTTCGCCAAGAAGAACAACATCAGTTCCCTGGCCGACCTGATCGCCTACGCCAAGAAGAACCCGGGCCGCCTGAACTACGGCTCGGGCGGCAACGGCAGCGCCGGCCACCTGGCGGGCGAACTGCTGAAGGCGCGCGCCGGCATCGACGCCGTGCACGTGCCGTACCAGGGCGCGTCGCCGGCGCAACTGGCGCTGCTGGGCGGGCAGTCCGACTTCATGTTCGACAACCTGGCCGCCTCGGCGCCGTTGATCAAGGATGGCAAGGTCAAGGCCCTGGCGGTGACCACGCTGCAGCGTTCGTCGCTGCTGGCCGACGTGCCCACCATGAACGAGGCGGGCGTCAAGGGTTTCGACCTGGGCACCTGGTTCGGCGTGTTCACCACCGGCGGCACCCCCGCTGCCGTGGTGGCCAAGCTGAACAAGGCCTATGCCGATGCCCTGCGCCAGCCCGACGTGCGCCAGCGCCTGCTGGCCATGGGGTCGGAAGCCGAGCCGATGACCCCCGAAGCCTTCGCGGCGTTCGTGAAGAACGAGAAAGACAAATACCAGGAAATCGTCAAGCTGTCGGGCGCCAGCCTGAACTAGCCGTGTGGCTTCAGGTGTCTGGCTCCGCAGATACCGTCTTGGCGGTCAAGGGCTTAAGGCGTAATCAGAGCGATATGGAGTGCGGCTCTTGAGTACGCCGAAGCATAAGTGAGCGAGCTTTCGCATGGCCGCGCCCAGCGCGGCCATTTTGCTTTTACCCGCGTTGAGCAAGCGAGCGTAAAGCGCCTGTATATGCGGGTTGTGCCGTACCGCGACGACCGCTGCCATGTAGAGCGTGGCCCGTACTCGCGCCGGGCCGGTCTTGGATAGACGAGGCCGGCCATTCAGGCTGCTGCCCGATTGGCGCTGCACCGGTACAACGCCTAGATAAGCGGCCAGCGCCTGCGGTGAGTCGATGCGCCGGTTATGCATGATCGACAGAATGGCATTGCCGGTCTGCGGGCCAACGGCCGGGATACTGCTCAATAGCTCCCGGTCTCCCTTCAGGTCGGGGTGGCGATCGATGTGGTCGTCAATGGCGCGCTCCAGGCGCTTGATCTCTTCACGCAGGAACGCCACGGTCTTGGCGATCGAACCGGCCACCAGCTCCGGAGAGCGGCCAAACTCGCTTTTCTCCTGGCGGTTGAGCTCGCGTTGCAGGTCTTTGGCCAAGGCTTCACGCCGGGCCAGCAGTGCACGCAATTGCCGCGCATGCAGCGGCGCGGGCTGCCAAGCCGGTGGGCGCACTACCTGGCCGTAGCGGGCCAGCATGTAGCTGTCGATCTCATCGGTTTTCGAGCGCACCGCCAAGGCGCGGGCAAAGTCGCGTGCCTGTGCCGGATTGATCATCGAAACCGTGGTTCCTGCGTCGTGCAATGCCGTGCCGGCCTGCTCATGGTAGGGGCCGGTCGGCTCAAGCACGGCGTGCAATTGCTCCGGTGTAGCGCCTTGCTTGGCGCACCAGCCCACCAAGGCCTGGATGCCCGCGGCCGTGTTGGGCACCACTTTGGTCTTGCGCTTGTCGCCTTCGGCGCTCAGCAAGGCACAATTGAGCTTCGCCTTGGAGACGTCAATTCCTAGAAAAAACATAGACTTGGGCTCCTCAAAAAGAATCCCCTCAACCCACTGTGCCCACTTACCTTGTACATGCAGGGTCCTGGCCCTAGGCTACCGTTCAGTGTTCAGCTGGCTTACAGGGGGCGGTTCCGGGGCTTCATCTGCGGAGCAAAGTCCACGCTTTCGGTGCCAGAACAAGCTCACCGGAACCGCTGTGGTGATAGCTAATCACCACAAGTGCCAAGATACAAGGTGCCAGACACCGAAGTGTGCAGCGACTGTCTCAACGGTACGGTGCCTGGCACCTGCGTGAACTGACCCCTGGCCGCATTGCCCGCCCTGCCGCACCATGATAAAAGTTGGCCATCCTATCTAGAAACTGAATACTCGAATGGCCGCCAGTCAAAAACCGAATAGAACGCTGTTCGACCTGGACCTGCTGCGGGCCATGGTCGCCGTGGCCGAATGCGGCAGCTTCACCACCGCGGCCGCGCGCCTGCATTCCACGCAATCCACCGTCAGCCAGAAAGTGCGCCGGCTGGAAGACCTGGCCGGCCACGCTATGCTCGACCGCGGCAACCGCGACGTGCGCCCCACCGAGGCGGGCCAGGTGCTGCTGGGCTATGCGCGGCATATGCTGGCCACCAACGAACAGCTGGCCGAAGCCCTGTCCGGCGCCCTGGTCGCGGTCACCATCCGGCTGGGGTTGCCCGAAGACTTCGCCACCGGGCCGGCCACCCGCGAACTGTCCGCTTTCAACCGGCGCTACCCGCACGTCAAGCTGGAAGTCACCAGCGGCCTCAGCCGCGACCTGGCCGCCGGCTACGACCACGGCGCGCTCGACCTGGCGCTGGTGAAGCAGCGCCGCCACAGCCGCGCGGCGGTGGCCTGCCGGCCCGAAAAAATGGCCTGGATCGACAGCGCCCGCCATCCGTGCATCCACATGGACCCCGTGCCGCTGGTGGTGTTTCCGATGCGGGGCCTGTACCGCGACGACATGATCCAGACCCTGGAAACCCGCGGCCGGCGCTGGCGCATCAGCTTCACCAGTTCCAGCCTGGGCGGCATCCAGAGCGCCGTGGCCAACGGCATGGGCATCAGCCTGCTGCCGCGGCGCGCGGTCACCAAAGACCACGTGGTGCTCAAGAAAAAAGACGGCCTGCCCGACATCGACACCTACGAGATCGGCATCTTCCACCGCCCTGCCGCCGACCGCATGGTGAAAGAACTGGCCGGCGTCCTGGCGCGAATGCTGGACCGCGACGGCGCTTAAGGCTGGCCCGCCGGGCCGCCGGCGCGCACCTGGCCGCGCTGGACCACCACCCGCCGGGCCGGCACGGCAGCCACCGCCGCGGCCGCGTTCGGCGCCTGCAGCGCCACGAAGGTGGCCGGGTTGCCCACTTCCAGGCCATAGTCCGGCAGCCCCAGCACCTGGGCCCCCGCCGCCGTGGCCATGTGCAGCGCGACGCGCAGCGATTCGTCGGTATAGAAACCCGAGCGATAGCCCACCAGCATGGCGCGCTGAAGCATGTCGCCCGATCCATAGGGCCACCAGGCGTCCTGGATATTGTCATTGCCGGCAAACACCTGCACGCCGGCCTCGCGCAGCCGCAGCACCGGCGGAAAAGCCCGGTTGCCGGGCGCGTTGGTCATGATGGCCACGCCGGCCCGCGCCAGCGCCTCGGCCGCCTCGTCCAGCACGCCGGGGGCCACATCGCCCAGGCAATACGCATGGCTGACCGCCACCCGCCCGCCCAACCCGGCGGCTTTCGTGCGCGCGGCGATGCGCTGCAATTGCTGTGCGCCCTGCTCACCCGGTTCGTGCAGGTGGATGTCGATCTTGGCGCCATGCTTTTCGGCAATGCCGAACACCACATCCAGCTGCCCGTCGGCGTCGCCGTCGAGCGTGGACGGATCGATGCCGCCCACGACCTCGGCGCCCTCGCGCACGGCAGCTTCAAGCACGGCAGCCGTGCCGGGGCAGGACATCACGCCCGCCTGCGGAAAGGCCACCAGTTCGATATCCACGACGCCGCGCCACTGTTCGCGCACCTGCATCACCGCACGCAGGTTCTCCAGGCCGGTGGTGGCGTCCACATCGACGTGGCTGCGCATGGCCACGGTGCCGAACGCGGCTGCCTGCGCCACCAGCGCATGGGCGCGCTCGGCAATCGGCCGCGCGCCGGCCAGCGCCTGCTTCTCGATGGCCAGCCGTTCGCGCAGGCTGCCGGCGGGCTGGTGCGGATGCCAGCGGTCGCCCACGAAGCTCTTGTCCAGGTGGATATGGCCATCCACAAAACCAGGCAGCACCAGCCAGCCCTGCAGGTCGATGATTTCCGCGGCGCCGGCGGCGGGCAGGTCCGGCCCGATACCGGCAATGCGGCCATCTGCCACGGCAATGTGAATGCGGCTGCCGTCGGCGGCCAGGGCGTTGGTGTAAAGACGTTCGGTCATGATGGATTCCAGTGCGGGCCGGCTGGCGGCCGGCCGGGATGCCATCAACATAACCAAGCCCCGGCGCATCTACAAGTTAAATATCTTCATGCATGGCATTCGATTTTCGAATGCCACGGCAAACCCGCATCCTTTCAAGGCACCAGCACCAGGCTGCCGGTCGTCTTGCCGGATTCCAGATCGCTGTGCGCCTGGGCGGCCCGCGCCAAGGGGTACTCGCTTGCCGCGCTCTGGATGATGCCCTGGCGGATCGCGGCAATCACCGCCTGCGCCGCCACCGCATAGGTGTCCTGGTCCGCCGCATAAGCCATCACGCTCGGGCGCACCAGCATCGGGCGCAACTCATCCACCGCCACCGGCGGAATCGGCCCCGCGGCCTGCCCCACCGATGCCACCACGCCAAAACGCCGGGTACTCGCCAGCGTCTTGCGCAGCATCGCGCCGCCAATGCCGTCGACCGCAAAGTCCACGCCCTTGCCGCCCGTCAGCCGGCCCACTTCCGCCACCACATCCGCATCGCGGCCCACAATCACGTGGTCCGCACCCTGGGCGCGCGCGATGGCGGCCTTTTCCGGCGAGCTGGCCGTGCCGATCACCGTGCCGCCCAGGTGCTTCGCCCAGCGGGTCAGCATCGCGCCCAGGCCGCCTGCCGCGGCATGCACCAGCAGCGTCGTTCCGCCCGCAACCGGGTAAATGCCGGTCAGCAGCATATGCGCCGTGATCCCGCGCAGAAAAGACACCGCGGCCACCTGCGTGCCGACGTCGTCGGGCAGCTTCACCGCGCGCCAGGCCGGCAGCAGGCGCGTGGCCGCATAGGCGCCCGGGATGCCGGCATACGCCACCCGGTCGCCCACGCGCACGTTGCCGGCTTCCGCGCCCACCGCTTCCACCACGCCGGCGCCCTCCACGCCCAGAATGGCGGGCAACGGCAAGGGATACAGGCCCAGCCGGTGGTAAATATCGATGAAATTCACCCCGATGCCTTCATGGCGCAGGCGGATCTCGCCCGGCCCCGGCGCCCGCGGCGCGCAATCCACAACCTTGAAATTGCCGATATCGCCCGTGGCGATCAGTTCTACCTGCTGGTCCATGGCTGGCCTCCGATGTGTGAGCCAACATGGTTGCAGCTACCAAACTGGTAGTAAATTCCCCATATCTTGACCACCGATGTGAAAAAATTAACCGATGAACTGGGATGACCTGCGCCACTTCAGCGCCCTGGCCGCGGCCGGCTCGCTGTCCGCCGCGGCGCGAACGCTGGCGGTCGAACACGCCACCGTGGCGCGCCGCATCGCGTCGCTGGAAGCCTCCCTGGGCATCCCGCTGGTCGACCGGCGCGGCCGGCGCTGGACCCTGACAGCCGAAGGCGAACGCGTCGCGGCCATTGCCGCCAACATGGAAAACGAAGCGCGCGCCATCCGGCGGGCTGCCGACGGCGCGCGTTCCGAGCTGTCGGGAACCATCGTCATCAGCGCCGCGCCCGCCCTGGCGGCGCTGGCCCTGACCGCGCCCCTGGTGGACCTGCAACGCCGCCATCCCCGCCTGACCCTGCGCATCATCGGCGAAGCCCGCGCCGCCTCGCTGGACCGCGCGGAAGCCGACATCGCCATCCGCCTGACCCGCCCGGAAAAAGGCGACCTGACAATCACCCGGCTGGGCAGAGTGGATTTCCGGCTATATGCCAGCCCCGCCTACCTGGCCGACACGGCCGAAGAGAACTGGCGCTTCATCGGTTCCGACGGGCCGCTGGCGCAGGCGCCGCAGCAGGCGGCATTGGAAAATCTCGCGGCCGGGCGGGTGTTCGCGTTCTACTCCGGCAGCCTGGACATTCAACAGGCCGCCGCGCGCAACGGCGCCGGCATTGCGGCGTTGCCGGACTTCATGGGCTTGGGTGACGCGGAGCTGGTTCCCGCTGTGCCGGGTGCGCCGCTGGTGTCGCGGGACATCTGGCTGGTGGTGCATTCCGACCTAAAGCGCGCGGCGGCGGTCAAGGCGGTGATGGGGCAGTTGCGAAGCGTGTTTGCGCGGGAGCGCAGCGAGGCGGCTGGCGGTTAGCGCCATGCGCTGCGGGGGGTGGGAGCAAGAGACGGGTGTCTGGCTCCCGTCAGGGTGCCTGACACCGATGTGTGCAGACGCGCTATACCTCGGTGTCTGACACCCTGCGGGAGTCAGACACCTGGCGACATGGCAATCAGACGTTGATCACACGTTTAAACGTTGATCGGTTGGCAAAGGCTTGTGGACACTAGGTTTCGCGGGGAAATCGGGCCACGGCCTTTGCGGGAATCGCTGGAAGTACCCCCAGTTGTACCCCCAAGGGGGTATCGGGATGATAGATCAGTCTGGATGCCGATGCCAGCGCTGCGCCTGCCAAATAAAACGGGTATGGCGCAGACCGCATTGTTGGCTGACGCCTGGAACGGTACGCGATGAGATGCAGGGGAACGGGCCGCTGTGGCCCAGACCTCGGAGAACTCTCATGGCAGACCACCACACCCGCCACAACCCGCCTGGGCAAGACGCCCTGTTCGCCACGCCGGCATCGCTCATGCTCGATGCTCGCCTCACGCCGCTGGAGCGCAATGGCTGGCAGGTGCTGCGGATGCTGCGCTCTGCGGAGGGTATCAGCCCGCTGGCGAATCTGGGGCAGTTGCGCCGCTATCTCACCTCTACCCCGCTGGGCCAGCGGGCCGGGTACGAGACGGCCTGGCGTGTTCTCGTCGTGCTTCGACTGACGGGGTGGATCAGTCTGGTGGGCCAGCAACGCGATCCTCTCACCGGCCATGTGCTCAGCGAGCTGTATCAGGTTCACGAAAGCGCCCTGCACTTCCAACAGGCCTGCGAGCTCGATGCCAGTCTGTCCGCGCTTCTGCAAGCATCCATCGGCCACGAGAACAACCAGGTAGATCGGGTGGCTGTCCACATTCGGGCAACGCTGGCACAGGCACCTGAAGCTGCCTCCATCGCGACCCACGATCAGCGTCACGATGACGATGATTTGCCCCCCACGCCGCCGTCGCCGGCGAGCGAGGCAGCCGACCCACTGCCATTGTCTGGCAATTCCGCTGGCAGCACGCTTGTTCCGCAACAGACCGGACACGCTCGCCACATGACGGCTGAGCAGGGCAGTACGTATAAGACGTATATGTATAAAAAAGAACGTACGTACCGCGCGCGCGAAGAAAACAGCGATCCCGCATCGCGGCCGGTGAGCTTGCCGCCTTGCCTGCGCAATGCCCAGGCAGACCAGCAAAAGGACGTGCAGGCCGCCTTGCGGCGGCTGCCGCCGCAGCATCGCCAGGAAGTACTCGACGAGTTGCAGGCACGCAGCCAGAGCGGCACCGTGCGCAATGTCGTGGCCTACTTCTTCGCCTTGGTGAAGCGCGTTTTTGCGGGCGAGTTCCGCTTGTGGGCAGGTCGCAAGGAGACATCTGCCACCCCACGGCCTGTCGAAAATCGGCCTGCCGGTGTGCCACGCACCAAACACCGCCCAGAACCGACTGCGCCACCGGCATCGCGTGAAACCGCCCTGGCGCACATCGCCAACATCCGCAAGATGCTGAATGCCCCGACGAACGCTGGGGACATCGCAGCACAGGCAATGCAGGCCAGGGGATGGCAGCCGCATCCTGCGTAGTAAATGCTGCCGCGAAACGGGGCGTCACTGCACGCCGCAGTGACGCCCCGCGCAACACCGCAAACAATGCGGGCGAAAGCCAGTTCCAATTGAGTGCGGCATACATGATGATGTCCGCCCTACACTGACCGGGCAGTTGCCAAGACCGATGGGCTTCGTACATCGGCACCCCCAACAGCGCAGGTTCCTGCAAGCGCTGGCCCTACAGGGTGGAGCCACCCCAGGTATGCCCAGGCTCTGACCGCATACCGGCCCTACCCAGGGCGGAGCCTTCTTCGTCTGTTTGAATTCATCCCTATCGCGCCGCCTGGCGCACTGTCCTTTGCGGCAATTGCCTGTGCGCAACGCACGGGGCTGCCGCTGCATTTCTCATCCCACTTACTTCATAGGAGGACTCGTCCACGTTCACATCACTTTCGTCTTGCAGTACCTCCGTCCGGGCTTCCAGCAGGGAGCAAGACGGACGCCTCATTCGAGGCTCTGGTGTCTCCTGAACACCATGCCCTTGCCCTCACGGGATCTCGCCTCAGCGAGTTGGCACCAACACTAACCATTGATTTTCAGGACAACGCAGCACGGCGCTTTGCCTGGAGGCCGGAAGATGGACGACTTGACCTATACCCTGCGGCAGCTTTGCCAACGCAACCGTGACGGCAGTCACAACACGCAGGCTGACCGGATGCGTTCGCTGTCGCTGGCCGCGCGGCAACTGCGCGAGGCCGGTTTCCGGCAGATGAAAGCTTCGTCTCTCAAGGGCAAGCACGTCCAGGCGCTACTGGAACGCTGGCAAGGCGAAGGTTTATCGTCCGGCACCATCAAGAATCGGCTCTCTCACCTGCGCTGGTGGGCCGAAAAGATCGGCAAGGCCGGCATCCTACCGGCGGACAACTCGCAGCTTGGCGTGGCCGAGCGCCGCTATGTGACCAACATCAGCAAGGCCCAGGAACTGGGCGCAGATCTTGAACAGATCACCGATGTCCACGTGCGCATGAGCCTCCAGCTACAGGCCGCCTTCGGATTGCGCCGGGAGGAAGCGATCAAGTTCCAGCCTAGTTACGCGGATCGGGGTGACTACATCGCCCTCAAGGGATCGTGGACCAAGGGCGGTCGGGAGCGAACTGTGCCCATCACAACAACAGAGCAACGCGATGCGCTCCAGGCTGCACACCGTCTAGCGGGCGCAGGATCATTGATCCCGGCAAACAAGACCTACATCCAGCAACGGCACGTCTACGATGGACAGTGCAAGGCGGCGGGCTTGAGCAATATGCATGGGCTGCGGCATCGGTATGCACAGATGCGATATGAAACATTGACGGGGTGGAAGTCACCGGCAGCCGGTGGACCGGGCACGGCTCAACTCGACCTATCACAGCGTCTGGCCGACCGACACGTCCGGCAACAGATCAGTCATGAACTTGGGCACGAGCGGGTGAAGGTGACAGCGGTCTATCTCGGAAGCTAAGTCGCACGCTGCGCAAGTACTTGGGGCGACACAGCCAAGGCACGCTGTCACCACCAGACTCATCCAAGACGCGTGGGGCTACTTCTGCAGTAAGTCCTCCAGAAATTCCGACTCAGGTTTTACTGCTGACACATGCAGTTGGTCGCGGGCACGGGTGCAAGCCACGTACAGCAACTGGCGTTCGGTGTTATAGATTTCGGTCAGTTCGGCCTCGTCAGCAGCAGTGTCGATGCGCACCTGTGAAGGGATGATTTCATCATCGCAGGCCATGACCGCAACCACGCGGAATTCCATGCCCTTGGCTAAGTGCATGGTGGTGATACTGACGAAGCCCTCTTCCGTTGCCATGTCCTTGCCGAGCACACGCCCCCGCAAACCTGCGACCTTGACTGCCATCTGCGCGCGGGACAGTTCGCTGTCGGATCGGACGAAGACGCCGATTTCCTCCGGCAGCACATCGCTGGCACTGCTTTGCTGCAACCATACGCCGACGGCCTGGCTTTCCGCATCGACATCGGCGTAGCTACAGATGGTCGGTTCTGGCCCATTGAATACAGAAATCGTACCCTTGCGGCTTTCGACGTTTCCGTCCACATCGGATACCTCGGGACCGAGCAAACGGTCGGCCTGCAAGCGGATCTGGTGCGAGGTACGGTAGTTGATATTGAGCGTTCGCGAGCGACCACGTACATCCACACCCAAAGACTTCCACGAGAACGGCGTCTGGAAGATGCGTTGGCCCAGATCGCCAGCAAAGAACAGTGCGTTGGCGCGGTTGCCGGCAATCGCCGCCAGGAAGCGCAATTGCTGCACGCCGATGTCCTGCGCCTCGTCCACCACGATGTAATCGAATATCGGATGCTTGCGGTTGGATATGGTCTCAGCCAGCTTGGCGAACATCTCTGCCGCAGTGATCTTGCCGGCCTGCTTCAATTGCGCCTTCACCTTGGCGAACACCTGCCAATACAAGGCGCGCTGCGCCTCCGGCAGACGTGTCTTGCGACCCAGCCGCTTGGCATCGCGGTAAGCCTCCCAGCTTTCCACTTGCCAAGTGTCCACCACATCTTCCCATTCGGACAGCAAAAATGCAGCGTTGGCCTTCAGGCCATCGACCTGCGTGGCGGCGGCCTTCAACAACGTGGAAATTTCCTCACGGCTGGCGAATACCGGTTTACCGAGTTCCGCCGCATACAAGCGGATGCCAAGAGCATCCATAGCGGCCACGTCGATACGTTCGCCGAGCTTGGGAGTGTTCCAGATCAACCGATACAGATTGCCGCGCAAGGCATTGGCCAATGTATCCGAAAACGTGGAAAGCAGAACGCGCGCATCTTCGTCCTGGTGCGCCAGATGCACAGCCCGGTGCAAGGCAACCACGGACTTGCCCGTGCCCGCCGAGCCAGACACACGCGCCGCACCGTTGTAATGGCGCTCGACCAGCTGACGCTGCGCCGGATGGAGGAACACCGTCCACTTGTCCCACGGGTATTCCAGGGCACGGGCCAATTCGTCCATATCGGACATGACGCGGAACCGGCGTTGCGCGTCCGGGTGCAGGAATGGGTCCGCCCCCTTGCCTGCCACTTCCGGCAACGCCGGCGTGCCGCCGGTCGCCAGTTCGAGCAAGGCTTCAGCCGCTTCGCCGGGCAAATGGTCAGCCAGCTCCAGCAGTGAATCCTCGTCGGCAGCCTTCACATCGGCCAGCCACTCCTGCGGCACGCCATAGGCCAGCAGTTGGGAGTCGCCATATTTCGCGAACAGTTTCGGCTTCTGCCCTGTGGCCGGTCGGCTGTCCTCGACGTACTTCGGAACGAGGATTTCCTCGACACGCTCGCGGACCTCGACAAGCTGCGCTGCGCCGGTGGTCGGATGTACTTCCAGCTTGCGCCGCTCGGCCCACTGATAGGCCTTGTCGTGGTGATCGACATAGCAGAGCAGCAGACTGCCAGCGGTTTTGTGGACGATCAGGCGAATATCGCGGCTGACACGCACCGACCAGAAGTTCGGGTCTTTGGCTCTGTCGAGCTTGTGGAAGCTCATGCCGTTGCCAGTCGGGTCCACCTGCAAATCGAAGGCGGTGGTCTTGGCGGCCTTCTGCTCATCGCCGGTCAGGCGCGCAAGGCTGGTGGTAAAGGTGTCGGCGATGCGGAATTCCATCAGTTCCTCTCAACGATGGCAATTACGCTGCGCGGTACTGACTACCGCGATCCACCGCAAATTTCTTCAGCTTCTTCGCCAGCTTCCGACACTCCTTTTCTGAGAACGCGCCAAAATTAACGATCGCGTGCGCTGTGTTCCCGGCGATGGGATCGGGCTGATGCAGCAAACCAACCGATACGGTCTCCGCTCCACTGACAGCCCATACACCAACGGATTCCAAACCGAGATCCACGGTGTAGTGCTGATGCGATGCCTCTGCGGTAGTCTGATCACCATCGTAAACAGACAGCTTTCCGTCATCCTTCGGGAA
The DNA here is from genome assembly GCF_017356245.1 of Bordetella petrii. Taxonomy (NCBI): domain Bacteria; kingdom Pseudomonadati; phylum Pseudomonadota; class Betaproteobacteria; order Burkholderiales; family Alcaligenaceae; genus Bordetella; species Bordetella petrii. The sequence goes on from NZ_JAFMZZ010000004.1 coordinate 24,250, forward strand.
GGGGAAAAAAGCCTGACTGGAAACCTCGCCATCGGGAGCAAAATTCGGATGCACTTGGCGCAGCAACAAAGTCTGATCGTTCATGCCTGCTGCACCTTGATGTTGTCATTCAAGAACGCGAACAGGGATTGCCAGCCGACAGTATCCAAATCGAAGTCTCTCTCCATGTCCTCGTCATTAGCTCCGAACGCATGGTAACTGGCTTGCAAATTGGTCAAGTCGATGTCCAGCGATGGGTCACCTTCGACTTTCCATTCGAGCAATAGATTGCCATCCTGCTTTGGAACAATGAGGGGTATGGGTAATTTATCCGGGTAATCAGCGATCAGTTTTTCAGAAACACGAGACAGCCTGTCGGCATCTGGTGCCAGCCCATCTCCCTCGAACCAGCCATTTTCGAGCAGGGAGATTTCGTCGAACCGCGCCAATATGGCGTAGTTCTTGGTGACTTCCAGTGACTCGATAGAAATTACTTTCTGCAGACGTTCGTAAGAGTCATAGGCACCTACGCCCACCACGCTAATCTGATGGCGCTGGCGACCGCCATAGGTGCGAGCCATGTTGTGAAACGAATCTGGCATGGGAATAACTACGGCTGGACTATTGTCTGCCGGTTTCAGACGAAATGAGGATTTGGCGAAATCTACCTCTTCGATGTAGCCGTTAAGCGAAATTTCTCGCTCATAGACCTGGTCAGCGGCCAACACCAGTTGCTTGCGCTTTTCTTGTGTCAGCCGGGCCGGATTTCCATCCCCTTGAACCGGTAACTCCAAAGCCTCATCGGCACGCAAGGAACGACCGAACTGATTGAAGTGGCCCAACAACTCCTTCGGAAACGCTTCCGGCAATGCCACAATCGGCGCGGCGATGCACTCTGCCACCAAGTCACGGGCACGCTCGAAGTAATCCTTTTCGCCACCTTGCAGGGCTAGCGCGCCGGCCATGACTAGAGCTAACATCGGCTTGGCGCTACCCGCATCAATGCGTTCGATGTCCAAACGGAAACCAGCTTCAAATCCCTTGGGCACTCGCTGCCTTTCCGGGTGCTCTAATAGATATAGGTGCTTGGCTAGCTCGACAATCAAGCGTTCATAAGCAGCAAGGTCACGGGCCACATCGACGGGCAGGGTGTGCTCGTCAAAACGTGCGCCGGTAAATCTGGGTTGGGAGAAGTCGATCTTCATATGTCCTCGCTCCCCTAGCTTACCCTGAAAACCTTCATCACCTCATCCCCCAGGTGATTGATCACCTTCACCGCAAACCGGCCATTGCTCGGTTTTGGGAACGGGCGTGAGATATCGCTATTGAGGGTTGCCCAGGCGTCAGGGTCGATTTCGGCCTTGAGGGTGGTCTTCAGCGCCTTGTACGGGTCGTTCGCACCGAGGAAGTAGGCATGACGGACGAAGAAGGACTCCTCGTTGTAGTCGGTGTCCAGGAACCAGCAGGCGATGCCGTCCGCGCCGTCGCTACGGACTTCGCCGGTGCTGGGGTGGAACACGTCCACGCCGTTGATCCTGACCACCAATTGCCCATCGGCAGGCACCTCAATGACGTCACGCTTGCCATCGTATCTGCGGATGCTGCGGCCTTGCGTGTCCAGCACGTCCACGTCCGGCTCGCCGAAGATGACGAACAGGTTGCCCTTGCCGGTGTTCTTCAGGTCTTCGGCCATGTGCAGGTCAGCGTTCATGCGTGCCTTGAGCACGTTGATGCGACCTAGCTTGCTGAACTCGCTGGCTGGTGCGTCGTAGTTGAAGGCGCAGGCGATGAGCACATCGAAGTTGGCATCGCCGGCTTCACGGGCGGCATCGACCAGGTCAGCGCGGGTGACGGTGCCGAATTCCGGGCCGACCAGGATACCTGCTCGCTTCACCTGTCCGTTTTCCAGATAACGGCCTTCGGCGCAGATCAAGTCGCCCGGCCACGGTTCAAGTGAGGTGAATTCGATCTTGTCGGCCTTGTGCGCCTGCTGCACACCGGCGGTGCGCAGGTTGGCCAGGATCAGGCTGGCGAAGTCCTGGCCGTATTCGGCCTGGGTCTCAGCCACATGGTCGATCAGGTTGTCTTCCTCGTCCACGCCCAGTACGCGGTGCGGGCTGAGTGATTCGACGGTGAAGGGGCCGGCCACGCGCACCTTCTTCTTGTCCTCGTAGGGTTTGTCGTAGACGTACTCGAACTCGGCCTTGGCGGCGATAGAGGCGTCGATGTCCTTTTGGCGGGCAATGCGTTGCTGCCACCAGTCGGCGTGCAGCTTTTTCGCAGAATCGCTCCACTTGGCATCGGCTTCGTGCGGGATTTCCCATTCCTGCCACTGTTTGCCGAGCGCCTTGTTCAGCGCTTCGCGCAGCGGCTCCAGCACGGTCTGGAACTTGTCCCAGATGACTTCGATTTCGGCGTTGTTGGCGATGGATTTGAGCGTGATGTGCGGCACGCGCTCATAGACGAAGCCGTGAGCGATATTGCCCCAGGTGGGCTGGCTGGACAGTGCGCCGCGGGTGATCTCGGCTTCCTTCAACTGGCCCTCGCGGGAATCGGCCAGCAGGTAATACGGATAGCGCGCGCCCATGATGCGGGCGCGGGCCAGCGCCAGCGCGACGCGGCTGGTGTCGATGGTGATCCAGCGGCGGCCCCATTGTTCGGCGACATAGGCCGTCGTGCCGGAACCGCAAGTCGGATCAAGCACCAAGTCGCCAGGATCGGATGCCATCAGCAAACAACGCTGAATCAACTTCGGGTGTGTCTGAACAACATACGTTTTCGTGTCACCGAAGCCAGCAACAGTATCAGGCCATGTGTTCAAAAAGCTCATCTTCGAGAAGTCGTCGTAATACAACTTGAAGTAGAGCTTTATGCCTCGTACGAACAGGCGATCAGCTTGTTCAAGGCGCCTCATACCTGCAGGATTGGTTCGCCAACTCTTTTTGCCGCGAGGAATGAATGGCTTCCCTTCAAACCTATGCTCAAACATGCACGATGGGGTGAACCCTGACGACTCCAATACGGATCGCTTAAAGACGCCTGAAGAGTTCTTGACATCAAGTTTGTTTGGATCAACTTCTTCAAAACCAAAATCTGTTTTCTTGAACTTGAATTCCGGGTTTCCATCAAACTGCTTTTCTCTAAATAGGTTGCGATATTTGATCGCAGACTTATTTCGCGCATACCAAAGAATATGGTCAAAAACTGACTCAATCTGACCCGATTCGAGCGGCGTCATTGATTGGAAGTTAATTTGCGAAACGAAATTCTCATCACCAAAAACTTCATCCAGCAAAGCCCGCACGCGATGCACGTTTTCATCGCCAATCTGCACAAAGATTGATCCAGATTCCGTTAACAAATCCCGCGCCACCATCAGCCGATCGCGCAGATAGGTCAGGTATGAATGAATTCCGTCGCGCCAAGTATCGCGGAAGGCCTTCACCTGCTCCGGCTCGCGGGTGATGTGGTCGGCGTTGCCGTCCTTCACGTCGCGGCTGGTGGTTGACCACTGGAAATTGCTGTTGAATTTGATGCCGTAGGGCGGATCGAAATAGATGCACTGCACCTTGCCGCGCAGCCCTTCGCGCTCGGCGAGACTCGCCATCACCTGCAAGGAATCGCCCAGGATCATGCGGTTCTGCCAGTGGCCTTCGTGCTGGTAGAACTCGGTGCGGTCCGCGCCTTCGGGCAGGCCGTTGAAGTCGCCGAACAGGTCCAGCGTGTCCTGCTGTGGCGCGGCGGCTTCGCGGCGCTCCTCGGTCTGGCGGCGCAGGTCGTCGATCAGCGCCTTGGGCTTGACCTTCTCCTGGATGTAGAGCGGCGGCGCATTGACGACCAGATCTGACCAGTCCTGCTGATCCTTGCCGCGCCAGATGAGTTGCGGGTCCAGGTCGCGATTGAGCCGCTGCTGGAATTCCGGGGATGCTTTGCCGGCGTCGTGCAGCGCGCACAGTTCCTCCAGCCATTGCCGATTGGCGCGTGGGTAGGCCACCTGCACCGGCGCTTGCTCGTGGTGCTGCATCACCGACTGGTGCTCCACCGTCGGAATGTTCTTGCGTTTGGCCTCGGTGTGCGTGATCTGCTCGATGCTCTTGCCGGGCTTCTGGGTTTTCTTGGTTGCCATCTCAGTGTTCCTTGTTTCCCGGTGCAGGTGCAGCCGTTTCAATCATTTGGTTGAACTTTGCTTCGACCTCTTTGGCAAAGTCGTCCTGCATTTCGTACACATCGCCAAACTCGGCAAAGGCCCAGCGGCCGTGGGTGCCGAGGTGGTTCACGCCGGGAATCCAGTAGGTGTCCATGGTGGACTTTTTTTCCTTCGCATCCTCGCGCCGGTAGCCCTTGATCTCGACGATCAGGTTCAGCGGGTCGCTCTTGCCGTGACCATTGTCCACTTGCACGATGAAGTCCGGGATGTAGATGCGGTTGGCCGAGCCGAAGCGGTAGGGCACTTCCAGGCCGAGGTTGTGGTTCTTGGTATAGGCCAGCACACTGGGGTGCGACTCGGCGACGCGGCAGAATTCGGATTCCCAGCCGCTGTCCAGAATCACCCAGTTGACCTGGTTCTTGGGCGGCGGCCCAAGGGTTTCCCAACGGTCTTCGCGAGAAGTGTTGAAGCGCACGTGCGCGGTGCTGCCGGTGGGGTTGAATGGGTCGAGGATGGCCTTGACCTGCCGGCCTTTCTCTAGTTCGCGCTTGACGATGCCGCGAGTAATCTTTTGGCAGGCCAGGTCGGCCAGTTCACGGTGCATCAACTGCGCCGGATAGGTGCCACCCTTACATTCCAGACACTCCTCCAGCCACTCACGCACGATGCGCTTAAGCTGGCCGAACAGGGCGATCGGTGCATCCTGGCCTTGGTCGCGCCAGTGCTCGAACAGCAGGTGCTTGGTCAGCTCCATCAGCAGCGTGGACTGGCGCACGTCGCCTAGGTGCTTGAGGTTCAGTTCCACCGCTTCGCCGATAATGCCGGCGTTGCGGGTTTCCGTGGGGCCGACTTGCTCTGGCGTCAATGTCAAATGATCGTCGATGCCAAAGGCGGCTTCCAGCCTTTCCTCCGGCAGTTCGACACGATAGCCCTGCACGCGCGGAAATCGGATTTCCAGAGAGTCGCGTTCCGGGCGCAGTGCCTTGACGGTGACGGTTTCGCGCGGCTTGGGCGGGGTGGCAACTACCGGCTTGGCAGTGAAGTCGAAGGGAATGCCGAACACGTCGGCATATTCCACGTCGAACAATCCCTGCTCGTTCAATTCATAGGACTGGCGGCGCAGAGCTCGGCCAATCACCTGTTCGCAAAGCAACTGGGTGCCGAACGCACGCACACCGAGGACGTGGGTAACGGTATTGGCATCCCAGCCTTCGGTGAGCATGGACACCGACACGACGCACCGGATTTTCTCGCCCAGGCGGCCCTGCTTGCCAACGGTGTTCATCACTTCGCGCAGCAATTCGCTGTCACTCAGGTTCTCGGCCTGTCTGCGGTCACCAGTGCGCTCGATGATTTCGCGCTTGAAACGCTCGATCTCGTCGGCGGCCATACCCCGGAAGTTGTCGTCCAGCGCCTCGCCGGATTCGAGCTGTTCGCTGTCGATCAGCAGAGTATTTGGGCGCGCCAGCGGCTCACCGTGCTCGTCGTAATTGCGGAACAGTTCCAGTCGGCCAGCCTGGTAGCTGACGTTGCCATCGTCATTGAGACGATCAAAGCCGGAAATGTAATCGAACACCAGCTTGGAGGTGGCGGTGTTGTTGCACACCACGATGAAGCACGGCGGCACCTTGATGCCGGCCTGCTTCCAAGCTTCGTAGGTTTTGAGGTAGTGGCCGTAAAGCGCGTCCAGCGCGCTTTTCAGCAATTGCGGAATGTCTTCTGGATCAGCCTGTGCACCCTTGCCGCGCCCCTTCTTGGGCATCTTCTTGCCTATGTGCTTCCACAGATCGCGGAACATCGGCATGTCGAAGTCGCCGGGCAGGTTCTGTGCAATCGGCACACGCGGCAACTTGACGATGCCGCACTCGATGGCATCCATCAACGAGAAGTCACTCATCGTCCACGGGAACAAGGTGCCTTCCACGTAGCCGGAACCGGCCAGGAAGAATGGCGTGGCCGAGAGGTCGATGACCTGTTGCAGGCCCAGCTTGTGGTTCACGGCTTCGAGGCCGGAAATCCACAGGCGCGCGGCTTCGTTCTCGTCCTTGACGTGTTCCTTGGCGGCTTTGAGGTCATCGCCGGTCAGGGGATTGCCCTTATCGTCGATGAAATCGCCGTCGGAAGCGGGCTTTTCACGATAGCAATGGTGCGCCTCGTCGTTGATGGCGAGGATGTTCTTCAACCCCATCAATTCCGGCATGACCCGCTGGAGCATCTGCCCCTCGGTTTCCAGCGTGTCCAGCTCGCTGCCGGTGCGGCCTTGCAGCAAGCGACGGCCGCCCTTGGACAATTCCATGCGTTCGCGCAGCTTGAAGGCGTGGTAGTTGGTGATGACAATCTTGGCCTTGTCCAGATCCGCCAGCATGTCGCGGGGCACGATCTCGCGGCTGGCGTAATAGCTGTCCGCATCATTGGGCAGCAGCACGCGCAGGCGATCCTTGATGGTCAGGCCAGGGGCGACCAGCAGGAAGCCTCTGGTGAATTTCTTGCTCTGCGGATGGCGCACGGCATTGACCGTCTGCCAAGCGATGAGCATGGCCATGACTGTGGTCTTTCCTGCGCCGGTGGCCAGCTTCAGTGCCAGGCGCATCAGGCCGGGGTTGGCATCGTTGCTGACTTTCTTCAGGTGATCGAGAAAGCGTTCCCCACTTTTGCCGAGCTGCGGGACGACCTCGGTCAGCCAGATCGCGGTTTCGGCAGCTTCTACCTGGCAGAAGAAGGGGCGCACCCCAACGAACTTGTGGTTGCGCCAGTGCTCCAGCAGACGGGCCGTTTCGGGGGTGACACGCCACTGCGTCGGCGGCAAGCGACGCCACGCATCGACCTCGCGCCGCACCGAATTGATCAGTTCAGAGTGGCGGTAACGCTGCCCGTCGTCAGCCAGGTTCTCGACTTCATCCAGCGTCAGAGTAGCCTGCTCGCCGCGGTGCCGGCGGGGCTTTGGAATCGGACTGATGAAGCTGGACGCTCGGCGTGACTCGACGATTTGCTGCGTAGGTTGTCCGCTGTCATCCAGCTCCCAGTGCCGCGACGGGTAGCCGTAAGGCGAATTGAGGATTGGCTGGTTGAAAAACTGGTCACTCACTTCTTTGCCCCCTGATTTTTTGGCTGTTTCGGGGCCGGTCGAAGCACAAGTCTCCGATCTGCAGCCGTGCCCCTGGCCGAACTACTTGCTTGAGGTCATCACCCAACAAGCGGCTGATGTTGTCGATCAGTTCCATCGTGCTTCCCTTACGCTCGCCTGATCCATTTCGCACCTCGCCCCTTGCCAGTCGATTCGATCAACCCCTCTGATTTCATCGCCCGCAGCACTAGCCGCACCATGTCCCTGCTTACGCCCGGGCAGGCTTCTTCGATTTCGGAAATCGAAAACGGCAGGGTACGTCCCAGGACTTCCGCACGCACCCGATCACCTTTACTGCCACGGCCACGCTCGATGGTGCCGACACGCTCCTCGAACTCACGGTAGGCCCGTAGCAAGGCGCCCCAGAAGTAGTCGAGCCAGGGCTTTACGTCGTGCTGCCCCTGGTGCCAGCCCTGCGAACTGGCTTCCAGCGTCTCGTAATAACCTTCCTTGGTGTCCTCGAAGATGCGTTCCAAGCTGATGTAGCGACCCACGGCATAGTCGAAGTGGTAGAGCAGCAGCAAGGTCAGCAAGCGGGACATGCGGCCGTTGCCGTCCGGGAAGGGATGGATGCACAGGAAGTCGAGCATCGCCAGCGGCACCAGTACCAGAGGGTCGGCCAGGTGCTGGTCCAGGGCGGTGGCGTAGCGGCCGGTCAGATCGGCCATTGCCATCAGTGTCAGGTGCGCAGCCACTGGCTGGAAGCGCAGACGCGACGTGCCGTCAGGATGGCGTTCGATGATGTCGTTGTTGGTAGCCTTCCAGCGCCCGCCCGTCTGCGGCATGTAGCGGTACAGCAGGGTGTGCAGTTGCAGCACCACACCTTCGTTGAAGGGCATGTGCGCAGCGGACTCGTGGATCAGCGCCAGGGCATCACGGTAGCCGGCGATCTCCTGTTCGGAACGGCTCTTTGGCGTTGCGTTGCGGATGACCAGGGACTTCAAGCGCGAGGGCGCGACGACAACACCTTCCAGCCGGTTGGACGACTCGGTGGACTCCACCACCGCGATCTGGCGCAGGCCCTTAAGGGCTTCGGGCGACTGTGCGGCGTAGAGTTGCTGCTTACCCTGATACTCGCCCAGTGTGCGCAACGTGGCGGCCTGAGTGCCATCGAAGCGAAGCGCGGCAAGGTACTCGGGTGTGAGCGAGTGCATGAAAATGTAAACCCAGGCTATCTAAATGGGGTAATCATAGCCATTAAATGGGGCACTGTCTCTAAAAATGCCTCATTAAAGGTGTTTGATTACCCCATTTCCTGAACGTAGGCCCGGTCGCAAGGGGCCGGCATGGCCGACCAGGAAGGAAATGCCTGAAAAAGGGTAATAATTTCAAAATTACCCTATTTTTCCCATTGTTCACCCCATTTCCAGGCCCAACTCAGGGCAAAGACAAATGGCAAGGGAACGGCACTCAAGGGACAACGGCCCTATCCAGAAAAGGAAAAGGCCGTTCTGCCCACGCGCTGCTGCGATACCCGGCCAAACCGTCTCTATGCTGTGCCGCTGCCCTCCGCAGCACTCAGATAGTCCGCCCAGTCCTGCAACAGCGTCCTTCTCTGATCCAGCAGCAGCGCCTTGTTGTACGTCGCCCGCACCTTGTTGCTTTCCACGTGGGCAAGCTGCCGTTCAATTGCATCAGGCCGGTATCCGGTCTCGTTGGCCCAGGTCGAAAAGGTCGTCCGCCAGCAATGCGGCGTCGTGCCCCGGCCCAGGTTCATATCTCGCAACCGATTGGGCGTGGTGAAGCCCTTGCCGCTCCGGTGTGGGAACAGATAGCGCCCACCACCCGTGATGCACTGCAAATCCTTCAGCACGGCAATAGCCTGCGCCGACAACGGGCTGACATGGTCACGTCGCGCTTTCATCTTTACCGCAGGCCGACGCCACAGTGCATCCTCAAAGTCGAACTCATCCCACTCGGCATCCGCCGCTTCCCCTGGACGGCAGGCGGTCAGCGCAATCAACCGCAGGCATAGCGAGGTTTCCGGATAGCCCCGGTAGCCGCGCAACTCCTGATAGAACTTCTGGATTTGCTCTCGCGTCATCGCCGCCTTGCTCTCGCTGAACGGCACGCGCAGCAGCCCGCGCAGGCTGGGGATTGGATTTGCCTCGACCAGCCCACGCACCACCGCGAATTCGAAGATGGCTGAAAGATCGCCTTTGACATGGATGGCCGCCCACGCGCCATGGGCCTTGCACTCCTCCAGCAATGGGCGAATCTGCTTCACGCCAATGTCGCTCATCGGCAACCCATCAAACTTCGGCGACAGGTACTTCCTGATCCTCGATTCTTTCGTCCGGTAGGAACTGAGCGCAAAGACAGGCTTGATCTCCGCCAGGTAAGCCTGCGCCACCTTGGCGAACGAGCTTTCACGGACGCGTTTGCGTTCCTCCAGCACTTCCAGGTTGCGCTGCTTGATCTGTTGCCGCTCATGAGCAGGATGGATGCCTTGCTTGACCAAGGCACGCGCCTTCTCGCGGGCCGCACGCGCCTCCGCGAGGCTTACTTGAGGAAAGCTGCCAATGGCAAAGAGGTTCTCCTTGCCTTGCAGGCGGTACTTCCACCGCCAGAGCTTGCCGCCGGTAGGCTTGATCAGCAGGAACAGGCCCCCGCCGTCTGAAAGTTTCCAATCTCGATCAGTCGATTTGGCCGACCTGACTTTGAGGTCGGTGAGTAGATTTTCGGGCATCGTTGGACTCCACTGCGGGGAGATGTACCCCCACGGTTGAACACGAGTACCCCCAACGCTACCCCCGAATTTTCTGGACCTCGATGAACAATAGGAACGCCCAGCAGACCGTATTTTTTATGCAACCCATTGATTTCAAATGGGCTAGCCTGTCCACCAAGCGCTACTGAACGCCACCGAGATCCAGCAAAAACCGTCAGACGTTAAACAAAAAGTTCATCACGTCCCCATCCTGCACCACATACTCCTTGCCTTCCGCCCGCATCTTCCCCGCTTCTTTCGCGCCCTGCTCACCCTTGCAGGCAATGTAATCATCGAAAGCAATGGTCTGCGCGCGAATAAAGCCGCGTTCGAAGTCGGTATGGATGACGCCGGCGGCCTGCGGCGCGGTGGCGCCGATGGGAACCGTCCAGGCGCGCACTTCTTTCACGCCCGCGGTGAAATACGTCTGCAGGCCCAGCAGCTTGAAGGCGGCGCGGATCAGGCGGTTCAGGCCGGGTTCGTCCATGCCCATGTCGGCCAGGAAGGCCTGGCGGTCTTCGTCGGGCAGGTCGACGATTTCCGATTCGATGGCGGCGCAAATGGCCACTACCGGCGCGTTGCGCGAGGCCGCGAATTCGGTCAGGCGGTCCAGCAGCGGGTTGTCGGTGAAGCCGTCGTCGCTGACGTTGCCCACGTACATGGCGGGCTTGGCGGTGATGAAGCACAGTTGCTTGATCAGCGCGCTTTCTTCATCGCTAAGGTCGATGGACCGCACCGGCTTGGCCTGGTTGAGCGCCGCAATGCATTTTTCCAGCGCGGCCACCAGGCGCTGGGCTTCCTTGTCGCCCGAACGGGCGGTCTTGGAATGGCGGTGCAGGGCTTTTTCGGCGGTCTGCAGGTCGGCCAGCGCCAGTTCGGTTTCGATGACTTCGATGTCGGCGATGGGATCGACCTTGCCGGCCACGTGGATGACGTTGGGGTCTTCGAAGCAGCGCACCACGTTGACGATGGCGTCGGTTTCGCGGATGTGCGACAGGAACTGGTTGCCCAGGCCTTCGCCCTGGCTGGCGCCGGCCACCAGGCCGGCGATGTCCACGAATTCCACCGTGGCCGGCAGGATGCGCTCGGGCGAGACAATATCGGCCAGCTTCTGCAGGCGCGGATCGGGCACTTCCACCACGCCCACGTTGGGTTCGATGGTGCAGAAGGGGTAGTTTTCCGCCGCGATGCCCGCGCGGGTCAGGGCGTTGAAAAGCGTCGATTTGCCCACGTTCGGCAGGCCGACGATGCCGCATTGCAGAGCCATGGAAATTCCTCAGTAATCAAGACGGGGATTGTAGCCGCCCGGGCCGGCCCGGGCCTCTGGCCCGGATCAGCCCTGCCCCAGCGCCAGCACCGCCATGATCAGCAGCATGGGGCCGGCATTGAAAAGGCTGTGCAGCGCCATGGACGCGCCGATGCCGCGCCGCACGCGGATCCAGCCCAGCACCAGGCCGGTGGCCCACTGCGGCAATATCAGCAGGGGCAGCATCCAGTAGGCCGTGCCGGCCAGTTCGAAATTGTTCAGGTGCACCACCGCGAAGGCCAGCGACGACAGGTGGTAGACCCGGCCGAAGTGCATCAGGTAATGGCGGCGCCAGCCCATCTGCCAGTGCACGCGCGCCACCCGGGCGCGCCGCAGCGGCAAGCAGGCCAGCAGCACCACCGCGGCCGCCCACGCCAGCGTCCAGCCGTGCACGCCCCACAGCAGCGGCGGCAAAATGGCCGGGCACACCCACAGGGCCTGCCTGGGGCGGCGCAGGCCGTAGCGGAACAGCATTTCTTCGATCAGCGGCGCCCACAGCACCGCGGTCAGCCAGGGAATGGCGGACGGATCCATGCGGTGCACGGCGCCGCCGGCGCCGGCCGCGGTTACCGCAATAGGCCCCAGCGCGAAGAAGTTCAGGCCCCACAGCACGGCCGCCCACGCCAGCAGCCGGCGCAGCGGCACATCGGGCAGCCAGTCGTTGCGCAGCCCGCTGCGCGAGCGCCGGCCGGGCAGGCGGCGCAGGTCCGGGGCGAACAGAAAGCGCCAGAAATCGGCCAGTTCGTCCCGGAAACGCAGCTTGGCCGCCGATGCCGTGGGCATGCGGGTCAGGCCCCGTTGCCGCTGTGCAGCTGGCGCGTGGCCAGGGCGAAGTCGCCGTCCAGCATGGCCGGCACCACGGCGCGGCAGCGGTGGATGACCTCGTCGATGGCGGGCTGCTCGTCGCGGCGCGGCGGGTGCAGCACGAAGTCGGCCACCTGCTGGGCCAGGCCCAGCGTGCGGGGGTGGCCGATGCCGATGCGCAGGCGCCAGAAATTGGGGCTGCCCAGCGCGGCCTGGATGTCTTTCAGGCCATTGTGGCCGGCATGCCCGCCGCCCTGCTTCAGCTTGACCTGGCCGGGCAGCAGGTCCAGCTCATCGTGCAACACCAGCACCTGCTCGGGCGCCAGCTTGTAGAAGCGCGCCAGCGCGCCCACGGCCTGGCCGGAACGGTTCATATAGGTAATGGGCTTGACCAGCAGCACGCTGTCGCCCGCATGCCGCGCCTTGGCCACCATGCCGAAAAAGCTTTTTTCCAGCGCGAACGTGGCGCGCAGGTCGTCGGCCAGGTGGTCGGCCAGCCAGAAGCCGGCGTTGTGGCGGGTGGTTTCGTAGTCGGGCCCTGGGTTGCCCAGGCCCGCGATCAGGCGGATGGCAGTAGACATGATGGGCATGTTTAAAACACAAAAAACCCTGCGCATGCAAGCCGCACGCGCAGGGTTTCGACGTGGCCCCGATGGGAATCGGGCGCCGCGGGCTTAGGCAGCGGGGGTTTCCGCGGCCGGGGCGTCGCCTTCGTCGTCAGCGGCGGCGGCACCGCCGCCCTTGACCAGGGCCGAAGCCAGCACCGGGTCGGCCTCGCTGCCGTGGGCCACATAGGTGACGCCCTTGGGCAGCTTGACATCCGACAGGTGCACCGAGCCGCCGCCCAGCAGATTGCCCAGGTCGACTTCGATGAACTGGGGCAGCGCGGCCGGCAGGCAGGTGATTTCCAGCTCGGTGACCACGTGGCTGATGACGGCGCTGCTGAGCTTGACCGCGGGCGAGTTTTCGCCGTTGATGAAGTGCAGGGGCACCTTGGTGTGCAGGGCCTGGTTGGCGTCGACGCGCTGGAAGTCCACGTGCAGGACTTGCGGCTTGTAGGCGTGCCATTGAACCGAACGCAGCAGCACGGCTTCTTCCTTGCCGTCGAGCTGCATCTGCAGGATCGAGGCGTGGAATTCTTCCTTGCGCAGGGCGTGGTAGATCTCGTTGTGGTCGAGGTCGATGTTCAGGGGGGCAGCCGTACCGCCATAAACGATGGCGGGAACGCGGCCCGCGCGGCGCAGGCGGCGGCTCGCACTCGAACCCTGGACGCTACGCGCAGTGGCATTGAATTTCATGGATGACTCCAGACAATCTGGCAGCCGCAAGGCTGCCGGTTAAGTGGCACGGCGCGCGACATGCGCACCGTGTTGTTCGCCCGTCTGCCGCGACCAGCAGGCAGGCAAATACGGAAATTCGGGCTGGCGCCGGGTTCAGTCGACGAACAGCGAGCTGACCGATTCGGCGTTGGAAATGCGCAGAATGGTCTCGCCCAGCAGTGCCGCGCACGACAGCTGGCGGATTTTACCGCTGGCCTGGCCTTGCTCGGACAGCGGGATGGTGTCGGTGACGACGAGTTCGTCGAGTTCCGACGCTTCGATGCGGTCGATGGCGCCGCCCGACAGCACGGGGTGCGTGCAATAGGCGTAAACGGCGCCGGCGCCGCGGTCTTTCAGGGCCTGCGCCGCCTTGCACAGCGTGCCGGCGGTGTCGACCATGTCGTCCATGATGATGCAGGTGCGGCCGTCGACTTCGCCGATGATGTTCATGACTTCGGACACATTGGCGCGCGGGCGGCGCTTGTCGATGATGGCCAGGTCGGCCTCGAGCTGCTTGGCCAGCGCGCGGGCGCGCACCACGCCGCCGATGTCGGGCGACACGACCACCAGGTTCGAGAAGTTGCGGCGCCAGATGTCGCCCAGCAAGATCGGCCCGGCGTAGATGTTGTCGACCGGGATGTCGAAGAAACCCTGGATCTGGTCGGCGTGCAGGTCCATGGTAAGCACGCGGTCGACCCCGGCCACCTGCAGCATGTTGGCCACGACCTTGGCCGAGATGGCCACGCGCGCCGAACGCGGGCGGCGGTCCTGGCGGGCATAGCCGAAATACGGGATGGCGGCGGTGATGCGGCCCGCCGAGGCGCGGCGCAGGGCGTCGACCATCACCATGATTTCCATCAGGTTGTCGTTGGTGGGCGCACAGGTGGGCTGCAGCACGAAAACGTCTTTGCCGCGCACGTTCTCGTTGATCTCGACCATGACTTCGCCATCGGAGAAACGGCCAACCGTCATCTTGCCCAGGGACATGTCGAGGTGGTTGACTACATCCACGGCCAGGCGCGTGTTGGCCGTACCCGTGAAGATCATGAAGCTGTCGTTTGCCATGATGGAAGCTGCGATGGTCGTTTAGGACGCGAACGTGTGCTGCAGCCGGAAAACCGGCAAATAAAAAAAGCTGCTGAACCGTGGCCAGTGTCTGACAGGCGCGTTCAACAGCTTTTTTATTGATATTTGGTGGCTGGGGAGGAAGGATTCGAACCTTCGCATGCCGGAATCAAAATCCGGTGCCTTAACCAGCTTGGCGACTCCCCAACTATCTTGCGATCCAGTTCCGCAACGGATGCTCGGCCAACCCGGGACATGCCCGCACTAACCGGAACCCTGGCTGCGTGTGGCCGGTAGTTTCACCGGCGACGCGCATTGTAGCGGTAATTTCCTGCTGCGCCAAAACGGCCTGCTGCATGGTGGCGTACTGGGCGAACAAACACGCGCCAGACCCCGACATGCGGGCGTGTATGCCACGCCCCGACAGCCACTGCGCAGCCCGTAGAACTTCAGGGTAGCGCCGGTAGACCACCGGTTCCAAGTCGTTTCTGCCAAAAAGCCCCTGGCCGCGCTTTGCGCCAGAACCTTGCGAAGCAAGAAAGTCGGCTATTGTGACTGAAGGTGTGTCCCGTGTCAAATCTGGGTCGGCAAAAATGCCGGCCGTGGGCACGCTGGCGTCGGGCTGGGTGACCAGGTAGGCCGCGGGCGCCAGGTCCAGCGGCGCCAGCAGCTCGCCCACGCCTTCGGCGAAGGCCGGCTGGCCGAACACGAACACCGGCACGTCGGCCCCCAGCGGCAGCGCCAGCGCCATCAGTTCGCGGCGCGACAGTCCGGTGCCCCACAGGCGGTTCAGCGCGATCAGGGTGGAGGCGGCGTCGCTGGATCCGCCGCCCAGCCCGCCGCCCTGCGGAATGCGTTTTTCCAGGGTGATGACGGCGCCCTGCCGGGCGCCGGTGGCCTGCTGCAGGGCGCGCGCCGCGCGCAGGGTCAGGTCGTGTTCGGGCGGCACGCCGGGCAGGTCGGCGGCGCGCTCGATGCGGCCATCGGCGCGCGCCTCGAAATGCAGGGTGTCGCACAGGTCGATGAAGCGGAACACGGTTTGCAGCAGGTGGTAGCCGTCGGGCCGGCGCCCCACCACGTGCAGGAACAGGTTCAGCTTGGCCGGCGCGGCAACGTCGTACAGCATGGCCGGCGGTCAGGGCTGGCTGACGGCCAGCCGCACCACAATGCGGCGCCCCGGCTCGGTGCGCTGCAGTACCAGCAGGCCCGGGCCCAGGTCGTCGTAGCGCGACAGGCGCGCCTGCCAGCCGTCTTGTTCGAACGATACCGGGCGGCCCTGGCCATCGCGCTGCAGCTTGCCGGCCGGCGCGTCGTCGGCCACCTGGCCGCGCAGCCAGTCGCGCAGGCCCGAGACCGGCACCGGGCTGCCCAGCGCCTCTTCGACCAGTGCGTCGGGGCTGCTGGCTTGCAGCACCGTGCCGTCGGCCTTGGTCAGGGTGGCATGGCCGGGCCCGCCTTCCACGCGGGCTTCGGTAGAGCCCAGCGGATTGGTGAGATCGAGCTGGTAGCGGCGGCCGTCGTCGCGCCAGGTGAAGCCGCCCTGCACGGCCTGCTGCTGGCCCGAGGTTTCGGTCATGGTGATGGCGAAGCGGCCGCCGCGCGAGAAAGCGCCTTCGGCCGTGCCAGAAGGGGCATCGGGCACGCTGGCGCAGGCGGCCAGCAGCGCGCACAGCCCTGCCGCCAGCCCGCCGCGCAGCCGCCGGGCCGCCCGGCGCGCGGCGCCCGCCGCACCCATCACAGCTTGACCCCCAGCCGCTTGGCGGTATCAAGCAGCGTTTCGTTCTTGGGGTCTTTCTTGAAGCCGGCATGCAGCATTTCTTCGGCCTGCTGGCGCTTGCCTTCGGCCCACAGCACTTCGGCCAGGTGCGCGGCGATATCGGCCTCGGGGCGCTGCGCGTAAGCGCGCGACAGGTATTCGGCCGCGGCCTGCTTGTCGCCCATGCGGAATTTCACCCAGCCCATGCTGTCCAGGATGAACGGGTCGTCGGGCTGCAGTTCGAGCGCCTGCGTGATGAGGTCGAGCGCCTCTGGCAGGCGCTGGTTGCGGTCGGCCAGCGTGTAGCCCAGCGCGTTGTAGGCGTGGGCGTGATCGGGATCCAGCGCGATGACCTGGCGCAGCTGCGTTTCGAGTTCGTCGTAGCGGCCCTGGCGTTCGTACAGCATGGCCAGTTCGTATTTGATCTCGACCGTGTCGGGCTGGGCCTGGTTGGCGGCCTCGAGCGTGGCCACGGCCTGGTCGACGCGGCCGGCGTCGCGCAGGATCTGGGCCTTGGTCAGCACGCCCTGCACCTGGTCGTCTTCGTCGTGCGGCTGGGCGGCGTCGACCATGGCCAGGGCTTCGTCGATGCGGCCCTGCTTGGCGCGCAGCGCGGCCTGGCGCATCTGGGCCGAATAGCGCAGCGAGGGGTCGTCGATCTGGCCGAGCTGGGCGATGGCCTCGTCGTAGCGCCCCTGGTCTTCGGCGATGCGCGACAGCAGCACGCGCGCGTCGGCCTCGGCGGCGCCGGCATCGGTGGCGCCCGGCGTGATGGCCGCCTGGCGCTGGTTCTGCACGTCGAGGTACTGTTCAAGCAGGGTGCGCGCCTGGTCTTTGCGGCCGGCCTTGTAGGCCAGCTGCGCCTGCATGAACAGCAGGTCGAAGTCTTCGGGCGAGCGGCGCGACATGGCCTGCAATTCGGCCAGGGCGCTGTCGTAGTCGCCCCGGTCGGCCATCTGGCCGGCCAGCAACAGGTGCAGCTTGCGCGCGTCGGGGTGCTTGGCCAGGAAGGCGCGCGCCTCGGTTTCGGCGCGCTGCGGGTCGATGCGGGCGCCGTATTCCAGCACGCGCTGGGCGGCGGCCTCGGAACTCGGGGCGGCCACCAGGGCGGCGCGGGCCTCTTCGGCGGCGCGGTTGTAGTCGCCCGAGGCCTGGGCCACGTCGGCCAGGGCCAGGTGCGCCTCGGGCAGCTTGCGCACCGCGGGGCTGAGGGATTCATCGAGGATGCGCAGCGCCAGCCGGCGGTCGTTCAGGCGGCCCAGCACGCCCAGCGCCTGGGCGATGGCGGTCGGCTTGTCGGCCGATGCGTCGATGCGCGTGCGCAGCGCGGCGGCCAGGCCGGCAGTCTGGCCGTTGGCGGCCGCCAGCGCCAGTTCGGTGGACGAGGCCTCGACGTCGCCCGGCGCCAGCTTCGACCACTGGCGCGCGGCGTCCAGCGCGCCGGGCAGGTTGCCGCCGGCCAGCTGGAATTCGAGGGCGCGCCGCGCCAGCCGCGGGTCGCCGGTTTCGCGCGCCAGGTTCACCAGCGTAGAGGCTGCCGTGCTGTACATGCCGCGCTGGGCGGCGATTTCAGAGGCCAGCACCCGATAGAAGATATCGGCGGTAAGCGTGACCAGCGGCGTCTGGCCGGGGCGCAGGCGGATGACCTGGGTTTCGGGCGTGCGCGGCTGCGGCACCAGGCGCGGCCCCGTGGCATCGCCCGGAACCCGGTCGGCCGCCAGGGCCGGCAAGGACTGCAAACCCGCCAGCGCCAACGCCAGCACGGTAACGACGGAATGAACTTGTTTAAGCGACGACTTCACGCGGCCTGTCCGGTTGATGGCACAATCATCTGTACACGTAATCAGTCATCTTACACTGGCTCATGCCGGAACTCCCCGAAGTCGAAACCACCCGCCGCGGGATCGATGCCGTCATTACCGGCAAGACGCTGCGCCGGCTGCTGGTGCGCGAATCGCGCATGCGCTGGCCCATCCCCGCCGACCTGCCCGGCCTGCTGTCCGGCCGCACCGTGCTCGAATGCGCGCGCCGCGGCAAGTACCTGCTGCTGCGCTTCGAGCACGGCACGCAGATCGTGCACCTGGGCATGTCGGGGTCGCTGCGCAGCGTGCCGGCCGGCGAGGCGCCGCGCAAGCACGACCACGTCGACTGGATCTTCGACCACGCCACCTTGCGGCTGCACGACCCGCGGCGCTTCGGCGCGGTGCTGTGGCATCCCGAAGCGGCCGGACCGGTTGCCGCCCATCCGCTGCTGGCGCGGCTGGGCATCGAGCCCTTCGACCCGCGCTTCGACGGCGCCTGGCTGCACAGCCAGTTCCGCAATCGCGCCATCGCCGTCAAGCAGGCCCTGCTGGCCGGCGACGCGGTGGTGGGCGTGGGCAATATCTATGCGTCGGAAAGCCTGTTCCGCGCCGGCATCGACCCGCGCACGCCGGCGCGGCGCATTTCGCTGGCGCGCTGCGCGCGGCTGGCCGACATGGTGCGCGCCACCCTGGCCGACGCCCTGGCCTCGGGCGGCAGCACGCTGCGCGACTACGTGGGCGCCAGCGGCCAGCCGGGCAGCTATTTCGAGATCCACGCCGCCGTCTACGAACGCGCGGGCCTGCCCTGCCGCGTCTGCGGCACCCCCATCCGCCGGCTGGTCCAGGGCCAGCGCGCCACGTACTACTGCCCCGCCTGCCAGCGGCGCTAAACACCGCCCCCTTGGTGTCAGGCTCCCGCAGGTGCCTGACACCGCACGACTGAGACAGCCGGAGCACACAGCGGCGTCAGGCACCTTCGGAGCCAGACACCTGGCGCGGGGAATCGCGCCCCTGGAATTCGTTTATAGCAAACGTATTGCATAACAACGAATCACCAGCTATATTTCCCTCATTGCCGCGGCCCCGCCGCGGCCTGCCCCATTACAGACAGGAGACACCGTGAGCAAGCAATTCGCCTCGCACGCCGACCTTGCCGACAAAGTCGTATCGTTCGACAAGCTGTCCGACAACGCCTATGCCTACACCGCCGAAGGCGACCCCAACACCGGCGTCATCATCGGCGACGAAGCCGTCATGGTGGTGGACACGCAGGCCACGCCCGTCATGGCGCAGGACGTGATCCGCCGCATCCGCGAAGTTACCGACAAGCCCATCAAGTACATCCTGCTGTCGCACTACCACGCGGTGCGGGTGTTCGGCGCGTCGGCCTACAACGCGCAGGAAATCCTGGCCAGCCGCGACACCCACGACCTGATCGCCGAGCGCGGCGAGCAGGACAAGGCCAGCGAGATCGGCCGCTTTCCGCGCCTGTTCCGCAACGCCGAATCGATTCCGCCCGGCCTGGTGTGGCCCACCATGACGTTCCAGGGCGCCATGACGGTCAACCTGGGCAACCTGGAAGTGCACCTGCTGCAGGTGGGCCGCGGCCACACCAAGGGCGACACGATCGCCTGGCTGCCCGAACAGAAAATCCTGTTCGCCGGCGACCTGGTCGAATACCAGTCCACGCCCTACTGCGGCGACGCCTATTTCCGCGACTGGCCCGCCACGCTGGACGCGCTGGCCGGCTTCAACGCCGAGAAAATGGTGCCCGGCCGCGGCCCGGCGCTGAAGAACGCCGCCGAAGTGCGCCAGGGCCTGGCCGGCACGCGCGCCTTCCTGACCGACCTGTACAGCGCCGTGAACCGCGGCGTGGCCGACGGCAAAGACCTGAAGACCATCTACCGCGAGGTGTACGACTTCATGCGCCCGCGCTACAGCGACTGGGTCATCTTCGACCACTGCATGCCGTTCGACGTGTCGCGCGCCTACGACGAGGCCACCGGGTACGATGATCCGCGCATCTGGACGGACAAGCGCGACCTGGAAATGTGGAAACAGCTGGAAGGCTGAGCCGCTTTCCGCAATACGTTGTGCAGGCCGCGCCAGCGCTCCCCAGAGAGCGCGGCGGCGCGCCGTGGCGAGCCGCGTCTCGCCCTCAGGAGACAATGCGTGACCGATATCGATTACCAGGCGCTGGAGTTCGCCTACCAGAAACACGCCGACCAGTCGTGCCCGGCGCCCGCCTCGCATCGCGTGGTGGTGGTGGGCGCGGGCCCGGTGGGCCTGACCACCGCGCTGGACCTGGCGCAGCGCGGCGTGCGCGTGGTGGTGCTGGATGACGACTACCGCCTGTCCACCGGTTCGCGCGCCATCTGTTTCGCCAAGCGCACCCTCGAAATCTGGGACCGCCTGGGCGTGGGCCAGCGCATGGCCGGCAAGGGCGTGTCGTGGCACGTCGGCAAAGTGTTTTTCCGCGACCAGGAAGTCTGGCGCTTCGACCTGCTGCCCGAGCCGGGCCACCGCCGCCCCGCTTTCGTGAACCTGCAGCAATACTATGTGGAAGGCTTTCTGCACGAGGCCGCCTGCGCGCATCCGCTGATCGACCTGCGCTGGAAAAGCAAGGTGGTGGGGGTGGAGCAGCGCCCCGGCGGCGTGGCGCTGTCGGTGGAAACGCCCGACGGCCCCTATGCGCTGCAGGCCGAATGGCTGATCGCCTGCGACGGCGCGCGCTCGCCGGTGCGCAAGCTGCTGGGCCAGGAAAGCCATGGCCGCGTCTTCAAAGACCGCTTCCTGATCGCCGACGTCAGAATGACGGCCGACTTCCCGGCCGAGCGCTGGTTCTGGTTCGACCCGCCCTTCCATCCCAACCAGTCGGTGCTGCTGCACATGCAGCCCGACAATGTCTGGCGCATCGATTTCCAGCTGGGCTGGAACGCCGACCCGGTCGAGGCCGTCAAGCCGGCCAACGTGCTGCCGCGCATCCGCGCGCTGCTGGGCGCCGATACGCAGTTCGAGCTGGAATGGGTCAGCGTGTACACCTTCGCGTGCGAGCGCATGGACGCCTTCCGCCATGGACGCGTGGTGTTCGCGGGCGACGCCGCGCACCGGGTGTCGCCCTTCGGCGCGCGCGGCGCCAACAGCGGCGTGCAGGATGCCGAGAACCTGGCCTGGAAACTGCAGGCCGTGCTGGACGGCGCGGCGCCCGAGTCGCTGGTCGACACGTATGCCGCGGAGCGCGAGCAGGCGGCCGACGAAAACCTGCTGAACTCGACGCGCTCCACCGATTTCATCACCCCCAAAAGCGAGGTCAGCCGCAGCTTCCGCAACGCGGTGCTGAACCTGGCGCGCGAGCACCCCTTTGCGCGTGCGCTGGTCAACAGCGGGCGGCTGTCGCTGCCCAGCGTCTATGCGGATTCGCCGCTCAATACGCCGGACACCGAGGCCTATGCGGGACGCCTGGCCCCCGGCGCGGTGGCGCTGGACGCGCCGGTACGCGCGGCCGACGGCAGCGACGCCTGGTGGCTGTCGTACCTGGACGGCCGCTTTGTGCTGGCGCTGTTCTGCGGTGGCCGGCAGCCCGACGGCGCAACGCTGCAAGCCTTGCGCGGCCTGGCCGGCGGCCGCGTGCCGCTGCGCATCGTGCTGGTGGGCGACGGCAGCGCCCCGCTCGAAGCCGCGCCCGGCATCGACGTGGCGCACGACCACCAGGGCTGCCTGGTGCAGCGCTACGACGCCCGCCCCGGCACCTGCTATCTGCTGCGGCCCGACCAGCACGTGGCGGCGCGCCGCCGCGCCTTCGACGCGCCGGCCATCGCCGGTGCGCTGGCGCGCGCCCTGGGCCATGCCTGAAGGAACCGACACCATGCCCTTGATCATCGACACCAACCTGCCGGCGCCGGATGCGTTCTACGAAGCGCTGATCGACACGCACCGCGACCTGAGCGATACCCAGAGCGCGGAACTGAACGCCGCCCTGATTTTGCTGCTGGCCAATCACATCGGCGACATGGACGTCATCCGCGATGCGCTGGCGCGCGCGCGAAGTTCGGTGCTGCCCGGCGCCGCGCCCTGATCAGGCGGCGTCGGCGAACGTATCCAGCACCAATGCGCGCAGCCACTGGCTGCCGCTGTCGCGATGGAAGCGCCGGTGCCAGTACAGATTGGTCTGCAGCGCCGGCACCCGCACCGGCGGCGTCAGCATGCCCAGCTGGAAATACGGCGCCGTGCTGGCCGCCAGCTTGCGCGGCACGGTGGCCAGCAGATCGGTAGTGGCCACGATGTACGGCACCGCCGAAAAATGCGGCACGCTGAAATTCGATTCGAGCGCCACGCCGGCTTTTTCCAGCGACTGGTTCACCTGCCCGTAGGGCGCGGCGCGCGACACCACCAGGTGGCTCTCGGCGCGGAACGCCTTCAGCCCCATGCCTTCATGGGCCGTGGGATGGCCGCGCCGGAACAGCGTGGCGTAGCCCTGGCGGAACAGCATGCGCTGCATGATGCCGCTGCCCAGGTCTTCGAAGGCGCCGATGGCCAGGTCGACCCGGCCCGCATCCATTTCGCGGCGCAGGTCGGCGCCCGCCAGGCGCAGCGAATCGATGCGGATCGCCGGCGCATGGCGCGCGCATTGCTCCATCAGGCGCGGCATGAAGTGGATCTCGCCCACGTCCGACATGGCGATGCGGAAGCGCCGCTGGCTGTCGGCGGGACGGAAGTCCTGGGTGGCCTCGAGGGTGTGCGACAGCAGCGCCAGGGCTTCGCCCACCGGCCCGCCCAGGCGTTCGGCCTGCGGCGTGGGCTGCATGCCCTGCGGCGTGCGCACGAACAGGTCGTCGCCCAGGGCGGTGCGCAGGCGCCGCAACGCGTTGCTGACGGCGGGCTGCGACAGGTCCAGGCGCCGCGCCACGGCCGAGATATTGCGCTCTTCCAGCAAGTGCTGGAACACCACCAGCAGGTTCAGATCGATATTGCGAAGTTCGGCCATGCAGGTTCCCGCGGTAGTTGCCAGGTATTCATGAAATTTATAGTCGATATTTTTGTATTCCCATAGCCATGGGCAGGCTTTTTTCCGAAAATAGGGTTTGCCTGCCGCGCGCCCCAAGACGCGCGTTCCCCAAGAGAGAGACGCCATGCCCCTGCAATACCAACCCGGATTCGGCAACGACTGGGCCACCGAGGCCCTGCCCGGCGCATTGCCGGCCGGCCGCAATTCCCCGCAGCGCTGCCCATACGGCCTGTATGCCGAACAGCTGTCGGGCACGGCCTTTACCGCGCCGCGCGCTGAGAATCGCCGCTCGTGGCTGTACCGCATCCGGCCCGCGGCGCAGCACCGCCCGTTCGAGCCGTTCGGCGGCGCGGCGCGCTGGCTCAGCGAATTCGGAAGCGCCCCGGTCACGCCCAACCAGTTGCGCTGGAGCCCGTTGCCCCTGCCCCAGGCGCCCACCGATTTCATCGAAGGGGTGCAGACCTGGGGCGGCAACGGCGGGCCGGGCGAACACGGCGGCGTCGGCATCCACCTGTACGCGGCCAACCGTTCCATGCAGGGCCGCTTTTTCTATAACGCCGACGGCGAACTGCTGATCGTGCCGCAGCAGGGGCGGCTGCGCCTGGCCACCGAACTGGGCGTGATCGAGGTCGAGCCCCTGGAAATCGCCGTGATTCCGCGCGGCGTGCGTCTGCGCGTCGAACTGCCCGACGGACAGGCGCGCGGCTACATGCTGGAAAACTTCGGCGCCGCGCTGCGCCTGCCCGAACTCGGCCCCATCGGCTCGAACTGCCTGGCCAACGCGCGCGACTTCCAGACCCCGGTGGCCTGGTACGAAGACGTGGAAGGCGACTTCGAACTGATCGCCAAATTCACCGGCGGCTTCTGGCGCGCCGCCATCGGCCATTCGCCGCTGGATGTGGTGGCCTGGCATGGCACGCACGCCCCCTACAAGTACGACCTGCGCCATTTCAACGCCATCGGCTCGATCAGTTTCGACCACCCCGACCCTTCCATTTTCACGGTGCTGACCTCGCCGTCGGACACCCCCGGCACGGCCAATATGGATTTCGCCATCTTCCCGCCGCGCGTGCTGGCCATGGAAGACACGTTCCGGCCGCCCTGGTTCCACCGCAATGTGGCCAGCGAGTTCATGGGGCTGATCCACGGCGTGTACGACGCCAAGGCCGAAGGCTTCGCGCCCGGCGGCGCCAGCCTGCACAACTGCATGAGCGGGCACGGCCCCGACGCCGGCACCTTCGAAAAAGCCACCGCCGCCGACACCCGCCAGCCGCATTACATCCGCGATACGATGGCGTTCATGTTCGAAACGCGGCGCGTCATCCGCCCCACCGCGCAGGCGCTGGCCAGCGCGCAATTGCAAGACGACTACTACCAATGCTGGCAAGGGCTGAACAAGCACTTCAATCCAGCCCAACCCTGACCCACCACCGCCCATGACCACTTTGAACGAAACCCACGACGCCGCCCTGACCAGCTGGGTAGCCAGCGCCAACGACGGCGCCACCGGCTTCCCGGTGCAGAACCTGCCTTACGCGGTGTTCCGCCGCCGCGGCTCGCAAGAAGCCTTCCGCCCCGGCGCAGCCATCGGCGACCGCATCGTCGACCTGTCCGCCCTGGCGGGCCTGAATGTGTTCGACGGCCAGGCCGCCGAAGCGCTGGCCGCCTGCACGGGCGACAGCCTGAACGCCTTGATGGCGCTGGGCCGCGCGCACTGGAGCGCGCTGCGGCTGGCGCTGTCGCGCGCCCTGCGCAGCGGCTCGCCCCTGCAGGCGCGCATCGAGCCGCTGCTGGTGGCGCAGGCCGACGCCGAATACACCACGCCGGCCCGCATCGGCGACTACACCGATTTTTATATCTCGCTGCACCACGCCACCTCGGTGGGCAGGCAGTTCCGCCCCGACAACCCGCTGCTGCCCAACTACAAATGGGTGCCCATCGGCTACCACGGCCGCGCCTCCAGCCTGGGCGTGAACCAGCGCTTTCCGCGCCCGGTGGGCCAGACCCGCCCCGCCGCCGAAGGCGAAGCCCCGCAGTTCGGCCCGTGCAAGCGGCTCGACTACGAGCTGGAACTGGGCGTGTTCGTCGGCCAGGGCAACGCGCAGGGCGAGCGCATCGCCCTGGACCAGGCCGACAACCACATCTTCGGCCTTTGCATCCTGAACGACTGGTCGGCGCGCGATATCCAGGCCTGGGAATACCAGCCGCTGGGACCCTTCCTGTCCAAGAATTTCGCCTCGACCATCTCGCCCTGGATCGTCACCCTGGAAGCGCTGGAACCCTTCCGCGCCGCCTGGACCCGCCCGGCCGGCGACCCGCAGCCGCTGCCGTACCTGTCGTCGGACGCCAACCGCGCGCAGGGCGCCTACGACGTGCAGATGGAAGTCCTGCTGGCCACCGAGGCCTCGCGCGCCGCCCAGCATGCGCCGGCCCACCTGTCGGCCAGCAATTTCCGCGACGCCTACTGGAACATCGCGCAATTGATCGCGCACCACACCGTCAACGGCTGCAATCTGCAGCCGGGCGACCTGCTCGGCACGGGCACGCTGTCGGGCCCCAACCCCGACGAAGCGGGTTCGCTGCTGGAACTGTCCCAGGGCGGCAAAACGCCGATCGACCTGCCGTGGGGCGAACAACGCACCTTCCTGCAGGACGGCGACCAGATCATCATCCGCGCGCACTGCCAGAAGCCGGGCTACCCGCGCATCGGATTCGGCGAATCGTCCGGCACCGTGCTGCCCGCGCGCTGAAACCGCGGCTATCTGCCACACAGCGGTGTCTGACACCTTCGGAGTCAGACACCTGGCAGCATTTCCGGCATCGCCAGGCTAGCGTTCCTGCGCCCGCCGCAGCCGCTCGCGGCTGTTGCTCAGGTGCGTGCGCATGGCCGCGCGCGCCGCGTCGGCCTCTTGCCGCAGGATGGCCTCGTAGATGTCTTCGTGTTCCAGGTTGACGCGGGCCAGGTATTGCTCGCGGTCTTCGTGGGCGATGCGGGCCGAATTGATGCGGGTGCGCGGAATGATGGCCGAACCCAGGTGCGACATCAGGTCGGCGAAATACCGGTTGGCGGTTGCCTGGGCAATCAGCAGGTGGAAGCGGAAATCGGGCGTGATGGTGTCGCCGTCCGCCGCCAGGCACTTGCGGAACTCATCCAGCGCGCTGCGCATCTCGGCCAGCTGCTGCGGGCTGCGGCGCTGCGCCGCCAGGCCGGCAGCCTCGCTTTCCAGGCAGATGCGCAGCTCCAGCAGCACCAGCACGTCGCGCACGGTGGCGATATCGGCCGGATCGACCCGGAAATCGGCGCCGCCGCTGGCTTCCAGCGCATAAGTGCCCACGCCGTGGTGGGTTTCCACCAGGCCGGCGGCCTGCAGGCGCGACAGCGCTTCGCGCACCACCGTGCGGCTGACGCCGAATTGCCGCATCAGCGCGGATTCGGTGGGCAGTTTTTCGCCGGGCCGGATCTGCCCGCCGCGGATTCGTTCAGAGAAATCCTCGACCAGGCCCTGCGCCAGGTTGCGCGGCCGGCGTGGCGCGGAAACTGGCAGGTGTGCGGAATCGCTCATCAAGGGATATCCCGGGTAATCGTGCGCTTGACGTCGAAATTTTTGGGTCATTATACTGCCGCCAAGTTGTACGATAACGTATAAGTTCAATCCCACTGCCGCCCTGCCACACCCGCTGGAACCGCTGCATGACTTCCCCTGCTGAATCGCCCCTGAATACCGCGCGCTGCCACCGTTTACTGGTTACCGGCGCGGCCGGCGGCCTGGGCACGGTGCTGCGAGAACGCCTGCGGCCTTACGCCGATATCCTGAAGTTGTCTGACATCTCGGCCATGCCCCCGGCAGGTCCCGGCGAAGAGGTCGCGCCTTGCGACCTGGCCGACCCGCAGGCCGTGATGGACCTGGTGCGCGGCACCGACGCCATCGTGCACCTGGGTGGCGTATCGGTCGAACGCCCGTTCGAAGAGATCCTGCCCGCCAATATCCAGGGCACCTACAACATCTACGAGGCCGCCCGCGTGCACGGCGTGCGGCGGATCGTGTTCGCCAGCTCCAACCATGTCACCGGCTTCTACCGGCAGGGCCAGGTGCTGGACGCCGACACGCCGCCCCGGCCCGACGGCTACTACGGCATCAGCAAGGCATTCGGCGAGAACCTGTCGCGCTTCTATTTCGACCGCTACGGCATCGAAACCGTCTGCCTGCGCATCGGCTCGTCGTTTCCCGAAGCGCGCGACCGCCGCATGCTGGTGACCTGGCTCAGCTACGACGACCTGACCGACCTGGTGGCGCGCTCGCTGTTCACCCCCGGCGTGGGCCACACCATCGTGTACGGCGCGTCGGCCAACCGCGACAGCTGGTGGGACAACCGCCTGGCCGCGCGCCTGGGCTTCGCGCCCAAAGATTCCTCGGAACGCTTCCGCGCCGCGGTCCAGGCCCAGCCGGAACCCGATCCGCAAGACCCGGCGACCCAGTTCCAGGGCGGCGCCTTCGTCAAGGCCGGGCCGTTCAGTTCATGAACACGCAGCCGCGGGTCGAACGGCTGGGCGACATGCTGTGCGCCGTGGGCGAAAGCCCGGTGTGGCGCGCCGCCGAACAGGCCCTGTACTGGACCGACATCCCGGCGCGCCGCCTGTGGCGCTGCGAACCCGGCAGCGGCCAGGCCCGCCACTGGCAACTGCCCGAGATGGCCGGCTGCATCGCCATGCGCGGCGACGGGTGGCTGGCCGCCATGGAAACCGGCCTGTACGCGCTGCCCGCCCTGGCCGCCGGGCAGCCCGCCCCCGCCGCGGCGCCGCTGGCCAAGGTGAACCATGCCGCGCCGGACATGCGCTTCAACGACGGCCGCTGCGACCGGCAGGGCCGCTTCTGGGCCGGCACCATGGCGCAGGACATGGCGCGGGGCCTGGACACGGGCCGCCTGTACCGCTACGCCGGCGGCGAGTTGTCCATGCCCGTGCCGCTGGCGCTGATCGTGCCCAACGGCATGGCCTTCAGCCCCGACGGCCGCACCATGTACCTGTCGGACTCGCACCCGGACCGCCAGGTCGTCTGGGCATTCGACTACGACACCGACGCCGGGCTGCCGCACAACCGCCGCGTGTTCATCGACCGACTGCCCGCCGGCCGCCCCGACGGCGCGGCGGTGGACCAGGACGGCGGCTACTGGATCTGCGGCAACGACGCCGGCATGCTGTACCGCTATGCCCCCGATGGCCGGCTGGACCGCGGCCTGCGCCTGCCGGCGGCCAAGCCGGCCATGTGCGCCTTTGGCGGCCCCGGCCTGGACACGCTGTTCGTCACCAGCATCCGGCCGCCCGCCGCGCCGGACGACGCCCTGGACGGCGCCGTTTTCGCCTTGCAGCCCGGCACCCGCGGCCTGGAGGAACCGGCTTACCTCGGCTAGCCCCCGAGCAGGCCCGCACCCGGGGCCCACGCCGCAGTCACGCAGAGATTTCCACAAGAACCCTCACCACAGCCGTACTCCCAACCCGGAGGTAGACAATGCTGCGCTTCACCCTCAAACGCGCCACGCTGACCGCGTCGGCCGCCCTGTTCCTGTCCGCCGGCATGCTGGCCGCCCAGGCCGAAACCCTGAGATCGGCCGACATCCACCCCGACGATTACCCCACCGTGCTGGCCGTGCGCCACATGGGCGAGCTGGTCAAGCAGCGCACCAACGGCCGCATCGATATCAAGGTCTATTCGGGCAGCAAGCTGGGCCGCGAAGTCGACTCGATCGAGCAGGTCAAGCTGGGCGCGCTGGCCATGACCCGCGTCAGCAGCGCCGCCATGCACAACATCTGCGAAATCACGCGGGTGCCGTCGCTGCCGTTCCTGTTCCGCTCGAAAGAGCACTTGCACAAAGTGCTGGACAGCGACATCGGCGAAGAAATCCTGCGCTCGTGCGAAGACGCCGGGTTCATCGGCCTGGCCTGGTACGACAGCGGCGCGCGCTCGATGTACACGCGCGACAAGCCCATCAAGACGGTGGCCGACGTGCGCGGCCTGAAGATCCGCGTGCAGCAGTCGGACCTGTCGGTCGCGATGGTCGAGGCGCTGGGCGCCAACGCCACGCCGATGGCCATGGGCGAGGTCTACACGGCCCTGAAGACCGGCCTGGTGGACGCGGCCGAGAACAACTTCCCCAGCTATGAAAGCGCGCACCACTACGAAGTGGCCAAGTATTACTCGATGACCGAACACACCATGACGCCCGAGATCCTGCTGTTCTCGAAGCGCCAATGGGACAAGCTGCCGGAAGCCGACCGCAAGATCATCCGCGACGCCGCCCGCGAATCGGTGCCCTACATGCGCAAGCTGTGGGATGCGCGCGAGGAAAAATCGCGCGCCATTGTCGAGAAGGCCGGCTCGCAGATCATCCAGCCCGACAAGGCCTCGTTCCAGGCAGTGATGAAACCGGTGTACGAGCGCTACGTCACCACGCCTGAAATGAAAGACCTGGTGTCCCGCATCCAGGCCGTGAAATAAGGCGCCGGCCATGTCCGCCCAAGTCATCCGATCGGACGGCGAAAGCGCGCCGGGCCGCGCGCTCGCGCGGGCGCTGGACGGCTACGCGCGCGCCTGCGCCGTGCTGGCCCGGCTTTGCATGGTGCTCAGCGTGGCCGGCCTGGTGTGCCTGATCATGGCGGTGTCCTACCAGATCTTCGGCCGCCATGTGCTCAACCGCACACCCACCTGGGCCGAGAGCCTGTCGCTGCTGCTGGTGCTGTACGTCACCATGATGGGCGCCGCCGTGGCCGTGCGCGACGCCGGCCACATCGGCTTCGAGTCGCTGGCCGACCTGCTGCCGGCGGCCGGACGGCGCCGCCTGCAGCTGTTCGTGCACGGGCTGGTGCTGCTGTTCGGCGTGCTGATGGCGTGGTACTGCGGCCTGCTGGCGGAATCGGTGCATACCTACAAGATTCCCAACCTGGGCCTGTCCGAGGGCTGGAAGTACGCCCCCGCCACGCTGTCGGGCGTGCTGATCGTGCTGTTCTCGATCGAGCACATCATCGCGCTCTTGCGCAACCAGAAGGTGGTTCCCGCATGGCACTGACGCTGCTTTCCCTGACGTTCATCGGCTTCCTGCTCATCGGCGTGCCGGTGGCCTTCGCCATCGGCCTGGCGTCGATATCGGCCATCGTGTATGAAGACCTGCCCATCGCGGTGGCCTTCCAGCAGATGACCTCGGGCATGAACGCTTTTTCGTTCCTGGCCATCCCGTTCTTCATTTTCACCGGCGAGCTGATGCTTTACGGCGGCATCGCCGACCGCATCGTCACCTTCGCCAAGTCGGTGGTGGGCCACGTGCGCGGCGGGCTGGGCATGTCGAACGTGCTGGCCTGCACGCTGTTCGGCGGCGTGTCGGGCTCGCCGGTGGCCGACGTGTCGGCCATGGGATCGGTGATGATCCCCATGATGAAGCGCGAAGGCTACCACGCCGACTACGCCGTCAACGTGACCACGCACGCGGCGCTGGTGGGCGCGCTGATGCCCACCAGCCACAACATCATCATCTATACCCTGGCGGCCGGCGGCAAGGCGTCGATCGCGGCCTTGATCGCCGCCTGCGTGGTGCCGGCGGCGATTCTTACCCTGTGCAACCTGGCGGCCGCCTACCTGGTGGCGCGCAAGCGCGGCTATCCGGCCGGCACGTTCCCCGGCTGGGGCATCGTGCTGCGCTCGCTGGTGGCGGCCACGCCGGGCCTGTTCGTGATCGTGCTGATCATCGCCGGCATTCTCAGCGGCGTGTTCACCGCCACCGAGTCGGCCGCCGTGGCGGTGCTGTACGCGCTGGTCCTGACGGCGCTGGTATACCGTTCGCTGACCTGGGACCAGTTCCTGCGCGCGGCCGCCAAGGCGGTCAAGACCACCGGCATCGTGCTGCTGCTGATCGGCATCTCGGCCACTTTCGGCTACCTGATCGGGTTCTACAGCGTGGCCGAGAAAATCGGCGCGCTGATGGCCTCGATATCGACCGAGCCGTGGGCGATTTTCCTGATGGTGAACATCACGCTGTTCGTGCTGGGCACCTTCCTGGACATGGCCGCCACCATCCTGATCTGCACTCCGATCTTCTTGCCGATCTGCATGCAGTACGGCATGAGCCCGGTGCAGTTCGGCGTGGTCACGCTGCTGAACTGCGCGCTGGGGCTGAACACCCCGCCGGTGGGCACCGTGCAGTTCGTGGGCTGCGCCATCGGCAAGGTATCGGTGGGCACGGTCATGCGCACCATCTGGCCGTTCTATGGCGCGCTGCTGGCGGCGCTGGCCCTGGTGACCTACGTGCCGGCGTTCTCGTCGTGGCTGCCCGACCTGCTGTTCAAATAAAGCGCAGCACGAAACAGGTACCCTGCCGCGGGCCCGCACGCTCGGATTCGATATGCAGGTCCCAGCCCTGCATGTCGCACACCCGCTTGGCAATGGCCAGGCCCAGCCCGCGCGGAAAGCCGTTGTCGTCGGGCGTGGCGGCCGCCGTGTCGCCCAGCCGCCCGCTGTAATAGCGCTGGAACACGAAGGGCAGCTCTTCGGCGGCAATGCCCTTGCCGTTGTCGCGCAGCTCCAGGGCGCCGTCGTACGCCAGGCCGGCGGTCAGGGTGGCCGGCGCCGCATGCTCGATGGCGTTGCGCACCAGGTTGCGCAGCACAGTCAGCAGCGCATAGCGGTCCAGCATGTGCTCGGTGCCGCCCGGAATCAGATTATGGAACGACAGCCCTGCGGCGTCGGCCTCGACTTCCAGGCCGCGCCAGGCGTCCTCCATGCAGGTCGCCAGGTCCACGCGCTCGGCCGGCCGGGGCTGGTCGCGCGCCATCGAGCGCGCGCTTTCCAGCGACGCCACGATATGGTCGACATTGGCCGTGATGCGCTCCAGGCGCTGCCGCGGGTCGGCCTGCAGCGCCGCGTCCAGCAGCATGATCTCGCTGTCGGAACGAATGGCCGCCAGCGGCGTGCGCACCTCGTGGCTGAGATTGGCCGCGAATTCGCGCTCGCGCGCGATCGAGCGGTCGACCTGGTTCTGCACGCGGTTGAAGGCCTCGACCAGCCGGCCGGCCTCGTCGTCGCGGGTAACGGCCAGATCGGGCGCGCCGGGCGCCCAGTTCGACAGCCGCCCGGTCAGGTCCAGCAAGGGCCCCACCGCCACGCCAGCCACCCGGCGCGACAGCGCATACGCCGCCATGACGCACAGCGCGCCCATGCCCAGCACGATCAGGCCGAAGTCGCGCACGCGCGCCTCGTGGTCGGTGGCGTCGTACAGCACGTACAGGCGGCCGCGCGCGGTGTCGGCCACCATCACGTGCCAGGTCTCGATACCCGGCTGCAGCAGGTGCAGCCCCGGCGGCAGGCCTGCCAGCTGGGCGGGCATGTCGTCCTGCACGGCGCCCTGGTGCAGCCAGGCCCGCATCGAGCCGCCCAGCTCGCGCGCGCCCTGCGGCGGCAGGAACTGCGAGTCGGCCGCCACGTGCTGCGCCACCCGCTCGGTTTCGGTGGTCAGGATCTGGTCGACCAGGCCGTCTTCCATCTGGTCGAATGTCAGGTAGGCCAGCAGCGCCAGCGCGGCCACGAAGACGGCGACCGCGCCCGTCAGCGCCCAGACGACCCGCTGTGTCAGCGTGCCGCCTTTCATGGGGCGGCCTCGGGCATCACCAGGCGCCAGCCGATGCCGTGCACGGTTTCGATGCCGTCGAACCCGGCGTCGGCCAGCGCGCGCCGCAGCAAGTGCATCTGGCTGCGCAGCGCGTCGGGCGACGGCGGTTCGTCGGCCCACAGCGCCGACTCGAGCTCTTCGCGCGACACGATGCGGCCGGGGTCGCGCAGCAGCGCCTCGACGATCAGGCCCGATTTGCGGGTCAGGCGCACCGGCTGCCCCGCCACCGACACGGCGCGGGTGCGCCCGTCGAACTGCAGCGGGCCGAACTCGCGCACCGCGTCCACCACGGCGCCCTGGGCGCGGTGGATCAGGGCCAGCAGGCGCGCCTGCACCTCGGCCAGCGCAAACGGCTTGGTCAGGTAGTCGTCGGCGCCGTGCGAGAACCCCTGCAGTTTGTCGTCCAGCGCATCGCGCGCGGTCAGGATCAGCACCGGAATGGCCTGGCGCCGCTCGGCGCGCAGGGTGTGCAGCACCTCGTAGCCGTCCAGGCCGGGCAGTCCCACGTCCAGCACCATCACGTCGAAGCGCTGGTCCTGCAGCATGCGCAGCGCCGTGCGCCCGTCATAGGCCACGTCGGGCACGAAACCGCTCACCTCCAGGAAGCGGTACAGGTTGCCCGCGATGGTGAGATCGTCTTCGACGATCAGCACCCGGTAATGCGCGTTGGCGGGAATCGCGGCCATGGATCAGGCCTGCAGCACCTTACCGGGGTTCATCAGGCCCCGCGGGTCGAGCGCCTGCTTCACCCGCTTCATCAGCGCCAGTTCGAGCGGATTCTTGTAGTGCGGCAGCTCGTCGCGCTTGAGCTGGCCGATGCCGTGCTCGGCGCTGATCGACCCGGCGTGCTCCAGCACGCTGCGATGCACCACATCGTAGATATCCTGCTGCAGGGCCAGCAGGTCGGCCTCGGTCTGGCCCGGCGCGCGCGCCACGTTGTAGTGCAGGTTGCCGTCGCCCAGATGCCCGAACACCACGTTGCGCACATTCGGAAAGCGCTGCTGCAGCAGCGCGTTGGTCTTGTGCACGAAGCCGGCAATGGACGAAATGGGAATGGACACGTCGTGCTTGACGCCCTTGCCCTGCTCGGCCTCGGCCAGCGGGATGCTTTCGCGCAGGTGCCACATGGCCCGGCTCTGGGCCACGCTGGCGGCAATGGCGGCATCGGTGACCAGGCCGGCCTCGATGGCCGCGCCCAGCACGGCCTCGAACCGCTCGCGGGCGTGCGTCTCGCTTTCGCTGTCGGACAGCTCCAGCAGGGCGAACCAGGGCGAGGCCGCCGATTCGCCTTCGAAGGGCAGCCGCTGCTGCGGAAACAGCCGCACCACGGTCTGCAGGCAATCGCCCGCCATGAGTTCGAAGCCGGTCAGCGAGGCGCCGAAGCCGGCGCGCGCGCGCGACAGCAGCTCGACCGCCGCGTCGATGGAATCGAGCGCCAGCAGCGCGGTGCACGACGCCACGGGCTGCGGATACAGCTTGAGCGTGGCGGCCGTAATGATGCCCAGCGTGCCTTCGCTGCCGATGTACAGATCGCGCAGGTCGTAACCGGTGTTGTCTTTGCGCAGGCCGCGCAGGCCGTCCCAGACCTCGCCCTCGGCCGTGACCACTTCCAGGCCCAGCGCCAGTTCGCGCGCATTGCCGTAGCGCAGCACCTGGGTGCCGCCGGCATTGGTGGCCAGGTTGCCGCCGATGGTGCAGCTGCCCTCGGCCGCCAGGCTCAGCGGGAACAGGCGGCCGGCTTCGGCCGCGGCCTGCTGCACGGCCTGCAGGATGCAGCCGGCCTCGACCGTGATGGTGTCATTGGCGGTGTCGATGGCGCGGACGCGGTTCAGCCGGGCGGTGGACAGCAGCACGGCCTGGCCCGAGCCGTCGGGCGTGGCGCCGCCGCACAGGCCGGTATTGCCGCCCTGCGGCACCACGGGTGCGCCGTGCCGCACGCACAGGCGCACCGCCTGGGCCGCCTCGTCGGTGGATCCGGGCCGGATGACCGCCAGGGCGGCGCCCCGGTAGCGGCGCCGCCAATCCTGCAGGTAGGATTCGGCGTCGGCGCCGGTCAGCACGTGGGCCGGGCCCAGCAGAGACTGCAGTTCGTTCAATAGAGTCATGGACGCAAGCCGGGGTCAGGGCGCCCGACCGTAACGGGCGACAGTGGAGATATCGTTTATTGTAGGACGAGCCGGGAACACCATTTGCGTAGCGGGCGAATCGGGGATAATTCCACTCCTGGGCGCCCGCCGCAGGCGGCGCCCAGACATGCCACCCTCAAGGAACACGCTTGGATCTCACTGCCCGCTATCCCGACTCGGTTTTCAAGGCCTACGACATCCGCGGCACGGTGCCCGCCCCGCTCAACGCCGATTTTGCCCGTGCGCTGGGGCGCGCCCTGGCCGACCAGGCGCGCGAACAAGGCGTCGGCGCCCTGGTGGTGGGGCGCGACGGCCGCCTCAGCAGCCCCGAACTGTCCCGGGCCTTGCAAGACGGCATCCTGGAAGGCGGCATCGACACGATCGACATCGGCCAGGTGCCCACGCCGCTGGTGTACTACGCGGCCCATACCCAGGGAACCGGCTCGGGCGTGGCCATTACCGGCAGCCACAATCCGCCGCAATACAACGGCTTCAAGATGATGATGGCCGGCAAGGCCCTGTACGGGCCCGCGGTGCAGACGCTGCGCGACGCCATGAACGCCGCGCCCGCCGGCGCGGCGCCCGCCCCCGGCCGCGGCGGCCGCCGCGAGCTGGACCTGGCGGGCGAATACATCGAACGCATCGTGGGCGACGTCAAGCTGGCGCGCCCGCTCAAGATCGCCATCGACTGCGGCAACGGCGTGGCCGGCGCGGTGGCGCCGCAATTGTTCCGGGCCCTGGGCTGCCAGGTCGACGAGCTGTACTGCGAGGTCGACGGCAATTTTCCCAACCATCACCCCGATCCGGCCGACCCCCGCAACCTGCAAGACCTGATCGACCACCTGGCGCGCACCGACTGCGAAATCGGCCTGGCTTTCGACGGCGACGGCGACCGGCTGGGCGTGGTCACCAAGTCCGGGCAGATCATCTGGCCCGACCGCCAATTGATCCTGTTCGCGCGCGATGTGCTGCAGCGCTGCCCGGGCGCCACCATCATCTACGACGTCAAGTGCAGCCGCCACGTGGGCCTGGCCGTCCAGGAAGCCGGCGGGCAGCCGCTGATGTGGCAGACCGGCCACTCGCTGGTGAAGGCCAAGCTGGCCGAGACCGGCGCGCCGCTGGCCGGCGAAATGAGCGGCCACATCTTCTTCAAAGAGCGCTGGTACGGCTTCGACGACGGCCTGTACACCGGCGCGCGCCTGCTCGAGATCGTGTCGCGCCACGCCAACCCGTCGCAGCCGCTCGAAGCCCTGCCGCAGGCCCTGTCCACGCCCGAGCTCAAGCTCGAAATGGCCGAAGGCGAGCCGTTTGCGCTGGTGCAGGCGCTGCGCGAGCAGGGCAAGTTCGACAGCGCCCTGCGCGTGATAACCATTGACGGAGTGCGCGCCGAATATGCCGACGGTTTCGGCCTGGCGCGCGCCTCGAACACCACGCCGGTGGTCGTGCTGCGCTTCGAGGCCGACACGCCCGACGCGCTGGCGCGCATCCAGGACGACTTCCGCCAGCAGCTGCTGCGGCTCGCCCCCGGCGTGGCGCTGCCTTTCTAACCCGTACGCGTCCCACCATGGCCACTTACCTGCCGTCCAGTCCCGCATGGCTGGCTTTTGCCCAGGCGGCGCAAGACGCTTCCCGCAGCGGCGAGCGCCTGCGCATCATCGAGGCGGCCGGCCTGCGCATCGACCTCACCGCCCAGGCCCAGTCCGACGCGCTCGACAGCGCCGCGCAAGACCTGCTGGCGCAGCAGAACTTCGACGCCGCGCGCGCGCAGCTGTACGACGGCGGCGAAGCCAACTGGACCGAGCGGCGCCCCGCCTGGCACACCGCGCTGCGGGCCGACAACCCGCCGCCGGCCGTGGCGCAGGCCATCCTGGCCGAACGCGAACGCGTGCGGCGCTTCGTGCGCGCCCTCGACCAGTCGGCCGACTACGATTGCGTACTGCACCTGGGCATCGGCGGCAGCGACTGGGGCCCGCGCATGGTGACGCGCGCCCTGCGGCACGGCGGCCTGCGCCGCAACATCCAGTTCGCCTCGAACGTCGATTCCCACGCGGTGGCCGACGCCATCGGCCAGCTCGACCCGCGCCGCACGCTGGTCATCATCGCCTCGAAATCGTTCACCACCACCGAGCCGCTGGCCAATGCCGAAGTCGCCATGAACTGGCTGCGCGACGCCGGCGTGGCCGACCCCATCAAGCATGTGGTGGCCGTTACCGCCAACGTCGACGCGGCGCTGGATTTCGGCATCTCGCCCGACCGCGTGTTCCGTTTCTGGGACTGGGTGGGCGGCCGCTATTCATTGTGGTCGGCCATCGGCCTGCCCATCGCGCTGGCGCTCGGCAACGAAGCGCTCGACCAGCTGCTGGCCGGCGCGGCCGCCATGGACCAGCACTTCCTGCAGGCGCCGCTGCGCAAGAACGCCCCGCTGCAGATGGCCCTGGCAGGCCTGGCCAACCGCAGCGTGCTGGGCTACGCCACGCTGGCCATCACCCCGTACGATTCACGCCTGATGCACCTGGTGCCGTGGGCGCAGCAGCTTGAAATGGAATCGCTGGGCAAGGTGGCCACGCGCGACGGCACGCCGGCGGGGGTGCCCACCGGCCCGGTCGTGTGGGGCATGCCGGGCACCGACTGCCAGCACACGTTCTTCCAGTGGCTGCACCAGGACACCACCGGCGCGCCGGTCGATTTCATCGTGTGCGAGCGGGCCGACCACGCCTATACGCGGCACCACAACATGCTGATCGCCAATTGCCTGGCGCAGCGCTCGGCGCTGCTGCGCGGCAAATCGTACGAAGAAGCCCTGCAGGAAATCCGCGAACACGAGCCCGACCTGCAGCGCGCCGAAGTGCTGGCGCGCCACCGCATCCATCCGGGCGGGCGGCCGTCCAGCCTGATCGTGCTGCCGCGCCTGGACGCCTACTCACTGGGCGCCCTGCTGGCGCTGTACGAACACAAGGTATTCGCGCAGGGCGCGCTGTGGGGCATCAACCCGTTCGACCAATGGGGCGTGGAATTCGGCAAGCTGCTGGCCAAGCGCATCATCCGCGAACTGGACGTGCCGTCGGCCGACGCCGCCGGCGACCAGGACCCGTCCACCCGCTACTGGATCGACTCGCTGTCGCGGCGCTAGCCCGCTAGCGCGCGGCCTGCAGCAGGCCGCGGTAGATATCCAGGTGCTGGCGGCACACGTCTTCGATGTCGAATTCGCGCTCGGCCAAACGGCGGCCGGCCTGGCCCAGCTGCTGCCGCAGCGCGGCGTCGGCCGCCAGGCGGGCGATGGCGTCGGCCAGCGCCTGCGCGTCGCGCGGCGGCACCAGCAGGCCGGTTTCGCCGGGCTCGATGGCATCGCGGCAGCCCGGCACGTCGGTGGTCACCACCGCGCGGCCGCAGGCCGCCGCCTCGATCAGCGAGCGCGGCAGGCCTTCCCGGTAAGAAGGCAGCACCGCCATGTGCGAAGCCGCGTACAGCGCGGCGATATCGCTGCGTTCGCCCAGGGCCTCGATGCAGCCTTCCTGCTGCCACGCGTCGACATCGGCCTGGGTCACCGAGGCCGGGTTGCCCGGGTCGACGCCGCCGGCCAGCAGCATGCGCACGCCCGCCCCCTGGCGCCGCAGCAGGCGCGCGGCCTCGACGAATTCCAGCACGCCCTTGTCGCGCAGCAGGCGGGCCACCATCAGGGCGGCCACCGGCGGCGGCGGCTCGGCCACGGCCTGATAGCCGGCCAGGTCGACGCCCGACCCGCGGATCATCACGGCCTGCTCGGGGCGCGCCGCGCCCAGGCCGCACAGCAGTTCGCGGTCATTGGCATTCTGGAACACGATGCGGCTGTTGCGATGCCCCAGCGCCAGGCGATACAGCGTGGCCACCACCTGCCGCACCAGCGCCGCCCTGGCGCCGCGCGCCACGAACACGAAGCCCAGGCCGGAAATGGCCGACACCACGGCGGGCACGCGCGCCAGCCGCGCGGCGATGCCGCCGTACAGCACGGGCTTGATGGTTACCAGGTGCACCAGCGCCGGGCACAGCTGGCGGAACAGCCGGAACAGCGCCCACAGGGTGTGCAGCTCTTGCAGCGGCTGCTTGCCGCTGCGCGTCATGGGAATGGCATGGTGGAACAGGCCATGCGCGGTGATGCGCGGCACGCTGTCGCCCGCCATGGTGGCCACGTGCACCTCGTAGCCCGCGCGCTGCGCGGCCAGCGCCAGCGGCAGCCGGTGCGAAAGAAAGAACGCCGGGTTGTTCACCACGAACAGCAGGCGCGGGGCGGGTGCAGGGGTCATGCGGATGCTCCGGCAATGCGTCGCCACACGGCCTCGTAGGCCGCCACCATGTGCGCCAGGTCGAACTCCGCCAGCACGCGGGCCCGGCCCGGCGCGCCGACAGCCGCGCGGCCGCGCGCGGCGATGTCGTCCAGCGCGGCGGCCATGGCCTGCGCCAGCGCTTCGGGCTGTTCGGGCGGCGCCACCGGGGCGGTGGCGCCGACGATATGCGCCGCGTCGCCCACATCGGTCACCACGCAGGGGGTGCCGCAGGCCATGGCCTCGGCCACGACATTGGGAAAGCCCTCGGCGCAGCTCGACAGCACATGCAGGTCCAGCGCGTTCATCACGGCCGGCACGTCGTCGCTGGGGCCGGCCAGCAGGATGCGGCCGCGCAGCCCCAGGTTTTCGATCAGCGCCGCCAGCTCGGCATTGCCGGGCGACATGCCGCGTCCGATCAGCACGCACTGCAGGCCGCGGTCGCGCCCGTCGCGCACCAGGGCCGCCACCGCGCCCAGCAGATTGGCGTGGTCTTTCAGGGGATCCCAGCGCGCCACGCAGCCCACCAGCGGTGTGCCGTCGGCCACCTGCCACAGCTGGCGCATGCGCTGGCCGGCCGCGGCATCGGGCTGGTAGCGAGACAAGTCATAGCCATTGGCGATCACCACCAGGCGATCGGCCCGGTAGCCGTATTGCTGGTGCCGCACGGCGGCGTCGCGGGCGGCGCACACAATGGCGGCCGGCAGGCGGCCCGACAACAGGGCGCACAGCTTCAGCACCAGGCGCGCCGATCGGCTGCTGCGCTGCAGGTGGGCGCCGGAATTGCGGATGCCCCATGCCAGCGCGCGCACACCGGCCAGGCGTGCCGCCAGCCCGCCGATCAGGTCGGCGTGATACATCCAGGTCTGCACGGCGTCGGGCCGGTCGCGCGCCAGCAGCCGGCGCAGTTCCAGGAAACCGTCGAGCGTCAGGCGCCCGCGCGGCATGCCCAGCGTGTGCACGGCAACGCCGGCGCCGCGCAGGCGCGTGCCGTACACGCCTTCATCGGTCAGCGACACCACGGTGTGGCGCACGCGCTGGTCGGGGTAGGTGGCCAGGCGGAACAACACCGATTCGGCCCCGCCCTGCCCCAGGCCGGTAATGACGTGCGTCACGCGCAGGACGGCCGGCAGCGTCATGCCTTGCCTCGCACCGCGTCGAACAGGCCATCCCATTCGGCCAGCACCGCGGGCAGCGCGTAGCGCTGCCGCACCGATTCGGCCGCACGCGCGCCCAGGTCGCGCCGCAAGGCCGGATCGGCCAGCACGCGCCGCAGGGCCTCGCGCAACTGCGCGCGGTCGGCCGCCGGCACCAGCAGGGCATCCTGGCCATCGCGGGTCATTTCGCGCGGGCCGCTGGGGCAGTCGAAGGCCACGCAGGGCAGCCCCAGGGCCATGGCTTCCAGCAGCACATTGGGAAAACCTTCAACCGCCGAGCTCAGCACGAACGCCTGGCCCCTGGCCAGTTCTTCCCAGGGCTCGGTGGTGCGGCCCGGCAGTTGCACCCGCTGCTGCAGGCCGGCCGCGGCGATGCGCGCCTGCAGTTCTTCACGCTGCGGCCCTTCGCCCCAGATCCACAGGTCCCAGTCGGGGAAGTCGGCCGCCAGTTCAGCGTAAACGTCCACCAGCAAATCGAACTGCTTGGCCGGGGCCAGCCGGCCCATGGCCAGCAGGCGCTTGCGCGCCGCCGGAGCCTGGGCGTCGACCCGCGGCGCATCCAGCAGCTCGGGCGGCAGCGGATTGGGGATGACCTTCAGCTGCTTGATGCCGGGCACCTGGCAGGCAAAGGGCTCGACCGTGTCCTCGGCCTGCACGGTCACCATGTCGGCGCGGGGGTAGAACAGCTTGCGCAGGGTGCGCCACACCCTGCCGGTGCTGCGCTCGGCCACCGGGTTGGTGCGCTCGCACACGATCAGCGGCACACCCAGGCCACGCGTGGCCAGGATGGCCGCCACGTTGACGTTGGTCAGGAACGACACCACCACGTCGGGCGCTTTTTCGCGGATCAGCGCCCGCAGGGTGCGCAGGCGCTGCCAGGCGGCCAGCGGGCCCGCGGCGCGCGTGCCGGCCCGGTCGGCCAGCCAGACCAGCTCCACCGCGTCGGACAAAGGATAAAAACACGTGCCCTTGGAAGAATAAGTCGGCACCAGGGTCACGGCATCGCCGCGATCGGTCCAGGCATTGACGAGCGTGGCGGCGACCCGTTCGGCGCCGCCCGCGTGCATGGAACTGACCAGCAGCAATATCTTCATGTAGCGGAATCCTTTTCGCCGGCCATGCCGGCGTGGTAGCGGTCCAGCCAGGCCTGCATCATCAGCACGCCCCACAGGCGGCTGTCCCAATTGCGGTGGCCGGACACATGTTCGCGCCATTTGCGCACGATGGGTTCGGGCTCGAACCAGCCTTCCTGCCGCAGGCGGGCCGGGTCCAGCAGGGCTTCGGCCCAGTCGCGCAACGGCCCGCGCAGCCAGCCGGCCAGCGGCACGGCGAAGCCGCGCTTGGGGCGGTCCACCAGCGCCTGCGGCACGTGGCGGTACAGCACCTGGCGCAGCAGCCATTTGCCCGTGTTGCCGCGCACCTTGTATTCAAAAGGCAGCTGCCACGCGAATTCGTACACGCGATGATCCAGCAAAGGCACGCGCGTTTCCAGGCTGACCGCCATGGCGGCGCGGTCGACCTTGACCAGGATGTCGTCGGGCAGGTAGGTGACTGCATCCAGCTTCATCATGACATCGAAGGCAGTGCCTTCCATGGGCTGCTCGAACAGCGACGGCGGCTCGACCCCGCCCTTGACCACGCGGCCCGGGTCGCCCCAGTACGACACGAACAGGCGGTAGAAATCGCCGCGCGTGTCGGCGCGCAGCAGTTCGCCCAGCTTGGCCAGCTTGCCGCGCCAGGCGCCGCGGCCCGGCAGCGCAGCCGATGCGCCCAGCAGCGCGCCCGCCGCGTGGCGCGCCGGGCCCGGCACGCGCTCGCACTGGCGCCACCAGTCGCGCACGCGGAAATAGCGCGAATAGCCGCCGAACAGCTCGTCGCCGCCATCGCCCGACAGCGCCACGGTGACGTGCTGGCGCGCCATGCGCGTGACCAGCGAAGTGGGAATCTGCGACGAATCGGCGAACGGCTCGTCGTACATGTCGGCCAGCGTGGGCACGACAGCCAGCGCGTCGTCGGCCGTGACGTAGAGTTCGGTGTGCTCGGTGCCCAGGTGCTGGGCCACGGCCTTGGCGTGCTCGGCTTCGTTGTAGCCTTTTTCGTGAAAGCCGATGGCAAAGGTGCGCACCGGCTGCCGGCTTTGCGCCTGCATCAGCGCCACGATGGTCGACGAATCGATGCCGCCCGACAAAAACGCGCCCAGGCTCACGTCCGACAGCATCTGGCCGCCCACGGCCTGCGACAGCACCTCCTCCAGCGCATCGGCGGCCTGCGCGTCGGATCCGAAGCTGCGCGGCGTCTGCAGGCCCTGGTCGGCCGCCTGCAGGGCCGACCAGTACGCGCGCGGCTCCGCCAGGCGGCGGCCGCGCATGTCGGCTTCGGGAATCTCGAGCCAGGCGCCGGGCGGCAGCTTGCTGATGCCTTCGTAGATGGACTGCGGCGCGGGAATGTAGTTGTGCCGCATCAGCGAGGCCAGCGCGGCGCGGCTGAGCTCGCGCCCGAAGCCCGGTATGGGCATCAGGCCTTTCAGTTCCGAGGCGAACACCAGGTTGGCGCCGCTGTAGCCGTAGTAAAGCGGCTTTTCGCCCATGCGGTCGCGTGCCAGCGTCAGCGTGCGGCGCTGGCGGTCCCACAGCGCGATGGCATACATGCCCACCGCCGCCTGCAGCGTGGCCTCGACGCCCAGCGCCGCAAAGCTGGCCAGCACGGTCTCGGTATCGGAATGCCCGCGCCAGTCGGGCGCCTGGCCGGCCTGCTCCAGGCGCTCGCGCAGCGCCATGTGGTTGTAGATCTCGCCGTTGAGCACCAGCACATACCGGCCGCAGGCCGACACCATGGGCTGGTGCCCGGCCTCGGTAAGGTCCAGGATGGCCAGGCGCACGTGCGCCAGCGCCAGGTCGGCGGCGGGGTCTTCCCACAGCCCCTGGCTGTCGGGCCCGCGATGGCGTATGCGCCGGCAGCTATCGGCCAGCACTTGCGCCTTGTCTTGCAAAGGCCCCCAGATTCCGACTATTCCGCACATGATCGTGTCTTCCGCGCTTGTGTGAGTTATACCGGGCCAGGCCAGTCAAGGCCCCGGCTTGCGCACGTCGTCAAAAATTTCCTGCCACAGGCCCAGCACGCGCTGGGCCGAAAACCGCTCGCGCGCCTCGATGGCGCGTTCGGACAAAGCCTGGCGCGCGGCGGCGTCGCCCATCAGGGCCGACAGGGCCGCGGCCAGCGCCGGCACATCGCCGTTGGGCCGCACCAGCACGCCGTCGACACCGTCGCGCACCACCTCGCGCGGGCCGGTATCGCAATCGAAGCACACCGCCGCCAGGCCGCTGGCCAGCGATTCCAGCAGGGTATTGGACAGGCCCTCGAAACGCGAGCTCAGCACGTACAGGTCGGCGGCGCGGTACCAGTCGCCCACGTTGCCCACCCGCCCGGGCATGGCCACCCGCGCCTGCAGGCCGGCGGCATCGACCTGCGCCTGCAGGCGCGGCCGTTCGTCGCCTTCGCCCAGAATGACCAGGTCCCAGTCGGGATGCTGGCCGGCAAGCCGGGCATAGGCCTGGATCAGCAGGTCGAACCCCTTGTCGGGATGCAGCCGGCCCACGGCCAGCAGGCGCCGCCGCCCATCGGCCGGCGGCGGGTCCAGCACGGGTTCCGCCCGCGACAGCGGCCAATGCACGGGATTGGGAACGACCGCCAGCCGCGAGCCCGGCACGTGGCGCGCCAGCCAGTCGGCCGTGCCGCGCGTCAGGGCCACGACGCGGGCCGCGCGCGGATAGGTCAGGCGCCGCAGGCGCTGCCACAACCCCGACAGCGCCTGCGACGGCGGATGCGTGTGCTCGGTGGCGATGATCCGGCACGGCAGGCCGCGCGCCGCCAGCACCGCCAGCACCGAGGCCGTGGTCATCATGCCCAGCACGATATCGGGCTGGAAGCGGCGCAACACCCGCCGCAGGGCGCGCACGCGCCGTACATTGGCCAGCGCGCCGCGCAGGCCGCCGCCCGCGCCCTCGGTATGCAGGACCTCGCGCTGCACGGCCGGATGCAGCGCATAGGCGTCGCCCGCGGCATCGGCCTGCGTCACCACCATGACCTGCCAGCCGGCCCGGGCCCAGTGCGCGCTGAGGTCGGCGGCCACGCGCTCGGCGCCGCCGCCATGCAGCGAATGGATGAAGACCAGCACGCGCGGCGCGTCGTGGTGCGTGCCCATCAGGGGTTCTCCCGGGGCACGGCCGGCTCGTGTGGCCGCCAGGCCACCACGACATAGCAGGCGAACGACAGCGCATACATCAGGCTGGTGGCCAGCATGATGCCGGCGGTGCCCATGCGCGGCGCCAGCATGGCGTTCAGCACGACTTTCAGCAGGAAATTGGCCACGGCGATCAGGGCCATGACGCGATAGCGGTTCTGGCTGGCCAGCAATTGCACCAGGATCAGCACGCCGAAATAGAACGGCAGCTGCAGCAGCCCCCAGCGCAGCACCTGGGCCACGGCCTGGGTATTGTCGGCGGTGAACGCGCCGCGCTCGAACAGCAGCGCCACGCCCCACGGGGCCAGCGCCCAGGCTATCGCCACGGCGGCGGCGCCCGCGCCCATCATCAG
The DNA here is from genome assembly GCF_017356245.1 of Bordetella petrii. NCBI lineage: Bacteria > Pseudomonadati > Pseudomonadota > Betaproteobacteria > Burkholderiales > Alcaligenaceae > Bordetella > Bordetella petrii. Next base: position 69,092 of record NZ_JAFMZZ010000004.1, read on the forward strand.
CACCGACCACTTCAGGGCCATGGACCGCGCGCGCGCCGGATCGCCCCGGCTTTGCACATCGGCCAGCACCGGCAGCGCGGCGCGCCCCACCGACACCGCGCCGATGCCCAGCAGCAGCGACAGCAGGCGGCTGGCATAGCCCAGCGTGGCGTTGGCGTTGTCGCCCAGGTTGGCGGCCGTGTACTGGTCGAGCGGCCCGACAAAGCTCATGGCCACCTGGCCCACCAGCATGACGCCGGCCGCGCTCATCAGTTCGGGCCAGTGCGGCGAGCGCAGCGACAGCAGCGGCGCCCCCCAGAAACCGCCATCGGCGCGGGCCGCCAGCCAGGCCAGCCAGGCGGCCTGGATGGCATAGCCCACCAGGGTGCCCCACAGCAGCGGGCCGACATCGTCGGCCGACACCGCCGCCAGCATTACCCAGGCCAAAGTGGTTACCGCGGGCATGCTGTCGAGCAGGGTATTGACGTGGCGTTCGTGCGAACGCAGGCGCGCGCCGCTGATGCCGGCGATCAGCAGCAGCACGGTTACCGGCACGAACGCGTAGAGCAGCTGCGTGCTCATGGCCGCCACCGGGCCCGACAGCCCGCTGCCCAGCCATTGCAGCACCCAGGGCCAGGCCAGCGCCGTCAGCGCCGCCAGCACCAGGCCACCCGCCAGCACCGCCCCCTGCAGCTCGCGCACGAACAGGTCGCGCTCATGCCCGCCGGTGCGCCGCAGGCGCACCAGCACCGGTATCAGCACCACCCCCAGCACGCCCACGATGGTGACCGGCAGCCAGTTGGCCATGGTCATGGTGAACTGGTAGGCGTCGACGGCATCGCTGATGCCGTACCGGTACGCGACCGCCATTTCCTTGATGGCGCCGGCGGCCTTGCCCAGCAACAGGAAGACCGCCACCCGGAACGCCCCCCGGAAAATGCGCTGGTGGTCGGGGTGGACCGCGTTGAGCCTGCGGATGAGCGCTTTCAATTTTGCCTTGGGCAAAAAAAATTCAACGCAGGAATTGGGTGTACCAGGGCATGGCGGTTTCCAGCCCGCGCAGGATATCGTAGGCCGGCTGGTAGCCCAGCAGCTTGCCGGCCTTGCCGATGTCGGCCTGCGAATGGCGCACGTCGCCCGCGCGGAAATCGGCGTACACGGGCGCCTTGTCGTAGCGCACGCCCTGCCCGCCCAGCGCCTGGGCCAGGAACTTGTACAGCTGGTTCAGCGTGGTGCGGCCGCTGTAGGCCACGTTGTACACCTGGTTGACGCCTTCTTGCGGCGCCAGCGCGGCCAGCAGGTTGGCCTGCACCGCGTTTTCAACGAAGCAGAAATCGCGGCTGGTCTCGCCGTCGCCGTTGATGACGACATCGTCGCCGCGGATCATGGCGGCCGTCCATTTGGGAATCACCGCCGCATAGGCGCCCTGCGGGTCCTGGCGCTTGCCGAACACATTGAAGTAGCGCAGCCCCACGCTGGCCAGGCCGTACGAGCGCGCGAACACGTCGGCGTACAGCTCGTTGACGTACTTGGTGACGGCATACGGCGACAGCGGCTTGCCGATGGTGTCTTCGACCTTGGGCAGGCCGGGGTGGTCGCCGTAGGTGGAGCTGGACGCGGCATAGACGAAAGTCTTGACCTTGGCGTCGCGCGAGGCCACCAGCATGTTCAGGAAACCGCTGATATTGACTTCGTTGGTGGTGATCGGGTCGTTCAGCGAACGCGGCACCGAACCCAGCGCGGCCTGGTGCAGCACGTGGTCGACGCCCTCGGCGGCCTGCTTGCACGCCGCCAGGTCGCGGATATCGCCTTCCAGGAAAGTGAAGCGCGCCCATTGGGCCGGGTCGACCGAATCACGGACCTCATCCAGATTGTGCCGATGGCCGGTGGCGAAGTTGTCGAGCCCGACCACGGTCTGGTCGAGCTTGAGCAGGGTTTCCAGCAGGTTCGAGCCGATGAAACCCGCGCAGCCGGTGACCAGCCACTTGCGGGGCGTCTGGCGCAGTTCTTGCTGGATGCTTTCGTAGCGATCGGTCATTCAAACTCCTTACAGGCGCAGATCGGATTCGGCGGGCGACAGCACGTATTTCAGGTCGTACAGCACGTGCTTGGCCTTGCCCAGCTTGCGGATCGCGGCCGCGCCCATTTCGACGAACTGGTGGTGCGACACCGCCAGGATGATGGCGTCGTACTTGCCGGCCTCGGGCTCGGCCACCGGCGTGATGCCGTATTCGTGGCGGGCTTCTTCGGGGTCGACCCACGGATCGTAGACGTCGACATCGACGTTGTAGTCGCCCAGCTCGTTCACGATGTCGACCACTCGCGTGTTGCGCAGGTCGGGGCAGTTTTCCTTGAAGGTCAGGCCCATGACCAGCACGCGCGCGCCCTGCACGTGGATGCGCTGCTTGGTCATGCACTTGACCAGCTGCGACACCACGTAGCCGCCCATGGAATCGTTCAGGCGGCGGCCCGCCAGGATGATCTCGGGGTGATAGCCGATGGCCTGCGCTTTATGGGTCAGGTAGTACGGATCGACGCCGATGCAGTGCCCGCCCACCAGGCCGGGACGGAACGGCAGGAAGTTCCACTTGGTGCCGGCGGCCTGCAGCACGGCTTCGGTATCGATGCCCATCTTGTTGAAGATCAGGGCGAGCTCGTTGATCAGGGCGATGTTCACGTCGCGCTGTGTGTTCTCGATGACCTTGGCGGCCTCGGCCACGCGGATGCTCGACGCCTTGTGGGTGCCGGCCGTGATGATTTCGTTGTACAGCGTGTCGACCAGGTCGGCGACTTCGGGCGTCGAGCCCGAAGTGACCTTCTTGATGGTGTTGACGCGGTGCGCCTTGTCGCCCGGGTTGATGCGCTCGGGGCTGTAGCCGGCATAGAAGTCTTCGTTGAACTTCAGCCCCGAAACGCGCTCGAGCACCGGCACGCAGTCTTCTTCGGTGGCGCCCGGATACACGGTGGATTCGTAGATGACGATATCGCCGCGCTTGAGCACCGCGCCGATGGTCTCGCTGGCCTTCACCAGCGGCGTCAGGTCGGGCTGCTTGTAGTCGTCGATAGGCGTGGGCACCGTGACGATGTACACATTGGCCTTGGCCAGTTCGGCGCGGTCGGCGGTGTAGGCCAAGTGCGTGGCTTCGGCCAGTTCGGCATCGCTCACTTCCAGGGTGTGGTCATGGCCCGCCTTCAAGGCGTCGATGCGCTTGGCGTTGATGTCGAAGCCGATCACCGGACGCTTCTTGCCGAACTCCACGGCCAGTGGCAGCCCGACATAACCCAGGCCGACCACGGCAAGTTTTACCTCATCGATACGCAAGATAGCTCTCCCTTTGCCGCGCTACGTGCACGGCGCTTGAAATAAGGAACACGGGAATTGTAACTACGGCCCCTCGACCCGTCGCGGGGCCACCCGACAGGATGATCAGTGGGTGCGCGGCAGCAGCAGCCAGCCCGGCCGGCGCCACGACACCAGCCGCACGTACAGCCAGATGTATGCCGCGGCAAACACCAGCAGGCTCAGGCTGAGGATCCAGGCGTTGTCCCACCAGATGGTGGCCGGCACCAGGCCGATCAGCGCCAGCACCCACATGTAGGGTGAAGCCAGCGCATTGCACAGCGCCGGCACCGCATGGCGGCGGCCGCGGCTGAAGGTAACGCGCACCAGCCGCCGGAACACCAGCTGATGCAGATGCAGGGCATCGGGCTGGTCGACCGGCACCCCGCGCTTGAAGCGGCGGCGCCAGATGGAAAAACCGGTTTCGAACACGGGATAGAACAGCACCGCCAGCGCATAAAACGGCGACACCGACGGATTGCGCACCACCAGCAGCACGGCCAGTTCGGCCAGCATGAACCCCAGGAAATACGCGCCGCCGTCGCCCAGGAACACGCGGCCGAACGGGAAATTCCAGACCAGGAACCCCAGCGTGGCCGAGGCCAGCGCGGCGGCGATCATGGAAATGGGCATGTCGCCCACCTGCAGCGCCACCAGCGCGATGGACACGGCCATCAGGGTGGCCACCATGCCCGCCAGGCCGTTCATGCCGTCGACGATGTTCAGCGCATGCGTGCAACCCCCCACCGCGAACATGGTGAACAGCAGGGAAATCGGCCAGAACGCCAGCACCCAGTCGACCGGGGCGATGCCCACGCGGCTGACGCCGCCCAGCAACCACCACGCGATGGCGGCCGACAGGAACGCGGCAAGCAGGCGCTTGCTGGCGCCGATGTCTTTGGTGATGTCTTCGAGCAGGCCGGCCACGAACACCGGCAGCACGGCCACGAACAACGCCGGCCACAGCCAGGTCAGGGTCATGTTGCTGGGACCCAGCACCAGCAGCCCCGCCAGGGACCCGGCCAGCACGGCCAGCCCGCCCACACGGGGCGTGGCGCGCGTATGCGAGGCCTGGGGCTTGCTGAGGTCGCTGTCGCCGGTAAAGGCGCCATGCCAGCGCTCGGACGCCACGATGAGTCCCCCCACCATGAACGCCACCACGCAGATGTACAGCCAGGTCACGGAAACACCTTATTTGGGACGATTTTCATGAAGCACATCATTATCGAGAGCGCGTGTAACGGCCTTATATGCGAGACCTGAACAAGTGCAAGCCCACCCCACAGAACGTAACCACAGACACGGCCGCCCGGCTGTACCCGCGCGCACGGAAAACCATTGTAATTCTTTCCCGGCCGTTGCAACGGGCGTTTTTAAGGGTAAACACCAAGCCAGCCTGCCCTGGCGCAAAGGCTGCGCGCCAGGAATCATGGCCGCCGCCTCAATATTGGGGACGGATTTGGAGAGTCGAAAAAAAAGCCCGAGATCTTGCGATCTCGGGCTAAATCCACCAAAGGAGGAGGGTGGAGGAGACAACCGGGGCATGTTGGGGTGAACACTGCATCAGGTTCGACCGCTACGCTTTCGGGGTTTGCACCGCGCCGACCGCGTTTTCAACATCCATGACTGAATCGTAGCGCATTGTTTTGTGCGATGCAAGAAATTTTTTTGGCCTGTTGGAGGGGCGCTACCTATGTTGTGGCTTTGCCGCAATAACGGCTGAAAAGCAGCGCCACCATTGAGCTTCACGCTGCAGAGGGTTTATGCCAAAAGGGTAAACCCTTGCGGGCTTACCCTATATTTTTCAATAACTTAGCTCGGCCGTTCTGAGGTATTTCGAGCTCTGTGCCAGCATATATTGTGCAACGCATCATATTGCGCGGCAGGCCAGGCCATGCGTCAGATCCAGTAGGCCGTGGAGGTCATGATGCGCGACATGGCCCGCATGGCGCCCCGCACCGGCGCGGGCAGGGGCACGCCGCCCGCGTGCTCGGCGCTGCTGCGATGCCGGGCTTCGTCGTCTTTCATCTGGCCGACGATCTGGCGCGAGCGCTGGTCGGCGTCGGGCAGGCTGCGCAAGTGGCCGTCGAGGTGGGCTTCGACCTGGCGTTCGGTTTCGGCCATGAAGCCCAGGTTGCGCGCCGTGCCGGCGCAGCTGGCCAGCGCCCCCAGCGTGAACGAGCCCGCGTACCACACGGGGTTGAGCAGGCTGGGGCGGCTGCCCAGTTCTTCGAGCCGGCGGGCGCACCAGGCCAGGTGGTCGACTTCGTCGGCGGCGGCGTGGCGCAGCAGTTCGCGCACAGGCGCCTCGCGGCAGGCGGCGGCCTGCCCGCGGTAGAGCGCCTGTGCGCAAACCTCGCCCACATGGTTCACGCGCATCAGCCCGGCCGCATGGCGCTTTTGCTGGTCGGACAACGGCGGCACGGGCTCGGCCGCGCTGGCCGGATACGGGCGCGCCGAGGCCGCCGCCCCCGACAGCACGCGCAGCGCGCGGTCGATTTCGGCGAACAGGGGGTCGAGCGGGCCGCGCCGGCGCGAGAAAGGCGTAAAAGCGGAAGACGGGGCAACGGACATGGGGGCTCCTGGACAGGCATCCCCACCCTGTTGAGCGGCGGGGTTCTCCATCGGGAATTGTACGCAACAGGTATCATCGGAACTTGTCTGCGCTTAACGCTGAAGGAACCCGCATGGACTGCACGATCAACTGGGGCGGCCCCGATGGCATGCTCTTCGTGGCCACCACCGGCAGCGGCCACGTCGCCACCATGGACGGCGCCGTCGACGGCGGCGGCCACAACCTGGCGCCCCGTCCCATGGAACTGCTGCTGGCCGGCACGGGCGGCTGCACCGCCTATGACGTGGTGCTGATCCTCAAGCGCGGCCGCCATGCGGTCACGGGCTGCAGCGTCAAGCTGTCGGCCGACCGCGCCGACACCGATCCCAAGGTCTTCACGCGCATCCACTTCGCCTTCACGGTCACCGGCAAGAACCTGCCGCGCGCCGCCGTCGAACGCGCCGTGCAGCTGTCGCACGAAAAATACTGCTCGGCCTCGGCCATGCTGGAGAAAACCGCGGAACTGACTTTCTCGGTGGATATCGTCGATACCCAGGAAACCCCGGCCGCCTGAATCCGCGGCCTGCCCGCCCAGGCGGGCGCATTGCCATGAAACAATACCTCTCGCTCATCCAATCGATTCTCGACCACGGCTCGTGGCAGGAAAACCGCACCGGCATCCGCACCCTGTCGCTGCCCGGCGCGGCGCTGCGCTTCGACCTGCAGCAGGGCTTTCCCGCCGTCACGACCAAAAAGCTGGCCTTCAAATCGGCCGTGGGCGAACTGGTGGGCTTCATGCGCGGTGCGCGCAGCGCGGCCGATTTCCGCGCGCTGGGCTGCCGGGTATGGGACCAGAACGCCAACGAAAACGCCGGCTGGCTGGCCAATCCGTACCGCGAAGGGCCAGACGACCTGGGCCCCGTATATGGCGTGCAATGGCGCCGCTGGCCGGCTTACAAGCTGCTGCCGGCAGCCAGCGGCGCGCAGATCCGCGACGCCCGCGAACGCGGCTACGCGCAGGTGGCCGAACTCGATGAAAACGGCGTGCCGCACGTGCTGCTGTACAAGGCGGTCGACCAGTTGCGCCAGTGCCTGGACACCATCCACCACAGCCCGCAAGACCGGCGCATCCTGTTCCACGGCTGGAACTGGGCGCAAATCGAAGAAATGGCGCTGCCGCCCTGCCACCTGCTGTACCAGTTCCTGCCCAACGCCACCACGCGCGAGATCTCACTGTGCCTGTACATCCGCTCGAACGATGTCGGCCTGGGCACGCCTTTCAACCTGACCGAAGGCGCGGCCCTGCTGCACCTGGTGGGCCGGCTGACGGGCTATACGCCGCGCTGGTTCTCGTATTTCATCGGCGACGCGCACATCTACGAAAACCACTTGCCGATGCTGCGCGAACAGCTCACGCGCGAGCCCTATGAGGCGCCCCGCCTGGTGCTGTCCGACCGCATCCCCGACTACGCCGTCACCGGGCGCTACCAGCCCGAATGGCTGGAGCAGGTCGAGCCCGCCGACTTCACGCTGGAAGGCTACCGGCACCATCCCGCCCTGACCGCCCCCATGGCGGTTTGACCGCCACCGCGCCCGATATCCGCCCATGTCCGCCCCGCCCCGCCTGACCCTGGTCGTTGCCTATTCCGATAACCGCGTCATCGGACGCGACAACGCCCTGCCCTGGAAGCTGCCGGGCGATCTGGCGCACTTCAAGCGCACCACCCTGGGCAGCCCCATCATCATGGGCCGCAAGACCTGGGAATCGCTGGGCCGGCCCTTGCCCGGGCGCACCAATGTGGTCATCAGCCGCAACCTGCGCTATGCCGCGCCGGGCGCAATAGTGGTGCCCACCCTGCAGGCCGCGGTCGAGGCCTGCGGCGATGCCGCCGACGCCTACGTCATCGGCGGCGCGCAGATCTATGCGCAGGCGCTGCCGCTGGCGGCGCGCATCGTGGCCACCGAAGTGCATGCGCAAGTCGAGGGCGATGCCTTCTTCCCCTACCTGCCGTCGTTCGCCTGGCGCGAGGCATCGCGCCAGCCGCAGCCCGCCGAGAACGGCTACGACTACGATTTCGTCGTCTACGAACGCGGCGCTTAAGGCGCCTGGCGGGCGCCGCGCAAAAAGCGCCACAGTTCCGGCCCTTGCGAATACGCCACGTTGAAGCGTATCCACGGTACGTCCTGCTCGCCCGGATCGAAGTACGAACCGGGCGCCAGCCAGATGCCGTCGCGCAGCGCCAGCTCGGCCAGGCTGTTGGCGCCGGCGGCCTGTCCGGGCAGGCTGGCCCACACGAACAGCCCGGCCTGCGGCCGCGCCCACACGTGCATGCCCAGTTCGTCCATGTGCTGGGCGACACTGGCATGGGCCTGCGCCAGGCGCTCGCGGGTGCGCACGATGTGGGCCCGGTAGCGCCCTTCGCGGATCACCTGGTGCACGACCCGCTCCATGATTTCCGGCGACGTCAGCCCCACCGCCATCTTGGTGCGGGCGATGTCGCGTATCAGGTCGCGGTGCGCCGCCACGTAGCCCACCCGCACCGACGGGCTGATCACCTTCGAATAGCCGCCCAGGTACACCACCCGCTGCGCGCCGTCCAGCGCGGCCAGCAGCGGCGCGACGCCGGGCATCAGCTCGCGCGAGATATCGTCTTCGACAATCCAGAAATCGTGCTGCTGCGCCGCCTGCAGCACCCGGAAGGCATTGGCCATGCTCATGACCGCGCCAGAGGGGTTCTGCAGCACCGTATTGACGAACAGCGCACGCGGCCGGTGTTCGGCCGCCAGGCGATGCAACGCATCGCAGTCCAGGCCGTCGGGCGTGCGCGGCACGCTGACCACGCGCATGCCCGCCAGGCGCAGCAGCTGCAGCAGGTTGGCGTAGCACGGCTGCTCGACGGCCACGGTGTCGCCCGGCCGCAGCAGGGTGCGGATCACCAGATCCAGCCCGTGCGTGACGCCCTGGGTCAGCACCACCTGGTCGGCGGCGATATCCAGCCCGTGGGCCGCCAGGCCGGCCGCCACGGCTTCGCGCAGCGGCGCATAGCCATGGGGATGGCCGTAGCCGGCGATGCGCAGGGCCGGCACCCGCCCCAGGTGCCGCAGCGCCTGGTGCAGGCCTTCTTCGTTCAGCCATTCGCCGGGCAGCCAGCCGCAGCCGGACTTGATGGGGATGGAATGATCGGCATAGATGTCCGACAGCAGCCAGCCGGCGTTCAGGCGCGGCGGCTGCCAGGGCGCCGGGGCCGGCGCGGCCGCGCGCGCCCGGGGCGCGATCCGGTAGCCGGCGCCGGGGCGGGCCGACAGCCAGCCCTGCGCCACCAGCCGGCCATAGGCGCCGGCCACGGTGAAGGTGCTGACCTGGTAGGTGCGCGCGAACTCGCGCACCGACGGCACGGCCATGCCGGGGCGCAATGCCTGGGCCTGGATGGCGCGCGCATAGGCGTCGACGATCTGGTCGACCAGCGAGGGGGCCTGGTTGCGCGTGCGGACGGGCTGGAAATCGAGCATGGTCGGCGGGGTGGCGAGTATTCAATACAGTTTGCCAGCCACTGCCTATACAGTTAGCGGGCTTTACATGGATTGTATATTTTCATAGCGGCCCGGCGCGATCAGAATGGCTGTAATCCTGCCGCCAGCGCCGCGCCCGGGCCGTACAGGTCGCGGCCCGCCATGCAGGTCCCTCCTGGAGCCCCGCACCATGAATGCCCCCACCGGCCTGCCCGACCTGTCCCACCTGTGGATGCCGTTTACCGCCAACCGGCAGTTCAAGTCCCAACCGCGCATGCTGGCCGGCGCCAAGGGCATGTACTACACGTCGGTCGACGGCCGCCAGATCCTCGACGGCACCTCGGGCCTGTGGTGCGTGAATGCCGGCCACTGCCGCGAAGAAATCGTCCAGGCCATTGCGCGCCAGGCCGGCTCGCTGGACTACGCGCCCGGCTTCCAGCTGGGCCATCCGCTGGCCTTCGAGGCCGCATCGGCGGTGGCCGGCCTGATGCCGCAGGGCATGGACCGCATCTTCTTCACCAACTCGGGCTCGGAATCGGTCGACACGGCGCTGAAGATCGCCCTGGCCTATCACCGCGCCCGCGGCGATGCGCAGCGTACCCGCCTGATCGGCCGCGAACGCGGCTATCACGGCGTGGGCTTCGGCGGCATCTCGGTGGGCGGCATCTCGCCCAACCGCAAGACCTTCTCGGGCGCCCTGCTGCCGGCCGTCGACCACCTGCCCCATACCCACAGCCTCGAGCACAACGCGTTCTCGAAGGGCCAGCCGGCCTGGGGGGTCCACCTGGCCGACGACCTCGAACGCATCGTGGCGCTGCACGATCCGTCCACCATCGCGGCCGTCATCGTCGAACCCATGGCCGGCTCGACCGGCGTGCTGGTGCCGCCCAAGGGCTACCTCGAACGGCTGCGCGAAATCACGGCCAAGCACGGCATCCTGCTGATCTTCGACGAAGTGATCACCGGCTACGGACGGCTGGGCGCCGCCACCGCCAGCGAGTTCTTCGGCGTCACGCCCGACCTGATCACCATGGCCAAGGGCATCAGCAACGCCGCGGTGCCGGCGGGCGCCGTGGCGGTCAGGCGCGACGTGCACGACGCCATCGTCAACGGCGCGCAGGGCGGCATCGAGTTCTTCCACGGCTACACGTATTCGGCGCATCCGCTGGCGGCCGCCGCCATTCTGGCCACGCTCGACCTCTATCGGCGCGACCAGCTCTTCACGCGCGCACGCACGCTGGCGCCGGCGTTCGAAGCCGCCGCCCACTCATTGAAGAGCGCCCCCAACGTCATCGACGTGCGCAACATCGGCCTGGTGGCCGGCATCGAGCTGGCCCCGCGCGAAGGCGCGCCCGGCACGCGCGCCGCCGAAGCCTTCCAGAAATGCTTCGACAGCGGCCTGATGGTGCGCTACACGGGCGACACGCTGGCGGTCTCGCCGCCGCTCATCATCGAAGAATCGCAAATCGCCGAGATGTTCCAGTCGATCGGCAAGGTACTGAAGGAAATCGCCTGAATCCCATGAAGAAGCTCACTCATTTCATCAACGGCCAGGCCTGCGAAGGCCGCAGCGGCCGCTACGCCGAAGGCTACAACCCCGCCACCGGCGAAATCAGCAGCTCCATCCCGCTGGCCTCGGCCGCCGAGATCGACGCGGCGGTGGCCGCGGCCCGCGCGGCATTCCCGGCCTGGTCGGAAATGCCGGCGCTCAAGCGCGCCCGCATCCTGTTCAACTTCAAGGCACTGCTCGACCAGCACCAGGACGAGCTGGCCGCGCTGATCACCGCCGAACACGGCAAGGTGTTCTCCGACGCCAAGGGCGAAGTGGTGCGCGGCATCGAGGTAGTGGAATTCGCCTGCGCGGCGCCGCAGCTGCTCAAGGGCCAGTACACCGACCAGATCGGCGGCGGCATCGACAACTGGAGCATGCGCCAGCCGCTGGGGGTGGTGGCGGGCATCACGCCGTTCAACTTCCCCATGATGGTGCCGTGCTGGATGTTCCCGGTGGCGCTGGCCTGCGGCAACACCTTCATCCTGAAGCCGTCCGAGCGCGACCCGTCGGTGTCGCTGCGCCTGGCCGAGCTGCTCAAGGAAGCGGGCCTGCCCGATGGCGTATTCAATGTGGTGCAGGGCGACAAGCAGGCGGTCGATGCGCTGATCGCGCACCCCGACGTCGAGGCGCTGTCGTTCGTGGGATCGACCCCCATCGCCGAATACATCTACGCCGAGGGCACGCGCCGCGGCAAGCGCGTGCAGGCGCTGGGCGGGGCGAAGAACCACATGGTGGTCATGCCCGACGCGAACCTGGAGCAGGTCACCGACGCGCTGATCGGCGCCGCCTACGGGTCGGCCGGCGAGCGCTGCATGGCGATCTCGGTGGCCGTGGCGGTGGGCGAAGTGGCCGACACGCTGATCGAACGGCTGATGCCGCGCGTGCAGGCGCTGGTCATCAAGAACGGCATGGAACCCGACGCCGAGATGGGGCCGCTGGTCACCGCGCAGCACCGCGCCAAGGTGCTGGGCTACATCGAAGACGGCGTGGCCGCGGGCGCGCGGCTGGTGGTCGACGGGCGCGAACAGGCGATCGCCGGCAAGGGCTTCTTCCTGGGCGGCACGCTGTTCGACCAGGTGACCCCGCAGATGAACATCTACCGCGAAGAAATCTTCGGCCCGGTGCTGTGCGTGGTGCGCGTGCCCGATTTCGCGGCCGCCGTCGAACTCATCAACGCGCACGAGTTCGCCAACGGCGTGGCCTGCTTCACGTCCGACGGCGGCATCGCCCGCGCCTTCGCGCGGCAGATCAAGGTGGGCATGGTGGGCATCAACGTGCCCATCCCGGTGCCCATGGCCTGGCATTCGTTCGGCGGCTGGAAGCGCTCGCTGTTCGGCGACCATCACGCCTACGGGGAAGAAGGCGTGCGGTTCTACACCCGCTACAAGAGCGTCATGCAGCGCTGGCCCGACAGCATCGCCAAAGGGGCGGAGTTCACCATGCCCGTGGCGAAGTGACGCCCACCCCCGAAGCGCTGCGCGCTTCCCCCTCAAGGGGGCGACGCTGGCGGACCGGCAAAGCCGGCTCCGCGGCGTCCCCGCTCTAGCAGCACCCGTTTCATGCCTCGTCAGGTGTCTGACTCCCGAAGGGTGTCAGACACCGAATTGGCAAGACGGTCTGCCCACAACGGTGTCAGGCACCCTGCGGGAGCCTGACACCTGGCCGCAATACCCGTCCTGAATGGCAATCCCGGCCGCGCTGGGCGGCCGGGATTGCCGGCCCCGCAAACTGTTCTTCTTTAAGAGGCTGCACCAAAAGAATGCAAGAACCCCGCTAGTCCCCGCAGCGTGGCGGGCCAGCGCGGCTGCGAGTCGCGGGGGTGTGGCGTGACCGCCGCGGCGCCTCGGGGCCGGGCCCGGGCGCGCGGGGCGCCCGGACGGCACCGTGAAGCCAAGGCGGTCACGCCACACCCCCGCGACGCCAGTAGCACAACCCCCCCCCCGATCCGGGCATAGCCTTATTGCCGTACGCGCATTTCTTCAGCAGAATCCTTCTATCCGGGATTCTTCCACGCGAACGCAAGCTCCTAGAGGATCACTCCGATGCGCATCGGGATAGGCGGGTTCCAGCACGAAACCAACACTTTCGCGCCGTCGCGCGCCACCTGGGAAGAATTCGCCGACAAGGGCGGCGGCTGGCCCAAGCTGGTGTCGGGGCCGGCCATGTTCGAAGCGGTGGCGGGCGCCAATATTCCGGTTGCGGGCTTCATCGATGCCATGCGCGAGCACACGCTGGTGCCCACTACCTGGGCGGCGGCCAGCCCTTCCGGCCACGTCACCCGCGACGCCTACGAACGCATCAGTGGCATGATCCTCGACGGCCTGCGCCAGGCCCTGCCTCTGGATGCCGTCTATCTCGACCTGCATGGCGCCATGGTGGCCGAACACCTCGACGACGGCGAAGGCGAACTGCTGCGCCGCGTGCGCGCGCTGGTGGGCCCCAGCCTGCCCATCGTGGCCAGCCTCGACCTGCACGCCAACGTCACGCGCGCCATGGTGGCGCATGCCGACAGCCTGGTCTGCTACCGCACCTATCCGCACATCGACATGGCCGACACCGGCATGCGCGCGGCGCAGCTGCTCGATCGCCGGCTGCATGGCATGCCGCGCCCGTATGTCGCCCTGCGCAGCATCCCCTACCTGATCTCGCTGTGCTGGCAGTCCACCGACATCGAACCGTCGCGCAGCCTGTACAAGCTGCTCGAAGACCTCGAAACGCGCGAAACCGCCATCAGCCTGTCGTTCGCCACCGGTTTCCCGGCGGCCGACTTTCCCGAATGCGCGCCCACGGTATGGGCGTACAGCGACACCCAGGCCGATGCCGACGCCACGGCCGACGCCATGGCGCGCGCCGTGCTCAACGCCGAGGCCGATTTCGGCGGCAAGATCCACACGCCCGACGAAGCCGTGCAGGCCGCCATGGCCATGGCGCGCGACAGCACCAGGCCGGTTGTCATCGCCGACGTGCAAGACAACCCCGGCGCCGGCGGCAGCTCCGACACCACCGGCATCCTGCGCGCGCTGCTGCGGCATCGCGCCGCCAATGCGGCCATCGGCCTGATCGTCGATCCGGCGGCCGCGCTGGCGGCGCACCGCGCCGGCGCCGGCAATACCGTCCGGATCGCCCTGGGCGGGCACTCGGGTATTCCCGATGACGCCCCGCTCGAAGCCGAATACCTGGTCGAGAAAATCTCCGACGGGCGCTTCGACACCCACGGCGCGTTCTACCGCGGCTTTCACATGGACCTCGGCCCCAGCGCCTGCCTGCGCCTGGACGGCGTGCGCATCGTGGTGGCCTCGAACAAGGTCCAGATGGCCGACCAGGAAATGTTCCGCTTCGCCGGCATCGAACCCACCCGCCAGGCCATCCTGGTGCTCAAGAGCTCGGCGCACTTCCGCGCCGACTTCACCGACATCGCCCATGCCATCCTGGTCTGCGCGGCGCCCGGGTCGATGTTGATGGATGCCGCCCAGCAGCCATGGACACGGCTGCGCCACGGCATCAGAATGGCACCTTGCGGCCCGGCTTTTCCGGCCCGCCCGGCCACCGCCTGACCCTCGGCGCGCCGCGGCAGGCGGCGCGCCAGCTACCGCGGCGGCACCCACCGCCGTCCCATCGACTGAAAGGGGAATTTCCATGCTGAAGCTTGTTCGTGCGGCCCTGTTGGCCGGTGCAGCGCTCATGGCAGCAGGCGGCGCGCACGCAGAAACCGTCATCCGGGCGGTCATGCATTCACCGCTGCGCCTCACCGATCCCCATGCCACCACCGCATACATCACCACCTGGCATGGCTACATGATCTACGACACCCTGCTGGCCGTCGACGCCAACAACAAGATCCAGCCGCAGATGCTCGACAAATGGGAAGTCTCGCCCGACGGCAAAACCTACACCATGACGCTGCGTCCGGGCCTCAAATGGCACGACGGCAAGCCGGTCAAGGCCGAAGACTGCGTGGCCTCGATCAAGCGCTGGGCGGCCGGCGACGGCATGGGCCGCACCCTGCTGAAATTCGTGGCCAGCATCGACGTGGTCGACGACAACACCTTCCGCATCGTCATGACCGAGCCCACCGACCTGGCGCTGCGCGCCCTGTCCAAGCCCACCGGCACGGCCGCCTTCATGATGCCCAAGCGCATCGCCGACATTCCGGTGGGCAAGCCCATCACCGACATGACCGGCTCGGGCCCCTTCAAGGTGGCCGAGTTCAAGCCCGGCGTGGTCACGGTGTACGTCAAGAACACCGACTACGTGCCGCGCAAGGAACCCGCCAGCGGCATGGCCGGCGGCAAGGTGGTCAATGTCGACAAGGTCGTCTGGAACGTCATGCCCGACGCCCTGACCACCGCCAATGCGCTGATGGGCGGCGAAATCGACTACGTCGAGCAGTTCCCGTACGACCTGCTGCCCATGCTCGACGGCAACTCCGACTTCAAGGTCGAGTCGCTCAGCCCGGTCGGCTACTTCACGATGTACCGCTTCAACTTCAAGTACCCGCCCTTCAACAACAAGAAAATCCGCCAGGCCGCCATGTACGCCATCGGCCAGGAAGACGTCATGAAGGCGCTGGTGGGCAATCCAAAGTACTACCAGACCTGCGCTTCGCTGTGGGGCTGCGGCACGCCGTTCGAAAGCGATATCGGCAAAGACGTGGTGGTGCCGTCCAATATCGAAAAGGCCAAGGCGCTGCTGAAAGAAGCCGGCTACGACAACACGCCCATCCTGGTTATGCACGCCACCGACGTCGGCACGCTCAGCCCGCAGCCCGTCGTCATGGCGCAGGCCCTGCGCAAGGCCGGCTTCAACGTGAACCTGGCCGCCATGGACTGGCAGACCGTGGCCACCCGCCGCGCCTCGAAGGCGGCCCCCGATGCCGGCGGCTGGAACATCCACAACACCAACTGGTACGCCACCGACATCATGGACCCGCTGCGGTCGGCGCCCGCCGCGGCCAGCGGCGACAACGCCTGGTTCGGCTGGCCCGACTTCCCCCAGATCGAAGCCCTGCGCACCAAGTTCGCCCTGACCTCCGATCCGGCCGAACAAAAGAAAATCGCCGATGAAGTGCAGCGCATCGGCATCGACGAAGGCCTGTACGTGCCGCTGGGGCAGATGTCGGTGCCCACGGCGTATTCGGTCAAGCTCAGCGGGCTGGTGCACGCGCCCGTGATGGCGTTCTGGAACGTCAAGAAAGCGCCGTAGCCAGGGAAACCGCAAATGCTGGCCTTCATCCTGCGCCGACTGCTGGCCACCCTGCCCGTGCTGGTGCTGGTGGCCGTGGTCGTGTTCGCCATCGTGCGCCTCAGCCCGGGCGACCCGGCGGTCATCATGGCCGGCGATGGCGCCACGCCCGAACGCATCGACCAGATCCGCCAGGTCATGGGGCTGGACCAGCCCCTGTTCAAGCAGTTCTTCCTGTGGGCCGGGCGGCTGGTGCAGGGCGACATCGGCACCTCGCTGATGTCGGGCGTGCCGGTCCGCCAGCTCATCGGCCAGCGGCTCGAACCCTCTCTCAGCCTTGCACTGCTGACCCTGGTGTTCACCCTGATCGTCGCCATCCCGCTCGGCATCCTGGCCGCCTGGCGCCAGGGGCGGCTGCTCGACCGCGTCGTCATGGGCTTTTCGGTGCTGGGCTTCTCGGTGCCGGTGTTCGTCACCGCCTACCTGCTGATCTGGGCCTTCGCCATCGAACTCGACTGGTTCAAGGTGCAGGGCTACACCCCCCTGTCGGCCGGTTTCTGGCCCTTCCTGCACCGGCTGATCCTGCCGTCGCTGGCGCTGTCCTCCATCTACGTGGCGCTGATCGCCCGCATCACGCGCACCAGCGTCATCGAAGTCATGGGCGAAGACTTCATCCGCACCGCGCGCGCCAAGGGCCTGGGCGAAACCGGCGTGCTGCTGGGGCATGCGCTGCGCAATGCCGCGGTGCCCATCGCCACGGTGGTCGGCGTGGGCATCGCCCTGCTCATCAGCGGGGTGGTGGTCACCGAATCCGTGTTCAACATCCCGGGGCTGGGGCGGCTGGTGGTCGAGGCCGTGCTGGCGCGCGACTACCCCGTCATCCAGGGGCTGACGCTGTTCTTCGCATTCGTCTACGTTTTCATCAATCTGGTCGTCGACTGCGCCTACACGCTGTTCGACCCGCGCATCAGGTACTGACATGGCCACGCAATCCGACGCCATTGCCCAAGCTGCCGACGCGCTGCGCGGCGACCCGCGCGCCACGGCCTGGCGCCGCGTGCGCCACTCGCTGAAAAGCTGGCCGGTGCTGCTGGCGCTGGTCGTGCTGCTGCTGATCGTGGCCGCCGCGCTGCTGGCCCCGTGGCTGGGCACGGTCAACCCCACCGCCCTCGACCCCGGCAGCCGCCTGAAGCCGCCCTTCGGCGGCTTTCTGCTGGGCACCGACGCCTTCGGGCGCGATGTCTGGTCGCGCGTGGTGTACGGGGCGCGCGTGTCGCTCACCGCCGGGCTGGGCGCGGCCGTGATCAGCGTCGCGGCGGGCCTGGCCATCGGCCTGGTGGCGGGCTGGTTCCGCTCGCTCGACGGCCCCATCATGCGCGTCATGGACGCCATCATGGCGATTCCCGGCATTCTGCTGGCCATCGCGCTGGTGTCGGTAACCGGCGCCAGCCTGGCCACCGTGCTGGTGGCCATCACCATCCCCGAAATCCCGCGCGTGGTGCGGCTGGTGCGCGGACAGATCCTCAGCGTGCGCGGCGAGCCCTACGTCGAGGCCGCATTGGCGCTGGGCACGCCGCTGCCGCTGCTGCTGTGGCGCCACATGGTGCCCAGCACCGTGGCGCCCCTGACCGTGCAGGGCACGTATGTGTTCGCGTCCGCCATGCTCACCGAAGCCATTCTCAGCTTCCTGGGCGCGGGCATCCCGCCCGAGATCCCTTCCTGGGGCAACATCATGTCCGAAGGACGCATGTACTTCCGCATGCTGCCGGGCCTGATCCTGTTTCCCGGCCTGTTCTTGTCGCTGACCGTGCTCAGCGTCAACATCCTGGGCGATGCGCTGCGCGACGCGCTCGACCCCAAGATGGCGCGAAGGATCTGACGCCATGGCCTATTCCCCCCATCCCCCCGCTGGCGACACCACCGACGCCGTGCTGGCCATCCGCAACCTGTCGGTCGAAGTGGCCGGCGCCGGCAACCGGGTCGTACGCAACCTCAGCCTGGACGTCCACGCCGGCGAAACCGTCTGCGTGGTGGGCGAGTCCGGCTCGGGCAAATCGGTCAGCTCGCTGGCCGTCATGGGCCTGCTGCCGCCCGGGGTTCTGCTGCCCAGCGGTGCCGTGCGCGTCGAAGGCGAAGACGTCATCAGCGCCTCGCCGCGGCGCCTGCGCGAACTGCGCGCCACCCGCATGGCCATGGTTTTCCAGGAACCCATGACGGCGCTCAACCCGGTGCATACCGTGGGCCGCCAGGTCGACGAAGTCCTGCGGCTGCACCGCCGCATGGCGCGCGCCGCGCGCCGCGCCAAGGTGCTGGACATGTTCCGTTCGGTGCACCTGCCCGATGTCGAGCGCATCTACGATTCCTATCCGCATCAGCTGTCCGGCGGGCAGCGCCAGCGCATCGTCATCGCTATGGCGCTCATTCTGGAACCGCGCCTGCTGATCGCCGACGAGCCCACCACGGCGCTGGACGTCACCACGCAAAAGCAGATCCTGGCCCTGATCAAGGAACTGCAGGTCAGGCACCGCACCGCCGTCCTGTTCATCACGCACGACTTCGGCGTGGTGGCCGAGATCGCCGACCGCATCGTCGTGATGAACCGCGGCGACCTGATCGAAACCGGCACGCGCAGCGACATCCTGGCGCGCCCCCGGCAAAGCTACACGCGCCGGCTGGTATCGTCGGTGCCCAGCCTGGTTCCGGTGCGGCGCGACGCGCCGGCCGGCGACCCGGTGCTGCGCGTGCGCGGCCTGGGCCGCATCTACACCGACAAACGCTCATTCTGGAGCGGCGGCGCCCGCTCGGTGCAGGCCGCCAACGACGTCAACCTGGTATTGCGCAAGGGCGAGATCCTGGGCATCGTGGGCGAATCCGGCTCGGGCAAATCCACCGTGGCGCGCTGCATCCTGCGGCTTATCGAGCCCTCGGCCGGCAGCATGCTGATCGGCGGCGACGACATCTCCACCCTGTCGGGCGCGGCCCTGCGGCCGGTGCGCCGCCGCATCCAGATCGTCTTCCAGGACCCCTACCGGTCGCTCAATCCGCGCCGCAAAGTGGGCGATTCCATCATCGAAGGACTGCTGAATTTCGGCGAATCGCGCGAACGCGCGCTGGCGCGGGCCGCCGAAACCCTGCGCGTGGTGGGGCTGGGCGCCGACGCCATGGAGCGCTATCCGCACCAGTTTTCGGGGGGGCAGCGGCAGCGCATCTGCATTGCGCGCGCCCTGGTCATGGAACCCGAAGTGCTGGTAGCCGACGAGGCCGTTTCCGCGCTGGATGTCTCGGTGCAGGCGCAGGTGCTCGAACTGCTCGAGCAAATCCGCCGGCGCACCGGCGTGGGCGTGCTGTTCATTACCCACGACCTGCGCGTGGCGGCGCAGATCTGCGACACCATCATGGTGATGCAGCGCGGCGCCGTGGTGGAAACCGGCGCCGCCGACGTGGTGCTGACCCGGCCCGCGCACGACTACACCCGCGCCCTGATCGACGCCGCGCCTGGGCGCGGCTGGGATTTCCGCAACTTCCGGCCGCTGGATGAGACCCACCCCCGAAGCGCTGCGCGCTTCCCCCTGCCCCCCCAGGCGCCAGGCTCCGAAGGTGCCTGACATCGATGTATTGAACCCACTTGGAGCACGACATCATGCGTTGGCTGCTGGCGATGATCAAGCACGAGACCAATACGTTTTCGCCGGTGGCGACGCCGCTGGAGCGCTTCTTCCGCGGCAATCCCGAGATCCTGGCGGGCGAGCGCGCCATTCGCGCGTACGAAAACACCGATAGCGGGCTGGGCGGCTATATCGAGATCGCGCGCCGCGAGGGCGCCGAGATCGTCGTGCCGGTGGCGGCCGAATCCTGGCCCAGCGCCCCCACCGACACGGGCACCTATGAACGCCTGTGCCAGCTGGTGCTCGACGAGGTGCGGCGCGGCGGCTATGACGCCATTCTGCTCGACCTGCACGGCGCCATGGTGGCCGAAGGCGTCGAAGACGCCGAAGGCAACCTGCTGCGCCGCCTGCGTGAAATCGATCCCGACACCCCGGTGGGCGTCACGCTGGACATGCATGCCAATATCTACGACGACATCGTCAAGCATGCCACCGTCGTCACCGGCTTTCACACCTATCCCCACGTGGACATCCGCGCCAGCGGCGTGCGCGCGGCCGACACCATCGCCCGCACGCTGAAAAAGGAAATCCGCCCCGTCATGGCCTGGGCCAACAAGCCCATGCTGCCGCACATCATGTGCCAGGGCACGCATGCCGACCCCAACAAATCGCTGCAAGACCGCTGCCGGGCGCTGGAATCGCAGGGCGTGCTGGCGGCCTCGGTATTCGTGGGCTTCCCGCACGCCGATATCCGCGAAGCCGGCCTCAGCGCGGTCATCTGCACCGACGGCGACCTGCCGTCGGCCGAGCGCTATCGCGACGAATTGCTCGACGCCGCCTGGAACGGCCGCGAACAATGGGTGTTCCACTGCGAGCCGCTGGCCCCCGCCATCGCCCGCGCCAAGGCCATCGAGCGCGGCCCGGTGATCCTGCTCGACCATTTCGACAACACCGGCTCGGGCGGCACCATGGACACCACCGCCGTGCTGGCCGAGATCCTGCGGCAAGAGCTCGACAACGTGGCGTTCTACGCGCTGTGCGATCCGCAGGCCGCGCAGCAGGCCGCGGCCGCCGGCGTGGGCGCCGACATCACCCTGGCCCTGGGCGGCAAGGTGTCCATGCCCGCCCTGAAACAGCAAAGCCAGCCGCTGTCGGTCGCCGGGCGGGTCAAGCTGGTATTCGACGGCGTGTATCTGAACCGCGGGCCCATGTACCGCGGCGTGCGCAACGACACCGGCCTGACCGTAGTGTTCGATACCGGCCGCGTGCAAATCGTGGTCGTCTCGCGCCACCAAGAGCCCTTCGACATCAACTGCCTGCTATCGGCCGGCATCGACCCACTGCAAAAACGCTATGTGGCGCTGAAAAGCCGCGTGCACTGGCGTGCGGGTTTCGCGGACATGGCCACCGACATCATCGCCTGCACCGGCGTGGGTGTCACCACGTCCGACTACAGCCAGGTCGAATTCAAGCACGTGCGGCGGCCCATCTACCCGCTGGACCCGCTATGAGTTGTAGTTTTGTCGTCAGTCGAAACGACTGGTAACTCAGACGAAGAGACCGCAACTTCGCGCATCGTTATACTCGCCGCGGGCGGGGCTCGCCCCGGTCCGCCGGCCCTTGCGCCGCTGTCCGGACCGTATCCATAACTCAAGTTGGACGACACGATGAAAAAGGCAGTGGGGATCACGGCAGGAGTGGTCATTGTGCTGGCGGCGGGCTGGCTGGGCGCCACCTGGTACACCGGCAAGCGCATCGAGGCCGAAGCGCCGGCCCGCCTGGAAGAAGTGAACCAGAAACTGGCCGACGCACTGTCGGGCATGGGGTTCGGCGTCACCATCAAGCAGATCGGCTACGAACGCCATTTCTTCACCAGCCAGGCCCGCTACGGCGTCTCGCTGGTCAAAGGGCCGGACGGTCCGGAAGACCTGCCCCAGGGCACCGCCGAGTTCGTGTCCCGCATCCAGCACGGCCCCTTCCCCAAAGACGCCCTCGCTCGCGGCCACCTGATGCCCGCGCTCGCCTTCGTGCACGCCGAACTGGCCGCCAATGACGACCTCAAGCCGCTGTTCGAGCTGACCAAAGGCGCCACGCCCCTGTGGAGCGACACCATCGTCTCGTATAACGGCGATTCCACCGGCACCGCCGGCCTGGCGCCCATCGAATTCAGCAAAGACGGCGACGTCCTGAAATTCAGCGGCGCACATGCCGAAGGCCGCTACATCCGCTCCACCCAGAACTCGATCGGCCGTGTGACGATCGACCAAGTGGCGCTGGACGCCAGCAAAAGCGACCAGCCGGTCAAGCTGAACCTCGCGGGCCTGGTGTTCGACGTGGATACCCGCATGGGCCAGTTCGGCCTGGGGGTGGGCAGCTCGAGCGCGCAGGTCGAACGCATCGACATCCAGGACCTGGACACGGAAACCCAGGTAGCCCTGCAAGGGCTGGGCTATACGGCCGTGCTGGCCGAAAGCGGCAGCAACCTGAACCTGGAAGCCGGCTATCGCATCGGCCAGATCCAGGTCAACGGCAAGGACTTCGGCAAGGGCCAGGCAAACCTGAAGCTCGAGCGCCTGGACGGCAAAGCCGTCAACGACCTGTCCAAACTCTACAACCAGATCGTCCAGGAAGTCGGCGAGGGCAGCACGGCCGATGCCGCGCTTACCGACGAGCGGCGCCAGGCCCTGCTGCAGCTGGGCCGCCAGCTGCTGGCCGGCAATCCGTCGATGCGCCTGGATCCGGTCTTGTGGCAGACCGCCAAGGGTGAAAGCCGCCTTTCAGTGGCGATCGACCTGGCCAAGCCCGCGGCGCTGGACGCCGCCCCGCCGGCCGCCGACAACCTGCAGGCCATCGTGCAGCAAGCCATCAAGGGCATCGACGTAAAGGTCGCGCTGTCCAAGCCCATGGCGCAGGACCTGATCGCCCAGTACATGCAGGGCCAGGGCCTGGACGCGCAGCAGGCGTCCGCCGAAGCCGACGACCAGGTGCGCTCGCTGGCCGGCATGGCCGAAATGCTGAACCTCGGCAAGAACGACGGCGACAAGCTCGTGGCCTCTTTCCAGTACGCCGACGGCAAGGCCAACCTGAACGGCAACGAGATCCCCGCTGACGAACTCTTCGGCAACCTGCTGGGCGGCCTGGGCGGCGACGGCGAAGACGAGATGTCCGCCGCCGACGGCGGCATGCTCAGCTCGCTCGATCCGGCCCTGGTGGGCGACATTCTGGACGAGGCCGGTTTCGCGTACGAAATCGGCGCTACCGCGCAGGGATATCCGCTGATAGAGATCGAGCCGGGCGACAGCGGCGCGGCAGGCCTGCGCGTCGAGTTCAACGACTGCGACATCGAAAGCGCCTGCTCCGACCTGCTGCTGCGCGCCAGCTTTGCATCGAAACAGCCCGTGCCGCTGAAGCTGCTGAACGACTGGAACGTCCGCAACCGCTGGACCCGCGCCTACCTGGATACCGACAACCAGGCAGTGCTGGAAATGGACGTGAACGCCTACGGCGGCATCGGCGACAACGGCGCGGACTTCCTGGTCAAGACCTTCCTGGCTTCAGTACCGCAATTTGCCGAAACACTGGCCAGCGCGCCGCGCTAAGACAGTCTGATTTGCATTGATATGATTTTTCGCAAAGTGTTCGCTTGCATGGTGAATACTTTGCGCCAGCGCGCGCCGTAAACTTTTCGGCGTCGCGCATCGCGGCCGGCCACACCGGCCGGCATCCCCCGGCGCGACGCCAAGCGCGCCATGGAATTCCTTCCCCTGTTCCACTCCCTGCGAGGCCGCGCCGTCCTGCTTGTCGGCGGCGGCGACGTGGCATTGCGCAAGGCGCGGCTGCTTTACAGCGCCGGCGCCTTGCTGCGCGTGGTAGCCCCGCGCGTGCACCCCCAGATTCCTGCCCTGGCCGCCGAAATGCGCCAGCGCGCCTACGCCCCCACCGACCTCGACGGCGTCGCGCTGGCGGTCGCCGCCACCGACCAGGCCGCGCTCAACGCCGCCGTATCGGCGCAGGCCCAGGCGCGCGGCATCCCGGTCAATGTGGTGGATTCTCCCAGCCTGTGCAGCGCCCTGTTTCCCGCCATCGTCGATCGTTCGCCGCTGGTGGTGGCGGTCGGCAGCGGCGGCCACGCCCCGGTGCTGGCCCGGCTGGCGCGCGCCCAGATCGAAACCCGGCTGCCCGCCCGCTACGGCCAGCTGGCCAGCCTGGCCAGGCAGTTCCGCGGCCGCGTCAAGTCGCTGCTGCCCAGCGTGCAGCAGCGCCGCCTGTTCTGGGAAGACATTTTCCAGGGTCCGGTTGCCGAAGCCCTGCTCGCCGGCCAGCCCGAACTGGCGCGGCGCCTGCTCGAAGCCCGGCTGGCGGGCCCGGCCCCGCAGGCATCGGGCGAGGTCTACTGGGTAGGCGCTGGCCCGGGCGACCCCGACCTGCTCACCTTTCGCGCCCTGCGGCTGATGCAACAGGCCGATATCGTGCTCAGCAGCCCCTGCATCCCGTCGTCCATCGTCGACCTGTGCCGCCGCGACGCCGACCGCATCGCGCCGCGCCCGCCCGCCGCCGGCACCGCCCCCTGCTGCAGCCTGCAACTCATCGAACTGGCCCGGCAGGGCAAGCGGGTACTGCTGCTGGTGGCCGGCAATGCCGCCGCCCATGAACACGGCGGCGCGCTCGATGCCCTGGCGGCGCACGGCATCCCGTTCCAGGTAGTGCCGGGCGTCGACAGCCTGGCGGCGCCAGCGCCCGCCTGAAGCATCGGCCCTCCACACTTACCGCCCATTCCACCATGCAGCCCCACCGCGTCCATCACCAGATCCTTCGCAGCCACCATCTGTTCGAGCCCTTGAGCGAAGCGCAACTCGACACCCTGCTGGAAACGGCCCGGCTGCTCAATGTCGACAAGGGCGAAAAACTGTTCCACCAGGGCGAACCCGCCCATGCCTTCTACTTTGTGATCGCCGGCACGGTAAAAATCTATCGCCTGACGCCGGACGGCCAGGAAAAAGTCTTCGACGTGATCGGCGGCCGCCAGACCTTCGCCGAAGCCATGATGCTGATGGACACCCCCGACTACGTGGCGTCGGCGCAGGCCATCGCGCCTTCGCAGCTGTACCGGTTTTCCAACAGCACCTATATGGAACTGCTGCAGAACAACAGCAAGCTGACCTTCGCCCTGCTGGGCAAGCTCTGCATCCGGCTGCACCAGCGCATCAACGAAATCGAAACCCTGTCCCTGAAGAACGCCACCCACCGCGTGGTGCGCTACCTGCTCACCCAGCTGGCGCGGCACCCCGACTGCGACAGCTTCGAGCTGCCCATGGCCAAGCGGCTGGTTGCGGGCCACCTGTCGATCCAGCCTGAAACCTTCTCGCGCATCATCCGCCACCTGATCGACGAAGGCATCATCACCCAGCGCGGCAACCATATCTGCGTGCTGAACAGCCAGCGCCTGGAACTTTTCGAATAATCCGCACGCTCTGCCATGTCCGATTGCCTGTACTGCCAGCGCGCCGCCCCAACCGGCGCCCACGATTGCCCGCATTGCGGCATGCCCCTGCCCGTCTCGGCCGAACGCGCCCGCCAGCGCCGCCTGCGGCGCTTCCAGTGGTTCTGCGCCGGCCTGGCCGTGTTCTGCGCCATCATGATCTACTGGCTGCCACGCACTTTGACGTAACCCCGCTATGTAGCCCTGCGCACTTCCCCCACACCGCACCGCCAGGTGTCTGATACCCATGGCGCTACCTTAAGGCGAAAGACGGCGTTTTGAGGGGCTTCGCCCCGGTATCGGGCTCCGTGGGCCGTCGCCAGGTGTCTGACTCCCGCAGGGTGTCAGGCACCTGGATAAGCTGGCCGATCCTGCGATACGGGTGCTGAGCGGCGGTTCGAATTCAACTATCGCAGTCCCGCGTCGTGCGGGCCAGCGGTGTCGGCGCNGCGCCGACACCGCTGGCCCGCACGACGCGGGACGGGGCTAGAACGCAAACCCCAAAACGGAATATCCACAGGTACACGAGGCCAATAGCCAGGAAATCACCGGATCGGCCTTAAGGTAGCGCCATGGGTGTCTGATACCTCTGATGTCAGACACCGTGCTGTTGAGAAAATCGCTGCACACTTCGGTGTCTGGCACCTGACGGAACCAGACACCGCTGCTCGCCGTGCTAAGGCTGCGTCAGCTGGCGGTACAGCTGGGGCAGCCGGTAGGGCAACTGCTGCGGCTGGCGTATCAGGGTGTACCCGTGCGCGCCGAACATATAGGGCAGATAGCCGCCGGCCTCGCGATCGATGGTGATGCAGAACGGCAGCAGCCCCTGGCGGCGCGCCTCGATGACGGCCTGGCGCGTATCTTCGACGCCGTAGCGGCCTTCGTAGCGGTCCAGGTCGTTGGGCTTGCCGTCGGTTACCAGCAGCAGCAACTTGCGCCGGCGCGGGCTGGCGGCCAGCAGCCGCGTGGCCTGCCGCAGCGCGGCGCCCATGCGGGTGTAGTAGCCGGGCCGCAGCGCCTGGATGCGGCCGCGCGTTTCGTCGCCATAGCGCTGGCGGAATGTTTTCAGTTCCAGCATGCGTACCTGCTGGCGCCGCAGCGAGGAAAACCCGTACAGCGCGAACGGGTCGCCCACTGCCGACAGCGCCTCGCCGAACAGCAGCAGACTGTCGCCGATGACGTCGATGACACGGTGTTCATCGTCGAGGTGAGCGTCGGTGGACATCGACAAGTCGGCCAGCAGCAGGCAGGCCAGGTCGCGCCGGGTTTGCCGGCGCTCGAGAAACCAGCCGCGCTCGGCGCAATGCCCATGGTGGCGCTCGACCTGGAAATCGATCCAGGCCTGCATGTCTAGCTCGGAACCCAGCGGCTGCTGGCGCAGCCACTGGCGATCGCTGCGCAAATTTTCGAACTGCCGGCGCAGGCGCCTGGCCAGCGGCGCCAGGCGGGCCGGCAGCGCCGCCGGCTCGGACTGGCGCGGCGCCATCATCTGCACCTGCACGAAGTTGTCTTGCAGGTGCTGGCGGCGGTAGTCCCATTCGGGCAGGGCCAAGGGGTCGCTCAGGGGCAAGTCGTCGACATCGGCGGGCGGCAGGTCCAGGTCCAGTTTCAGCCCGCCGCCCTGGCGCATGCGCCGCCGCGACATTGCCAGTTCGTCCAGGTCTTCGGCCGCGCGCGCGGCATCGGGGTTTTCGCTGTCGTCGCCGCGCCGGTCCAGGTCGACGTGCTCGGACCAGCTGAACAGGTTTTCCAGGCGTATCAGCAACAGGCCGTCTTTGCCGGAATGGTCATCGACCCGCGTGGCGCGCTTGCGCGCCGCCGTGCGCGCATCGGCGGCGGGCTGCTGCCCGTCTTCAGGCCCGCTGTCGAGCTCGGCCGCTTGCGGCAGGCCGGCCTGCTGGGGCGGGTACAGCCACAACGGCACGGGCCACGGCGCGCGCTCGCTGCGCGGGAAATCGACAAGGCTGCCGGGCTCGTGCAACGCCTGCCGCACGGCGTGTTCCAGCGCGGCCTCGTCGCGCCGCAATGCGGCCGGCTCCGGGCGCAGGCGCAGATGCGCCTCGACCAGCCGCCGATAGCGGGGGCGCAAGGCCGGGTAGCGCTGCAGCAAAGCGTGCGTCCAGCGCTGGTTGTCGCGGCCCCAATGGCGCATGCGGCCGGCCTGCCCGGCCAGCAGCGCCAGCCAGCGATACAGTTCGGCGTTGAGCGCGGCGTCGGCATACACCGCCAACTGGCCGGGCAGGCGCAGGGTATCGGCATCGCGCCACGCCAGCGCGCCGTGCCGGCCCGCGCCGGCGACGCGCTGCAGCAGATTGCGCCGCAGCGTCAGGGTGCGCGGGTCGGCGGTTTCAAGGGCAATGCCGCCGGCGCCGCCCATGGCGCGGAACAGCACCGCCAGGCTGCGCTGCATGTCGGCCAGCAGCACGCGCGCGGCGGGAAATTCATGGCTGGCCTGGCGTGTGATGAACCTGTGCCAGAACCCGCCCACCCATTCTTCCAGCTCGAAACTCAAACATGCCCCCGGTTCGTCAAATGAAAAACGGCCCCGCGCCGATGCGCCGGGCCGTTTGCCTGCGGATGGCCGCCTCAGGCGCTGGCCGCGGCCTGCGGCATGATCGCGCCGCGCTGGCGGAAGCTGAGCAGGTAGCACACCAGGCCTGCCAGGAACCCCACCCCGGCTGCCAGGCGCAGCCAGAAGAACAGCGACAGCTGCTCCATGGTGTTCATGAAGGACATGGCGCCCGCATCGGCCGGCAGGCGCTGCAGCCAGACCTGCACCACGCCGGCCGCGGTAAGCAGCAGCGTGATGGCAAGCATCGACAGCGTCATCAGCCAGAAGCCCCACAGTTCCATGCGCTGCGCCTGGGCGGACGGCGCCTCGCCCAGGCCGCGCAGGCGCGGCATGGCGTACGAGATCATGGTCAGCACGATCATCACGTAGGCGCCGTAGAACGCCAGGTGGCCGTGCGCCGCGGTGATCTGCGTGCCGTGGGTGTAGTAGTTCACCGGCGCCAGGGTATGCAGGAAGCCCCACACGCCCGCGCCCAGGAACGCCGTGACCGTGGTGCCGATGGCCCAGTATGAAGCGGCGCGGTTGGGATGCTGGCGCCGGCGCCGGTTCATCATGTTCCAGGCGAACAGCACCATGGCGAAGAACGGCAGCGGTTCCAGGGCCGAGAATATCGAGCCCAGCCACAGCCACACGCCCGGCGCGCCGATCCAGAAATAATGGTGGCCGGTGCCGATGATGCCGGTGATGAGCGCCATGCCGATGATGACATACAGCCATTTCTCGACGACCTCGCGGTCGACGCCGGTGATTTTGATCAGGACGAAGGCCAGCATGGAACCCATGATCAGTTCCCATACGCCCTCGACCCACAGATGCACCACCCACCACCAGTAGAACTTGTCGCGCGACAGGTTTTCGGGGTTGTAGAACGAGAACAGGAACAGCACCGCCAGGCCGATCAGGCCGGTCATCATGACCATGCTGATGGCGGTTTTTCGGCCCTTGAGCAGGGTCATGCCGATGTTGTACAGGAACCCCAGGGCCACCACCACGATACCCGCCTTGGTGATGGTGGGCTGCTCGAGGAATTCGCGCCCCATGGTGGGCAGCACGTCGTTGCCCGTCAGGGCGGCCAGCCCGGCATAGGGCAGCAGCAGGTAGCCCAGGATGGTCAGCACGCCGGCCACGGCGAACACCCAGAACAGCACCAGCGCCAGCCGCGGGCTGTGCAGCTCGCGATCGGCTTCTTCGGGTATCAGGTAGTAGGCGGCGCCCATGAAACCGAACAGCAGCCACACGATGAGCAGGTTGGTATGCACCATGCGCGCGACGTTGAACGGGATGAGCGGGAACAGGAAATCGCCCACCACGTATTGCAGGCCCATGATCAGGCCGAACAGGATCTGCCCCGCGAACAGGATGAGGGCGAACACGAAATAGGGCTTCGCAACGGCCTGCGAGGCGAACTTGAGATGCGGATTGGCGGCGGTCATGGTTCAGCCCTCACGGTTGGGAGGCCAGTTGTAGTTGTTGATTTTCGAGGTCCATTTCAGGAACTCGGCCAGGTCGTCGACCTGCCCCTCGGAAAGGCGGAACTGCGGCATGGCGCGGCGCCCTGGCACGCCCAGCGGCTGGGCGCTCATCCAGGCGCGCAGGAACGAGTGGAAGTCCTGGTCGCCGCCGCGGCGTTCGTACACATTGCCCAGTTCGGGGGCAAAGTAGGCGCCTTCGCCCAGGATGGTGTGGCAGCCGACACAGTTGTTCTGTTCCCAGACCAGCTTGCCGCGCACCACGGCCTCGGTCATCTGGTCTTGGTTGGTGCGTTCGGGAAATTGCTTTTCGGTATGGAAAGTCAGGGCCAGGAATATCAGGATGAAGAACACGCTTCCCCCGAAGTAGATATTCCTGGCCATGCCCTTGGTAAAGGTTTCCGGCATGATGGTTCCACTTGGTTTCAGGTGGACTTCATTCTAGGAAGCGAGGCTGCCGGCCCTGCTTGACTGCAATCAAGAAACAAAAGTAGTCGCCGCGAGACCGGGCCGGCCGCCTCAGCGCCCTGGCAGATAGCCGGCCAGCAGCACCCCCGCCGCCATGGCGAATGGCCAGGCCAGCAACAGCAGGCGCCAGGCGCGCGGCGCACGGCGCAGTTCCATGAAGCCGTCGATGATCAGCCATGCCTTGGCCACCGCCAGGGCAATGACGCCCAGCTGCGGCCATGGCGGCCGCGCGCCCCCGGCGATGCTTACCGTGGCGGCCGTCAGCAGTGCCAGCCCGATCCAGTAGCACAGCAGGCGCAAGGTCTCGTTCATGCCGGCCCCAGCAAATACACCACGGGAAACAACAGCACCCAGACCAGATCGACCATGTGCCAGTACAGCACGCCGGATTCCATGCCGGCGCTGCGCCCCGGCCCGTATGCGCCGGCGCGGCAGCGCCACGCCAGCCATCCCAGTATCAGCATGCCCAGCAGCACGTGCAGAAAATGGAACCCGGTCAGTATCCAGTACAGCGTGAAGAAAGTATCGTGTTCCAGCCCCAGGCCGAGCCCGGCCAGGTGGCTGTATTCGGCCAGCTTGAAGACCACGTAGCAGGACGCCGCGGCCAGCGCCATGCACAACAGCGGGCTGGCGCCGCCGCGCCCCAGCCGCACCCTGGCCAGCGCCTGGGCGGCGCACCAGCCCGCGGTCAGCAGGCTCAGGGTCAGGGCCAGGCCGGTCGAGGCGTCCAGCGCCTGGCGGCCGGCCTGGAAGCGCTCGGCCTGCATTGCCTGGGCGACGACAAAAGCAAGAATCAGGATGCCGAACACCGCCAGCTCGGCCAGGATGAAGAACCACATCGCCAGGTCGCCCGGCAGGCGCGGCCCGGCGGGCAGCCCGGCCTCAGGCGAAGTGGACATCGACCACATCCATCAGCGCGGCCACCGTCTGGGGATCATCCGATAGCGGCTCGGCCAGGCAGGCCAGGCAGGCCTCGCGCGGCGGCATGCCGTCGCGGATCATGCGGGCGGCGAATATCAGCAGGCGGGTCGAGGCCACTTCTTCGAGATCGTGGTGCTCGAGCCGGCGCAGCGCCTGCCCCAGCTCGACCACGCGAGCCGCAAGAGCGTCGTCGACCCGCGCCTCGGCCGCCACGACGGCGCATTCTTCGGCCGGCGGCGGATAGCCGAAGCGCAATGCCACGAACCGCTGGCGCGTGCTGGGCTTCATGCCTTTCAGCAGATTCTGGTAGCCGGGGTTGTACGACACCACCAGCATGAACCCGGGCGGGGCCCGCAGGGTTTCGCCCGTGCGCTCGATATACAGCTCGCGGCGGTCGTCGGCCAGGGGGTGCAGCACCACCGCGGTGTCTTGCCGGGCCTCGACGATTTCATCCAGGTAGCAGATGCCCCCTTCGCGCACGGCGCGGGTCAGCGGGCCGTCTTGCCACCACGTTCCCGCGGCGCCGATCAGGTGGCGCCCGACCAGATCGGTGGCGCTGAGATCGTCGTGGCAGGCCACGGTATACAGCGGCAAGCCCAGGCGATGCGCCATGTGCTGCACAAAGCGGGTCTTGCCGCAGCCGGTAGGCCCCTTCACCAGTACGGGCATGCCGTGGCGCCACGCCCGCTCGAACAATTGCGCCTCGTTGCCCAGGGGCCGGTAGTAAGGCGCATCGGGCGCTGCGCCGGCAGGCCCGGCCACTGCGGAAAGAGTCATGCGAATTCCTTTGTTTATGTCGTAAATCAAAAACGACCTTACCTGTGCGAAACATGGGTTCTCAAGCCATCCGGCGGCCGCTCTTGATTGCAGTCAACGCCGCGCCCATTCAATTGACCGCAGTCAAGCATGCCGCCAGCGGGCCGTGAGTACGATCCGCCCGAGAGTCCAGCGTTTCACCCATTACCCACAAGCGCGGCGGTCCCGGGGGCCGCGGCCAGCGACTCCTTAAGGAGAAGTACCCATGACCAGTCCCAAGAAAACCCTGTTGGCAGGCCTCATCGCCAGCGTCTCGCTGCTGGGCGCGGCAGGCGCCCAGGCCAATGCGCCGGCCATGACCGACGACGAAAAAGAGGTTGCCAAGCAAATCTATTTCGAGCGCTGCGCCGGCTGTCACGGCGTGCTGCGCAAGGGCGCCACGGGCAAGAACCTGGAACCCCACTGGACCCACACCGACGCCGGCGGCGCCAAGACCGAAGGCGGCACGCTGCAGCTCGGCACCAAGCGGCTGGAAAACATCATTGCCTACGGCACCGAAGGCGGGATGGTCAACTACGACGACATCCTGACCGACCAGGAAATCAACCTGATGGCGCGCTACATCCAGCAAACGCCCGACGTGCCGCCAGAATTCTCGCTGCAGGACATGAAAGACAGCTGGAAGCTCATCGTCCCCGTGTCCGAACGCCCCAAGAAGCAGCTCAACAAGATCAACCTGAAGAACGTGTTCGCCATCACGCTGCGCGACGCCGGCAAGCTGGCCCTGGTCGACGGCGACACCCACAAGATCTGGAAGATCCTCGACACCGGCTACGCGGTGCACATCTCGCGCCTGTCCGCCTCGGGCCGGTATGTATACACGGTGGGCCGAGACGGGCTTACCACCATCATCGACATGTGGTTCGAAGAACCCACCACCGTGGCCACCGTGCGTCTGGGTTCCGACGCGCGCTCGGTCGACGTGTCCAAGTTCAAGGGCTACGAAGACAAATACCTGATCGGCGGCACGTACTGGCCGCCCCAGTACTCCATCATGGACGGCGAAACGCTCGAGCCCATCAAGATCGTGTCCACCCGCGGCAATACGGTCGACGGCGACTACCACCCCGAGCCCCGCGTGGCGTCCATCGTGGCCTCGCTGCAAAAGCCCGAATGGGTGGTCAACGTGAAAGAAACCGGGCAGATCCTGCTGGTCGACTATACCGACCTGCATAATCTGAAAACCACCGCCATCGAATCGGCCAAGTTCCTGCACGACGGCGGCTGGGACGCATCCGGGCGCTACTTCATGGTGGCCGCCAACGCCTCGAACAAGGTCGCCGTGGCCGACACCAAGACCGGCAAGCTCGCGGCGCTGGTCGATACCGCCAAGATCCCCCATCCGGGCCGCGGCGCCAACTTCGTGCACAAGCAGTTCGGCCCCGTCTGGGCCACGGGCCACCTGGGCGACGACGTGGTGTCGCTGATCTCCACCGCTTCCGAGAAACCCGAGCACGCCAAGTTCAAGCAGCACAACTGGAAGGTCGTGCAAGAACTGAAGATGCCGGGCGCCGGCAACCTGTTCGTCAAGACCCATCCGAAGTCCAGGCACTTCTGGGCCGATGCCCCCATGAACCCCGAACGCGAAATCGCCGAATCGGTATACGTGTTCAGCCTCGACGACCTGTCCAAGGCGCCCGTGCAGCTCAACGTGGCCAAGGATTCCGGGCTGCCTGAAAGCAAGGCCATCCGCCGCGCCGTGCAGCCCGAATACAACGAGGCGGGCAACGAGGTCTGGATCTCGCTTTGGGGCGGCAAGGCCGACCAGTCCGCCATCGTGATCTACGACGACAAGACCTTGAAACTCAAGCAGGTCATTACGGATCCGGCCGTGGTCACCCCCACCGGCAAGTTCAACGTCTACAACACCATGCACGACGTCTACTGATCCACGCCGCCTCCACTCGTCGGCGGTTCCCTGTCGCGGGGAACCGCCCAGGCCATCACATGACATACACCAACGGCAAGAAGGGCTTCGGCGCCCTGTTGCGGCGCCCCAGCGCAAGGTACTCGGTCGGCTTCCTGCTGCTGGCGGGAATGGCGCTGGGCATCATTTTCTGGGGCGGGTTCAACACCGCCCTGGAAGCCACCAACACCGAGGCGTTCTGCATTTCCTGCCACGAAATGCGCGACAACGTCTATCCCGAATACAAAGAAACCATCCACTACAGCAATCGCACGGGCGTGCGCGCCACCTGCCCCGACTGCCACGTGCCCAAAGACTGGACCTACAAAATGGTCCGCAAGGTCCAGGCATCGAAAGAACTGTGGGGCAAGCTGGTGGGCACCATCGACACCCGCGAGAAATTCGAGGCCAAGCGGCTCGAACTGGCCCGCCACGAATGGCGGCGCATGAAGGCCTCCGATTCCCGCGAATGCCGCAACTGCCACAGCCTGGAAAGCATGAACAGCGACTCGCAGAAGCAGCGCGCCCGCAAGCAGCATGCCACGGCCGCCGCAGACAACATGACCTGCATCGACTGCCACAAAGGCATCGCGCACCACAAACCGCAAGGCATGACCGAAGAAGACGAAGAATAGCGGCCCGCCTCACTGAACGAAAAGGAACCCAGCATGAAGAACACCTTGCTTGGCGGCGCTGCCGGCGCCGCGCTCGCCCTGGCGGCCAGCGCCGTCCAGGCCGCCGCCCCGGCCGACTGGAACACCGTGCAAGCCACCGAGGTCACTCTGTTCTACCCTGGTATCTCGGCAGTGGAATGGATCACCAAGGGCACCGAGCACGGCGGCGCGCGTGCCCTGAAAAAGGGCGAAACCTGCCTCGACTGCCATTCGGAAGAAGTCGCCAACATGGGCCAGCTGATCGCCAGCGGCAAGAAGCTCGAGCCCAGCCCCATTGCCGGCAAGGCGTCCTACATCAAGGTCAAGGTCCAGGCCACCCACGACGACCAGAACCTGTACCTGCGTTTCAGCTGGACGCAGCCCAAGGGCTCGGGCGCCGCCCCGATGGACGCCGACAACCCCGTCAAGCTCGCCTACATGCTCGAAGCGGGCGGCAAGGTTCCACTGGCCGAGGCCGGCGGCTGCTGGGGTGCCTGCCACGCCGACGCCCGCACCATGCCGGGCGCCGCCGACACCCGAACCAAATATGTCAAGGGTGGCTCGCCGGCCAACGGCGTTTTCTACGATCTGAACCAATGGCGCAGTGGCGAAAACAAAGCCTACGACGGCCACGTCGCCGAGGCGCGCGTCATGGAAGGCGGCCAGGCCCTGACAGAGGCGCAGGGCAAGCTCGACGGCGATACCTGGACGGTGGAATTCACGCGCAAGCTTGCGGGCGGCACGGGTGATGTGCTGCTCGAACCGGGCAAGACCTACAACTTCGGCATGGCCATCCACGATGACCACAGCGCCGGCCGCTATCACCACGTGTCGCTGGGCTACCACCTGGGCATCGGCGCCACGGCCGACATTACCGCGGTTCGCCAGTAGGCAGCATGCGTTTACCCACCATTCGGCCCGTGGCGCGCACCCGCTACCCCGCAACCGGACTGGCTGGCATCCTGGCGGCCTGCGTCTTGCTGGGCGCCGCCCACGCCGAGCCGGGCAGCCTGCGGCAGGGCCAGCTCGAACATCTGCTGCGCCAGGATTGCGGGTCATGCCACGGCCTGCGCCTGACCGGCGGCCTGGGGCCGCCGCTGACGCGCCAGGCCCTGGCCGGCAAACCACGCGAGCTGCTGGTCGCCACCATCACGCACGGCCGCCCGGGCACCCCCATGCCCAACTGGGATGCCCTGCTCGACCAACAAGATATCGCCTGGCTGGCCGACCGCCTTCTGCAAGGATCTTCCCCACCATGATGCGCCCCCTGCTGCTTTTACTGTCCGGCCTGCTGCTGGGCGGCTGCGCACAGCCTGCGCCGCGCGGCACCGGCGACCTTGGCGTCGTGGTCGAACGCGCCACCGGCAGCCTGCAAATTGTCGAAAGTACTGGCCGTACCAGCCTGGGCCGCGTGCAAGGCCTGGGCGACCTGTCGCACGCCTCGGTGGTGTTTTCACGCGACCAGCGCTATGCCTACGTGTTCGGCCGCGACGGCGGCCTGACCAAGGTCGATCTGCTGGCGCGGCGCATCGAGCGGCGCGTCGTGCAAGGCGGCAACAGCATCGGCGGCGCCATCAGCCAGGACGGCACCCTGATCGCCGTGGGCAACTACGAACCTGGCGGGGTCAAGGTGTTCGACGCGCGCACGCTGGCGCAGGTGGCCGATATTCCGGCCACCATGGTGCCCGGCACCGAACGCCGATCACGCGTGATCGGCGTGGCCGATGCCCCCGGCCAGCGCTTTATCTACAGCCTGTTCGACACCGGCGAAATCTGGGTGGCTGACTTCAGCGGCGCCGGCGAACCGCTGGTCACCCGCCATACCGGCATCGGCAACCAGCCCTATGACGCCCTGCTGACGCCTGACGGCCGCTATTACCTGGCCGGCCTGTTCGGCGAAGACGGCATGGCGCAGCTGGACCTGTGGCACCCCGAGCGTGGCGTGCGGCGCGTGCTCGGCCACTACGGGCGCGGCGAACGCAGGCTTCCGGTGTACAAGATGCCGCACCTGGAAGGCTGGACCGTCGCGGGCAGCCAGACTTTCGTGCCGGCCGTCGGACACCACCAGGTGCTGGTCATGGACACCGGCGCCTGGCAGCAGACCGCCGCCATCGACGTGGCGGGACAGCCCGTGTTCGTCATGGCCCGCCCCGACGGACGCCAGGTATGGGTGAATTTCGCGCATCCCGACAACGATGTGGTGCAGGTCATCGACACCGAAACCTTGCGCGTCATCGCCACGCTGAAACCCGGCCCGGCCGTGCTGCACATGGAATTCACGGCGCGCGGCGACCAGCTCTGGATGTCGGTGCGCGACAGCGGGGAAATCCAGATATGGAACCCCTACACACTGGAACGCACGGCCACGCTGCCGGCGGCCAGCCCCAGCGGCATCTTCTTCACCAGCAGAGCCCATGCAACCGGCCTGTGAAACGATGCTCGACGAACTGGCACTGCGGGCTGCGAATGCCTACCAGCACGGCATGCCGCTGTGTGCGCGGCCCTACCAGGCCATGGCGCAGGCCCTGGGATGCGGCGAACGGCAGTTGCTCGACTGCCTGCGCCGCCTGCAGGAAACCGGCATCCTGAACCGCGTCGGCCCCGTCTTCGAGCATCGCCAGGCCGGCGCCAGCACCCTGGCGGCCCTGGCCCTGGCGCCGCATGATGTCGACCGCGTGGCCGCCCGCATCAACCAGTATTCCGAAGTCAACCACAACTACCTGCGCAGCCATCGCTACAACCTCTGGTTCGTCATCACGGCGCCCCACCGGGCCCGCATCGACCAGATCCTGGCTGAAATCGCCGCCGACACCGGCCAGGCGCCGCTCGACCTGCCCATGGTCCGGGCCCACCGCATCGATCTCGGCTTCCCGCTGGAGGCTCCGGCATGACCCATGCCCCGGCCCTGGCGCCCGCCCAGGCGTTGCAA
This sequence comes from Bordetella petrii, assembly GCF_017356245.1. Lineage (NCBI taxonomy): Bacteria > Pseudomonadati > Pseudomonadota > Betaproteobacteria > Burkholderiales > Alcaligenaceae > Bordetella > Bordetella petrii. The sequence continues at coordinate 106,026 of NZ_JAFMZZ010000004.1, forward strand.
CTGCGCCGCCTGCTCGAAGCCGGCCTGCCGCTGGACACGCGGCCCTATCTGCGCCTGGCGGACCAGATCGGCGCCACCGAAGACGCGGTGCTGGGCCAGGTGCGGCGCTGGAACGACGACGGCCTGTTCCGCCGCATTGGCCTGGTGCTCAACCACCGCGCCCTGGGCTTTCGCGCCAACGCCATGCTGGTCATCGACGTGCCCGACCGCCAGGTGGACCAGGCCGGCCGGCAACTGGGTGCCGCGCCCGGCGTCAATCTTTGCTATCAGCGCCCCCGCAGGCTGCCCGACTGGCCGTACAACCTGTTCTGCATGGTGCACGGCCGCCAGCGCGAAGCCGTGCGCCAGCATGTCGGCCTGCTGCTGCGGCGGACGGGCCTGAGCCACCTGCCGCACCGCCTGCTGTTCAGCGAGCAGGCTTTCAAGCAAGGCGGCGGCCGCTACGCGCTGGGAAGCCATCATGGATGAACTCGACCGATGCCTGCTGAACCGCCTGCAGCATGGCCTGCCGCTGGTGCCCCGGCCCTGGGATGCCATCGGCGCCGAGCTCGGCGTGCCCGCGCGCCAGCTGCGCGCCCGGGTGAAGGCCTGGCTGGACGACGGCACGCTGACCCGCTTCGGCCCCCTGTTCGATGTCGAACCCCTGGGGGGCGCCTTCACGCTGGCCGCGCTGTGCGTGCCGCCATCGCGCATCGATGAAGTCGCCGGCGTGCTTGCCGGCATGCCCGAAGTGGCGCACAACTACCTGCGCGAACACACTTGGAACATGTGGTTCGTGCTGGCGTGCCGCGCGCCGCGCGACATCGCCCGCGCCATCCAGCACATCGAAGAACACACCGGGCTCGCCGTGCTCAACCTGCCCAAAGAGCAAACCTATCATGTCGGCCTGCATTTCCCCGTCTGACGCCTGCCTGGCCCAGCGGCTGATCCAGCTTACCGAAGCCGGCCTGCCGCTGGTGGCCGACCCCTGGGCCTGGCTGGGCGCGCAGCTTGGCCTCAGCCGCGGCGCCGTGCTGGCCCTGCTGCGCCGCCTGCACGCCGCCGGCGCCATACGCCGTATTGCCGCGGTACCCAACCACTACCGCCTGGGCTACGTGCACAACGGCATGACCGTCTGGGATGTCGACGACGAAAAAATCGACCGGCTCGGCCTGCAGGTGGGCGCGCTGCCTTTCGTCAGCCATTGCTACCGGCGGCCGCGCCGCCGGGCCTGGCGCTACAACCTGTTCGCCATGGTGCATGGCCGCAGCGCCGCCGAAATCGAGCAGTATCGCGGGCACATCCGTCTCTTGCTCGGGCGCGCCGCGGTCGCCGACGACATGCTGGTCAGCACCCGCATTCTGAAGAAAACCGGCCTGCGCCTGCCACCCGATACCCGGCCCTCGCAGAACGCCCTTTAACGCAAACAGGCCGTGGGGTACCGAATCTTATTGTCCACGGTCAAGGCGTGCGCCGCGCGTCTCGGCGATGCTGAACCCATGCATCAGCCGGGCCGATTGCCAGCCCGCCGCATCCAGAGAATCCCCATGTTGAGAATCAGCCATTACCTGCGCGCCCTTGCCCAACCGGAGGCCGCGCCGGCACCTGGCGCTCCTGTCACGCCCGCCCAGCGCCCGCCCGTCGTCATCTGGAACCTGCTCAGGCGCTGCAATCTGACCTGCAAGCACTGCTACGCCACTTCGGCCGACAGCCCGTTCCGCAATGAACTCGGCACCAGCGAAGCGCTGCGCGTCATCGACGACCTGCACGCCGCCGGCGTGCGCATACTCATCCTGTCCGGCGGCGAACCCTTGCTGCGCACCGATCTCTTCCAGCTGGCGGGCCATGCCCGCGCGCAAGGTTTCTTCGTAGCCCTGTCCAGCAACGGCACCCTGATCAACGCGCACAACATCGAACAGGTCGCGGCAGCGCAATTCGACTATGTGGGCATCAGCGTGGACGGTCTGCAGGACGTCCACGATGCATGGCGACAGATGCCGGGCAGCTTTGCCGCGGCCATGCACGCCATCGATCTGTGCCGCCAGCATGGCATCCGTGTGGGCCTGCGCACCACTCTCACCCAGCACAACAGCGAACAGCTGCCGGCCATTCTCAGCCTGATGCACGACCACGGCGTGCAGAAGTTCTATCTGTCTCATCTTAATTACAGCGGCCGGGGCAGGCGCAGCAGGAAGTTCGACGCGCATCGCCAGATGACGCGCGACGCGGTGCACTTGCTGTTCGAACGCGCCTGGGCCGATATCGGCGCCGGCCTGGATACCGATTTCGTCACCGGCAACAACGATGCCGATGCCATCCTGCTGCTGCACTGGGTACGCCGGCGTGTGCCGCAGCACGCCGCGCGGCTGGAACGCATGCTGCGAGCCTGGGGCGGCAACGCTTCGGGCAACGGCATCGCCAACATCGACAACACCGGCGACGTACACCCCGATACCTACTGGTGGCAGCACCAGGTGGGCAATGTGCGGCGCCAGTCCTTTCGCGACATCTGGATCGGCCGCCCCCACCCCCTGCTGCTGCAGCTGCGCCAGCACCCTCGTTCCGTGGGCGGGCGCTGCGCAGGCTGCCACTGGCTGCCCATCTGCAACGGCAACACCCGCACACGCGCCTGGGCGGCGGGCGATCTGTGGGGCGCAGACCCCGGCTGCCACCTCAGCGACGCCGAAATCGAGGCCCCCATCCACGTGCCCGCGCCGGCCGGGCAGCCGGCCTGATGCCCCACACCCAGCTTGCCAACATGACACTTCCCGATTGCGTCCTGCCCCACCCGATCACCCTGCCTGCCGCGCTGCAGCGCCTGTTCCGCCCTGGCGAAGTCGCCCTGATCGGCGCAGGCCCGGGCGACCCGGGCCTGCTTACCGTGGCGGCCTGGAGCCTGCTGCTGCAGGCCGATGCGCTGGTCTACGACCGCCTGGTCAGCCAGGCGCTGCTCGACCTGCTGCCCGGCTCCTGTCGCCACTATTACGTGGGCAAGGCCAGCGGCCGCCACAGCCTGCCCCAGGACGAAATCAACGAACTGCTGCTGCGGCTGGCCCGGCACGGCATGCGGGTGGCGCGCCTGAAGGGGGGCGACCCTTTCATTTTCGGCCGCGGCGGCGAAGAGATCGATTTCCTGCTGACCCACGGCGTCGATTGCCAGCTGGTGCCGGGCGTGACCGCGGCCTCGGGCTGCACCGCCTACGCCGGCATCCCCCTCACGTACCGGGGCCTGGCGCATTCGTGCCAGTTCATTACCGGCCACGCGCAGGGCAACGGCACGCTGGCGCTGCCCTGGCACACCATGACCGACCCGGGCTGCACCCTGGTGTTCTACATGGGCCTGGCCAGCCTCGATGAAATCTCGCGCCAGCTCATCGCCGCCGGCCGGCCCGCCGATACGCCCGCCATGCTGGTAGCCAACGGCACCCGCCACGACCAGCGCACCGTGCGCGGCACGCTGCGCAGCCTGGCCGGCGCGGCGCGCAGCCATCGCCTGGGCACTCCCACCCTGACCATCGTCGGGCGCGTCGTCAGCCTGCTGGACGATCGCGAAGTCGAACATCCGGGCAGATTGCGGGCCAATCCGCGGCCGGTGCCCGCCGCGCGGGAACAGCTATGCGGCTGAGTCCCCGCCTGCTGCTGCCCTTGGCGGCCTGGCTGCTGGCTGGCGCCGCCCTGGCGCAAGACGCGGCGCAGCTTTATCGGCAACATTGCCAAAGCTGCCATGGCGCCGACCGCCTGGGCGGCACCGGGCCGGCGCTGCTGCCCGAAAGCCTGGCGCGCATCAAGCGCGCCGAGGCGCTGAAAACCATCCGGCAAGGCCGCCCGGCCAGCCAGATGGCGGGCTTCGCGCAGGTGCTCGACGCAGCCCAGATCGACGCCCTGGCCGATTACCTGTACCAGCCGCCCGCTACGCCTCCCACCTGGACCGACACCGACATCCGCGCCAGCCACCGGCAACTGGCCGACCCGAATACGCTGCCGGCCACCCCGCAGCACGGCGCCGATCCGCTCAACCTGTTCGTCGTGGTCGAAGCCGGCAATCATCACGTGGTCATCCTGGACGGCGACCGCTTCGAGCCGCTGGCGCGGTTTCCGTCCCACTTCGCCCTGCATGGCGGACCCAAGTTCTCGCCCGATGGGCGCTTTGTGTACTTCGCCTCGCGCGATGGCTGGGTCAGCCTCTACGACCTGCACAACCTGACCATGCTGGCCGAAATACGGGCCGGGCTGAACACGCGCAATCTGGCCGTCAGCAGCGACGGCCGCTGGGTACTGGTCGGCAACTACCTGCCCGGCGGGCTGGTGCTGCTCGACGCCCGCGACCTGTCGCTGGCAGGCCGCATCGCCACACCGCCGGCCGACGGCATGCCCTCGCGTGTCAGCGCGGTGTATACGGCGCCGCCGCGGCAAAGCTTCGTGGTTGCCCTGAAAGACGTCCAGGAAGTCTGGGAGCTGTCCTATGCGGGCCAGCCCGACTTCATCCCGCGCCGGATCCCGGCCCGCGATTTCCTCGACGACTTTTCCTTCACGCCCGACTATCACTATCTGCTGGCCACCTCGCGCAAGGCGCATGGCGGCCAGGTCATCGACCTGAACAGCGGCGAAGCCGTCAACGACATCGCCCTGCCGGGCATGCCGCACCTGGGCTCGGGCATCTACTGGCAGCGCGGCAACGACTGGGTGTTCGCCACGCCCAACATCAGCCAGGGGCTGATTTCGGTGCTCGATCTGCGCACCTGGAAACTGATCAAGGAAATACCCACCGAAGGCCCCGGGTTTTTCATGCGCAGCCACCGCAACTCGCCCTACGCCTGGACCGACGTCTTCTTCGGCCCCCACAACGACGCGGTGCACCTGATCGACAAGCAGACGCTGGCCATCGCCCGCACGCTGCGGCCCATGCCCGGCAAAAACGCCGCCCACGTCGAGTTCACCCGCGACGGGCGCCATCTGTTGCTCAGCGTCTGGGACCACGACGGCGCGCTGATCGTCTACGACAGCCTCACCTTGCGGGAAATCAAGCGTATCCCGATGAACAAGCCGTCCGGCAAGTACAACGTGGGCAACAAGATCGAATACGCCGAAGGCACGTCCCACTGAACCCCGCACCATGCAAGCCCGCTGCGCCGCACGACTCGACACGCACGCCGCCACGGCGCCGGCGCTTACCGCCGCGGGCCTGGCCTGCGAACGCGGCGAGCGGCGGCTGTTCAGGCGCCTGCACCTGCAGCTGCGCCCGGGCGACATGCTGCAGGTCAGCGGCCCCAATGGCAGCGGCAAGACCAGCCTGCTGCGGCTGCTGGCCGGCTTGATGCGGCCGGCCGCCGGCAGCGTGCAATGGCATGGCCCCGCGGGCCGCCGCCTGCTGTGGATCGGCCATGCCACCGGCATCAAGGGCCTGCTGACCGCGCACGAGAACCTGTCGTGGCTGAGCGCTCTGCATGCGCCGGTATCGCGCGCCGACAGCTGGCGGGCGCTCGAGGCAGCCGGGCTACGCGGCTTCGAGGACGTTCCGTGCCACACCCTGTCGGCCGGACAGCAGCGGCGCGTGGCCCTGGCGCGGCTGTACCTGCCCGGCAGCGCGCCGCTGTGGATTCTGGACGAGCCCTTTACCGCGCTCGACCAGCAGGGCGTGATGCAGCTCGAACAACATCTGGCCGGCCATTGCGCGCGCGGCGGCATCGCCGTGCTGACCAGCCATCACCGGCTGGCGCACCGGCCATCCGCCTACCGCGAGCTTGATCTCGGACAGTACGCCGCATGAGCAGGATATTTATTCTCTTATTCATTCGTGAGCTGAATTTGCTATGCCGCCGTCCTGCAGAACTCGCCAATCCCCTGGTCTTCTTCGCTCTGGTCATCGCCCTGTTTCCGCTGGCGGTCGGGCCGCAAAGCCAGCTGCTGCAGCGCATGGCCCCCGGCATTCTGTGGGTGGCGGCGCTGCTGGCGGTACTGCTGTCGCTCGACAGCCTGTTCCGTACCGACCTCGACGACGGCTCCCTCGAACAATGGCTGCTGTCGCCGCATCCGCTGCCCGTGCTGGTGCTGGCCAAAGTGCTGGCGCACTGGCTGTGCAGCGGCCTGGCGCTGGTGGTGCTGGCGCCGCTGCTGGCCCTGATGCTCGGCCTGCCCGCCAGGTGCCTGCCCGTGCTGATGGCATCGCTGCTGCTGGGCACGCCGGTACTCAGCCTGCTGGGCGCCGTGGGCGCGGCGCTTACCGTCGCCCTGCGCCGGGGCGGGCTGCTGCTGGCGCTACTCATTCTGCCGCTGTACATCCCGGTGCTCATCCTGGGCAGCGGGGCCTTGCAGGCCGTGCTGCAGGGCCTGCCCGCCGCCGGCCACCTGTTGTGGCTGGGCTGCCTGGCCGCGCTGGCGCTTGCCCTGGCCCCCTACGCCATCGCCGCGGGCCTGTCCATCAGCGCCGGCGAATGACGCCGCCCGTCCCGCGCGCGGCCACAGCTGACGGGCCCTCGCCATGAGCCTCGCCTGGCTGCATCGATGGGGCTCGCCCAAGTGGTTCTACCGCATCAGCGGGCGCTGCCTGCCCTGGCTGGCCGGCGCCAGCGTCGTGCTGATCGCGGCGGGCCTGGCCTGGGGCCTGGCTTTCGCGCCGCCCGACTACCAGCAGGGCGACAGCTTCCGCATCATCTATGTGCACGTGCCGGCCGCCATGCTGGCGCAATCCATCTACGTCATGCTGGCCGCGGCGGGCGTGGCCGGCCTGGTCTGGAAGATCAAGCTGGCCGACGTGGCCCTGCAGCAGGCCGCGCCCATCGGGGCCTGGATGGCCGTGATCGCCCTGGCCAGCGGCGCGCTGTGGGGCAAGCCCACCTGGGGCACCTACTGGGTCTGGGACGCGCGCCTGACCTCGATGCTGATCCTGCTGTTCCTGTACTTCGGCATCATCGCGCTGGGGCAGGCCATTGCCCACCGCCAGAACGCGGCGCGCGCCTGTGCGCTGCTGGCCGTGGTGGGGGTGGTGAACATCCCCATCATCAAGTATTCGGTCGTCTGGTGGAACACCCTGCACCAGCCCGCCACGTTCTCGCTGGCCCAGAAGCCGGCCATGCCGCCGCAGATGTGGCTGCCGCTGATGCTGGCGGTGCTGGGCTTCTATTGCTTCTTCGGCACGGTGCTGCTGTTGCGCATGCGGCTCGAAGTGCTCAGGCGTGAAGCCGACGCGCGCTGGGCCGGCCAGGAAATCACCCGCCTGCTGAAAGGCCCCGCATGACTCCCTTTGCTTCGCTCCACGACTTTCTGGCCATGGGCGGCCATGGCGCCTATGTCTGGGCTTCTTACGCATTGTGCGTGGCGCTGCTGGCCTGGAATGCGCTGCTGCCGCTGCTGGCGCGGCGCCGCTACCTGAAATCCCTGGCGCGCCGCCTGCGCCGCGAGGCGCCGCGATGACCCCGCTGCGCAAGAAGCGGCTGGCCATGCTGGCCGCCCTGGCAGGCGGATTGGCCGCCGCGGTGGCGCTGGCCCTGGCGGCCCTGCAGCAGAACATCAACCTGTTCTACTCGCCCAGCCAGATCGCCGCCGGCGAAGCGCCGCTGCACACGCGCATACGCGCCGGCGGGCTGGTGCTGGACGGGTCGCTGCGCCGCGCCCCGGGCAGCCTGGCCGTGCAGTTCGGCATCACCGACGGCGCCCACCAGGTTCCGGTGCGCTACGAGGGCATCCTGCCCGACCTGTTCCGCGAAGGCCAGGGCATCGTCGCCCTGGGCCGGCTCGACGCCCAGGGCACGCTGCAGGCCGACGAAGTGCTGGCCAAGCACGACCAGAACTACATGCCGCCCGAAGCCGCCCACGCGCTGAAGCAGGGCGCGGCAGCGGCGGAGCCCCGCCCATGATCCCCGAGCTAGGCCTGCTGTCGCTGGCCCTGGCCCTGTGCCTGGCCATGGTGCAGGCCAGCCTGCCGCTGGCCGGCGCATGGCGCGGCCACGCGCGCTGGATGGCGCTGGCCGCGCCGGCCGCCTGGGGCCAGTTCACCTTTTTGCTGCTGGCCTTCGCGGCCCTGGCGCATGCCTTCCTGGCCGACGATTTCTCGGTGGCCTATGTCGCCCGCAACGCCAACAGCGCCCTGCCCTGGTACTACAAGCTCAGCGCCATATGGGGCGCGCACGAAGGCTCGCTGCTGCTGTGGGCGCTGATGCTGGCCGGCTGGTCGTGCGCCGTGGGCGCGGGCTCGCGCCAGCTGCCCCGCACCATGCTGGCCCGCGTGCTGGCGGTCATGGGCATGATCAGCGTCGGCTTCCTGCTGTTTCTCATCGCCACCTCCAACCCCTTCGAACGCCTGCTGCCCGACGCGCCGGCCGACGGCAACGATCTCAATCCGCTGCTGCAGGACTTCGGCCTGATCGTGCACCCGCCCATGCTCTACATGGGCTATGTCGGTTTCTCGGTGGCCTTCGCCTTCGCCATCGCCGCCCTGCTCGACGGCCGGCTCGATGCGGCGTGGGCGCGCTGGTCGCGGCCCTGGACACTGATCGCATGGGCGTTCCTGGGCCTGGGCATCGCCCTGGGGTCATGGTGGGCCTACTACGAGCTGGGCTGGGGCAGCTGGTGGTTCTGGGACCCGGTCGAGAACGCCTCGTTCATGCCGTGGCTGGCGGGCACGGCCCTGATCCATTCCCTGGCCGCCACTGAAAAGCGCGGCGTTTTCAAAAGCTGGACGGTGCTGCTGGCCATTGCCGCGTTCTCGCTCAGCCTGCTGGGCACGTTCCTGGTGCGCTCGGGGGTGCTGACCTCGGTGCATGCCTTTGCCACCGACCCGGCGCGCGGCGTGTTCATCCTGTGCTTCCTGCTGCTGGTGGTGGGCGGCTCGCTGGCCCTGTACGCGCTGCGCGCGCCCGCCATGGCCGGCTCGGCCGGCTTCGGCGCATGGTCGCGCGAGACCCTGCTGCTGGTCAACAACCTGCTGCTTTCCGTGGCGGCGGCCACGATCCTGCTGGGCACGCTGTATCCGCTGGTGCTGGATGCGCTCACCGGCGCCAAGCTGTCGGTCGGGCCGCCTTATTTCAATGCCCTGTTCGTTCCCCTGATGGCGCTGCTGATGGCGGCCACCACGGTGGGCGTGGCGGCGCGCTGGAAAAACACGCCGCCGCGCTGGCTGGCGGGCATGCTGGCGCCCGTGCTCGCGGCCAGCCTGCTGCTGGCAGCCGGCGCGGCCGCGCTGGCCAGCGCTTCGCGCTGGGCGGTGGCGGCCGTAAGCCTGCTGGCCGCAGGCATCGTGCTGGGCGCCTTGCGCGACATTCTCGACAAAACCCGGCATCTGGGGCGGCTGCGCGGCCTGCCGGCGCTGGGGCGCAGCTACTGGGGCATGCAACTGGCCCACCTGGGCCTGGCCGTGTGCGCGCTGGGCGTGGTGTTCAACAGCGTGGGCAGCCTCGAGCGCGACCTGCGCATGGCGCCCGGCGATGCCGTCGAACTGGGCGGCTACCAGTTCGTGTTCGAAGGCACGACGCCCCATCACGGGCCCAACTTCGTCGCCGAGCGCGGCAGCATGCGCGTCCTGCACAAGGGGCGGCAGATTGCCATGCTGCATCCTGAAAAGCGCGTGTACAGCGTGCAGCAGACCGCCATGACCGAAGCCGGCATCGCGGCAGGCTTCACGCGCGACCTGTTCACCGCCCTGGGCGAACCGCTCGAGAACGGCGCCTGGGCCGTGCGCGTGCACATCAAGCCCTTCGTGCGCTGGATCTGGCTGGGCGCGCTGCTGATGGCCCTGGGCGGCCTGGTGGCGGCATCCGACCGGCGCTACCGCCGCCGCGCCACTGCCGGCGCCCGGCCCACACCTGCCGGAGGGCCGCCATGAAGCGCCTGTTGCGCCTGTTGCCGCTGGTTCTGTTCCTGGGCATCGCGGCGCTGCTCTACCGCGGCCTGTTTCTCGACCCGGCGCGGCTGCCGTCGGCCCTGGTGGGCAAGGCCTTCCCCGACTTCGCCCTGCCCTCGCTCGGCGGCGACGGCGGCGACAGCCCCCTGACGCGCCAGGACATCCTGGGCACGCCGGCGCTGGTCAACGTGTGGGCCACCTGGTGCCCGTCATGCCGGCAGGAACACCCCGTGCTGAACCGGCTGGCCCGGGCAGGCGTGGTGATCCACGGCGTCAACTACAAAGACGACCGCGCCGCGGCGCAGCGCTGGCTGCGCACGCTGCACAACCCGTACCGCCTGAACATCGAAGACGCTGCCGGCACGCTGGGCCTGGACCTGGGCGTGTACGGCGCCCCCGAAACCTTCATCATCGATGCGCGGGGCGTCGTCCGCGACAAGTTCGTCGGCGTCATCGACGACGACGTCTGGCGCGACAGGATCGAGCCGCTCTACCGGCAATTGCTCGACGAGGCGGCCCGATGAAACGCCTGCTGGCTGCCGCCATGCTGGGCTGCCTGCTGGCCGGCCCGGGCCGCGCCGCGATCGATATCCATGAATTCGACAGCGAAGCCCAGCGCGCCCGCTATCGGCACCTGGCCGAGGTGCTGCGCTGTCCCAAGTGCCAGAACCAGAACATTGCCGATTCGAATTCGCCCATCGCCAACGACCTGCGCCGCGAAGTCCACCGCATGCTGCGCGAAGGCCGCAGCGATGAACAGATCATCGACTTCATGGTGGCGCGCTACGGCGATTTCGTGCTGTACCGCCCGCCTCTCGACACGCGCACCGCCGTGCTCTGGATCGGGCCGGCGGCGCTGCTGGCGGCCGGGGCAGGCCTGGTGGGCGTCCTGGTCTTGCGCGGGCGCCGCGCACGGGCCGACGCCGCCGCGCTTTCAGACGACGAACGTCGGCGCCTGGCCGGCCTGCTGCGCGCCAGCCGCGACAACGGAACCGCGCCATGATCGATTTCTGGCTGCCTGCCGCGCTGCTGCTGGCCGTGGCCATGGCATTCGTGCTGGTGCCGCTGCTGCGGGCGCCCGGCCCGGCAGCCGATGCCGACCGCGCGGCGCTGAACGTGGCGCTTTACCAAGAGCGCCTGCAGGCGCTGCAGGCCCAGCACCAGTCCGGCCTGCTGACCCCGGCGCAGCTCGAGGCCGGCCGCGCCGAAGCGGCGCGCACCCTGCTGGCCGACAGCCCCGACGGGCCCGCCGGCGCCGCGCGCGGCAAACCGGGCATGGCCCTGGCGCTGGCCGCGGCCATACTGGTGCCGCTGGGGGCCGGCGCGCTGTATTGGCATTGGGGTTCTCTCGATCAGGTGGTGCAGGCGCGCCAGTATGCCGGCCACACCGGCGAAAGCCTGGAACGCATGACCGCACGCCTGGAAGCCGCGCTGGCGGCGACGCCCGATGCGCCCGACGCCTGGTTCTTTCTGGGCCGCACCTACATGGCCCAGGACCGCTGGGCCGATGCGGCGGCGGCCTTCGAACAAGCCGCCATCCGCGCAAACCGCCCGCCCGAATGGCTGGGCCACTGGGCCCAGGCCCTGTACTTTGCCGGCCACCAGCAATGGACGCCGCAGCTGCAGGCCCTGGTCGACGAAGCGCTGTCCGGCGACCCTGAAGAGGCGGCCAGCCTGACGCTGGCCGGCATGGCCGCGTTCGAAGGCGGACGCTACGCGCAAGCCGTGGTTTATTGGGAACGCCTGGCGGCTGCCCTGCCCGCCGGCGACCCCATGCGCGACACCGTCATGAGCGGCATCGCACGGGCCCGCGCGCTGGACGCGGCTGCTGCCGCGCCGGCGCGCTGATGCCCTTGCGGCAATCGCTCAGGCGTAGGCTTCGACCGGCAGGCAGGCACACACCAGGTTGCGGTCGCCGTAAGCGTTGTCGACCCGCGCCACCGGCGGCCAGTACTTGGCGTCGCGCAGCGAGGCCACCGGATACGCGGCCTGCTGGCGCGGATAATCGTGCAGCCAGTCTTCGGCCAGCAGCATCTGGGCCGTATGCGGGGCGTTCTTCAGCACGTTGTCGTCGCGGTCGCGGTCGCCGCGTTCGATCTGCGCAATCTCTTCGCGTATGGCGATCATGGCGTCGACGAAACGGTCGAGCTCGGCCAGGCCCTCGGACTCGGTGGGTTCGACCATCAGCGTGCCGGCCACCGGGAAGCTCATGGTGGGCGCATGGAAGCCGTAATCGATCAGGCGCTTGGCGATGTCTTCGGCGCTGACGCCGCTGCTGTCTTTCAACGGGCGCACATCCAGGATGCACTCGTGCGCGACGCGGCCGTTGCGGCCGGCATACAGCACCGGGTAGTGGTCGCGCAGGCGCGCGGCCACGTAGTTGGCGTTCAGGATGGCCACTTCGGTGGCGCGGCGCAGGCCGTCGGCGCCCATCAGGGCGATGTAGGCGTACGAAATGGGCAGGATGCCGGCCGACCCGAACGGCGCTGCCGACACCGGGCCCACATCGGCGTCTCCGCCCAGCTTGCCCTGCGCATTGAGCACGCCCGGCAAAAAGGGCGCCAGGTGCGAGCGTACCGCCACCGGCCCCACGCCCGGCCCGCCGCCGCCATGCGGAATGCAGAACGTCTTGTGCAGATTCAGGTGCGACACGTCGGAGCCGAACTGTCCGGGGCGGGCCACGCCCACCATGGCATTCATGTTGGCGCCGTCCAGGTACACCTGGCCGCCGGCCTGGTGTACCAGCTCGCAGATCTGGGTGATCGATTCTTCGAACACGCCATGCGTGGACGGATAAGTGATCATCAGCGCGGCCAGACGGTCGCCCACCTGGGCCAGCTTGGCGCGCAGATCGGCGAGGTCGACGTTGCCGTTGGCGTCGGACGCCACCACCACCACATCCATGCCGGCCAGTTGCGCCGACGCCGGGTTGGTGCCGTGCGCCGAGGCCGGGATCAGGCACACATTGCGCTGCGCCTGGCCGTTGGCGCGGTGATAGCCGCGGATGGCCAACAGGCCGGCGTATTCGCCCTGCGCGCCGGAGTTGGGCTGCAGGCTGATGTCGTCGTAGCCGGTGATTTCGCACAGCGCCGCCGACAGGCGGTCGATGAGTTCGCGGTAGCCGGCGCTTTGGTCGGCCGGCGCATACGGATGGATGAGCGCGAACTCGGGCCAGGTGATGGGGATCATCTCGGCCGTGGCGTTCAGCTTCATGGTGCACGAGCCCAGCGGGATCATGCTGCGGTCGAGCGCCAGGTCTTTGTCGGCCAGCTTGCGCAGGTAGCGCAGCATGTCGGTCTCGGACTGGATGCTGGAGAACACCGGATGCGCCAGGATGGCGCCCTGGCGCCGCAGCGCCGCGGGAATGCCGCCGGCGGCGGCCGCATCCTGCGCGTCGAGGTCGAGCGCCACGTCGTCTTTCTGCAGGCCGGCCGCGAATACGTTGACCAGGGCCTGCAGGTCGGCGGCCGTCACGGTTTCATCCAGCGACACCGCCAGGCGCGCGCCGTCGACGCGGCGCAGGTTGATGCGCTCGCAGTCGGCGGCCACCGCGATGGCCGGCGTGGCCGCGCCGGTTTCCAGCAGCAGCGTGTCGAAGAATGTGTCGTTGACCACCTTGATGCCCAGCTGCCCCAGCGCGGCGCGCAAGATCGCCGTGTAGCGCTGCACGCGGGTGGCGATGCGGCGGATGCCGTCCGGGCCGTGCCACACGGCGTACAGCCCGGCCATCACGGCCAGCAGCACCTGGGCGGTGCAGATATTGGACGTGGCCTTCTCGCGGCGGATGTGCTGTTCGCGGGTCTGCAGCGCCAGCCGCAGCGCCGGGTTGCCCTGCGCGTCTTTCGAGACGCCCACCAGGCGGCCCGGCATGTTGCGCTTGTAGGCGTCTTTGCAGGCCATGAAGCCGGCGTGCGGGCCGCCGAAGCCGAACGGCACGCCGAAGCGCTGCGACGAACCGATGGCGATGTCGGCGCCCCATTCGCCGGGCGGCGCCAGCAGCGCCAGGGCCAGCAGGTCGGTGGCGCAGGCCACCACCGCGCCCTGCGCATGCGCGGCCTCGGCCAGCGCGCGGTAGTCGGCCACGCCGCCCAGGCTGTGCGGGTATTGCAGCAGCACGCCGAAGCAGTCGGGCAGGCCCTGCGACTCGTCGCCCAGCGCGATCTCGATGCCCAGCCCCTCGGCGCGCGTGCGCACCACTTCGATGGTTTGCGGGTGGCAGTGCGCCGACACGAAGAACACCCGGCTGGCCGACTTCGAGCCGCGCCGCGCCAGCGTCATGGCCTCGGCCGCGGCAGTGCCCTCGTCCAGCAGCGACGCGTTGGAGATGTCCAGCCCGGTCAGGTCGGCCACCATCGTCTGGTAGTTCAGCAGGGCTTCGAGCCGGCCCTGCGAGATCTCGGGCTGGTACGGCGTATAGGCCGTGTACCAGGCGGGGTTCTCGAGCACGTTGCGCAGCACCACGTTGGGCGTATGCGTGCCGTAGTAGCCCTGGCCGATGTAGTTGCGGTAGACGCGGTTGCGCCCGGCGACGGCCTTCAGGTCGGCCAGCACGTCGGGTTCGCTGCGCGAAGCGGGCAGCGCCAGCGGGCCCTGGCTGCGGATGGCGGGCGGCACGACTTCCTGCAGCAGGGCATCGAGGCTGCCGCAGCCGATGGCCGCAAGCATTTTGTCCTGGTCGGCCGCGGTGGGGCCGATATGGCGGGGAATGAAATCGGTGTGGGGGTCTAGGGCGCGCGGCATGGGGGTGTCTCGGGTGCGGAAAAATGGCCGCGCGGGCGAGGCGCCCGCGCGGCGTCGGCCAGGTCAGCCGTTGGCGACGGCTTCGTAGCCGGCTGCGTCCAGCAGCTTGTCGACGTCGGCCGCGTTGTCCGGCTTGATCTTGAAGATCCAGGTAGAGAAGGCCGATTCGTTGATCAGGTTGGGCGTGCTTTCGAGCTCGTCGTTGAACGCCACGATTTCGCCCGACACGGGCGCGTAGATGTCGGAAGCGGCCTTGACCGATTCGACCACGCCGGCCGTGGCGCCGGCCTTGAGCTTGGCGCCGACGCTGACGTCGCCGACGAAGACGAGGTCGCCCAGCTGTTCCTGGGCGTTATCGGTGATGCCAACGGCGAACACGTCGCCCTCGGCTTTGACCCATTCATGGGACTCGGTGTACTTGCGGTCGGTGGGCAGGCTCATGGAAGCTCCTAGGATGGAATTGCGCGCACGCGCCGGCACCCCTGCCGGCGCATGGTGGCAGTTTACGAGTGTTCGACCGCCTTGCCATGGCGCACGAACGGCAATTTGCATACCAGGGCGGGCACCCGCTTGCCGCGGATATCGACTTCGACCGTCTGGCCGGGCTGCACGCCCGTGGGCACGCGGGCAAACGCCACCGACACGCCCAGCGTGGGCGACATGGTGCCGCTGGTGGTTTCGCCGTCGCCCTGGGCGGTGTGCACGGCCATGTGGGCGCGCATCACGCCGCGCTCTTGCAGCTTCAGGCCGACGAAGCCGCAGGGCGCGGCGAACTGTTCCAGGGCATCGCGCCCCACGAAACGGCGCTCGGGGTCTTTCAGCGATACCGTCCAGCTCAGGCCGGCCTGGTCGGGCTGGGTGAGCTCGTCCATGTCTTGCCCGTACAGGTTCATGCCGGCCTCCAGGCGCAGCGTGTCGCGCGCGCCCAGCCCGCACGGGCGCACGCCCTGGGCGAGCAGGTCGTTCCACAGGGCCACGACCTGGTCGGCCGGCAGGACGATCTCGAAACCGTCTTCGCCGGTGTAGCCGGTGCGCGCCACCAGCGCGCCGTCGGCCACCTGGGCCGCCACGAAGGGCGTCAGCGGCTCGGTGGCGGCCTGCCAGGCCGGCCGGGCGGCCCATACCTTGGCGCGGGCGTTGGGGCCCTGCACGGCCACCATGGCCAGGTCGCGGCGCGGCGTGATGGCCACGTCGAACCGGCCGGCGGCAGCCACGCGCCGCATCCAGGCGATGTCTTTGTCGGCCGTGGCGGCATTGACCACCACGCGCCATTGGTCGATGGCGAAGAAATAGACGATCAGGTCGTCGATGATGCCGCCCTGGGGGTTGAGCATGCACGTGTACAGCGCCTTGCCGGGCACCGTGAGCCTGGCCACGTCGTTGGCCACCAGGCGCCGCAGGAACGCGGCGGCATCCGGCCCGCAGACATCGGCATTGAGCATGTGCGATACGTCGAACATGCCGGCGTCGCGGCGCACCGCGTGGTGTTCTTCGAGCTGCGAGCCGTAGGCCAGCGGCATGTCCCAGCCGCCGAAATCGACCATGCGGGCGCCGGCCGCGACGTGGGCGTCGGCCAGTGGAGTGCGTTTGAGGGAGGCGGACATGGACGGGCTCCGGTGCGGCGGCATCGCCAGGGTTACGGAATATGCCGGCCTGGAAGCGGAAAGCGCCAGAGCCAGCTGGATTTTCCGCCCCTCTGTCCTTTTGCCTGAGAGTTGCCCCGCGCAAGCGCGGGTTTGCACCTTCGGCGCCTGGGCTGCGCACGGTAACACCATGGCGCCAGGTCTCTCCAGAGTGCTGTTTCAGCCCGCCCGGCGCGAAGGCCGGAACCAGGGGCTGATGCAGCGCGGTATGGGTTACCTGAGCGATTCCGGGCGAATTGCGCCTTCGGCGGCGGCCTGCGTAGACCCAGGCCGCTCTCTCCCGCGACATGCATGACAGCGGCGTGAAGCATACATCGAAAGCCCGGCCCGGCAAAGTTGTCGCTTGCCCGGGTGGACGGCCGGCCCGGCCGCCTGTACCGGGCCGCGGGGTTGACGCCTGTCAACGCCGCGCCAGCCCCCTTGACTGCAGTCAAGAGGCAGGCCGGGCCTCAATACCCATAATTCCCTACAGGTTTTAAGGGATTTCTGCCATGGGATTCACACGGCGCCAGTTGCTCACCGGCCGCAAGCCCGGTCCAACCCACTTCGGGCCCCTGGCCGCGCAAGGCCGGCCATGGCGCGCCCGGGTCACGACGGCCTGCCTGGCCCGCCGCGGCATCGAATGCCGCCTGTGCAGCGAATCCTGCGGCGTCGGCGCCATCTTCTTTCGCCCCCAGCCGGGCGGCCCCGCGCGCCCGCACATCGATGCCGGGCGCTGCACCGGCTGCGGCGACTGCCTGCCAGCCTGTCCGGCGGCCGCGCTGATTCCGGAGGCCCCATGAGGATCGTCAGCCTGGTCATGCGCATCGCCCCGCACAGCCTGTCCGCGGCCGAAAGCGCACTCGCCGGCATTCCGGGCGTGCAAGTGCACGCGCGCGACGCGGCCACCGGAAAACTCATCGTCACGGTCGAGGACGGCCCGGGCTACAGCACCGCCGACTCGATCCTGGCCGCCCACAAAGTTCCATACGTACTGTCGGCCACCCTGGCCTACGAATACGGTGAAGACGATCCACCGTCCGCCAGCCAGCCGCCATCCCCCCACCGACCCCCGGCACAGGGAGCTCCATCATGTCATTGAACCGACGCGAATTCATCAAGACCAACGCCGTGGCCGCCGCGGCCGCCACCGCCGGCATGAGCCTGCCGGCCGCGGCCCTGGCGCAGGCCGGCAGCCCCACGCTGCAGGTGCGCTGGGACAAGGCGCCATGCCGCTTCTGCGGCACCGGCTGCTCCGTGCTGGTGGGCGTGCAGAACGATCGCGTCGTGGCCACCCAGGGCGACCCCGAAGCGCCGGTCAACCGCGGGCTGAACTGCATCAAGGGCTACTTCCTGTCCAAGATCATGTACGGCGCCGACCGCCTGACGCGGCCCATGCTGCGCAAGAAAGACGGCGTTTACGACAAGAACGGCGAATTCACGCCGGTCAGCTGGGACGAAGCCTTCGACATCATGGCGCAAAAGTGGAAGCAGGCGCTCGCCGCCGGCGGCCCCGACGCCATCGCGATGTTCGGCTCGGGCCAATGGACCATCTGGGAAGGCTACGCGGCCTCGAAGCTGTACAAGGCGGGCTTTCGCAGCAACAACCTCGACCCCAACGCGCGCCACTGCATGGCCAGCGCGGTGGTGGGCTTCATGCGCACCTTCGGCATCGACGAACCCATGGGCTGCTACGACGACATCGAGCACGCCGATGCCTTCGTGCTGTGGGGCTCGAACATGGCCGAAATGCACCCCATCCTCTGGAGCCGCATCACCGACCGCCGCCTGACGCACGCCGGCAGCGAAGTACACGTGCTGTCCACCTTCGAGCACCGCAGCTTCGAGCTGGCCGACAACGGCATGATCTTCGTGCCGCAAACCGACCTGGCCATCCTGAACTACCTGTGCAACTACCTGATCCAGAACGGCAAGGTCAACCGCGAGTTCGTCGAGCGGCACGTCAACTTCAAGGTCGGCGCCACCGACATCGGCTACGGCCTGCGGCCGAACGATCCGCGCGAACAGTCGGCCAGCGCGAACGGCTATCCCGGCGCCGACGGCGCGCCCAAGGGCGACCCCGGCGCCGCCAGGCCGGCCACCTTTGAAGACTTCGCCGCGTTCGTCTCCACCTACACGCTGGACTACACCGCCAGGCTGTCGGGCGTGCCCGCCGAAAAACTGCAGCGCCTGGCCGAACTGTACGCCGACCCTTCCAAAAAGATCATGTCGCTCTGGACGATGGGCTTCAACCAGCATACGCGCGGAACGTGGGTCAACAACATGATCTACAACGTGCACCTGCTGACCGGCAAGATTTCCGAGCCGGGCTGCGGCCCGTTCTCGCTGACGGGCCAGCCGTCGGCTTGCGGCACCGCGCGCGAAGTGGGCACCTTCGCGCACCGCCTGCCGGCCGACCTGGTGGTCGGCAACCCCGCGCACCGCAAGATCGCCGAAGACTTGTGGCAGCTTCCCGAAGGCACCATTCCCGCCAAGGTGGGCCTGCATGCCGTGGCGCAGAGCCGCGCGCTGAAAGACGGCAAGCTCAAGTGCTACTGGACGTCCACCACCAACAACATGCAGGCCGGCCCGAACATCAACGATGAAATCTACCCCGGCTGGCGCAACCCGGAAGCGTTCGTGGTGGTGTCCGACCCTTATCCCACAGTATCGGCGCTGTCGGCCGACCTGATCCTGCCCACGGCGATGTGGGTCGAGAAAGAAGGCGCCTACGGAAACGCCGAGCGCCGCACCCAGTTCTGGCGCCAGCAGGTCAAGGCGCCGGGCCAGTCGCGGTCCGACCTGTGGCAATACCTGGAATTCGCCAAGCGCTTCAAGGTGGAAGAAGTATGGCCGGCGGAACTGCTCGACAAAAAGCCCGAATACCGCGGCAAGACGCTTTACGACGTGCTCTATGCCAACGGTGTGGCCAACCGCTACCCGCTGGCCGATGTGGCGGCCGTCAACCAGCATGCAATCGACGGCTACATGAACGACGAATCGCAGCACTTCGGCTTCTATGTGCAAAAAGGCCTGTTCGAGGAGTACGCGCAATTCGGCCGCGGCCACGCCCACGACCTGGCCGACTTCGACCTGTACCACCGGGCGCGCGGACTGCGCTGGCCGGTGGTCGACGGCAAGGAAACCCTGTGGCGCTTCCGCGAAGGCTACGACCCGTACGTCAAGCCGGGCGAGGGCGTCCGCTTCTACGGCAATAAAGACGGGCGGGCCAACATCTTCGCCCTGCCCTACCAGCCGCCGGCCGAAGTGCCCGACCAGGATTACGACCTTTGGCTGTGCACCGGGCGCGTGCTTGAACACTGGCACACGGGCTCGATGACGCGGCGCGTGCCCGAGCTGCACCGCGCCGTGCCCGAGGCGGTGCTGTTCATGCACCCCGACGACGCCGGGCAGCGCGGCCTGCAGCGCGGCATGCAATGCAAGATCACGTCGCGCCGCGGCGAGGTGCTTGCCAGCCTGGAAACGCGCGGCCGCAACAAGCCGCCTCGCGGGCTGGTGTACATGCCGTTCTTCGACGAAGGCCGGCTGGTCAACAAGCTTACGCTGGACGCCACCTGCCCGCTGTCCAAAGAAACCGACTTCAAGAAATGCGCCGTCAAGGTGCAAAAGGCCTGAATCCACGCCGCCCCATCGCGCTTTGCAGACCCGCCATGACAGACCCCACCCCCGACAAACCGCCCGGCCGCCGCCAGTTTCTGCAGCATTCGGCGGCCGCCATCGGCGGCGCCTGCGCCGTGGCGCTGGGCCTGGGCCTGTACACCAGGCAGGCCGGCTCGCTGCCGGCCACTGCCCTGCGTCCGCCCGGCGCGCTGGCCGAAGACGAGTTCCTGGCCGCATGCGTGCGCTGCGGGCTGTGCGTGCGCGCCTGTCCCTACGACACCCTGAAGCTGGCCACCCTGGGCCAGCCCATTCCGTCCGGCACGCCTTACTTCGATGCGCGCAGCGTGCCCTGCGAAATGTGCGAAGACATCCCCTGCGTACCGGCCTGCCCCACCGGCGCGCTGGACCACGACCTGACCCGCATCGAAGATGCCCGCATGGGCCTGGCCGTGCTCATCGACCAGGAAACCTGCCTGAACTTCCAGGGGCTGCGCTGCGACGTCTGCTATCGCGTGTGCCCGCTCATCGACGAAGCCATCACGCTCGAACGGCAGCACAACCCCAGGTCCGACCGCCACGCCATGCTGCTGCCCACCGTGCATTCCGACCGCTGCACCGGCTGCGGCAAGTGCGAGCGCAGCTGCGTGCTGCCCGGCGCCTCGGCCATCAAGGTGCTGCCGCACCCGCTGGCGCAGGGCTCGGCCGCCGGCCATTACCGCAAAGGCTGGGAAGAAGCCGAGAAGGCCGGCGGCTCGGTCATCGGCGAACAGATCCGCCTGCCCGTGCGCGGCCTGGACGACGTTCCCGTCATTCCTGATACCGGTGGCCAGCCATGAATGCCCTTCCCGCCAAACCCCGGCGCCCGAACGTCGCGGGCCGCAACCCCACCGCCGCCGCCATTGCCGGCAAGGGCTGGCTGCGCGCCCATCGCTGGCTGCTGCTGCGGCGCGCCGTACAGGCCGGCCTGCTGGCGCTGTTCCTGGTCGGCCCGGCCACTGTGTGGCTGGCGCACCGGGGCCTGCTGGGCCAGGCCTGGTGGCCCGTGAAGGGCAACCTGTCGTCCAGCCTGACGCTCGACTGGCTGCCGCTGACCGATCCGTACCAACTGCTGCAAAGCCTGTTCGCGGGCCACGTGCCGCTGGGCACGGCCGTGCTGGGCGCCGGCCTGGTGCTGGGCTTTTACCTGCTGCTGGGCGGACGGCTGTATTGCTCCTGGGTGTGCCCCGTCAACATCGTCACCGACACCGCGGCCTGGCTGCGCCGCCGGCTCAGGCTGCGCCCGCCCGGGCGCACGCCGCCCAAATCGCTGCGGCTGTGGCTGCTGGCCGGCACCCTGCTGGCGTCGGCCGCCACCGGCACCATCGCCTGGGAATGGGTCAATCCGGTCTCGCTGCTGCATCGCGCGCTGGTGTTCGGCTTCGGCGCCGTATGGGCGCTGGTGCTGGGCATTTTCTTGTACGACCTGCTGGTGGCGCCGCGCGGCTGGTGCGGCCATGTATGCCCGGTGGGGGCGTTCTACGGCCTGTTGGGCCGGCGCGCGCTGCTGCGCGTGAATGCCGCGGGCCGCGAGGCCTGCGACGACTGCATGGACTGCTACAGCGTCTGCCCCGAACCGCAGGTCATCCGCCCCGCCCTCAAGGCGGCTGGCCAGAGCCACCCCGTCATCCTCGACGCCGACTGCACCACTTGCGGCCGCTGTATCGACGTCTGCCCCCAACAGGTGTTCCGTATGAGCCACCGGTTCCGCCACAGGAGTTAATCATGAAACGCGCCTTGTACAAGACCGCCCTCGGCCTGCTCGCGGGCCTGATGATCGGCATGCCGCCAGCCCTGGCCGACGACCCGTCCACGGTCCAGAGCCTGCGCCAGGGCAGCGTCGGCAGCGCCGGGCACGCAGCCGGCCACTATCGCCAGGAACTCGACGCGGGCGCCACGCTGCCGCGCGACTTCGTGCAGCAGCCGCCGCTGGTGCCGCACGCCAGCAGCAACTACCCCGTGACGCTGAAATTCAACAAATGCCTCGATTGCCATTCGTGGGGCCGCGCGCAGGCCACCAACTCACCCAAGATATCCGTCACGCACTTCCGCGACGCACAGGGCCGCGAACTGTCGTCGGTCAGCCCGGCACGCTATTTCTGCATGCAGTGCCACGTCACCCAAAGCGATGCCAAGCCGCTGGTCGAAAACACCTTCCAGCGCGTCGAAGGCCTGAACTGAGCGAGCATGCATCATGAACCCGATCAAATGGATCAAGACCCTGTCGCGCCGAGCCTGGGCCCTGGCCTTCAGCGGACTGGGGCTGGCGTTCGCGCTGGGCATCGTATTCTGGGGCGGTTTCAATACGGTCATGGAATGGACCAACACCGAAGCCTTCTGCATTTCGTGCCATGAAATGAACCAGAACGTCTACCAGGAATACCGCAACACCGTGCACTATTCCAATCGCACCGGCGTGCGCGCCGTGTGCTCGGACTGCCACGTGCCCAAAGAATGGGGGCCGAAGATGCTGCGCAAGCTGTACGCGTCCAACGAGCTGCTGCATCACATGCTGGGCACCGTCGACACCCCCGAGAAATTCGAAGCCCGGCGCGCGCGGCTTGCGCAAAACGAATGGCGCCGCATGAAGGCGAACAATTCGCGGGAATGCCGCAACTGCCACGACTACGGCTACTTCGACTACACCGGCCAGAGCCCGCGCTCGGCGCGCATGCACCAGCAAGGCCTGCAGGAAGGCCAGGCCTGCATTGACTGCCACAAGGGCATCGCCCACAGCCTGCCGGCGGTGGACCAGTCGGTGGGGCAACCCAGACCGCACGCCATCCCGGCGCAGGCGCTGCACCCTGACTGAGCCGCGCCTACCCCAGCGCGGTGTCCAGCAGCATCATCAGCACGAAGCCGATCATCAGCCCGCATGTGGCATATACCTCGTGCCCCTTGCGGTGCGATTCGGGAATGATCTCGTGGCTGATGACAAACAGCATGGCGCCCGCGGCGAAGCCCAGGCCCCAGGGCAGCAGCGCCGCCGACCAGCCCACCACCAGGGCGCCCAGCACGGCACCCGCCGGTTCGACCAGGCCGGACAGCATGCCCAGGGCCACCGCGAAGCTGCGGCGGTAGCCCACCGCCAGCAGCGCCAGCGCCACCACCAGGCCCTCGGGCACGTCCTGGATGGCGATGCCCGTGGCCAGCGCGCTGCCGCGCAGCGGGTCGTTGCCCACATACCCCACCCCGATCGCCAGGCCTTCGGGCAGGTTGTGCAGCACGATGGCGAACACGAACAGCCAGGTGCGGCGCAGGCGATGGACTTCGATGCCTTCTTTGCCCTTGATGAAATGCTCGTGCGGCAGCAGCCGGTCCATCAGCAGCAGCGCGGCCGCGCCCAGCAGCACCGCCGCGCCCACGACCAGGCCGGCGCCCCAGGGCCCGTGGCCCAGTTCGCCGGCCGCCGCGATGCCCGGCGCCACCAGCGAAAAGGCGCAGGCCGCCAGCATGACGCCCGCGCCGAAGCCGAACATGGTGTCCTGCACTTTCTCGGGCAGCGTCTGCGAGAACATCACCGGCACGGTGCCCAGGGCGGTGGCCCCGGCGGCCAGCAGCCCGCCGGCCAGTGCATCGGCCACATGGGGCGCGCGCGGGATCAGGTAGGCCCACAAGGCGTGCGCTCCCAGGCATGCCACCAGCACGGCCAGCGTCCAGACGCTGATGCTGGTGGCGGGCGGGTGAACGCGGTGGCGGCTGAACGTGTTCAATCTGGCTGGCCGGTCGAACGATTGAGTGTCAGGCCCTGGCGGCCTCGTAGCGGCGCGCCACTTCGGCCCAGTCGATCACATTGAAGAACGCGCCGATGTACTCGGGGCGGCGGTTCTGGTACTTCAGGTAGTACGCGTGTTCCCACACGTCCAGACCCAGCACGGGCGTGTTGCCCTGCATCAGCGGGCTGTCCTGGTTGGCGCTGCTTTCCACCACCAGCTTGCCCTGCGGCGTCACGCTCAGCCAGGCCCAGCCGCTGCCGAAGCGTGTCAGGGCCGCCTTGGTGAAGGCCTCGCGAAATGCCTCCAGGCCGCCCAGCTCGGCGTCGATGGCGGCGGCCAGGCTGCCCTGCGGCTTGCCGCCGCCCTGGGGCGACATCACTGTCCAGAACAGGCTGTGGTTGGCATGGCCGCCGCCGTTGTTGCGCACCGCCGCGCGCACCGACTCGGGCAAGGTGTCGATGCGGGCCACCAGCGCCTCGACCGGCTCGTCGGACGGCAGCCCGGCGCCGTCCAGGGCGGCATTCAGGTTGTTGATGTACGTCTGGTGGTGCTTGGTGTAGTGGATTTCCATGGTCAGCGCATCGATGTGCGGCTCCAGCGCATCGTACGCATAAGGCAGATCGGGCAAGGTATAGGGCATGCAAATCTCCTGTTCGGGCTTCCCACGGAAGCGATTCGGGATATCGGTACCGGCGGGCTCAATGGCGCGATTCGGCGATGGCGTGCCAGGGCAGCGCGGCAGCGCGGCGGGCGCGCTCATGGCCGGGATACCGCCGCAGAAACAGCGCCAGCTCGGCATACGTGACGCGGCCGTGCTGCCACGCCGCCGCGCGCCAGGCAGGATCGAGCGCGGCATCGACAGCCATTTCATGCAGCAACTCGTGTGCCCGGCAGACATGCGCGCCAGCCAGGTCGGCACGCCCCGCCCGCTGGTGCAGCTCGGCCAGATTGTGGTGCGACACCACCAGCGCCGCCACGGCGGCGTCGGCATCGGCCGCGCGGCCCGGCAAGGCATCGGCCAGGCTCAGCGCCGCGCGGTACTGTGCCAGCGCGGCGGCGGCATCGCCGCGCTGCAGGGCCCGGTTGCCGCGCAGCGTGGCGCGCTGCCAGGCGTCCAGGCAGCGATCGGCGGCAGGCGGTGCGGCGGCAGTGGACAGGGGCTGTATCTGGACCATCGCGGTTCCCCGTAAGAGATTCGGCGGCGAAAGCAATCATCAAACACTAAAGATAATTTAAATGATAGTCATTTTTATTTAATATAACAATGGCGCCTGGCGGCCTTGCGCGGCGCGGTCCGCGCCCCTGCCCGCCGCCGTTATAGCGCGCGTGCGCAGGCCACGCCCGAGGCCCAGGCCCACTGGAAGTTGTAGCCGCCCAGCCAGCCGGTGACGTCGACCGCTTCGCCGATGAAATACAGGCCCGGCACCTGGCGCGCCTGCATCGACTTCTGGTCCAGCCCGCGCGTGTCCACGCCGCCCCGCATGACTTCGGCTTTTTTGTAGCCGGCGGTGCCGCTGGGCACCAGCCGCCATTCATGGATGCCCTGCCCCAGGGCGCGCAAGGTCTTGTCGGGCGCGTCGGCCATGCGCAGCGCGGCCAGCCCGGGCTGCCCGGCCTGTTCGGCCGCGTGCAGCCATTGGTCGGCCAGCCGGCGCGGCCACAGGCCGCCCAGCACCGTATGCAGCTGCTGGCGGTTGCCCGGCTTGGCGGCGATGAGCTCGCCGGCCAGGTCGCGCCCCGCGGCCAGGTCCAGCACAATGGCCTGGCCGGGCTGCCAGTAGCTGGAAATCTGCAAGATCGCCGGGCCGGACAGGCCGCGGTGCGTGAACAGCAGGTCTTCCAGGAATTCGCCGCGGGCGCGGCCCGTGCCGGTGCTGAGCGCGACTTCCAGCGCCACACCCGACAGCTCGGCGAACGGGCGCCACTGGGCCGGATCGAATGTCAGGGGCACCAGCGCCGGCCGCGGCTCAATGACTTTCAAGCCGAACTGGCGCGCCAGTTTCAGGCCGAAATCGGTGGCGCCCAGCTGCGGGATGGCCATGCCGCCGGCGGCCACCACCAGCTTGCCCGCGCGGATCTCGCCCTGGCTGGTGCGCAGCACGTAGCCCGCATCATTGCGGCCGACTTCCGCCACGCGGCATGGCATGCGCCACTGCACCCGGCCCGCGCCGCACTCGGCGCGCAGCATCTCGATAATGGATTCGCTGCTGTCGTCGCAGAACAATTGGCCGCGGTGCTTCTCGTGCCAGGCGATGCGATGGCTGCGCAGCAGCGCCAGAAAATCCTGCGGGGTATAGCCGGCCAGCGCGGAACGGCAGAAATGCGGGTTGTCGGACAGGAAATTGGCCGGCCCCGCCCCCACGTTGGTGAAGTTGCAGCGCCCGCCGCCCGATATGCGGATTTTCTCGGCCAGGCGCTCGGCGTGGTCGATCAGCACGACCCGCAGGCCGCGCTGGCCGGCCACGGCAGCGCACATCATGCCGGCCGCGCCGGCGCCGATCACGGCTACGTCGAACATCGGCGGGCGCGCATCCGGCTGGGCACGGCTCAGTCTTCGATCAGGCAGTCCACGTAGTACCGCTTGGATCCGTCGGGCGCGGTATCTTCGGCCAGGCCGTGGATGTAGGTTTCGAAGCCGGGGTAGCTTTCGTTGAATTCGCGGGCGAACTGCAGGTACTGCACGATGGTGCGGTTAAAGCGCTCGCCCGGGATCAGCAGCGGAATGCCCGGCGGGTACGGCGTCAGCAGCACGCCGGTAACGCGGCCTTCGAGCTGGTCGATCTCGACGCGCTCGACCTCGCGGTGCGCCATGCGGGCGAAGGCGTCGGACGGCTTGAGCGCCGGCACCATGTCGCTCAGGTACATCTCGGTGGTCAGGCGGGCCACGTCCTTGGTGCGATACGACTCGTGGATCTGCTGGCACAGGTCGCGCAGGCCCATGCGCTCGTAGCGGCGATGGTCGCGGCAGAATTCCGGCAGAATGCGCCACAGCGGCTGGTTGCGGTCGTAGTCGTCCTTGAATTGCTGCAGGGCGGTCAGCAGCGTGTTCCAGCGGCCCTTGGTGATGCCGATGGTGAACAGGATGAAGAACGAATACAGGCCGGTCTTTTCGACCACCACGCCGTGCTCGGTCAGGTATTTGGACACCAGCGCGGCCGGGATTCCGGTTTCGCCGAAGCTGCCCGACATGTCCAGCCCCGGGGTGATCACGGTGGCCTTGATCGGGTCCAGCATGTTGAAGCCGTCGGCCAGCTCGCCAAAGCCGTGCCAGTGGTCGTTGGCTTCCAGCACCCAGTCGTCGCGGTTGCCGATGCCTTCGGACACCAGGCGGTTGGGCCCCCAGACCTTGAACCACCAGTCGTTCTTGCCGAATTCGGATTCCACCTTGCGCATGGCGCGGCGGAAATCCAGGGCTTCGCGGATGCTTTCTTCCACCAGCGCGGTGCCGCCGGGAGGCTCCATCATGGCCGCCGCCACGTCGCAGGACGCAATAATGGCGTACTGCGGCGAGGTGGAGGTGTGCATCAGGTACGCCTCGTTGAACACGTTGCGGTCGAGCTTGCGGGTCTCGGATTCCTGCACGATGATCTGCGAGGCCTGCGAAATGCCGGCCAGCAGCTTGTGGGTGGAGTGCGTGGCGAACACCATCGGCTGCTGCGGGCGCGGGCGGCCCTGGCCGATGGCGTGCATGTCCTGGTAGAACTCGTGGAACGACGCGTGCGGCAGCCAGGCCTCGTCGAAATGCAGGGTGTCGACGTAGTCGCCCAGCTGCTTCTTGATCATCTCGACGTTATAGATGACGCCGTCGTAGGTGCTTTGCGTCAGCGTCAGGATGCGCGGCTTCTTGTTGGCGGCTTCGCGCGCGAACGGGTTGGCCTCGATTTTCTTCTTGATGTTTTCGGGGTCGAATTCTTCGAGCGGAATCGGCCCGATGATGCCCAGGTGGTTGCGGGTGGGCCGCAGGAACACCGGAATCGCGCCCGTCATGGTGATGGCATGCAGAATCGACTTGTGGCAGTTGCGGTCGACCACCACCACGTCGCCGGCGGCCACGTTGGCATGCCACACGACCTTGTTGGACGTGGAGGTGCCGTTGGTCACGAAGAAACAGTGGTCGGCATGGAAGATGCGCGCCGCGTTCAGTTCGGATTCGGCCACCGGGCCGGTGTGGTCGAGCAGCTGGCCCAGCTCGTCCACGGCGTTGCAGACGTCGGCGCGCAGCATGTTTTCGCCGAAAAACTGGTGGAACATCTGCCCCACCGGGCTCTTCAGGAACGCCACGCCGCCCGAATGGCCCGGGCAGTGCCACGAATAGGATCCGTCTTGCGCGTAATTGACCAGCTCGCGGAAGAACGGCGGCGGCAGGCCGTCGACGTAGCTGCGGGCTTCGCGGATGATGTGGCGCGCCACGAATTCGGGCGTGTCCTCGAACATGTGGATGAAGCCGTGCAGCTCGCGCAGGATGTCGTTGGGAATGTGCTCGGACGTGCGCGTCTCGCCGTACAGGTAGATGGGGATGTCGGCGTTGCGAAAGCGCAGCTCGCCTATGAAGGCGCGCAGCTTCTTGATGGCGCCCGCCACGTCTTCGGGCGAATCGACGTCGAACTCTTCATCGTCGATCGACAGGATGAACGCGCTGGCGCGGCTCTGCTGCTGGGCGAACGAGCTCAGGTCGCCATAGCTGGTGACGCCGATCACCTCGACGCCCTCGGCCTCGATGGCCGTGGCCAGCGCGCGAATCCCCAGGCCCGAGGCATTCTCGGAACGATAGTCTTCGTCGATGATGAAAATGGGGAAGCGGAATTTCATGCGGGCGCTCCAGGGGGCGAGGCGAAACGGAGGCGAGTGTACTGCGAGTCCGGGACCGCAGGTTGACAAAGCGGCGGCCCGGCGCGGGGCGTCGCGTGGAGGGGAATTGTAGGCCGCTTTGCCCCGCGGTGCAGGGGCGGGCGCCGCGCTTACCGGATGGTGTCGGAGCTGCGCGCGGTGACCGCGCGCACATAGTGCTGGAAGAATTCCGGCAGCGTGTCGGCGGCGCCATTGCGCACGCGCCGCTCGACCTTGGAAATGGCGCACAGGCAGACGTCGAAGTCGGGCTCGCCGGTAACCAGCACCACCGGGTCTTCGTCGTCGCACACCTCGTACAGCCCGCCGTAGTGGCGGCGACCCACCTCGTACAGGTAGGCGGCGGCGCCCACCGTCTGCATGGGCGTCAGGGTCAGGCGGCCCTGGTAGGCCTCTTCGAGCACGGCGTCCAGAGCCGTGACGCTCTCGATGGAGTAGTCCAGGGCCGGGGTGTCGGGCACGGCCGCCAGGAAGGCCTCGGCCGCGCTGTTGACGCGCTCGATGAACTCGTCTTGCACCTCTTCGTCTACTTGCTGCGTATTTCTTAGGAAACCGAACATCGTTGGCTCCTGCGCCGGCAATCCGCGCGATTAGGTAGTTCCATTATATTTGCCGCCCCCCGCCCGCCGCACCGGGTTGCCCGGGGCCGTACGAGCCTGGTTACGAACGCGCACGCTGTGTCACGCCGGCCGGATGCGTCCCCGCAAAACGCTTTTCCCCGGGGGCGGCAGCCTTGTACGGCGTGGGCGGCAGCGCCATACTGGACACTTCAAGACACGCCTTTTTGTTGCACAACTGCAACGCCAGACCGATGCCGGAGGCTGTATGCAAGTGCTGATCAATATCGATGTCGACGACCTGGACCGGGCCATCCAGTTTTATCGCGATGCATTCGGCCTGGAAGTCACGCGCCGCTTCGGCGGCGACGGCGCCGAACTGGCGGGCGCCGGCGCGCCCATTTACCTGCTGCGCAAGGCCCAGGGGTCGCGGCCGGCCGGCGCCGTGGCGGGCGGCCGCGACTACGCGCGCCACTGGACGCCGGTGCACCTGGACTTTGTGGTGGACGATGTCGACGCCGCGGTCGACGCCGCGGTGGCGGCCGGCGCCACGCTGGAAGACCCGCCGCACACGCACGCCTGGGGGCGCATTGCCCATTTGTGCGACCCGTTCGGCCACGGACTGTGCATCCTGCAGTTCACGGACCAGGGTTACGATGCGATTTCCACTGTAGAAAACAACCCGCCATGACCGCCGCCGAGCTGGCCTACCCGCCCGTAACCGAACAGGATTTCGACGCGCTGGCCGAGCTGCGCGACGCCGCCATGCGGCCCAGCCTGGAACGCCTGGGGCGCTGCGGCTGGACCACCTGTACCTGCTGCCGGCCGCCGGCCGAGGCCGCGTGATCAGGTGCGCGGCAGCGTGACGCCGCGCTGGCCCTGGTATTTGCCGCCACGGTCGCGGTACGAGGTTTCGCAGACTTCGTCGCTTTCCAGGAACAGCATTTGCGCGCAGCCTTCGCCGGCGTAGATCTTGGCGGGCAGCGGCGTGGTGTTGGAAAACTCGAGCGTGACGTGCCCTTCCCATTCGGGTTCGAGCGGCGTGACGTTGACGATGATGCCGCAGCGCGCGTAGGTGCTTTTGCCCAGGCAGATGGTGAGCACGCTGCGCGGGATGCGGAAGTATTCCACCGTGCGCGCCAGCGCGAACGAATTGGGCGGGATGATGCAGACATCGCCCTTGAAATCGACGAACGATTTCTCGTCGAACTGCTTGGGGTCGACGATGGTGGAATTGATGTTGGTGAAAATCTTGAATTCGTCGGCGCAGCGCACGTCGTAGCCGTAGCTGCTGGTGCCATAGCTGACGATACGGCCGCCATTGGCGGTGCGGACCTGGCCGGCCTCGAAGGGTTCGATCATGCCGGCTTCGGCCGCGCGGCGGATCCAGCGGTCGCTTTTGATGCTCATGGTGAGAAGTGCCCAGGTTGGTTGCCGGCTATTTTATCGTCTTGCCGGGCGGCGGCGCCCCTGCCCGGGTCAAGGGCGGCCGGTTCAGTTGCCGAAGAAGGTGCGGTAAACCAGCGCGATGCCGCTGATGGTGCCGGCCTTCAGGTCCAGCGACAGCCCGCGCGCCAGCCGGTAGCTGGCCCGGCCCACGGTTTCCGAGCCGGCCATGGCCTGCTCGACGCTGAGCGTGATGCCGTTGGCGAAGTGCTTGCTGGCCACGACGAACTGGGTGGCCAGGTTGCTGTTGCTGTCCAGGTTGATCTGGCTGGCCACCGTGCGGTCGGGCAGCAGGCTGCCCGTGCTGCCGATGGTGCCCGAGCGGATGCTGAGCTCGTCCAGCCCCATCTGCCGGTAGAACGGCTGCCCGCCGCCCAGCAGCGCGGTGCCCACCGACAGCAGCAGGGCCGCGTCGCTGCCGCCTTCGTCGGGGCCGCGGCCCAGGATCAGCCACGACAGCTTCTCGACATCGCTGACCTCGGGGTACGACACCAGGTCGATGCGCGGGCGCTGCGCCGTGCCGCTGACCCGCACGCCGGCCTCGACCTGTTCGCCGGTGCGCAGGGCCTCGATATCGAGCAGGGGGTTGTCCAGCCGCCCCTGGAAGGTCAGGGTGCCGCGCCGCAGCCGCAGCTTTTGCCCGTAGGCCTCGATGCCCCCGCCGCGGGTGTGCAGCGCGCCGATGCCGGTCAGGCGGCCGTCGGCCATGCGGATCTGTATGGAGCCCAGCAGGCCGGCGTCCAGCCCCATGCCGGTAATGTAGAAGCGCGGCCCCATGTCGAACTTCAGGTCCATGGACATCTGCAGCGGCGACGCACGGACCTGTTCGTCTTCGCCCGCGCGGATCACCCGCACGTCGTCGTCCAGGCTGGGCACGCCCTGCAGGATCTCGAGGCTGAACCAGCCCGCGTCGGCCTTCAGGTCGCCGGAAATCGAAATGCGCGGCAACTGGGCATCGATATCGACCGTGCCCGACACCATGGCATAGCGGTCGGAGCGCTGCAGCGCGGGAAACCGGTGCAGCTTCAGGTGCACCGCCCCCTGCGCCTGCAGCAGGTCCCATTGGCCGGTGGCCTCGATGTAGCCGTCCTTGGCGTCGGGGTTGCTGGTTACCCATTCGCGCGTGCGCCATTCGTCGGGCATGACGCGCAGCGATGCCGGGAACCGCAGCGAATCCAGAATCAGCCGCGTGTCCTGCAGGTGCGCCGCCAGGGTGCCGTCGATGAGCCGCACGCCGTCGTCGATGCGCACCACGCGCAGCGACTGGCCGCGGATGGTGCCCGAGGTAGTCCATTTTCCGCCGGGCGTGCCTTGCGCCACCACGTTGGCCTGCAGCTTGCCGCGCACCTCCATGGTGTCGCCCAGGAACAGGTCGATCCACGCCAGGTCGGCAATATCGGCATCCAGGCGGACCTGTACGGGGCGGGCCGTGTCCAGCGCCAGCGCGCCGCCGGGCCGCGCCACCAGCACGGCCGCCGCCGAGCCGGACAGCACGCCCATTTTCTGGGTGCGCACGTCGAGCGTGGCATTCACGCTGCTGGTATGGGCGCCGGTGGGCTTGGCCGCCAGGTCGAGCACCAGGCTGGTCAGGCCCAGCGGAATGGGCGGATCGCCCGGAATGCGCAGGTCGCCGTCGCGGCGCGCCACGCGGGCCCGGCCCGACAGCGCACCGGCGAATTTAAGGTCCCATGAGACGTCGAGGGCGATGCGGCGCTGCCCGTCGGGCACCTGCGCGTTGACGCGCTGGCGGCCCTGCCCTGCGCGCGCCGCCGCCTGCGGATCGGTGGCGCGCATGATCTGGCGCAGCATCGAGCGGGTGATGACCAGGTTGTCGGCGCGCCCCGCGGTTTCCCAGCGGCCCGGCCCGCCGCGCGAGCCCTGGTGGTCGATCAGCACGCGCTGTTTGTCGGGCAGGGTGACGGCCAGCTGGGTGGCGCCCACCTGCCATTGCCAGCGCGGCGCGGCCGCGTCGGGCACGAACGACAGCGCCAGCGGCTGCAGGGCGGCGCTGAAATTCATCGAGCCGGCCGTCAGCCGTTCGATCCGGCCGCGCCAGCCGGGCAGCCCGCCCTCGGCTTCATTGTTCTGGCCGGAGCCCCAGCCGCCGGCAAAGGCGATCTCGGCCTGCATGGGCGCGCGGCCCAGCGTATCGGCGCGTGCGCCGGCCGGGGTGTAGCGCGCGCTGAACTGGCCGCGATGCTGTTCCAGGCGCCCTTCCAGCTTGCCCCGCAAGGTGGCGCCGCCGGGCAGGCCGGGCCAGAAGGCATCCAGCCGCGGCGTGTTGGCGTCCAGGGTCAGCGCGCCGTCGCCCTGGCTGAGCTGGCCCTGCGCGCGCACGCGGTTGGGGCCCAGGGTCAGGTTGAGCTGCAGGTCGCGCAATTGGTAGCCCGCCAGGGGGTCGGCGGCCGGCGCGGCGGCATCGGCAGCCCCTGGCTGGGCCGCAGCCGGCGGCAGGGCATCCAGCCGGCCGGCCAGCGTGCCCGCCAGCGCCTGGCGGTTCCAGCGGCTGCCTTTGGCGATGTCGGCTTGCACGTAAGCCTGCCGCAGTTCGTACGCGCCGGCCACCTGCGCGTCCACGGCCACGCGCGCGCTCAGCACGGCCGGCGGGATCGCGTCGCCCACCAGGCGCCCCAGGTCCAGCCGCTGGGCGTCCAGCGTGGCCACCACCCGGTCGACCCCGGCGCTGGCGGGCTGCGGCTGGCGATCCAGCGTGACAACCAGGCCGGAGTTGTCGGCCAGGCGCAGATTCAGGTTGGCGGTGCGGACCGGAAAAGGCTGCCGGAAAGCCAGGCCGGCCTGCGCCAGCAGCGTCAGCGCGCCGTCGGCCGTGGCGCCGTCCAGGCGCACGTCGAGCTGCTCCAGCGAGCCTTCCGCGTCGACGCGCAGCGTGGCGGCGCACCCGGCGCCGCCACGCTGCGCGGTATCCGGCTGCGCGGCACGCGGTTTCGTGCCGGCTGCTTCCGGGCCGTCCAGCATGCGGCTGGCGCACAACGGCGAATCCGCCCCCACGCCATGGGCGTCGATATCCACATGGGCCAGCATGGGCCAGGGACGGGCCATCTGCAGCAAGTCGAACTGCCCCCGCAGCGCGGCAACCGCCTGGGCGTGTTCCAGGCGCAGGCTGGCCAGGCGCAGGCGGGCGCCCCGAGCATCCGCCTGGCCGCTGAGCGCCAGGTTACCGACCGCCACCGGCAGCGCGGCGCCGTCGATGGTGAGATCCAGCGCGCCCAGGGCCAGGCGGTCCAGCGCCACGTCGACCGGCAGCGCCGGAATCGCCAGCGGCTCGTCGGACGGCGGTGCATCGGCGGATGTGGCCAGGGCCACCCGCACGCTGTCGGCCGACAGTTCACGCACATGCAGCAGGCGCTGCCCCAGCTCGCGCCACTGCACGTCCAGGCGCAGGCCGGCAATATCGACATCGGCGCCCGGCAGGGCCAGTTGCAGCCGCCCCACCCGCAGCCCGCCCAGCACGCTGCCGCGCACCTGCTCGGCGCGGCCGTCGAACTGCTGCGCCACCACGCCCAGCAGCATGCGCGTGCCCGGCTGGGTGCCGGTCAGCCACAAGGCGAACGCGCACAGCAGCACCACCAGCATGATGGGCAGGGGCAGCCACCAGACCAGCAGGTGGCGCAGCAGGGCGCGCAGGCGGTTCAAAAGGCGATCCCCAGCGAGAAGTGCAGGCGCAGGTCGCGCTCGCGCTGGCCATACGCCAGGTCGAGGAACAGGGGGCCGGCCGGCGTGCGCAGGCGCGCGCCCACGCCGTAGCCGACGTGCATCTGCATTTCGCCGAACGATTCGGCCGCGTCGCCGGCGTCCACGAACACGGCCATGCCCCAGCGCTCGTCGAAATAATGGTCGTACTCGATGCTGGCCACCGCCAGCGTGGGCGCGCCCACCACGGCGTCGTCCTTGTCCACGCCGATGCTCTGGTAGCGATAGCCGCGGATGGAGCGCGCCCCGCCCGTGCGGAAGCCGAAGTCATCCGGCACGCGGGTTTTCGAGTCGGACCACACGCGGCCGACTTCGCCGCGCACCGTCAGCACGTCGCGCTGGCCCACCGGCCACCAGTGCTGGCCGCGCAGGCGCGCGCGGAAGAACGGCTGCCCGCTGTTGAGCACCACCCCCACCCCGCCGCCCACGGCGATCAGGTTGCCTTCGCGCGGATCGTATTTGTTGTCGACGTCGCGGCGCAGCCATTCGGAGGTAAGCGTTGCGCTGGGCAGGTCGTATTCGTCGCCGCCGTCGATCTTGACGTGGTCGTGCGCCAGCAGCACGCCCCAGCGGTTTTCGTATTCGACCCGGCTGTCGCCCGCGCCCTTGCGTTCGCGCAGCCGCGTGGCGCCCAGGGCGAAGCGCCGCACATCCAGGCCCTGGATGTCGGTGTGGTCGGCCAGCAGCCCGAAGGAATCCCGCTGGCCTTTTTCGTCGGGCGGCAGATGGAAATCGAGATAGGCGCGCTGGCGCAGGCGGTCGACCCCGATGCCGCTTTCCAGCGTGACGGGCTGGCCGAACACCACGTTCTGCCGGTAGGTGATTTCGGCCCGCACGCCGGCATCGCTGTCGACGCCCAGCGAGGTGGCCAGCCGCTTCGGCGGCGCCTCGACCACGCGTACGTCCACCGGCAAAGTGACAACGCCGTCGGAATCGACCGCGCCGGCCGGCCGCGCGGCACCGGGCCCGCCGGCCACCTGCGGATCGCCCTGCGGCGTGGCGGCGGCCAGACCCGACGAGCCGGGCGCCCGGGCGCGCCCGGACGGCGGCGGGGCCGGCGGCGGCGCATCCGGCGAGCCAGCCTGGCCGGCCCCGGAGGCCGAGGTGTCCAGCGTTACGAACGCGCCGCGGAAGAACGCGGTGGACTGCAGGTCTTGCTGCCAGCCATCGAGCTTGTCCTGGCGGTAGGGGTCGCCCGGCGTATAGCGCACATACCGCTGCACCAGCGAGTCGGGCACGCGCCGCAGGCCCTGCGTGTTGAGCGGGCCCATGCGCACCAGCGGGCCGCTGTCGATGGTGATGGACAGGTGCACTTCGGCGGTGTCGGCATGCACGGCCGCGTCGGACGCCGTCATGTGCGCCAGCATGAAGTCGCGCGAGGCCACCGCATCCAGCAAAGTGGCCTTGGCCCTGTTCCATTCACTATTGATGAACGGCTGGCCCGCCGGCAGCGACCAGTTCTTGCGCAGCTCGGCCACCCGTTCGGCATACTCAGGGCGCGTGACGCGGCCTGTGAAATTCAGGTCGACCGACGCCACGTGGGCGCGCTTGCCGGGCTGGATGGAGATGTCCCAGGTTTCACCGCCCACGTCGGTGCCGGTTTCCAGCGTGACCACCGGCGTGAAATAGCCCTGCGTGGCCAGCGCGGCCAGCGTGGCGTCGCGCGCGCGGCGGCGCAGGCGGTTGATTTCGCCGCCGTCCTGGTCTTCGGCCAGCCGCGTGATGGCGCCGACCGCCTCGGTGATGGACTGCAGCGCGGCGGGAGGCACGCCGCCCGGATCGATGACGACCTCGGGAGCCTTCGCATAGGCGCCGGCCGCCGCGCCCCACAGGGCGGACAGCAACAGGGCGGCCCCGACCCGCATGCTTCAGGTCGTCGGCGGCTGGACGACAACCGGCGGCAGCCGGCCGGCCATGTCGCGCGGCAGCGCCGCCACCCCGGCGGCCAGCTTGCGGGCGATGTCGCGGTAGCGCCGCGCCGCCTCGCCATCGGGGTCGGCCACGACGCTGGGCCGCCCGGCGTCGGTTTGCGCGCGGATATCCATGGCCAGCGGCAGGCTGCCCAGCCACGGCGCCTGGTACTGTTCAGCCATGCGCTGCCCGCCGCCCTCGCCGAAAATATGCTCGGCATGGCCGCACTGGCTGCAGATATGCACGGCCATGTTCTCGACGATGCCCAGGATGGGCACGTCGACTTTCTGGAACATGCGCAGCCCCTTGCGCGCGTCTTGCAGCGCCAGGTCCTGCGGGGTGGTGACAATGACGGCGCCCACCACCGGCACCTTCTGGGCCAGCGTCAGCGCCAGGTCGCCGGTGCCCGGCGGCATGTCGATGATCAGGTAATCGAGGTCGCGCCAGTTGGTCTGGCGCAGCATCTGTTCGAAAGCCTGCGTCACCATGGGGCCGCGCCAGATGGCCGGCGCGTCGGCGTCGATGAGAAAACCGATGGAATTGGCCTGCAGGCCGTGCCCTTCCAGGGGCTCCATGGTTTTGTTGTCGTGGCTGGCCGGGCGGCCCGAGATGCCCAGCATGGTGGGCACGCTGGGGCCGTAGATGTCGGCGTCCAGGATGCCTGCCCGCGCGCCTTCGGCGGACAGCGCCAGGGCCAGGTTGACCGCCGTGGTGCTCTTGCCCACCCCGCCCTTGCCCGAGGCGACCGCAATGATGTTGCGCACCGTGGGCAGCGGCTTCAGGCCGCGCTGCACCGCGTGCGTGCCCACCGACCATTTCACGGCGACAGTGGCGTCGGGCGCCCCCGCGGCGGCCAGGGCCTGCCGGGCGGCGTCTTCGAGCGGCCCGGCCGTGCAGCCGGCCGGATAGCCCAGGGTCGCGGTAACGGCTACCGTGGCGCCGCCCAGGGTGATGTCACTGTCTTTTACAAATGAGGCCAGTTCCCGGCCTGAAAATGGTTCTGTTACGGCCCGCAATGCCGCACGGACTTGCGCTGTCGTTATACTCATTACTCTGATTCCATAGGCAGGACGGCTTTGCGCCGGCCGCTACCCCCAAGGATAGCGGATACGCGGGAACCTTTCGTCCTGTTTTGCATCCGACCATGATGATCGACACTTTCTCCCGATTTCTCCGCGCCGTGGCGTTCGCCGTGCTGGCCCTGTTCGGCATGGCCATGGCCCTGGTGTTCATGATCTCGACCGCCATCGCGGTCGGCATCCTGTACGTCGTGGCCAAGGTCCGCGGCAAGCCGTTCGGCGTGCGCGCCTACTGGAGCCAGCGCCAGGGCGCGCGTCCGGGCGCGTTCCGCCCCGGGGCGGCCGGCGGGGCCGCACCCTTTACGCCAGCGCGCGGCGACGTCATCGACGTCGAGGCCCGCGAAGTCCGCTAAGCGGCGCGCCAGCCCCTTCCCGCCCCTGCCCCGGCCTGGTCCGGCGCAGGGGCGCATGCTTTTGCGCCGCCGCCGGCGCATCCCCTGTATGCCGCGGGGCCGCTAAAATAGCCGGCTACCCCTTTCCTGAACCGTCCATCCCGATATGTCCCGCACCCTGTTCGTCACGACCGCGCTGCCCTACGCCAACGGATCCTTCCACATCGGCCACATCATGGAATACATCCAGGCCGACATCTGGGTCCGCTCGATGCGCATGGCGGGCCACACGGTGCATTTCGTGGGGGCCGATGACGCGCACGGCGCGCCCATCATGCTCAAGGCCGAAAAAGAAGGCATCTCGCCCCGGGAACTGGTGGCCCGCTACGCGGCCGAGCGCCCGCGCTACCTGGACGGCTTCCACATCCGCTTCGACCACTGGCATTCCACCGATTCGGCCGAAAATATCGCCCTGTCGCAAGACATCTACCGCGCCCTGCAGGCCGCCGGCCTGATCGAAACGCGCGCCATCGAACAGTTCTACGATCCGGTCAAGGGCATGTTCCTGGCCGACCGCTACATCAAGGGCGAATGCCCCAAGTGTCACGCCAAAGACCAGTACGGCGATTCCTGCGAAGTCTGCGGCGCGGTCTATGCGCCCACCGACCTCATCAATCCGTACTCGGCCCTTACCGGCGCCACGCCGGTGCTGAAGTCGTCCGAGCACTTCTTCTTCAAGCTGTCCGATCCGCGCTGCGTCGAATTCCTGCAGCACTGGACCACCGGCGCCAACGCGGCCGGCAACAAGCACCTGCAGCCCGAAGTGCAGGCCAAGACGCGCGAATGGCTGGGCGGCGACGACGGCCAGGCCAAGCTGGGCGACTGGGACATCTCGCGCGATGCGCCCTACTTCGGCATTGAAATCCCCGATGCGCCGGGCAAGTATTTCTATGTGTGGCTCGACGCCCCGGTCGGCTACCTGGCTTCGCTGAAATCCTATTGCGCCAAGCAGGGCCTGGATTTCGACGCCCTGCTCGATCCGCAGGGCGGCACCGAGCAGGTGCACTTCATCGGCAAAGACATCATCTATTTCCATGCCCTGTTCTGGCCGGCCATGCTGAAGTTCGCCGGCCGCAAGACGCCCGACGCGCTCAACGTGCACGGCTTCATCACGGTCAGCGGCGAAAAAATGTCCAAGAGCCGAGGCACCGGCATTTCGCCGCTGCGCTACCTGGACCTGGGCATGAACGCCGAATGGCTGCGCTACTACATCGCCGCCAAGCTGAATGCCCGGGTCGAAGACATCGACTTCAATCCCGACGATTTCGTGGCGCGCGTCAACAGCGACCTGGTCGGCAAGTACGTCAACATCGCCAGCCGCGCCGCCAATTTCATCACCAAGCATTTCGACGGCGCGCTGGCCTACGAAGGCGACACCGCGGCGCTGGCGGCCGAATTCGCCGCCCAGGCCGAATCGATCCGCGCCGCCTTCGAGGCGCGCGAATACAACCGCGCCATCCGCGAAATCATGGCCTACGCCGACGGCATCAACCAGGCCTTCGACACGGCCCAGCCGTGGGTGCTGGCCAAGGGCATCGGCACCGCCGACGCGGCGCAGAAGGCCCGGCTGCAAGACATCTGCTCGCGCTCGCTGGCCGGCTTCAAGGCCCTGTCGGTCATGCTGGCGCCGGTGCTGCCGGCGCTGTCCGACCGCGTGGCGCGCGAATTGTTCGGGGCCGGGCAATCCTTCACCTGGGCCGACGCGGCCGTGCTGCCGCAGCGCGTGGCGCCGTTCAAGCACCTGATGCAGCGGGTCGACCCCGCGCTGCTCGACCAGCTGTTCGAGCCGCCGGCCATGCCCGTGCCGGCCGCCCCGCTGCCGGGCGGCGAAGCCATGGCCGACACCATCACCATCGACGACTTCGCCAAGATCGACCTGCGCATCGCCAAAATCGTCGATTGCCGGCATGTCGAAGGCTCGACCAAGCTGCTGCAGCTGACGCTCGATGTGGGCGAAGGCCGGCACCGCAATGTGTTCTCGGGCATCAAGTCGGCCTACCGGCCCGAAGACCTGGTGGGCAAGCTCACCGTCATGGTGGCCAACCTGGCGCCGCGCAAGATGAAGTTCGGCGTGTCCGAAGGCATGGTGCTGGCG
This sequence comes from Bordetella petrii, assembly GCF_017356245.1. Classification (NCBI taxonomy): domain Bacteria; kingdom Pseudomonadati; phylum Pseudomonadota; class Betaproteobacteria; order Burkholderiales; family Alcaligenaceae; genus Bordetella; species Bordetella petrii. The sequence goes on from NZ_JAFMZZ010000004.1 coordinate 145,611, forward strand.
GCCAGCCACGCCGATGAAGGGGTCGATGCCGGCGTCTACGTGCTCGAGCCCTGGCCCGGCGCGCAGCCCGGCATGCGTGTGCGCTAGGGCCTACAAAATGGCGGGCGCCGCGGCGCCCGCCGGCGCCAGCGCCGGATCGAGCGCAACGCGTTCGTCGAACACGAAGCAATGGCCATTGAAGCCCTTGCCGCCGGTTTCCTCGAAATACTTCAAGATGCCGCCTTCCAGCTGGTACACATGTTCGACGCCCGACTCGGCCATGTACAGCGCGGCTTTCTCGCAGCGGATGCCGCCCGTGCAGAAGCTGACCACCGTCTTGCCCCGCAGGCTGTCGCGATGCGCCCGCACCGCGGCGGGAAACTGCGTGAAGCGCTCGATGCGCCAGTCGACCGCGTCCTGGAAAGTGCCGGCATCGACCTCGAAAGCGTTGCGGGTATCCAGCATGACCACCGGCCGCCCGTGGTCGTCGGCGCCCTGCTCCAGCCAGCGCGCCAGCGTGGCCGGCGACACCGCCGGCGCGCGGCCGGCCTGAGGCTGGATGGCGGGATGATCCATGCGGATGATCTCGCGCTTGATCTTCACCCGCAGGCGGCGAAACGGCACGGCTTCCGACAGGCTAAACTTCACGTCCAGGTCGGCAAAGCGGCCGTCTGCGCGCAGCCAATGCAACAATGTATCAATGCTGCCCCGCGAGCCGGCCAGGAACAAATTGATGCCTTCTTCGGCCAATAGCACAGTGCCTTTCAGGCCGGCGGCCTCGGCTTGCGCCAGGACACCGGCGCGCAGGGCCGGCAGGTTATCCAGGAAAACGAATTTATAAGCGGCAATATTGACAACGGCGGGCATGGTTGGCGATATGGTGACCAGAACGCACTATTTGGTAAGCAAGTACTTGCAGGCGGACGCGCAAGATCATTGAGGCGTAGGGGGGTCCTGGCGGCGCGTGAACTCCAGGACATCGCCATCGCGGACGTTGAACGTCAGATGACGCGGCGCGCCGCCGCTGTCCAGCGTGAAGGTCTGGATGCTGGCCAGGGCTTTCAGGTAGTCGCGTTCGAGCTGGCCGCGTTCCGGCGCCGGGCAGGCCATGCGGGTGCTGGCAGGCGCCGAAATTGACAGTTTCCCACCTTGCAGCTTGTAACCGCCCATATAGCGATTACAGCCCGAAAATCCGTTAACCCGGTATTGGTTGCCCTGGGCCAGGAAGGTCAGCTGTATGGGTTCTCCGTTGTCGCCGTGCGGGATGGCGCGCAGGGAACCATCGGGTGCCGTCCAGCGGGTCAGTTCCCAGTGGGTCTGGGCCAGCGAATCGGCACTGGTCGTGGCGTTTGCCGCGGCGGCCCCCTGGGCCTGGGCCCGGCCGGTGGTATTGGCGCAGCCGGCCGCCGCCAGCGCCAGAACGGCAAGCAGCAAGCCGCGGGCAAGCGTAGGAATCGGCATATCGGTGCTCCGCAGGTCAGGACAAGGCATCTACTGTACCGCGGGCCGGCGGGTGTTCAAGGCGGCGTTCGCACAGCGGCGGATCGTTCGCAAGGCGAATTGTATCAATTTGGCGTTTATATTCACATAGATACACATTTGAGGTTAAATGACAAACAGCGTCACACAACATCAGCAGCCAGACCTCGCTCCAGCCGATAACGCCGATTTATTCTTGATCCCCGCGAATCGGGCGCCGGCCGTGCTTCGCCACGGCCCATCCTGCGCCGCCACCCATATCCAGAACATAAGCAAACCACGTGCCGCAGCATGTCAAAGGCGGCGCGCACGCCGCATCCTCCTCCATCCGGAAGGGAATCATGAATAACTCGCTGGATGTCCTCTTTCTTGTTGGAGACGACACCACCCACCCGCAGCAAATCGCCGACCTGGAGCACCTGGGCTTCCAGATCCACCGCTATACAGAACTGGCCGAGCTGTACACCCATGTGGCCCAGCACCCCGTATCGCTGATCGTCCTGACCGGCTCACTGCCCAAAATACATATTGCCGCGGCGCAGCTGCGCGCCATGCGGCACACGCTGGGGATCATCGTCCTGGCCACCTTCGCCGACAGCGAGGCGCGCGTGCGCACTTTGCTGTGCGGCGCGGATGCCTGCCTGGACATCGCCGCCAGCGGCCTGGAACTGGCCGCGGTGTTCCAGTCGCTGCTGCGCCGCGTCGCGGAAATCGTGCCTTCCGTCGCGGCGGAAACGGCGGCGCCGAAAATGGCGGCCGCGGAAAGCGGCACCTCCGCCGCCGAACCGGCCGAGCCGGCCCCCGCGGCCGTGCCGGGCTGGCGGCTGGCCAGCAAGGGCTGGACGCTGATCGCGCCCACCGGCCAGGAACTGGCCCTGACCACGGCGGAACGCAGCTTCCTGCTGCGCCTGGTGCGCGCCCCCGACAAGAAAGTCAGCCGCGAAACACTGATCGCCGATGGCGTGCAATCGGGCGAAGCCGCCGAAGGCGAGCGGCGCGGCCGTTTTGTCGACGTCATGATCAGCCGCATGCGCCGCAAGGCGGCGGTGAATCACATGCGGCTGCCCATCAAGGCCGTGCACGGCTGGGGCTATATGTTCACCGCCGATGTCGCCGAAGAGGCTGGCGCGCCGGACGACGGCGGCGCGGCCAGCGCATGATGCCTACTCGAACACGTGGGAAATCGATGCCGAGCCGCCGGGGCTGGCATTGACCGAGGTTTCATAGTCGGGCGCGGCGGGATTGCGGATAGTGACGCGATGGCGTCCCGGCGACAGCGTCAGTTCGGTCAGCGGCGGGCTGATGCCGCGCGAGCGGCCGTCGATCAGGACCTCGCCCCACGGCTGCACGTGGACCCGCACCACCACTGACGCGGCGGGCGGCTCTTCGGGCGGGGTTTCGCCCGCCTGCGCCTGGGCGGCCTCGGCGCCTTCAGCGGCGTCGCCTTCCCCGGCCGCCGCCGCGGCCGGATCGGCCGGCGGGCTGGCGGTCGCGGCAGACGATGCATCCGGCCCGGCCTGCGGGGCTGCGGCCGGATTTGCCGGCGCGCCGGCTGGCGGATTCGTATCCGATGGAGCGGCCGGGCTGGCACCCGCCGGCGGCTGGGCCGGCGTCGCGGGCAGGGATCCGGCAGGCGGCGCGGCGGCTTCCGGCAAGGCCTGGGCCGCGGGCGGCTGGGCCGGCGCGGGCGGCGTCGCGGCACCCGGGTCCGGCACCTGCGGCGTGGCGGGCGCCGGGCTGGCGGCCGGCGGCGTGGCTGGCGTGGCCGCGCGCGGCGTGCCCAGGTCGGACAGCGCGGGCGGGGTCGGTACGGGTTCGGGCGCAGGGGTGGGCGCGGGTGCGGGCGCCACGGCCGGCGGCGTCGGCTCGGGCGGCGGCTCCCGGCCGGCCGATTGCGTTCCCGCCGCTTCGTGGCGCAGCCACAGATAAACAGCAAACGCCACCGCGGCCAACACCCCCAGCAACACCAGCAACGGCACGCGCGGGCCCGGCGCCGGCTTGGCGGCGGCCGCCACCGGCGGCAGCGCGGGCTCGGGGGCGGCCGGAAGCGCCGGCGGCTCGGCGGGCGGCGGCGCTTGCTCAACCAGCCCGAAGGCCTGCGCAAACGCATCCATATCCTGCGGGCGCGCGGCATGCTTCATCGACAGGCCGCGGTCGACGGCCTGCAGGAAGGCCGGGTCGTAGGCGCCCAGCTCGCGGCCGGCCAGCGGCGCATAGGTATCCTTGACGCAGCGGGCCAGCGCGGCCGGCGGCGCGGCGCCCACCAGCATGGTGTGGGCCACCGCGCTCAAGGCATAGATGTCGGTCCAGGGCCCGCAGGGCCGCTCGGGATCATCGGTGTACTGCTCGAACGCGGCATAGCCTTCCAGGCGCGCTCCGCCTTCGGCATCGGCCGCGGGTTCCAGGGGCGGCACCAGCAGATGCGCCTTGCCCGCGCTGTCCAGGCCGACCGTGCTCATCGCGATGGCGCCGTGCACGCGGCCCTGGCTGTGCAATTCGGCCAGCGGCCCGGCCAGGTCGGCCAGCACGCGGCGGATCCGCGCCTGCGGCACGCCGCCGCTGGCGGCCGCCGCGATCGCGCTCAGCGGCCGGTGGCCCGACCCGTCGCCCGCGGGCGTGCGGCGGTTCGGCAAAGTGGCGAAAGTTGCGCTCATAGTGGGAGCTCCGGGCATGTCAGATCGCGGCCCTAGCGCCAGGCCGGCAGCGACGCGAACAATCGAGTAAACAGCGCGGCGTTCAGGGAACCGCCGTGCACGTAGGTCTGCAGCGCCGCGCCGTCGACCTGGTTGGTCCACCAGTAGCTGGTATGCGAACTGGGGTTGAAGCAGAACGGCAGGTCGGGCCAGGCCGCCAGGCTGCGCGCGGCGACCGGTTCGGCGGCGCTTTCCAGCCCCGCATTCAGGATATCCATGATGTCGCTGCCGCTGGAACGCTCCACCGGGGGCGCTGCGCCCGGCACGCGGATGTCCTGCAGCTCGCGGTCGAACTGCTCGGCCGCGCAGCCGTGCCGCACTGCCGACAGCATGCTGGCGCCGATCTGCCGGTAGTAGTCGGTGGCGCCGTCCAGCATGCTGCTGTGGTAAGCGTCGGCGGGAATGGCCATGATCACGCACAGCGGATAGCCGCGCCCCACCCGGTCGCGGCTGGGCGCGATGCAGCCCAGCTGCGCCCCGTTGCCGCTGGGCCCGGCCGGGATTGCGAAATTCCAGATCGGGGCGGCCGCGAAGCTGCGCGCCGCGCTGTCGTCAGGCGCCTGCTTCAGCGCCGCCAGGCCGTACTGCAGCCAGCGGTCCCACCAGGCGATGAGCTCGCGCGGCAGGCGGCGGTGCACGAAATCGCCCGCGGCGGGGATCTTGCCGTACCACCCCAGTTTCTCCGTTGCATCGTCCATGGCGAATTCCGTCTAGAGCCTGTTCACGCGGGATGGAGCCGCTTACTTGCCGGGGCAGGAAAACCCCTGCATCTCGGCAAGATGGAAAGGGCTTTTCACGCTGCTGGCCGTGATTTCGAGCACCACTTTGCGGCCGTTGATGTCGAAGGTGGCGATCGTGACCTCGGGCGACGAGCCGCGCCGCAGCTGCGCCTTGTCCAGCAGGCGGTTCAGGGCCCACGGCCCCGATGCCGACAGCCCGGCCGGTCCGCTCTGCGGCGTCAGTTCGATGCGCGCCTGGTTGGTGCCGCGCGGCCCCGGCCATTGCACATTGGTGGCCACTTGCGGGCCATGCGCATAGCGCACCGTCTGGCCGTCCACGTCCATCAGGAACTGCGTGATCTGGGCGTCCATTTCCAGCGGCCGGATCGCCACGCGGTACGACGGTAGCGGGTTGCCCGCGGTGAAGTACACATCGCGGATCACGCTGGCGCGCTGGAACGAATCCAGGTAGGCCGCCCTGTCGCCCTGCTTTCCGTCGATGCCCGGCTTGAAGCGCCAGCGCGATCCGGACACGTCGATCTGGGTGGCCAGGTGCTTCTGGAAGAAATCATCCATCATGCCGTTGGGCCCGAACAGCCGCGCCATGTCGTTGGGCGCCACGTCGCGCGACGAGCCGCTGGCGAACGGGTAGCGGCCGGCGATCGACTGCCGGCAGAACACGCCCATGGTGGCCGTCACCGTGTCGCCCATGCGTTCGCGCGTGGCCTCGGAGATCTCGCCCGAGGCCTTTACCGACAAGGTGTTGAGCAGGTCGCGCAGCGGCTCGGGCAGGCGGCCCGCCTCGGCGCGCAGCTTGGTCACCACATCCGAGCCCGGCGCCGGGCTGGCGCTGCGCAGCGCCGCGTCGGCGGCGGTCAGGTAGGTGTAGAGCTCGTTGATCAGCCCGGTGGTGGCGGTAATGGCGGGCGGCGTGCCCTGGCCTTCGCTTTGCGCCAGGCGGCGATACGGTTCGAAATGCAGGTCGACGATGCGCTCCAGCTTTTCGTCCGAGGCGTCGGCGCGCACCGCGGCGCTGGGGCCCGTGGGGCCGAACATCTGCTCCAGCGCCTCGCGCGTGCTGCTGACCCGGTTGCGGGCCTGGTCCATCAGGGACTGCCCGTCGCCGGTGTCGCGCAGCAGCGAGGTCTCGCGCGCCACGCCCTGCACCAGCTTCACCAGCGGCGACTCGGGCGCCGACAGGGTGCGCGCCATCTGGATGTTCTGCAGCAGCGAGGTGGTGGGCGCCAGCTGCAGGTCGTTCAGGTAGCCGTCCCACTGCTCGACATAGTCGTTCATGTACAGCCGCTTGATGTCCACGATCAGCTGCTGCTGCGCGCGCTGGTCCAGGATGCCCGGCGCCTCGATGTTCAGCACCCAGGCGTCATCCTGGCGCAGCAGGTCGGCCACCCGCGTCACGCGCTGGTTGAATACCTTCCAGTAGCCGTCGTAGCTGTACAGCGACGGGATGCCGTCCGTCAGCGGCTTGCCGCTCTTGCGCACGAACACCGCGCTGGCCTGCGGCCCGCCCAACGTGATGGCGGTCTGCTGCGGCCCCTGGTCGGTATTGGCCAGCATGCGGCGCAGGCGGCTGTAGGCGCGCTGGGCCAGCGTATAGCGGGCCAGCCGCTCGCGCGCCTCTTTGACCAGTTGATCGTCGCGCGGGAAAGGCGAGGACAGCACGCGGCCCTGCACCAGGTTGCGCAGGTGCAGCGACATCAGGTCGTACTGGCGCCGCGTATAGCCTTCGGGCAGGGTCTTCTGCATGTCCGACAGCAGCCAGGCGTGCATGAACTCCGCGTCGTAGTGGTCGGCCTCGTACAGCATCAGGTAGGCGCGCAGCGCCTCGTACGAAAACTCCAGGTCGTCGGGAGCGGCCTTGCGCAGCGCCGTCTCGACCCGCCGGGCGATCTGCGGCACCAGCACCTGCTCGAGCGTGCTGCGGTAGACGCCCTGCGCGGCCGCCTGCATCTTCTGGCCCTGGTACAGGCCGAACTGGTAGTTCAGGGGCGGCGAATCCAGCTCGAAATTGGCATGCCGCGGCAAATACCACAGGCTGTCCAGGAACGGCATCAGGCCCAGCACGTCGCCGGCCTGGGTGATCTTGATGTCGCGGCCCAGTTTTTCCACGGTGGGCACGCGGCGCGACACCTCGGCCACGTAAGTCTTGTTGTTGCGATAGCTGACCACCCAGCCCACCAGCAGCGCCACCAGCAGCGCGGCGATCAGGCCGTAGCCGGCCCAGTGCAGGCGGCGGTAGCGGCGTTCCCAGCGCAGGTTGCGTCCGGCCAGGCCCGCCTCGCGGAAGATCACGTCCTGCAGCAGGCCCTTCAGGAAGTAGCTGCGGCCGTCGCCTTCGCCCGGCACGGTGGCGGCCGGCGCCGGCCCGCCATCGATGCGCAGATAGCGCTTCAGGTATCCGGTGACCTGGTCGAAGGTTTCGCCGCCCTGGGTGCCGCTGGTGAAATACACCCCGCGCGGCACCAGGCGCGCCTCGTATTTCGAGGTGGCGAACACGTCGCTCAGGAAGTGCCCCAGCACGGCCTGCAGGCCGGCGAACTGCTGCGGCAGCATGTAGGCCAGCGCGCGGCGCGACGCATCGGTCTCGGCGGCCAGCACCTCGGGCAGCGCGTCGTCCAGGCGCCGCTTCAGCAGCTCGTACTCGGCATGGAAGGCCTCGTACAGGTCGAAATCGGCCTCCTGGGTGCGTGTGTAGGGCAGCGTGAAGCCCCACACCTGCGACAGGTCTTCGCGGTTGAACGACGCAAAGTATTCCTCGAAGCCCGACAGCAGGTCGGCCTTGGTTACCAGCACGTATACCGGAAACTGGATGCCCAGCTGCTCGCGCAGTTCCTGCAGCCGGCGCCGCAGCACCGCCGCGTGCTGCACGCGCTCGGCATCGGACGCGGCCAGCAGGTCTTCGACGCTGACCGTCAGCATGGCGCCGTTGATGGGCTGGCGCCCGCGGTATTTCGACAGCAGCCGCAGGAAGCCTTTCCATTCTTCCTCGTCGCCGGTGGCATCGCTTTCGTGGGTGGTGTAGCGGCCGGCGGTGTCCAGCAGCACCGCGTCGTCGGTGAACCACCAGTCGCAGTTGCGCGTGCCGCCCACCCCGCGCAGCGCCACCTTGCCGAACCGGTCGGCCAGCGGGAAATTCAGGCCCGAATTCACCAGGGCCGTGGTCTTGCCGGCCCCCGGCGCGCCGATGATCACATACCAGGGCAGCTGGTACAGATACTGCTTGGAAAAACGGTCCAGCGACAGGCGCCGCTTGTTGCCTTCGAAGCGCGTCTTGCGCAGCAGCTCCACGGCTTCGTTGAAGCGCTCTTCCAGCTGGCGGATCTCGGGGTTGCCAGGCTCGGGCTCGACCTTCTTCTTGGCGGCCGGCTTGCGCAGCTGGCCCAGCAGTTGCGCGTTCAGGCGGCCTTCGCGCCATTTGCGCCACAGAATGCGCAGCAGCCACAGGCCGAACAGCACGGCGATGACGATGATGCGCGTCGTCTCGCTTTCCAGCGGCCGCGTCGCGCCGATGGCCAACAGCGGGCCGGCGATCCAGATCAGCAGCGCCAGCGCCACCAGGCCGAAGAAATTCCACAGGCCCCGGCTGAACAAGAAACCAAATACGTTATGGATCATTGCCGCGCACCCTCGACCGTCTCTTCCCGAGGCACCGGCGGCACCATCAGCGTGATTTCGACGCGGCGGTTACGCGACCGCCCCGCCGCCGTATCGTTCGGCGCCACCGGATCGGCGTCGCCGCGCCCTTCGGCGCGCACGCGCTGCGGATTGTCCAGGCGCCCTTCCAGCAGTTGCTTGACCGCGTCGGCGCGCGCCTGCGACAGGTGCCAGTTGGACGGATAGCGCGCGCCGCGCATGGGAATGTTGTCGGTGTAGCCGCGCACCAGGATATTGCCCTGGGTCTCGCGCAGGGCGTCGGCCACGCGCGACAGCACCGGCAGGTACTGCTCGCGCACCTCGGCCGACCCGGATTCGAACAGGCCGTCGCCGCGCAGCACCACCACGCTGCGGTCGACCTCGTCGCGCACCGTGACCAGGTCATCGCGGATCTCGGGCGCCAGGAACACCGCCAGGCGCGGCGAAGGCGCGGGCCGGCGCGTCGGCGCGATCTGCACCGTGGGCGGCTTCACATTGCTGATCGCGGTAAACACGGCGTCGGACTGGTTGCTCAGGCTCCAGGCCAACCCCCAGTAGATGGCCAGCGCCAGCACGGCGGCCAGCGCGCCGAACACCCATAGCGGCACCGGCAGGCGGCGCAGCTGGGTCTGGGCCGGCACGTCCTGCCAGTGCGGCGACAGGGCCCGCGGATACTCGCCGCGCGCGCTGCGCAAAATGCGCAGCAGGCGCTGGCGCAGCGTCTCGAGCTGCGAACGGCCGTTGTCGGCCACCCGGTAGCGGCCTTCGAAACCCAGCACCAGGCAGTAGTACAGCAGCTCCAGCAAATCCAGGTGCTGGCTGGGGTTCTGCGACAGCTTGGCCAGCAGCTGGAAGAACTTCTCGCCGCCCCAGGTTTCGTTGTGGAACGTCACCAGCAGGCTGTGCGCCGACCAGACCCCGTTGCCGCCCCATGGCGTCAGGGCCGCCGCCTCGTCCAGCGCGGTGCACAGGCAGTAGCGCGCCCCCAGGATGGTTTCGTTGGGAATGCCGGCCTGCTGGGCGCGCAATTCGAACTGCCGGATCTCGTCGAGCAGATGCTCGCGCAGCATGGCCGGCGAGGGATGCGACGTGGTGGCGCGGATCTGCGGAATCAGGTCGAGCAGCGGGTTGGCCGCCGCCACCAGCGGGTTCGAGCCGCTGATCACATATTCGTAGGGCCGCAGCCGGCTCGATGCCGACGCGGCGCCTTCGGGAATGCCTCCGCCCAGCGGGCCGGGCATGGCGGTATCGGAAGCGTGCATGATGTCTCCGGCCGGATGGCGGCCTAGTCGCGCAAGGCCCAGAATTCCATGGACAGTCCGGGGAATTCACCGGCCAGGTGCAACGCCAGCGCGCCCGTGCGCTCCAGCTGTTTCCAGAAATCCCCGCCCTTGTCGAGTTCAAAATACACGTGGCCGGCGCTGTACGGAATCTGCCGCGGCGCCACGGGCAGCACGCGCACCGTCACGCCGGGCAGCTGCAGATGCACCAGGTCGCGTATGCGCTCGACCGGGCCGATCTTGACCTGCGCGGGAAAGCGCGAACGCACCGTGTCCGACGGCATGTCGGCATGCACCGCCAGCACGAAGCCCGCGGTACGCAGCAGTTCCAGGTCGGGAATCTGCGCCACCCGCACGCCCTGCCCGCGGTCCTGCAGCGGGATCTGCAGCGCGTGCTGTTCCAGCACCGCCGACAGCGAGCGGCGCAGCTCGTTCATCAGCATCTCGAACGTGGCCTGCAGGTCGTCGTGCTGGTATTCGGGCAGCACCTCGGGGCGGCGCGAGGCCGCCGTGTACGTGGCCAGGTCGCAGGCCAGCATCAGCCAGTCGTGGAACAGGCGTTCGGGATGCAGCCACTCGGCCTGGCGCGCATGCCACAGCGCGCCGATATAGCGGTTGACCGTTTCCAGCAGCATGAAGTCCGAGACTTCCGACACGCCGCCGCGCCCCGGCTGCGACAGGCGCGTGGCCAGGGCTTCGCTGCGCGCGTTCAGCAGGCCGTACAGTTCCTGCGCGAAACCCAGCAGCAGGGGGTGCGCGCCGGCCGCCAGCCACGGAGCGATATAGCGGTCGTCCAGCACGACGCGGTTGTCCGCGCGGCGCTCGATCACCCGCACCACGCCCAGTCCCAGCCATTCGTCGCCCAGGTCGGTCTCGAGCATCAGCCGCAGGCGCAGGCGGCCCAGCTGCAGCAGGGCCGGCTCCAGCCCGATCGATCCGGAATCCTCGACCTCGGCCTCTTGCACCAGGTAGCGCGCCAGCGAATCGGCTTCGTCTTCATACTGCACGTCGGTGGCGCCGGGCCGGATGCGCGGCAGCGCCAGCATGACGCGCACGTCCTGGGCCTGCTCGGGCACCTCCAGCGCCTCGGGCGCATCGTCGGGATGCGAAAACTCGAACGGCGTGCCGTCGGGCAGCACGCCGCTCGCCTGCGTGAGCACCAGCTTGCCCACCGCCAGCGCGTCGCGGTCCAGGGCCAGGTGGCTGAACCCCCAGAAAAAACCGTGCAGCGAAGCGGCGCGCTGCTGCAGCAGCCCCTCAAGATAGCGCTCGAACTGCTGGAAATGCTGGGGACGCAGGAACATCCCTTCGGACCATACGACTTTGCTCTTCTCTGCCATGGCTATGCTTGCAATGAAGTTGCGGGGCGGCTCTGCCGGCCGGCGCCTAGAACGGCCACCAGGAACGGTCCCGGTCGGTAACGGCCAGGCCGTTGTCCTTGACCGACACCTTGATCGTTTCTTCGTTGGGCGAGAACTGCCATACCTTATAAATATTGGTGTTCTGCGCTTCGGGCAGCGGCACGACCAGCCGCCAATGGCTTTTCTCGAGGTCGCGGTAAGCGGCCACGATGCCCACCATGCGCGCTTCGGCGCTGCCGGTGTACTTGAGCGTCTTGGTTTCGCCCGGCCGCAGGATGGCCTGGTCGGTGTTGATCAGCTCTTTGCCCAGCGCGGCCTGCGGATCGGATTGCAGCGAGAAGAAATCGCGCGACTCGAAGGCGCTGGATGAGCGCAGCTCATAAACCGTGATCTGCACGGGCGACGGGCGGCCGTGCACGTCCGGGTTGACCTGCGGATCGACGGTCAGCTCGATGGCGTAAGGGACGGGCACCTGCCGGGCGGTGGAAGAACATCCTGCCAACAGCGCCAGGGCGGCAAGGCTTGCGCAAAGCCCTCTCAGAATAGAAATAGCGGTCTTGCGGAACACCATAATTCGCGGAATGCCCCCTGGGATTATGGAGAAAGCGTGTATGACAAGGGAAAAACAAGAAACTGTCGTGCAAATACAGAAATAGTTACCACTGTTACGGAACCTGCCGGGATTTCTCGCGCCTGGATATATTTTCCTAACTCCCGGAAATCATTTCCGTCAGCAACGATGGCTATCATCGGGGCGTTCGCTTCCGCATTCATGCGCGCGATGCACCGGAGATTTCCAGCATGAGACTCACCGTACTGCCACGCCGCGACGATCCGGGCTTCGCCCCGCTGTCGGCGGTATTCCAGGCCCCCGGCGGCACCCTGGGACGCTCGGCCGACAATCACCTGGCCCTGCCGGACAGCGAACGCGGCATCTGCCGTGTCCAGGCGGCGCTGCGCATCAGCGACGGCGCCTGCTACCTGGTCAACCTCAGCGGCATGGGCAGCGTCAGCGTCAACGGCCGCGCCATCACGCGCGACCAGGAAGTGCCGCTGGCGCCGGGCGACGAGCTCGCCATCGGCCCATACACGCTCAGGGCCGAAGATCCGGCCGCGCCCGTGGCGGCCGCCACGCTGGCCGCGGGCGCAGCGGCGGCAGCCGCCGCGCAGGCGGCGCCGCCCGAGCCCGACCCGCTGCTCGACAGCCCGCTGCTCGAGGGCGTGGACCTCATGCCCCCCGACACGCACACTATCCATCAATCCGCCTCCTCCGCACCCGCCGCGCCGGCGCCTGAAACCCCAGTAGCGCCTGAACCCGCGGCGGCGCCTGAACCCATGGCGACGCCTGCATCCGCACCAGCGCCTGCCGCATCCGCGCCAGCCCCCGCCCCCCAGGTGTCTGACTCCCGAAGGGTGTCAGACACCGAACTCGATCCCACCTCCGCCGGCCAGCCCCCCGCCGCGCCGCAACCCGCGGCCCGGATGCCCGACACCGAGCCAGCCCACGGCGGCTTCAGCGCGGCGCCCGACACCCCCGCGGCGGCCGCGGCATTCCCGTCCGCCCCGGCGCAGTTCGACGCGCCGTTCGGCGACCTGGATCCGCCCCGGGCCGCCGAACCGCAGGCGCCGCAGTCGAACCCGGCCGACGTATTCAGCGACCTGTTCGGCCCCGGCACCCTGCCGGTGGGCAGCGTGCCCGACGTCTCGGCGCATCCGTTCGACCTCGAGTCCGCCCAGACGCGCAACCCGGAAGACCCGCTGCGCCAGCTGCCGCGCGGCGACGCCAACGTGCGCGGCCCCTTGCGCGATCCGCTGGACATGCTGGGCAATCCCGACGCCGACGACGCCAACAGCGTCTTTTCGGACCAGACGCCCTCGACGCTGCCCTCGCACGACCCGCTCGACCCGCACCGGTCGGACCCGGTCACCGACACGCTCAGCCCGCGGCCGCGCGATGACGATGCCCGCGCCGCGCGCGACCATCTGCGCGAGTACGGCGGCTACCTGCGGCCCGCTCGCGTGCGGCCGCAGGACGCGCCAGACACTGACTCCGGCAAGCCGCCGCACAAATAGCCGCGCGGCCCGCCCGGCCTATTCGTACCGATAGCGGAAGTCGCCTTCGGCGGCTTCCAGCGCCACCGCGCGCACTTCGCGCCCCTCCATCGACGCGGTCAACAGCTCGCGGCTAATCTGCGGCAGCACCGTGTTGGTCAAGATGGCGTCGACCATGCGCCCGCCCGATTCGACCTCGGTGCAGCGCGCCACCACCAGGGCCGTGGCCTCGGGGCTGACGCTCAGCGCGATGCCATGGTTGTCGTGCAGCCGCTGGCGCACGCGTTCGAACTGCAGGTCCACGATGCGCGCCAGCATCTCGTCGGACAGCGGCATATAGGGCACCGCCACCAGCCGCCCCAGCAAGGCCGCGGGAAACGCTTTCAGCAAGGGCTCGCGCAGCGCCGCCGCCAGGCCGTCGGCATCGGGCATCAGGGCCGGATCGCGGCACAGGCTGGCGATCAGGTCGGTGCCCACATTCGACGTCAAGATGATGATGGTGTTGCGGAAGTCGATATAACGGCCCTCGCCGTCTTCCATCCAGCCCTTGTCGAACACCTGGAAGAAAATCTCGTGCACATCGGCGTGGGCCTTCTCGACCTCGTCGAGCAGCACCACGCTGTATGGCCGGCGCCGCACGGCCTCGGTCAGCACGCCGCCCTCGCCGTAGCCCACATACCCGGGCGGCGCGCCCTTCAGGGTGGACACGGTGTGCGATTCTTGAAATTCGCTCATGTTGATGGCGATCAGGTTCTGCTCGCCGCCGTACAGGGCCTCGGCCAGCGCCAGCGCCGTTTCGGTCTTGCCCACGCCGCTGGGGCCGCACAGCAGGAACACGCCCACCGGCTTGCTGGGATCGGTCAGCCGGGCGCGCGACGTCTGGATGCGCCGCGCAATGGCTTCCAGCCCGTGGCGCTGGCCAATGACGCGCTGCTCCAGCGTGTCCGCCAGGCGCAGCACCGACTGGGCTTCGTCGCGCACCATGCGGCCCACCGGGATGCCAGTCCAGTCGGCCACCACCGACGCCACCGCGGCCGCGTCCACCGCGGGGTAGATCAGCGCGGCCTCGCCCTGGCGCTGCGCCAGCTCGTCCTGCGCCTGCGCCAGCTCGGCGCGCAGCCGGGCCGGATCGCGCGCGGCAGCGGGGGCGGCGGCGGCATCGGCGCCCGCGTCGGCATCCGTCTCCGCGGCCGGCGCCGCGTCCTGGTCCAGCGCGCGGCGCAACTCGAACACCCGGGCCGCCAGCGCGCGCTCGGACTCCCAGCGTTCGGCCAGCGCGGCTTCCTGCATGCGCGCCTGGGCCAGATCGTCGGCCACCCGCGCCACGCGGTCTTCGGCGCCCGCGCCCAGGCGCGCCTCGCGCGCCGCGATGCGCTGCTCGATCTCCAGCGCTTCGATGCGCCGGCGCGCGTCTTCCAGCGCCGCCGGCACCGCGTGCTGGCTGACCGCCACGCGCGCGCAGGCCGTGTCCAGCAGGGCGACGGCCTTGTCGGGCAATTGCCGCGCCGGAATATAGCGGTGCGACAGCGACACCGCCGCCTCGATCGCTTCATCCAGCAGCAGCACCTGGTGGTGCGCCTCCAGGGTGGCCGCCAGGCCGCGCAGCATGCCCAGCGCGCGCGGCTCGGCCGGCTCGTGGATCTGCACGACCTGGAAGCGCCGTGTCAGCGCCGGGTCTTTCTCGATGTATTTCTTGTACTCGGACCAGGTGGTGGCGCCGATGGTGCGCAGCTGTCCGCGCGCCAGCGCGGGCTTGAGCAGGTTGGCCGCATCGCCCGTGCCCGCCGCGCCGCCCGCCCCCACCAGGGTATGGATCTCGTCGATGAACAGCACGATGGGGCTGGGGCTGGCCTGCACCTCGTCGATGACGCCGCGCAGGCGCTGCTCGAATTCGCCCTTCACGCCGGCGCCCGCCTGCAGCAGCCCGATGTCCAGCAGGTACAGCGACACCTCGCGCAGCGGCGGCGGCACGTCGCCGCTGGCCAGGCGCAGCGCCAGGCCCTCGACCACCGCGGTCTTGCCCACCCCGGCCTCGCCGGCCAGCAGCGGGTTGTTCTGGCGCCGCCGCATCAGGATATCGACGATCTGGCGGATCTCTTCATCGCGGCCCGACACCGGATCGATCTCGCCGGCGCGCGCCCGCGCGGTCAGGTCGACGGCATACCTGGCCAGCGCCGAGCCGCCCTCGGCAGGCGCGGCGCCGCCCGGCCCGGCCTCGACCGGCTGGGCCGTGGCATCTTCCGGCGACCCCCGCACAATATCGTCCAGCTGCTCCAGCAGCACATCGGGCACCACGCGCGAAAACTGGTCGGACATGCCCAGCAGCACGTTGCGCAGGGCGTACGTCTTGACCAGCCCGGCCATCAGGTGCCCGCCGCGGATGCGCCCGGCGCCGTAGCGCAGCGAGCC
Source organism: Bordetella petrii (assembly GCF_017356245.1). Taxonomy (NCBI): domain Bacteria; kingdom Pseudomonadati; phylum Pseudomonadota; class Betaproteobacteria; order Burkholderiales; family Alcaligenaceae; genus Bordetella; species Bordetella petrii. The sequence goes on from NZ_JAFMZZ010000004.1 coordinate 161,234, forward strand.
CAGCACCCAGGCCCGCTCGACCGCGTGGTCGATATGCTCCGACAGATCGGACACCGAGCCCGCGCCGCGCGGCAGCTGGTCCAGCGCGCCGGTCAGGTCCGCCTGCAGCACGCCCATGTCCAGGTCGAAACGGCGCGCGATGCGGTGCAGGTCGCTGTCCTGGGTGTGCACGATCTGGTGTATCCAGTGCACCAGCTCGACATACGGGTTGCCGCGCAGCTTGCAGAACGAGGTGGCGCCTTCCAGCGCCTGGTACAGCAGCGGATTGAGTTTGCCGAAGAGATCAAGGCGGCCGATATCGGACATATAGTTGTTGTGCTCAGCGTCAGGAAAAAGGATTCAATCGGGCGCGGCGCAGCGCAGCGACAGCACCACATTGCGGTCGCCCAGCAGCTTCTCGTCGCTGGCCAGCGTCAGGGTGCGCGCGCCCGACTGCTTGACGCCCAGCGCCCCGCGCTGCAGAAAGCCGCGGCGCCCGCCGTCCAGCTCGACCTGCGACGTATAGGCAGCGATGGCCGATTTGCAGCCGCAGCGGCCAATCGGCTGCCTGACGTCCAGGCCGGCCTGCAGCAGCACCTGCCCGTCGGTGGTGGCGCGCATGCCCGGCCGCACGTCCACGCACGCGGCCAGCGCGTTGTCGACCTTCAGCGAGCCGGACGCATGCGCCGCCGCGGCGCATGCCATGGCCGCCAGCGCGCCCGCCACGCGCGGGAAATTATTCGGCAAGCGCTTCTCCGCCGGCGGCGCGGCCGCCCGCATACTCGACCTTGATGATCATCGCGGCCTGGCGCTTGCCGCGCGCATAGGTGCGCAGCAGCGGGAAAATGCGGCCGTCCACTTCAATGCTGCCGTGGCTGTAGCCCTTGCCGGAACCGCGCAGGGAAAAGCCGCCACGCACCGTCGCGCAGCGATTGCGGGTGGCGGCGTCAGCCGGCTCCAGGCTGGCGCTGCCGCCCTGCTCGGCCAGGCAGACCTTGTACAAGCCTGGCGCCGGCCCGCTTTCCAGCGTGCCCGACTCACCCGGCGCCTGGAATCCCGGCAGTCCGCTGGTGGCGTGGAAGCTGCCATGGCCGGGCCAGCGCAGCAATTGGCCGTCATAGATCATGTCATGGGTCACGTGGTCACCTCCTGTGGTTGCATTGGGGTTGCCGCCCGGCGCGCGGCGCGGTCGCGGCCTTCGTAGTCCAGCAGCAGGTCGCGCGCATCGCCCTGCGCGGGCCGGCGCTTGCCCAGCCACGACGACAGGCCCAGCGGCTGGGCCGCGCCCAGCTTGACGCCGCGCACGTCCTGGCGCTTGAGCACCGGCCGCACATCCCACGCCAGCTCTACGCCGATGTAGTCGCGCACCCAATGCGTCAGCTGCCGCGCGCGCCGCCCTCCGGGCAGGAAACTGGCGTAATCGGCGCGGCCCAGCGGGCCGAGCTCGATACGGAACTTGTGCTGGGCATCGCGCACCGCCGTGCCCAGGATGGTGTCTTTCCCCAGGCCCAGGCTGCTGCCCAGCCCCAGCCGCTGCGACGGCTCCAGGCGTATCCACTGGGGCACGAATTCGGCGATGCGCACGGGCACCGAAAAAAAACTCTGCAGGATCTGCTTCAGGCCTTCCGGGTTGCGCGTCTGCCGCACCAGGTGCCCGGCCATGAAGAACTTGGCATGGTCCATGACCGTGTCGCGCCTGAGCATCGACGGCATGCCCATGTGCAGCAGGCTGGCCACGTAGCGGGTAAAGCGCTCTTCCTTGCGGTCCAGGCTGACCGTGCTCTGCGCGTCGGCCCAGGCCCGGTAGAACAGCAGGATCAGGCGATGGTGGAACACATCGGCGAACGCGGACAGGGTCTTGTCGCCATAATGATGCATGCGCTCGCGCGCATATTCGGTCAAGTGCAGCGGCAGCGGACCGTTCGGTCCGAACAGCCCGAAACTGTAGATGGACAATTCCGGCGCCCGCCTCGCCCGCGCCGGGCGCGCCGAGGCCAGGGTCGATGGCGCGAAAGCCATCGACGGCTCCTGCCGCATGCGCACCGGCTCGTTGCGCGCCACCGTGTCGCGGCCCAGCGGCAGGCGCGCGCCGGCGCGCGCGTCGATCCAGCGCAGCGTATTGAACAGATCGTAGGCGTAGGGTTCTTTTTCCAGCGCGCGCCAGAACTCCGCCGGCAGGCCCGACGGCCCGGCGCCGGGCGTGGACGCGGCGGCTTGCTGCCGCGCCTGCCCGGTATCGGGCGCGGCCTGTTCCGGCTCGGTCGCTAGGCTGGCCACCTTTACCCCATGTGAATCTGCTTGGCGTCGACCTTCACCAGGTTCTCGCCGGTAACCATGGTGTACGAAGCGTGCACGCGGGCGGTCTTGTCGGCCCGGTAATCCAGCGAGCCGGCGCGCACGTGCTCGACCTCTTCGGCCGCGCGGAAGCTCACGCGCGACAGGAACGACAGGCGGTCCATCACGGCCTCGTACACCTTGCCGACCAGGCGCGTCGTGCCGATCGTGGCGGCCACTTCGGCGCCCAGGTATTTCATCTGCCCGGTCACGCAGTGCGCATCCTCGGCCTGCACCTTCAGCGATGCCGTGTCGATGCTGACCGCCTGCTGTCCGGCCAGCCGCACCGCCTGCGCGCTTTCCAGCGCAACGCTGCCCGAGCGCGAGCGCAGCACCACATCGCCCGCGGTCTCGAGCTGCGCGCGGCCCGGGTCGGCCTGCTCGATCACGGCGATCAGGTACACGCGCGCGGCGTCCGGACCGCTGATCAGCACCTGGTCGCCCGGCTGCGGCACCAGCAGGCAGCTGGCGGCCTGGCGGGCGTGCCAGGCGCGGCCGTCGCAATCGACGGCGAAACTGCCGTCCTCTTCGCGGCGCGTGACGGTGCCGATCAGGTGCACCGGATCGTAGACAGGATATTGGCGTTTTGCCGCGGCGCTTTTCATGGCACGATTCCTTTCAATCTGTCGGCCCCGTGGGCCGGTTAACCCTAGACGGCGGGCCGGGCCCCCATACGGGGCTTCCAGCGGGCGATTTCTCCGCGCTGCAACGTGGACAACACCAATTCCGACATCATGTTCAATGACACATGGCGCGCAAAAAACTGCTCGAGCACGGCGCCGAACAGATACGGGCTGATGCCCGAAAATGCGGTTTCATCGACCTGCAGCCCGATGCGCACGCCCCGCCCATACACAATGGGGCCCGGCACCGGCAGGCGGTGGTGCATGGGTTCGGCAAGCACGTGGCGCACGCCCGCAATGTGCTTGCGCACCACCGGGTCGGCCAGGTTGCCGTACACGTGCAGCATCTCGCGCAGCGTCTGGGCGCCCTGCTCGGCGTCCAGGTCGATCAGGCTCAGGTAATTCAGCCCCAGGTGGCTGATCAGGTGCCAGGTGGCGGCGTTTTCGGCCAGCGCCGTGTGCGGCCGCGTGGGGCCGTGCAGCACTTTCACCGCGCCCACCGGCGCCGACACGCGCAGCGTGAAATCGGTTTCGGTGCCCAGCGGCAGCAGCATCGCCAGGTCGCGGTTGGTGCACAGCGTTTCCAGCGTCAAGTGGCGCAGATGGCCCGAGAATGGCGCTTCGTGGCGGTCGACCAGCGACACGAACGACTCGCTGCCGGTATAGCCGGTGCGGGTGCCGTTGCGCTGGGCATGGTCCGACAGCAGCCGCGGCTCGCGGCGCAGCGAATAGTAGGCGCCGTAGTCGTCCGGATCGCTGCCCAGGGTGCCGTAGAACGAGCGGAATTCCTGCTCGGGACGCTCGGCCGAGGCATGTCCCAGCACCCGCGTCACACTGAACACTTCGTAGTCCAGCGGCCGTGTGCGGTCGACCACCACGTGGTATTCATTGGTGCGCGGCGTCACCGCGATGCGGTCGGCGCGCTTGGGGAACAGGTTGATCACCGGCGCGCAATGCAGCGCCAGGTGCTCGGCGGCGATCGCGCCCTCCAGTTCAGGCGCCGCAACCGAGAACAGCATCGTCAGGTCGAACGAGCGTGTCTCGCGGCGTTCGGCGCCCGCCAGGGGCGGCGTGCGCAGCCCGCGCTTCAGGTCATTCAGGCTGAAGAACAGGTAGCGGCGCGGAAACGCGAAATATTCCTGCAGCAGGCGGTAGCCCTGGAACACGCGCGGATCGGCCGGCAACAGCGCCTGCTCGTCGTCAAAGCCTTCATGGCGCACGCTGGCCGGCGGCAGCTTGTTGATCCAGGTCACCGGCCGGGCGCTGTCGTGGCCCAGCACGGCCACCGTGTGGCCCATGATGATTTCCAGCAGGCGCTGCATCTGCAGGTCCTGGCCGGCCAGGTGGAACACCAGCTGGTCCAGGTCCATGTCTTCCAGCCGCACGCCGCCGCACACCTCGATGCGCATGCGCAGCGCGCTGAGCACGCGGCCGTTGCGCCCGCCCAGGCCCAGGCGGGTCAGCGGCAGGTCGGGCGGGGTGCCGGTGAACTCGGCCTGCGTCACGCGCAGCGGCCACAGCCGCACCGCATGCCCGGTCATGAATTCGCAGGGCGTCTGCTCGCCGCGCGGCACCCGGCCGCGCAACAGGGTGCCGCGCGGCAGGTCGAAACCGCGCGCCAGCGTGCCCTCGTTCATGCTGGGCGCAAACTGCACCACCGCCATGGCCGGTGTGGGCGCAAGATAATTCGGGTACACCACTTCCAGCAGGCGCTGCGAGAAGCGGGGAAATTCCGCGTCCATCTTCAGATGGATGCGCGCGGTCAGGAAACTGAACCCTTCCAGCAGGCGCTCGACGTACGGGTCGGCCACCTCGGTGCCGTGCATGCCCAGGCGGCCCGCCACCTTGGGGTACATCTGGGCGAACTCCGCGCCCATCTCGCGCATGTACACCAGCTCGCGGTTGTAGTAGTCGAGCAGGCGCGCGTCCATCAGGAAAGCCCCCCGAGGTCGCGCAGGTCCATGTGGCCGCTTTCCAGGTCGATGTCGGTGCGGAACAGGAATTCCATGGGGTGGGGCACGCACCACAGCATGCCCTTGATCTCGAGGCTGAGCACGTTGTGGTGCTCCAGCGTGCCGGTGTCGGTCACGCAGCGCACTTCTACCGACGAATCCAGGATGCGCGGCTCGAACGAGGCGATGGCGTTGCGGATGGAATCTTCGACATCGACCCAGTCGATCTCCGACATGCGCTTGCCCGCCATCGCCCGCACGCCGAAATTCAGCGTGGAATCGGGCACGCAGCGGTACGGCGACAGGTCGTCGGTAGTCTGCAGGTTCACTGTGTTGAGCAGCCAGCGCAGGTCGCGCAGCACCGCCAGGCGCAGCTCGGCATGGGTCAGCATGGACGATTCGCGGGTTTCCTGGCGCTTGGACGGATCGTTGTCCATCAAGCGGTCCAGCAGCGACGGCTGCAGGCGGTCCCGCGCCACGCGCTCGCTGCGCGGCAATTGCTCCCAGGGACGCAGGCTGGCCGTATCCGATTGCGCCATCAGCCCATCTCCACCCCGCGCACATCCAGCAGCGCGTACTCGTCCTGGTCGGTCACCCACATTTTCTGGCCGACGCCCGCGTACATGTCGCCATGCAGCGGCTGCCAGTCGGTCATGCGGCCCAGCTTGACCACGTCGGCCAGCTCGGCCAGCGCCTGGCCGGCCGGCGCGGGATAGCGGGCCGGCACCAGCCCATGCTGGGTGCGCCCGTCGTCCAGCGTGATTTCCGCCTGCGCCCACACCACGTCGCTCAGCCCTTCGGGGGCCAGCAGGCGCACGCTGCGCAAGGCGCTGAACGGCAGCCAGCCATAGCGGCCGCCCAGAATGAACTCGAACACCGGCCCCAGCCGGCTGTCGCCATCGCTGATCCATTCGAACGCTGCCGGCGCCGCATCGTCGGCCCGTTCCAGGCGCCCGGCCTGCGCCTGCGCGGCCTCGTAGGCGCGGGCGCGCAACCCGGCGGCCTGCCGCGGGTCGCCGGCGTCCAGGCGCAGCGCCTGCACCAGGTCGGCAAACCAGTCGGGCGGCGCGCCGAAATATGCCGGCTCGCCCTGCCCGCCCAGCACGCTTTCGCGCTGGCGCTCGGCGGCGATGGCCTGCTCGTAGACAACGGCCATGGGCTGCGCCTGCGCATTCAGCTGCGCGCACAGCTTCAATTGTTCGGATGCGCGGTTCCAGTCTCCCTGCACGGCCATCAGCTGGAACAACTGCGCGCGCAGGTCGGCATCGGCCGGCTGGCGGCGTATCTGCCCCTGGATCGCGTCCAGGTGCTGGGACAAGCTGCTTTCGCGCAGCGCAACTGCGGGTTTGGTCATGACAAGGCACCGCGGAAAGAAACGAAAAGCCGGCGTGCGGCCCTGGGCGCCTGCAGTGTGAACAGGCCCCCGGAGCCGCGCGCCGTCCGGAGAGAAGACCAGCGAATCGCCTTAGCCCACTTCCGCGTTCTGCTTGATATCCCAGGCGACCAGGCTTTCCGCGCCCTTGCCGCCCTGCTCCGTCTGCTCCCAGTATTGCTGCTTGATCTTGGCGGCCTGGAACGCGTAGTTCACCACCACGGATTCCGAATTCAGCTCGCCCGACAGCTGCACCGACGACACCAGCACGTCTTCCAGCGTGATCTTCGTGTATTCGACCTGCTGGCCGCCGGCCTTGCACACCGACAGTTCGACTTTGCCGAGGTGCTTGCCGCTGGCGCAGTGCTTCATGACAGCCGGAGCCGCCTTGTCGATGCGCGCAACGACGTGCAGGTCGTTGAAGCTGGCCTTGCCGGCGCCCAGGCCGCCACCGCTGGCCATGTTGCCGGGTTGGGTGGCGCCCCACGAGAACGAAACGATGTCGCTCCAGTTTTTGTGGTTGGAATCTTTCGACTCGCCATTGGCCCCGTCGATCTTCATGAACATGTCAACAGCCACTTCTCTCTCCCTAAGTTGCGGTCACGGCACGACGTGCCCTGAAAAAATGTCCATCAACCGTCGTTCTTCTTGAGCGACGGAAGCTTGGACACAAGGCGCAGCGACACCGTCAGCCCTTCGAGCTGGTAGTGCGGCCGCAAGAAAAACTTGGCGGAGTAATAGCCGGGGTTGTCCTCGATTTCCTGCACCTGCACCTCGGCTGCGGCCAGCGGTTTGCGGGCCTTGGTTTCCTGTGACGAGTTGACCGGATCGCCGTCCACGTAATTCATGATCCAGTCGTTCAGCCAGCGTTCCATGTCGTCGCGCTCGCGGAACGAGCCGATCTTGTCGCGCACGATGCACTTCAGGTAATGCGCGAAGCGGCAGCAGGCGAACAGGTACGGCAGGCGCGCCGACAGCTTGGCGTTGGCCGAAGCATCGGCGTCGTAGTATTCATGCGGTTTCTGCAGCGACTGCGCGCCGATGAATGCCGCGAAGTCGGAATTCTTGCGGTGCACCAGCGGCATGAAGCCGTTCTTGGCCAGTTCGGCCTCGCGCCGGTCGCTGATGGCGATTTCGGTAGGGCACTTCATGTCCACCCCGCCGTCATCGGTGGGGAACGTGTGGCACGGCAGGTTTTCCACCGCGCCGCCCGATTCCACGCCGCGGATCGACGTGCACCAGCCATACAGCTTGAACGAACGGTTGATGTTGGCCGCCATCGCATAGGCCGAATTGGCCCAGGCGTAGCGGTCATGGTTGGCGCCGTCGGTGTCTTCCTCGAAGTCGAACTCGTCGACCGGGTTGGTGCGCGCGCCGTACGGCAGGCGCGCCAGGAAGCGCGGCATGGCCAGGCCGATGTAGCGCGAATCTTCCGATTCGCGCAGGCTGCGCCAGGCGGCGTATTCGGTATTGGTGAAAATCTTGGTCAGGTCGCGCGGGTTGGCCAGTTCCTGCCACGAATCCATCTGCATCACGTTGGGCGACGCCCCCGCAATGAAGGGGCAGTGCGCGGCCGCCGAAATGCGCGCGATCTCGCTCAGCAGTTCCACATCGGGCGGGCTGTGGTCGAAGTGGTAATCGCCCACCAGGCAGCCGATGGGCTCGCCGCCGAACTGGCCGTACTCTTCTTCGTACACGCGCTTGAAGATGGGGCTCTGGTCCCAGCCCACGCCCTTGTGGCGCTTGAGCGTGCGGCCCAGCTCTTTCTTCGAGATGCACATCACGCGGATCTTCAGCAGCTCGTCGGTTTCCGTGTTGGTCACCAGGTAGTGCAGGCCGCGCCAGGCGCCTTCCAGCTGCTGGAAGTCGGCGTGGTGCATGACCAGGTTGATCTGGTCCGACAGCTTGCGGTCGATCTCGGCGATGATCGCCTGGATGGTCCGGTAGGCGTCGGCCGACACGGCCACGCCGCTGTTTTCCAGCGCCTGGTGCGCCAGCGTGCGCACGGCGTGCTCCACCGCTTCGCGCGCCTGTTCGGTCTTGGGCTTGAATTCTTTCTTCAGCAGGGCGGACAGGCCGTCCGCTTCCAGTGTTTCGGCAGTGCGGGCATCCGCGCGTTTAGCCACAGCAGTCATCGCGATCTCCGTTATGGTTTACTTCGCGGCCGGATCGGCTTCGGGCTCGTCCGCCTTGGGCGCGGCCGCATCCGGATTGGGCGCGGCCGCCAGCGCGTTCATCAGCGCCGGGTTCTTCAGCACCTTGCCGATCAATTCCTCGGCGCCGGTCTTGCCGTCCATGTAGGTCAGCAGGTTGGCCAGCTGCGTGCGGGCATCCAGCAGCTCGTTCAGCGCGCCGACCTTGCGCGCCACCGTGGCGGGCGAGAAATCGTCGATGCTTTCGAAGGTGATGTCGACGTTCAGATTGCCCTCGCCGGTCAGCGTGTTGGGTACCTGGAAGGCGGCCCGCGGCTGGATCGACTTCATGCGCTCGTCGAAGTTGTCGATATCGATGTCCAGGAACTTGCGCTCGGCCACATCGGGCTGGGGCTCCACCGACTTGCCCGCCAGGTCGGCCAGCACGCCCATGACAAACGGCAGCTGGATCTTGCGTTCCGCGCCGTAGATTTCCACGTCGTATTCAATCTGCACGCGCGGCGCGCGGTTGCGTGCAATGAACTTTTGTCCGCTGCCCTTCAGTGTCGTTGCCATGTGTGCTCTCCTATCCTGAAATTGGTGCGAATATTCGGGCGTCTCAAGCGCCAGGGCCGCCGTTGGGGTCCCTGGGCAGCCAGGTCTCGAACTGCTCGAGGCCCTGCGGCGCCAGATTCTTCATGATGTCGTGGAAACTCATTGCTATCAGCTGCTGCGCCCGGCGGATCAGATACGGTGCCGGATGGCTGGGCTCGTTCACCTCGAAGTACGCGCATACCTTGGCCAGCATGGCGGCCGCCTCTTCGCGCGACTGGATCTGCGCATCCTGCCAGCGCACCGCGGAAGCGGGCGCGCTGGGCGCCGGCGCCGCCGCCGCGGGGGCCGTGGATGCTGCGTCCCCAACAATTTCTTCTACCGGCGCGGCGGGGCCACTATCGCCCAGGGCCTGCGCCACCACGTCCAGCGTGCGCAGGATGCCCGCGTAATCCGGCACCCATTCCTGGCCCAGCTTGTCGGCCACCTGGCCCTGGATGCGGCGCAGGGCCTGCATCGCGGTCATCAAGCCAGACAGATCGGCGTCTTGCTGCAGCGAAGCCTGGCGCAGATGTTCGACCAGGCGAGCGCGCCCGCCAGGATAAAAGTCGGGATCGGAACGGCTGCCGTCCAGCACGGACTCGGCATCGCGCAATGACAATTGTCCGTGCACGCCGTTGACCAGGCGGCTCGAACGGGCGCTGCGCGCGCAGCCGGCCAGGTCGCCCAGCGATGCCAGCGCATTGATGCGCGGCATGGGATCGTTGTCGCCCACGCTATCCAGGCGGGGATGCACCGCATCCCAGTAGCGCTCGAGCGTATCGGCCACCAGAGTCAGGCCATCGGCATAGCCTGGCAGGCCGCGCACTTCGGTCCAGGCCTGGGTCAGGTATCCCATGATGCGCACATCGCGCGTGCGTTCAAGCAGGCCGCGCGACAGTTTTTCAACTTCGCGCCAGTCGGGGGGCTGGGCCGGAATAATGGTCGAGCCGAACTGCTGTTCGCTGCGCTCGACTGCCGCCTGCTGCAATTGCAGGAACTCGGCGTCATATTCCAGGTCTTCTCCACAAGGCAGACGAGGATCCAGCGCGGTCAGGATATCGGCAAATTCCATGGTGATCGGTCATATCCGGGATAACCCGGAGCCTAAAACAGCCTATCTTCGCGTAACTGCCGCAGAAACCCGAATTCTAGGCAGAGCTTGTATTAATTCCGGTGACGCTTAACAGCTACTGTTTTTTCTTACGTTTCATTAACAAATACGAAAAAAAATGCACATTTCGTGCACTAGTAAATTGAGAATTTGAAACAATATCGGCCGGTGGCGACCGCCCCTGGCCAGGCCTGGGCGGCATCCCGCCGCGGCGCGCCAGGCGGGCCGCCCTTATATATAAAGTCTGTAGACCGGACGGTTACGCTATTGCTAGCATGCGGCTGACCATGACTCGGGAGCGCATGTGGCGGTCCAGGCGGGCTTTGTTCTCTTTGCTGTTGCAGCGGCCGGCTGGGGCGCGCTGGCCCTGTGGGTACGGCGGCCGGCAGGCGTCCCCTTTACCTATGCGCTGATCGTCATTTGGGTACTGGTCGCGCTGGCCGCGTGCGTGCTGGTCGGCATGGGCCGCTGGGCAGGCGCCCTGCTGTTTGCCGGCCCCGCCGCCGCGTTGGCCGCGTGGTGGCTGACGCTGCGGCCCTCGCAGCATCGCGACTGGGAACCCAGCGTGGCCCGCCTGCTGCAGGGGCAGGTCATGGGCGACACCGCCACGCTGCACAACGTGCGCAATTTCCAGTGGCGCGGCCCGCAGGATTTCGACGCACGCTGGGAAACGCGGCAATACAGCCTGGCGGCCATCCGTTCTGTTGACCTGGCGCTGTCGTACTGGTCGCACACCGCCATCGCCCACACCCTGGTGTCGTTCGGCTTCGCCGACGGCGACTACCTGGTCTTTTCAGTGGAAATCCGTCGCCGGAAGAACGACCGGTTCTCGGAAATCGGCGGCTTCTTCCGCCAGTACGAACTGAGCATCGTGGCGGCCGACGAACGCGACATCCTGCAAGTGCGCACCAATGTCCGCCACGAAGACGGCTACTTGTACCGCGTGCAGATGGCCCCCGACGACATGCGAGCCCTGTTCGCCGAATACATCAACCAGGCCAACCGGCTGACCGAACGGCCGCGCTTCTACAACACGCTGACCGCCAACTGCACCACCCTGGTCTACCGCATGGTCAACCGCATCGTGGCCGGGCTGCCGCTGGACTACCGCCTGCTGGCCTCGGGCTACCTGCCCGAATACCTGTACGACCTGGGCGCGCTGCGCGGCGCCGGCAGCCTGCAGGAATACCGCCGGCGCGGGCGCTACACCGAACGCGCCCGCGACACCGCATCCCCTCTGCCGTTCTCGCGGCGCATCCGCGCCGGCGTGCCGGGCATCGAAGACCTGTAGCCGGTGTTGCAGACGCCTGGCTCCCGAAGGCTGCCAGGCGCTCCGCTTCCGGCGGCATGCGGCTTGCTGCGTGTCCCTGCCCCCAAACCACCCGGCAGGAGCCCACCGCCATGACGCCTCGTTCCCCCCAACTACAGATCTGCATCGACGAATGCCTGAACTGCTACCAGGCCTGCCTGGGCATGGCCATGAGCCATTGCCTGGAACAGGGCGGTCCGCACGTCGATCCCGCCCACTTCCGCCTGATGATGGCCTGCTCGGAAAGCTGCCGCACGGCCGCGCATTTCATGCTGATCGGCGTGCCCCATCATCAGCACATTTGCGCCGACTGCGCGTCGATATGCCGGCAATGCGCCGATAGCTGCGACGCGCTGGACGGCATGGACGAATGCGCCGCCGCGTGCCGGCGCTGCGCCGATGCGTGCGAACGGATAGCGGGATAAGGCCCGCGTCAGGCGGGCTTGACCGTCATCAGATAGAAAATGGCCAGGAACGCCAGAAACGCCGCCACGCCCAGGCCGAACCAGGCACGGAAATATCGCCAGTAGCCGGCCGGCAGCGCCAGGCCGCCGGCGGCGGCCTGGCGGGCCAGGTCGCGCAGGCGGATCTGCAGCCACACCACCGGCAGCCAGCACGCGATCGCCACAATGTACAAATACACCGACCAGCGCAGCCAGCCCGCATCCATGCCGATGCCGGCCACATGCATCATCCAATACCCCGTCAGGGGCTGGGCCGCCGCCGTCGTCGCAGTGAACAGCCAATCGGCCGTCACCACATAGCCTGCCACAGCGGCCACGGTGCGCGCATCGCGCCCGAGCGTGGCGACCAGAAAATAATAGGCGCTGCCGATGCCGGTGCCGAACAGCACCGTGGACGACAGCACGTGCAGCCATTTCGCTATCGCGTATTCCATGGCCGCTCCAGTTCATATAGCACCCACAGCAGCGCCAGCAGCGGCAGGTTCTTCAATATCGGCCCGTAGGGATGCAGCCAGAATTCCGGCAGCCGCCACGAAACAATGGCCGTGTAGCCCAGCATCAATCCCGCCTGCGCCGCCCACAGCCAAGGCATGCGGCGCGGCGCCAGCGCCAGCAGGCCCAGGGCGATATCCAGCAGCGCGGCGCCGTACAACGCCAGCGGCTGCAACGCCTGCGGAACCCCCGCCCGCTGCAGCAGGGCATAGCTGGACTGCAGCGGGTAAACGCCCAGGGACACCACGCCGGTAACGACCCACAAAACCGCCAGGCTTGCCCGCGCGACCGGCAGCAGCCAGCGCAGCTGGGCCTGCATGCGCTGCGCCGGCGCATCGTCGGACGCCACGAACTGATCCACCTCGCGCGGCATGCGGCCCAGCAGCGCGCGCAGCGGCTCCACGTCGGCGCTGTTGCCTCGCCGCAGCATGCGCCAGGCCGCCGTGTCCAGCAAAGCCTCGCGCCGCCAATCGCCCATGCGCGCCAGGATGGCGGCGACGCCGCGCGGCACCGGAACAAAGCGGCCGCGGCCCCGCAGGCCCAATGCCCCGCGCAAGCGCGCCAGGAAATCCCGCCACGACAAGGCGCGCGGCCCCACCAGGGCGATGCGCGGCCCGGGCGGACGCGGCGCGTCGACCAGCGCCACGATCGCCGCGGCCACGTCATCGATGTGTATGGGCTGCAATCGCGCCGCGCCCAGATCCGGCGCGGGGATCCATGGCAGCGTCGCCAGCATGCCGAACAGCGCCGCGCTGGTTCCCCCCGGCCCGTACACCAGCGACGGCTGCGCCACCACCGCATCCATGGGCAAGGCCAGCAGGTAGTCATCGGCGGCGCGCTTGCTCAAATAATAGGCGCTGCGGGCCCCCGCATCGGCGCCCAGGGCCGACACCTGGATCACGCGCCGCACCCCGGCCTGGCGGCAGGCCGAAAACAATGCCCGCGGCGCTTTTTCATGCAACTGGCTGAACCGTTCGCCGCGCGACTCGCGAAAAATCCCCACCGTATTGATCACTACATCGATGCCTTGCAGCAAGGGCAGCCAGTCGCGCGGATCACCCGCCTGATTGAAATCGACGCTGCGGTATGCAATGCCGGGTTCGCGCCTGGCCGGCGTCGCCCGCACACCCGCCACCACATCGTGGCCGGTGTGCGCCAGGGCCCGCACCACGTGCCGGCCCAGAAAACCCGTGGCGCCCAGCACCAATATGCTCATCGGCCACGCCTCCGAAGCAATCTCGCACCAACCGTTACACCCCCGCGCCGGCCCGCCATGCATGCTGAAAGCTGGCAAAACCACCGGGGAACCGCATGAGCCTCATCGCGCGCATCGCGGCGCGGGCCATCATGTCGGGCAGCACGGCCAGCGTCCTGTCCACCCTGACGCTGGCCGGCTGCGGCGCACGCGATTGCCACAGCGCTTTCGCGCCTGTCAACGCCATCAGCCACTGGCTGTGGCGCGACACGGCCCTGCGCCAACAGCGCCCCTCGCTGCGCTACACCGTCACCGGGTATGTCATTCACCATTCGATGTCGATCTTCTGGGCCCTTGCCTACGAGGTCCTGCTGCACAAGCGCCGCCGCGACAGCCCGGGCTGGCATCCTTGCGCGGCGGGGCTGGGCGTGGCCGCCACGGCCTGCCTGGTGGACCTGAAGGCCACGCCGCGGCGCCTGACGCCGGGCTTCGAGCGCCGGCTGTCGGGCCGGTCACTTGCCGTGGTCTATGCCGCCTTCGGCATCGGCCTGGCGCTCACGCACCTGGCGCGGCGCTCTTAAGAATCCGGGCCGGCCGCCCGCGACGCGGCCGGACCCACGCGAATCTGGTTCTCGACCTGGGTGACGCCGCGCGTGTCGCTGGCCGCGTCTTCCACGGCATGCTTGATCCAGCGCGAAGGCACATTGCCGGCCAGCACGACTTTGCCGCCGGCCACCGCCACCGACACATCCCCGACGTCGAGGCCGCTGCGGCTCAGCCGTTCGCACAGATCGTCCTGGATATATTCGTCCGAACGCACATATCCCTTGGGATACACCGGCATGCGCGGCTGGCTCTGGTACGGAAAACTCAGCCCCGAACGCCCGGGGTAGTCGCCCTGGCCCACTCCCCCGCCCCGCCACTGGGGATCGTTCTTCCAACTGTCGGGCCGGGAATACGTGTCGCGCGTCTCGCGGCGGGCGCGCTCGCCGGCGACCGGGTCGTCGTAGCGGCGTCCGTAGGGGTCGCGTTCCTGGCTGTAGGTCTGGCCGCCCCCCGGATAGCCCGAATTGGAGTTGCGGTCGTAGTTGCGCCGCCGGGGCGGCTCGTCGGGCAGGTCATTCAGGCGATAGCGCATGATGGGGCCTCATTGTCATGACAATACCTGCGCCCCGCAATTGGCGTGCCCGCCGGCACGCCGCCCGCGCGCTATGCCGCCTGGCGCCGCAATACCCGCCCCGGCCGCGCGCCGCTGGCCTGGCCGCCGCGCCACACGATGGCGCCATTGACCAGCACCGTGTCAATGCCGATCGACGGCGCCACCGGCCTGTCGAAGGTGGCGGCCTCGGCCACGGTTTCGGCATTGAAGATCGCCAGGTCGGCAAAAGCGCCTTCGCGCAGCACGCCGCGATCGGCCAGCCCGAAGCGCGCGGCGGTCAGGCCGCTCATCTTGTGCACGGCCTTTTCCAGCGAAAACAGCCCCAGGCCCCGGCCATAGTGGCCCAGCACGCGCGGGAAGGTTCCCCACAGGCGCGGATGCGGCTGTTCATCGTGCGGCAGGCCGTCCGAACCGATCATGGTGTCGTCGAACTGCAGGATGCGCTGCACATCGGCGTCGTCCATGCGGAAATAAATGGCGCCGGCCGGCAGCAGGCGGGCCACCGCGTCTTCCAGCGTGGCCCCCAGCTCGCGCGCGATATCGTCCAGGTCGCGGCCCGCATACTGCGGCAGGCTCTTGGACCAGGTCACGATGGTGCGCGACGATCCCGCCGCCCGCGCATGGGTCAGGATGGTGGACGACGCGGCATACGGATAGCAGTCCAGGCACACCGGCTGCCGCGCCATTGCCGCGCGGATGCGCTGCAGCGTCTGCACCGACCGCCCGTAATTGTTCACCCCGGCCAGCTTGTGGTGCGAGATCACCACCGGCACGCCAAGCTCGCGGCCGATGCGGAAGGTTTCTTCCAGCGATGCCATGATCTCGTCGCCCTCGTCGCGCATGTGCGTGCAGTACAGCCCGCCATGCCCGGCCAGCGGGCGGCAGACATCGATGATCTCTTCCGTGGAAGCCGCCATGGCCGGCGCGTACGCCAGGCCGGTGGACACGCCGATGGCGCCCGCTTCCATGGCCTCGTCCACATGGCCGCGCATGGCGGCCGCCTCGCCGGCCGTGGCCGGGCGCGACAAGTCATCCATGGTGATTACCCGCAGCGTGGAATGGCCCACCAGCATGGCGCAGTTGGTGGCGGCCGGCTGCGCCCGCAATGCCTGCAGATAATCGCCGAAGCGCGCGTAGCGGGACCACTGGCCGGTGCTGTCCAGCAGATCCAGCGGCGGCGTCATGGCGGCGGGCGCCGGCTGGGGCATGGGCGCCAGCGAAATGCCGCAATTGCCGCCGATTACCGTGGTAACGCCCTGGCTGACCTTGGGCGCCATGTCGCCGGCCGACAGCATGACGCGGTCGTCGTGCGTGTGGGCGTCGATAAAGCCGGGCGCGGCCACCAGCCCGCGGGCGTCGATTTCCTGGCGGCCGCGCGCGCCGCCCAGGTCGCCCAGGCGCACGACACGGTCGCCGTTGATGCCGATGTCGCCGTCGAAGCGCGCCGCGCCGGTGCCGTCGACGATCTCGGCATGGCGGATCAAAACGTCGTAAATGGGCTGCATGATGGGCCTTGTCTGTGGAATGCGGGGCGGCGGCCGGGGCGCGGCGCCGGGCAATGCCCAAGTGTACGGCCGCCGCGGCGCTGCCCCGCCGGGCATGCCGCTTGCGTGCGCGGCCGGTTCACCCACCTGATGCACGGAGGCCACTCATGCCCGCGAAATCCCAAGCCCAGCAAAAGGCGGCCGGCGCTGCCCTTGCCGCCAAGCGTGGCGAACAGAAAAAAAGCAGCCTGAAGGGCGCTTCGAAATCCATGTACGAATCGATGGACGAGAAGGAACTGGAAAAAATGGCGTCCGCCTCGCGGCACGGCAAGCCGCAGCACAAGCACGACTCGTGAGGCGCGGGCCGCGGCGCCGGGCTGGGCGCGGCGCGGCATCCTGTGCTAGGGTTGGCGGCACGCCCGCCCACCCTTGACGAGGTACCGCCATGTCACGCGTCACCCGCCTGCCCGCCGCCACGCCCCTGCCGCTGTCGCGCGCCGTCAAGGCCAACGGCTTTCTGTTCGCTTCGGGCCAGATCCCCATGGACGCGGCGGGGCAGGTCGTGCGCGGCGATATCGCCGCGCAGACCGAAGCCGTATTCGACCGCATCACCGAGACACTGGCCAAGGCCGGCTGCCACCTGCAAGACGTGGTGCGCGCCACGGTGTGGCTGTCGGACATGGCGCTGTTCGGCGAATTCAACAAAGTCTATGCCGCGCGCTTCGGCCACGCGCTGCCCGCACGGTCCACCGTGCAGGCCCGGCTGGCCCTGGACGTCGACGTCGAGATCGAAGTCCAGGCCCTGCTTCCCGAACGCCGCCCGCCCGGCCCCGTCTCCGAAGCCTGAAGCCCCGCGGCCGGCGTTCAGTCTACGCGGGCGCCCGACTTCTCGACCACCACGGTCCGCCCCCAGGCTTCGGTCAGGCCCTGCGCCACCTGGCGCGCCAGGAAGTCCGAAGCGCCGCCGGGCGCCTGCGGCACCACCAGCTTCACCTGGCGGTCGGGGTAGCCCGCCGCCGCTGCCTGCGCCATGCCTCCCAGCAGCAACATCGCCGCAATACACGCCCGTGCCTGCCTCATCTGTGTCTCCTCGCAAAAGACCCAGAGTGTGAACGCCTGGCCGGGCCGCGACAATTCGGATGTTGCAAGCCGACGGTTTGCCGTTGCCTAAGTATGGAAGGGCCGGGCAGCGCGGCGGTACGGCTACGACCCCATGGCCTGCAGTTCGTTCCGGTACTGCTGCACCAGGCCGGGCGGGGCATCGTGCTGGTAAGCGTCCAGGAACTGCCGCAGCGCCTGGCGGTATTCCTGCCGGAACCCGTCATTGCCTGGGCTGGCGGCCAGCTGGGCCCGCGCCCGCTCGACCGGCGCGCGGGCGCGCTGCAACAGGCGGCGTCGCCCGAACGGCGATTCGTCGCGCATGATCACCACGCTGCGCTCGAAGCCGGGCATGTACTTCACCACGAAGCGCTCGCCCTTTGGCGGCAGTTCGATTTCATTGCGCACCGGATACAGACTGGCCGACAGGGTGTCAAAATGGAACTTCACATCGCGGCCATCGGCCGTCTTCAGCACGGCATCGTAGGCCCAGACGTACTGCTCATTGAGCTGCGAGCTGGTTTGTTCGGCATGGGTGATAACGGCGCTGCCGTACGTGCCGAATGCATGCACGAACAGCGCATTGGCCATCGGCCCGGTGAACACATTGGCCATGCCCGCCACGAAACCGGCGATGCCCAGAGCGTACCACGCGGGGTGCCCCAGCCAGCGGGCCAGGCAGGCCCCCACCGCCAGCCCCGCCAGCACCAGCAGCGGCAGACTCCACAGCGAATGCTGGCCCAGGAAGTAAAAGATGGCGGCTAGTGCAGTCATGGCGTGTCAGTATATAGTTCCGCAACCGTCATATTTGCAAACAATCGCTGCGTCGGACCCGCCGGGCATTCCACTGGGCCGCACCGCCCGGCGCGAGGAACAGCGTGGTTCATGATAGTCGGCATCGATCTCGGCACTACCAACAGCCTGGCAGCCTGCTGGCGCGACGGCCAGGCCAGGCTGATACCCAACGCGTTGGGCCGCAACCTGACGCCGTCCTGCGTCAGCCTGGATGAAGATGGCACCGTGCTGGTGGGCGAACCCGCCCGCGAGCGCCTGCAGACCCACCCCGGCCAGAGCGCCGCCCTGTTCAAGCGCCACATGGGCGGCGACAAGCTGTTCCAGCTGGGCGCACGCCGCTTCCGGCCCGAAGAGCTGTCGGCCCTGGTATTGCGCGCGCTGAAAGAAGACGCCGAGGCCGCCCTGGGAGAAACCGTGACCGAAGCGGTCATTTCGGTGCCCGCCTATTTTTCGGATGCCCAGCGCAAGGCCACCCGCGCCGCGGCCCGGCTGGCCGGCCTGCATGTCGAG
This sequence comes from Bordetella petrii, assembly GCF_017356245.1. Classification (NCBI taxonomy): domain Bacteria; kingdom Pseudomonadati; phylum Pseudomonadota; class Betaproteobacteria; order Burkholderiales; family Alcaligenaceae; genus Bordetella; species Bordetella petrii. Next base: position 179,837 of record NZ_JAFMZZ010000004.1, read on the forward strand.
CGGCTGATCAACGAGCCCACGGCCGCCGCGCTGGCCTATGGCCTGCACCAGCGCGCGGCCGAATCGCAGTTCCTGGTGTTCGACCTGGGCGGCGGCACCTTCGACGTGTCTATCCTGGAGCTGTTCGAAGGGGTCATGGAAGTGCGCGCCACCGCCGGCGACAACTTCCTGGGCGGCGAAGATTTCGTCAATGAAATCGTGTACTGGTTCTGCCAGTCGGCCAACGTGCCCAAGCGGGCGCGCGACGACCACGCCTTCATGCAGCACCTGCGCGCGCGCGTCGAAGCCGCCAAGCGGCAGCTCAGCGAGGCCGATTCCGCCGAGATCGCGGTGCACTGGAAAGACCAGGCCTACCGCCTGGAACTGTCCGAAGAGCACTACCGGACGATCTCGGAACCCCTGCTGCAGCGCCTGCGCGCGCCGCTGGAACGGGCCCTGCGCGATGCCGGGCTGCGCAGCGGCGACATCCAGGAAGTCGTCCTGGCCGGCGGCGCCACGCGCGCGCCCATGATCCGCAACCTGGTTACGCGCATGTTCGGCCGTTTTCCGTCGGTAGCCCTGAACCCCGACGAAGTCGTGGCCCTGGGCGCCGCCGTGATGGCCGGCCTGAAAGCGCGCGACGCGGCCCTGCGCGAAGTGGTCATGACTGATGTCTGCCCATACTCGCTGGGCGTGGAAACCTCGCGCGAGCTGGACGACGGCCGCCATGTCGAGGGGCAGTTTTCGCCCATCATCGAACGCAACACGGTGGTGCCCGTCAGCCGGGTGCAGGAATATTCTCCTTTGCGCAACGGCCAGAAAGAAATCCTGCTGCGCATCTACCAGGGCGAATCGCGCTCGGTGCGCGACAACATCAAGATCGGCGAGCTGGCCGTGCCGCTGGACGGCGGCTCGCGCACCGACGGCACCGTGGCAGTGCGCTTCACCTACGATGTCAACGGCATCCTGGAAGTCGAGGCCATGCGCCTTTCCGACAGCGAGGTATATCGCATCGTCATCCGCAGCCACGCCAGCGAGCTGACCGACCAGCAGATCGCCGAGCGCTTCGCGGCCCTGGCCGAACTGAAAATCCACCCGCGCGACAAGCTGGAAAACCGCGGGGTGATGGCCGAGGCCGAACGCATATATGCCTTCCTGCGCGGGCGCGCGCGCGAAGTCATGGGCGAAGAGATAAGCCTGTTCGAGGCCGCGCTGGCCGAACAGCACGAGCGCGCCATCGAAAGCGCGCGCGACCGGCTGCGCCGCGCCATCGAGCACTTCGACCGCTACAACGTCTTCGATACTGAGCCCGATCCGCTGTAACGCCAGACCCGCCCACGACGATCCGACCCCATGCAAGCGATCTTCACCGTGCTCGGCATCACGCCGACCGCCGACACCCGGGCGATCCGGCGCGCCTACGCGCAGCGGCTGAAAACACTGGACCAGCACACCCAGGCCGGCGAATTCGAAGCCCTGCGCCGCGCCTATGAAACCGCCCTGGACTGGGCCCGCAACGCCGGCGCCGCGGCCGAGGCCCAGGAACCGGCCGCCCCGGCGCCCGACGCCGGCAACCCGGCCGACCCCGAGTCCGCGCCCCAGCCCCCGGCCGCGCTGGCCGATATTCCGGCGTCCGGCTATGCGCCGCGGCAGCCGCAGCAGACCGTGCGCCAGGTGCCGCGGCACGCCACCTGGCGCGCCGCGCGCGAACGGCGAAGAATCGTCGACGAATCCATCGCCGAACTCATGCAGACCGAGCCGCAGGCCCTGCCCGCCGCCTGGAAGCGCCTGACCTCGCAGCCCGGGCTGGAATCGCTGGACGCCATGGCGGACTTCGGCGACCGGTTGCTCGAACACATCGCCGAACGGCCCGACGGGCAATACGCGCTGTACTCCCTGGGCCAGCGGCAATTCCACTGGGAACATGCCGCCTACCGCCCGCGCACGCCGCGCGCGGCCGAATGGCTGCAGCGCTATATCGAAGAACGCGAACTGTGGGAACGGCAGCCGCGCAAGCAGCGCCTGCAGAACGAGCGCGCCATCGAGCGCATGCGGCGCCACCCGTCGCCCGGCTGGCGGCGGGCCAACCGGGCCCATCCCGTCATTTATTTTGTCTCGCGGCACATGCCCTTGTGGTGGCGCCTGCACGTGCCCGCCGCGCTGGCGCGGCATTACGAACAGGCCTTGCAGTCGCCGCCGCTGCTGGTGCGCGGCCTGCGCAAACTGCAGGGCAGCGGAATCGGCTGGCCCAAGTGGTACGTCTGGATCTTCGTCGGCATTCTGGCCAACGGCCTGCACGCGTGGTCTACCCAGTCGCAGCGGCCCACCGCCAGCCAGGCCCGCCCGCAGCAAACGCAGGCCGCCCCTAAGCCGCAGGCTCCGGCCGACCAGCTGCAGCCGATTACCAGCTTCGCCGGCGGCAAGCGCGCCTACCGCATTACCGGCCCGGTCGCCGGCGGCAACCCGAACGGCCAGGCCTTGCTGGAAGTGCCCATTCCGGCCTATCCCAAAAACGGCTGGGGCGCGCGCGGCACCGTGTACATCACGCTGACCGTGACGTCGTGGGGCGAAGTGCAGGCCGCGGTCAGCCAGAGTTCAGGCAGCAGGCCGCTGGATTCCGCCGCCCTGGCCGCCGCCCAGGGCGCGCGCGTCGATGGCAAGCTGGCGTACTCGCTGACGGCCCGGCTGCCGTTCGAGTTCCGTCCGCAACAGCCGCCGGCCGCGCCGAAATAGCCGGCCGTGGCGCGGGCCCGGGGGCGGCCCGCCCGGCGGGCCACACCCCCATGGCCGCGCTCAGGCCTTGAGCTGGTCGCGGATGGGCAGGCTGCGAATGCGCTTGCCGGTTGCGGCGAAGATGGCATTGCACAGGGCCGGGGCGAACGGCGGCACCGCCGGCTCGCCCACGCCGCCCAGCGGCATGTCGTAGCCGTGCTCGACCAGGTGCACCTTGATGTCGCGCGGCGCCTCTGACATGCGCGCGACTTCGTATTGGTGGAAGTTGGTCTGGTTGGTGCGCCCCTTCGCGAACGAGATCTCGCTGCGGGTAGCCAGGCTCAGGCCCATGATGCACGCGCCTTCGGCCTGGGCGCGCACGCGGTCGGGGTGCACCTGCGGCCCGCAATCCACCGCCACGTGCACCTGCTCCACGGCCAGGCTGCCGTCCTTGCCCACCGCCACTTCCACCACCGTGGCGACGTATGTCACGAAGCTGTAGCTGACAGCCAGCCCCAGCCCGCGGCCGGCTTCGAGTTTGCGCCCCCAGCCCGCCTCGCGGGTCGCCACCTCGACCACATGGCGCATGCGGCCGGTATCCAGCGGATAGGTGGCGGGCGACTCGCCATAGTTCCAGCCGTCGGACATGTCGGCGGGCGAGATCTTGCGCGGCGGGCCGATCAGTTCGAGCAGGTAATCGCGGTGGTCGCGCCCCAGCGCGTGGGCCATCTCGGCCGCGAAGCTCTGCACCGCGAAGACGTGCGGAATGTTCGACACGGAGCGGAACCAGCCGATGCGCGTATGCGCGGGCACCGGCACCGATTCGACCCGGAAGTTGGCGATGTCGAACGGGATGTTCACCGCCGACATGCCCAGCTCGAACGGCTGCTGGCCCTGCGCATTGGCGACAAAAGTAGAGCCGATAGTAGGCGCCGCGGTGCGGTGCAGCCAGGCCACCGCCTTGCCCTGCGCGTCGAAGCCGGCTTCCAGGTGTTCTACCGAGACGGTATGGAAGTAGTCGTTGGTGATGTCGTCTTCGCGCGCCCAGGTCACCTTGACCGGCTTGCCGTCCATGGCGCGCGACAGCAAGGCGGCCTCGACCACGAAGTCCGACTTCGACTTGCGCCCGAAGGCCCCGCCCAGCAAGGTCTGGTGCACGGTCACCGCCGCGGTGTCCAGGCCCAGGTGCTTGGCCACGTTTTCGCGCGTGCCGTAGGGCGACTGCACGCAGGCCCAGACCTCGCACTTGCCGTCGGCGACGCGCGCGGTGGCCGCGGGCGGCTCCATCGAGGCGTGCGCCAGGTGCGGCAGATAATATTCGGCCTGGATGCGCCGCGCGGCCCCCTGCAGCGCCTGCATGGCGTCGCCATCGTTGCGCACGGCCTTGGCCGGCTTGCCCGCGCCTTCGCTCAGCGTCTTGCGGAAGGCCTCGGAATCGTAGCTGGCGTTCGGGCCGTCGTCCCATTCGATCTCGAGCGCCTGGCGGCCCTTGAGCGCCGCCCAGGTATCGCGGGCGATCACGGCCACCCCGCCCAGCGGGGCGAACACCGGCGGAATGGGCCCGGCCGGGATCTCGATCACCTTGACCACGCCCGGCACCTTCATGGCGGCATCGGCGCTGTAGCGCTTGACCTTGCCGCCCAGCACCGCCGGCCGCGCCACCACGGCATACAGCATGTCGTCCAGGCGCGTGTCGATGCCGAAATGAGTGTGGCCGGAAACAATGGCCTGGATATCGGCGCTGCGCGTGCTCTGCTTGCCGATGTAGCGGAACTGTTCCGGGGTTTTCAGGCGCAGCTCGCCGGCGGCGGGCACCGGCAGCGCGGCGGCTGCTTCGGCCAGTTCGCCGTAGCCCAGCTTGCGTCCGGTTTTATCGTGGATGACCTCATGGTTGCGCGCCGCGACCTCTGCCACCGGCACGCCCCATTGCTTGGCGGCGGCGGCTTCCAGCATGCCGCGCGCGGCCGCGCCCACGCGGCGCATGGGCTGGAAGAAATGGCGCGTGCTGCGCGAGCCGTCGGTGTCCTGGTTGCCATAGCGGGGCTCGTCGCCGGGCGCCTGGATGACGCGGACCTTGTCCCAATCGGCCTCGAGCTCGTCGGCCACCACCATGGGCAGACCCGTGCGCACGCCGGTGCCCATTTCGGCGCGGTGCGCGATGATGGTGACGATGCCGTCGGCGCCGATCGACACGAACACGTGGGGATCGTCGACCGTGCCATGCGGCATGCCGTCGGCGCCATACTTCTTGTCGGCCTTGGCGCCTTCGGCGGCGCGCACGATGCCGCTGGCGCCCACCGACAGCACCAGGCCGGTCAACGCCCCGGCGGCCTTCAACCAGTCGCGGCGGGCCGGCGACGCGGGCAGGTCGCCGACCAAACCGGGCGCCTGCGGGAACATCCGGTAGAACTCGTTCATTTGGCGGCTCCCTGGGCGGCGGCCACCTGCTTGATGGCGGCGCGAATGCGCGGGTACGTGCCGCAGCGGCAGATATTGCCGCTCATGGCCGCGTCGATATCCGCGTCGGTGGGCTTGGGGTTGCTTTTGATCAGCGCCGTGGCCGACATGATCTGGCCCGACTGGCAATAGCCGCATTGCGGCACGCCGATCTCGGTCCAGGCCTGCTGCACGGCCCGGCCGACGGCGTCGTCGCCCACGGCCTCGATGGTGGTGATCTGCTTGCCGGCCGCCGCGGAAATGGGCGTTACGCAGGAACGAATCGGTGCACCGTCAAGGTGCACCGTACAGGCGCCGCACATGGCCATGCCGCAGCCGAATTTGGTTCCGGTCATGCCCAGGCGGTCACGAATGACCCACAACAGGGGCATGTCGTCGGGCGCGTCTATGTCTTGGGATTTGCCATTGATTGTCAAGCTGGCCATGGAGAGCTCCTTGGGCGGGAAAGACAAGGCGAGAAGACACCCATACTAGCGCAGCGCGGCGCGGCAGGCCACCGGACGCGAAAGCGGGCGGCCGACGTGTCGGCCCGCGACTGATGGGCCAGGTAGTATGCTGGCGCCCCATGCCGGCCGGGAAACCCAGCTTGCCGGCATACCCGCCAACCAAGCCGCCACGGCGCCATCGGAGCCGGCCATGGATCTACGCCAGCTGGAATATTTCGTCCACGTCGCCGAACTGGGCAGTTTCACCAAGGCCGCCGCCATTCTCGACGTAGCCCAGCCCGCGCTCAGCAGGCAAGTCCGCAGCCTGGAAATCGAACTGCGGCAGAACCTGCTGTACCGCAATGGCCGCGGCGTCAACCCGACCGAAGCCGGGCAGCGCCTGCTGGCGCACGGCCGCGGCATCTTGATGCAGGTCGAACGCGCGCGGCAGGAAGTCGAAGACACCCGCGGCGCGCCGATCGGCCGGGTCGTCGTGGGGGTGCCGTATTCGGTGGGCCGTCTCATCACGGCACCGCTGGCCACCCGGTTCAAGCAGGCCTTCCCCCAGGCCACGCTGTCGATGACCGAAGGGCTGACCGTGCACCTGTACGAATGGCTGCTGTCCGGCCGCATCGATGTCGCGCTGCTGCACGATCCGGTTCCCACGCCCGAACTCGAAATCATCCCGCTGCGCGAAGATCCGCTGTTCCTGGTAGAGCGGCGCGGCGCGGGCCCCGGCCTGCGTGGCTCGGTGCCCATGAAGCACCTGGCCAGCGTGCCGCTCATCATTCCCAGCCGCCCCCACCCGCTGCGCATGCAGGTCGAGACCCGGCTGGCCAATATCGGCAAGAAGCCGCGCATCGCGCTGGAAATCGACGCCGTCGGCGCGATCGTCGATCTGGTCGACCAGGGCCTGGGGCAGGCCATCGTCACGCTCAACGCGCTGCTGATCGCCCGCGCCGCGCCGGCGCTGTCCGCGCGGCGGATCGTGTCCCCGCGCATGACCAGCGTGCTGGCGCTGGCGACTTCTGCCGAACGCCCCAGCACCGCACTGGCGCGCGCCACCGCCGGGCTGATCCGCGGCTTTCTGCCCGACATCATGGCCGCGGCCGAAAAGGCATCGCCGCTGCTGCGGCGCCGCGCCAGCACACGCGACGGCTGACCGGGCTGCCGCGCCCGGCGGACGTCTCCGGCCTGATATTCCTGTTTCTCATAACAGCTAGACAGGAAATGCCATTTCGGTATCAAAGTGCAGCGATTAGCATTCGGACTCTGCGCAAGCAGCCGCAGCCGTAGCAAGGAGTCCTGCATGCTGATCACCGATACCCAGGTGCATTTCTGGGAGGCCCACCGCGCCGACCAACCCTGGCCCGCCGAAGAAATCGGCAAGAAAACATTCGTGGCGGTGCCCGGCGCCCGCCCGCATCGCGAAGCGCCGCTGCTGGCCGACGAGTTCCTGGGCATCATGGATGCCGCCGGCGTATCCAGGGCCATCATCGTGCCGCCATCGCCCGTGGGCGACAGCAACATCACCGCGCTGCGCGAGGCGCAGCGGCATCCGTCGCGACTGGGCATCATGGGGCGCTTCAATCCCGACGCCCCCGACGCGCGCCGGCAGCTGGAGCATTGGCTGGACCAGCCGCGGATGCTGGGCATCCGCATGACTTTCCACAAGCCCAAATGGAGCGGCTGGCTGGAGCCCGGCGCGCTCGACTGGTATTGGTCGGCGTGCGAACGCCTGGAGATCCCGTTGATGCTGTTCGTCCCCGGCGAGGTCGACAAAGTCGCCCCCATCGCGCGGCGCTACCCGGGCCTGACCATCGTGCTCGACCACATGGCGCGGGAAAGCCAGCTGCGCGACGACGCCTGCTTCGCCGACCTGGACCGGCTGCTGGCCTTGTCGCCGCTGCCGAACGTGTACGTGAAGATGTCGGCCGCGCCCTGCTACAGCAGCCAGCCCTATCCTTTCACGAATATCGCGCCCTACTTGCGGCGCATCTATGACGCGTTCGGACCGCGGCGCTGCATGTGGGGCTCCGACTTCACGCGGCTGCCCTGCACTTACCAGGAGTGCGTGGACCACTTCCGCATCGCCCTGGATTTTCTCGGCCCCGACGACAGGGAATGGGTCATGGGCAAGACGGCGGCGCGGGTGCTGCGCTGGCCCGAGCCCGCCGCGCAGCCAGGCTGAGACCTGGCGCAGGCCATCTCAAACGCATCCACACAGGAGAACTTTCATGAACAGCATATCCATCCGCACACTGGCAACAACGCTGGCGGCTGCCGGCCTGCTCGGCCTCGCGCCGCAAGGGGCCGCCGCCCAGGCGGCGGACACCTATCCCGACAAGCCGATCCATCTTGTGGTGCCCTTTCCGCCGGGCGGCGCGGTCGACATCCTGGGCCGATTGATCGGCCAGCACCTGGGCGAACAGCTGAACCAATCGGTAGTCGTGGAAAACCGCGCGGGCGCCAACGGCACCATCGCCTACGAGTACACCGCCAAATCCGCGCCCGACGGCTACACCATCCTGATCGGCAGCAACGGGCTGGCGACCAATACGGCGCTGTATCCCAGCCGGACCTTCTCGGAACTGGACTCGCTGGCCCCGATTGCCAAGCTGGGCTCGTCGCCGCTGATCATGATGGTGCCGTCCGGGTCCGCCTATCAATCGCTGAAAGACGTGACGGATGCCGCCAAGGCGGCCCCGGGCAAAGTCACCTATGCCTCGGCCGGCAGCGGCAGCTCTGCCCACCTGGGCTCGGAAATGCTGAAATCGGTTACCGGCACCGACATGCTGCACATTCCGTACAAGGGCGGCGCGCCGGCCATCATCGACCTGACCGCCGGGCGCGTGTCGTTCATGCTGCTGGATCCGCTGCAGGCCCTGCCCCAGGTCGAATCGGGGCGGCTGCGCGCCATCATGGTGGCCAGCCCCGAACGGCTGGCGCTGATCCCGTCGGTGCCGTCGGCCACCGATGCCGGCTATCCCAAGCTGGAAGCCTCGGTGTGGTGGGGCTTCGTGGCGCCCAAGGACACGCCCCGCCCCATCATCGACAAGCTCAACAAGCAGATCAATGCGGCGCTGGCCAAGCCGGACGTGCAGAAAAAGCTCGCGTCCATGGGCGTCACGGTAGCGTCAGGTTCGGCGGATGACTTCGGCGCTTTCCTGCACGGCCAGGCCGCCACCTGGGGCAAGCTGATCAAGTCGGCTCATATTTCGAACGAGTAGGCGCGCGACGCGCGGGCACCGCGCGCAGCAGGCGCCCCAGATGCCCGCTGTTGGCAAAGCCCAGCGCGGCGCTGACCGACGCCAGCGATTCGCCGCCCGCCAGCCGCGCCCGGGCGGCTTGCGCCAGCAGGGTGCGCCGCAAGTCCAGCGGCGTCAGCCCGTACTCTTGCAGGCAGGCGCGCTGCAGGGTCCGAACCGAAACGCCCAGGCGCGCGGCGGACTGCGTGATCGCCGGCAGCGGCCGGCTGTCTTCCAGCGCCAGCCGCAGGCTGTCGAACCACCGGCCGGCAAGATCGGCCAGGGGATCTTCTTCGAGCGCCAGCGCCCGGCTCGCGGCCAGTTGCCCGATCAGGGCGCGCACCAGGCTGGCCCGGGCGGCGGCCGCCAGGGCCGGCATCCACAAGGCATCCAGCATGGCCTGCGCCGCGCCATCCAGCTGCAGCGGCCCGCCGACCGGGCATTCACGCAGCAGATTGGCGGCCAGGTACAGTTCGCCATGCTGCTGGGCGGCGCCGGTCGACCGCGTGCTGTGCGGAACCTGCGCGGGCAGCAGCAGGGCCTGCCCGCGCGCCAGCCGCCCGCGCCGGCGCCCACCGGCCGTCTGCCAGGCGCTGTCCAGCGCCCCCGTGCGCGGCCACAGCAGCATGGCGCAGTCATGCACGTGCCAGTCGAATACATAGCCGGGCTGGCGGCTTGCCGCCAGTGCATAGCCATCGCATGCGATCAGATCGAGCTTCGAAGAAAGAGGAACGGCGCTGGCCATGACGGGATCTCCGGCGGCGCACCCTTGACGCCGCCTGCGGTTATCTTAAATCCGGGCGGCTGCCCCCGGGCATGCCGCGGCATGGGCATTTACCCGTGGCGGCCCCGCGGCTGTCGCATGCGGGATCATGTCCTGTCGCGCACAGGTTTGGGCCAGCCGCGCGCCGCGCATAGGATGCCTTCCTGAATCCACAGGAGGCCCCATGCCCAACTCATTCCGCCTGCTTGCCCTGGCGCTGGCCGCCGCGCCGTTGCTGGCCCAGGCACAAGCGCCCTGGCCGGACCGGCCGGTTACCGTGATCGTGCCGTTTCCGGCCGGCGGCGGCACCGACCTGGTAGTACGCACCCTGCAGCCCGCCCTGGCGCGTGAACTGGGTCAGACCGTCATCATCGAAAACCGCGGCGGCGCGGGCGGCACGGTAGGCTCCGGACAGGCCGCCCGCGCCCGGCCCGATGGCTATACCGCGCTGGCCGTCACCACCAGCACGCACGCCGTCAGCCCCAGCCTGTACCAGCACCTGCCTTACGACCCGTTGCATGATTTCGACTATGTGGGCTTCATCGGGACTTCGCCCTATGTGCTCGCGGTCCATCCATCGATAGGCGCGCGCAGCGTCGCCGGCCTGATCCAGGCGCTCAAGCAGCGTGGCCAGGCCAATTTCGCATCGGTGGGCGTGGGCACCGTATCGCACCTGCTGGGCGAGATGTTCCGCACCAAGCAGGGCCTGAGTCTCACCCATATCCCCTATCGGGGTGCGGCTCCCGCCTACACCGACCTGATCGGCGGACAGGTCGACCTGATGTTTGACAACCCGGTGGGCCTTGCGTCGTACGTGCTTGGCGGCAAGCTGGACGCTGTGGGCACCACCGCTGCCACGGACATTCTGCCCGGCGTGGCCACCTTTGCCGAGCAGGGTTTCCCGGGCTATACACAGCAGCTCTGGTATGGCCTGGCGTTTCCGGGGCATACTCCCCCGCAGATTGTCACCCGCATGAACCAGGCCCTGAACGCGGCGCTGAACGATCCGGCCATCGCCGCCGATCTTGCCGCCAAAGGTGTCCGCGCGCAGCCCGGCCCCTCCGGCGCGCTCGCGCAAGCGGTAAAGCACGACGTGCCGTTCTGGGGCGGAATCGCCAAATCGGTGGGAGCCCGCATTGACTGATATCCATGTCCCCGCCGCTCGCCGCCCGCCGCGCCCGCCTGCGCCCGGGCAGGCCATCCTGATCCGGGTATTCGTGGACCCGGCCGCCGGCGCGCGCGGCGGCAACCCCGTGCCGCTGGTGCTCGACGCGCGCGGCATGGCGAGCCAGGCCATGCAGGCGCTGGCCGCCGATTACGGCCACGAGTCCGCGTTCATCCTGCCGCCGGCCGATCCGGCCAGCGGCCACGATTGGCGATTCCGCTTTTTCGTGCCCGGCCACGAAATGGAGATGTGCGGGCACGCCACCGTCGGCACTCTGTGGGCGCTGCGCCAGTGGGGCTGCTGGCGGCGTGCGGCGGCCCGCATCGAAACGGCCAGCGGCAGTGTCGACGGGATCTGGGACGAAGCCGGCCAGCGTGCCTGGATTTCGCAGCCCCCCGCGCAGCTTGCTCCGCTGCCCGCGGCGGCGCTGGCGGACATCGCGCGGGTACTGCGCATCGACCCGGCCACGCCGGGTCTGCAAGCCGTCAACGCCTGCACCAGCCGTGTGAAAACGCTGGTGCGCCTGCCCGGCGCCGCCGCGCTGGACAGCCTGGCGCCTGACTTCAGCGCGGTGCCGGCGCTGTGCGACGCGCTGGAATCCACCGGCCTTTACCCTTATGCACTGGCGGAGGGCCACGCCTGCGCCCGGCAGTTCCCGAAATCGTCGGGCTACCCCGAAGACGCGGCCACCGGCATTGCGGCCGCAGCGCTGTGGGGCTACCTGCATCAAACCGGCCGGATCGACCCCCGCCAGCCCTGCACCATACGCCAGGGTATTGCGATGGGGTCGCCGTCGGCCATCGAGCTCAGGGCGCGCGACGATGCGCCAGGCTGCTGGCTGAGCGGCGCGGTGCAATGGCAGGACTGACCCGGCGGCGGGCGGCCTGCCGCGCCGGACCGGCCCGCTGATAACATGGCCGCCTGCCTTCACCGAACAGGAATACCCGGCCATGACCCAGCCCGCACGCCGCACCGGCCCGCCCCGCCTGCTCGCCGCCCTGGCGTTCGCGCTGGCGGCAGGCACGGCGGCGGCCGCCCCTGCCCAGCAGCCTTCTCCGTACCGCCCGATCACCGCCCAGGAACTCTACGACGGCATCATGAGCGGCGGCCTGGCATCCTGGGTAAAAGACCCCGCGCAGCGCACCATGCTGTCCACCCTGATGGCGACCTCGTACATACTCGGCATCGCCGACACCGCCAACGGCAAGCAATGGTGCCCGGCTTCAGACCTGGACATGGAAGCCATGCCGGCGCCGGTGCTCGACTACCTGGGCGATCTTCCCGAAGCGCGCCGCTCGGAAGGCGCCGCGGGCATCGTGGTCGAGGCCCTGGCCAAGGCATATCCCTGCAAGCACTGAGCGGGCGTCGCCTGCAGGTGCAGGCAGGGCGAACAACAATCTACTTGGCGGGCTTGCGCAGGTATTCCCAGGTCTTGCACTGCACCGACGAATGCTCGCCATGCTGGAACGTGCGGCAATCGGTGCCGGCCCTGGCCACGCCCTTCCGGAACGGAAAGGCGAAGTCGTACTTCGCGGGGATCACGATGTTCAAGGCTTCGTCAAAAAAGCCCATCTTCCCCTTGTCGACGAACCGGGCCAGGCCCTCCTCGAAGTAGTCCGGGCCGTTGTCGAAGATGTAAGGCCGCAGCACGGGGCGCCGGTCGCGGTCGATATACACCCAGCCCTTGCTGTCCTGGACCAGGGCGTGGCCGTGGCGGCCGTAGTCCTGGGCGCGGGCCGGCAAGGCCGCCGCGGCCAGCAGCGCGGCGGCAAGCATCGCAAAGTGCATCTTCATGGGGTCGGTACTCGATGGGTATTGACGCGCATGGCGCATTGCAGCCCAGCGTACCACCGCCCTGGACGGCCCGCGGCCGCTTCACGCGGCCCCGTGCAGCGACCGGAAGCTCAACATATCCTCGATGCCGAACCTGCCATTCTCGCGGCCGAAGCCCGACAACCCCCAGCCGCCGAAAGGCGTGGCCAGGTTCTGCGCGGCGCCGTTGATCACCACCTGGCCGGTCTTCAGGCGGCGGGCGAACGACACTGCCCGCGCCGGATCGCCCGACCACACCGCCCCCGACAGGCCATAGCCCGACGCGTTGGCCAGGTCCGCGGCCTCGTGCTCGTTTTCGTAGGTCATCAGCGCCACCACCGGGCCGAACACTTCGCGCCGGGCGATCTCCATGTCCGGGCTGACGTTCGAGAACAAGGTCGGCGCCACGAAATAGCCCCGGGACAAACCCGTCGGCCCGCCCATCACGCACATGGCGCCCTGCTCTTGCGCGCGGGCGATCATCGCGTTCACGTGCGCATGCTGCGCGGCGGTCGCCACCGGCCCCAGGCGCGTGGCCGGGTCCAGCGGATCGCCCAGCACCCAGCCGGCGGCCGCCTGCTGGAACCGCGCAATCGCTTCGTCGCGCAATGGCCGGGGCACCAGCAGCAGCGACTGGCTGACGCAGGCCTGGCCCGAGTTGGCCAGCCCCATCCGCGCTGCCGCCGGAATCGCGGCCGCCAGGTCGGCATCGTCCAGCAGCACCGCGGCCGACTTGCCGCCCAGTTCCAGTGTCACGGGCGTCAGCCTGGCAGCGGCGCTGGCCATGATGCGCTGGCCCACCGCGGTCGAACCGGTGAAACTGATCCGGTCCACGCCGGCATGCGTCACCAGGTATTCACCCACATCGGCATCGCCCCACACCAGGTTCACCACGCCCGCGGCAAGCCCGGCTTCGTGCACGGCCTGCATGAACGCCCATGCGGCGCCCGGCGCCACCTCGCTGGGCTTGACCACGATGCTGCAGCCCGCCGCCACGGCGGCGGCGACCTTGGCCACGATCTGGTGCACCGGAAAATTCCATGGCGTGATGGCCGCCACGACGCCGCCGGGCACACGCTCCACCAGCCCGTTGCCGACGCGTTCTTCCCACGTTATTTGCGACAGGCCTTCGATGGCGAAGTCGAGGCCCTTCAAGGGCATCGACATCTGCATCAGCCCACCCAGCCACACCGGACAGCCCATCTCGACGGCCAGCAATGCCGCGATCTCGTCCGCGCGCGGCTCCAGGGCGGCCTTCAGCCGCCGCAGCGCCGCCTCGCGCTCATCCAGGCGGCTATGCCGCCATGCCTCGAAGCCGCGCCGCGCGCTCTTGATCGCGGCGTCCACGTCGCCCCGGCCACACAACGCCACCTCGGCGCACGCGGTTTCGCTGGCGGGGTTCACCACGACATGGCGGCGCCCCTCCGCTACCGAAATGAACCGGCCGTCCGCATAAAAGTGGTCATAGATGTTCATGGCCGGGCCTCGCCCAGGGGATTGACCGGCGCCGCCGGGCCTGTCATGCCTTTCATCGGCTGCAGGCGCAGCAGGTGCCAGGGGCTGGGCACCACGCCGATCCGCACTTCGATCATCACCGGCCCTTGCGCCGCCAGCGACGCCTTGACCGCCGCGCCCAGCGCCTGCGGCGTGCCGACCTGCTCGAACGGCACGCCGAAGGCCCGCGCCAGCGTGCCGAAATCGGGATTGGCCAGGTCGACTGCCACCTCGGCGCCGAATTCGCGCTTCTGGATGGCGCGCACATTGCCGTAGTGCCCGTCGTTGAACACCACCAGCGTCACCGGCAGACCATAGCGCTGGGCCGTGGCCAGTTCCTGCAGGTTCCAGCCGAAGCCGCCGTCGCCGGTAATAGACACCACGCGGCGCCCGCGCCCGCCGACTGCGGCGCCCAGCGCCACTGGGAACCCGTAGCCCAATGTGCCCTGGTAGCCCGGCCCGATGTAGGTGCGCGGTCCGTACACGGGAAAGGCGATGCGGGCCAGGTAGCCCACCTGCGTCAGTTCATTGACGAAGATCGCGTCGTCCGGCATGGCCGCGCGCAACTCGCTGACATAGGCCGACTGCGGCATGATCGCGTCGATCTGGCCCTGCGCCCAGGCCTTCACGCGCAGCGCGTCCGCTTCGGGCAGCGCGCTGCGCGGCGCCAGCCGCTCGGCCAGCCGGGGCAGCGTCGTGGCGGCATCCGCCACGATGGCCACATCGGGCGCCCGGGGCGGCGACAGGTCGGCGGCGTCGATGTTGATATGAATGAACCGCAGTCCGGGCCTGGCCGGCCAGGAAGCCGTGGGCGTCAGGGCATCGATGAAGCGGCTGCCCACCACCAGCACGGCGTCGGCATGCTGGAACACGGCCCGGCCGGCCAATGAATTCATCGCCAGCGGATGGCGGTCGCTGAGCGCGCCGCGGCCGTTGTCGCTCATGACCACCGGCGCGCCGATGCGCTCGGCCAGCGCCTGCAGCGCCTCGCAGCCGCCGGCCTGGAAAACGCCGCCGCCCGCATAGATCACCGGCAGGCGGGCCGCGTTCAGAATCGCCGCGGCCCGGTCCAGCACGGCGTCTTCTACTGGCGCCGGCGCGGCTTCGGCATCGGCGCCGCTCTCCGGTGGCATATCGGGGCCGGGCAGCGCCGCGCTCAGGTAATCGTGCGGAATCTCCATGCCGACGGGGCGCGGTCGGCCGGTGTGCAGCTGCGCGAAGGCCTGGTCCACCGCGGCGCCGATCTGCTGCGGCGCATGAACGAACGTGTTCCATTTGGTCAGGCCCGCCACGAAGCCGGTCTGGTCTTTTATCTCGTGCAGCAGGCCCAGGCCCCGGCCGACGCCCGCCGAATGGATCTGCCCGGTAACGAACAGCACCTTCGAATTCGACGCATACGCAGTGGCCAGGCCCGCCCCCGCATTCAATGCACCGGGCCCCGGCACCACCATGGCCGCGCCGACCTCGCCGCTGGCGCGGTAGTAGCCGTCCGCCATGTAGGTGGTGGTCTGCTCGTGGCGCGGCACATACAGCCGGATTTCCGCGCCGCGCTGGCGCAGCGCGTCGACCGCCCAATCGAGCTGAATGCCCGGAATCATGAACAGATCGCGGATTCCGTTGCGAATCAAGCCGGCCGCCAATGCCTGGCCACCCGTATTAGTCATGCAAGACACTCCTGGTTGAACATGCATCTTCAGTTGCGCGGGGCCGATATCGACTGCAGCAGCTTGCCCCAGCGTTCCGACTCGGCATGCGTAAACGCGGCGAACTGCGCGGCGTCCGCATAATCGGGCTCGGCGGCCAGGCCGATTACCTGCTGCTGCACGGCCGGCTTGGCCAGCGCATCGCGCACCGCGTCCGCGATCTTGCCGGCGATGTCGGGCGGCAGCTGGGCAGGCCCGAACAATCCCATCCAGGCGGGCGCGTCGTAGCCCGGCAAGCCGGATTCGGCAAGGGTCGGCAGGTCGGGGGCCACCTTGGTGCGCTGCGCGCTGGTCACGCCCAGCGCCACCAGCGCCCCGGCCTTCACATGCGGGTAGGCCGAGGTCAGGTCCACCACCGCCAGGCCGATCTGGCCGCCCAGCACGTCGCTGACGGCGGGGCCGCTGCCGCGATATGGCACGGCGCTCATCTTGATGCCGGCCATTTCCCCTACCAGCTCGCCCGACAGGTGCTGCGCCGTGTACTGGCCGGGCGTGCCGTAGATCAGCGGCTCGGCCGGATGCTGCTTCGCCTTCTGGATCAAGTCTTTCAAGCTGGCGTAGCCCGTGCTTTTGCCGGCGATCATCACCAACGGGATATTGGCCAGCTTCGCCACCGGCGTCAGGTCCTGCTCGGGTTTCAGCGGCGAAGCTCCGGGGCGATGCGGATTCACCGCAATCGCGCCGGTCGCGCCCATGCCCAGCGTATACCCGTCGGGCTTGGTGTGGGACACCATCATCAGCCCCACGGCGCCGCCGCCCCCTGGCTTGTTCTCGACCACCACCGGCTGGCCCAGCGATGCCGACATGTCCTTGGCCAGCACGCGCGCGATGCCATCGGCCGAAGCGCCGGCGGCGAACGGCACGATCAGGGTGATCGGCTTGGAAGGGTAAGGCTGCGCGCCGGCCGCGTGGGCGCCCAGCAGCGACGCAAGGCCCAGCGCCGCGGCCGTGAAACGGGTGATATTCATGTTGTCTCTCTCCTGTATGGCTATGTTGTTATTGAAGGGCGCCTGCCGCCCTCTCCTGCTCCAGTGCCCGCAGCAGCCGGGCATTGTTGTCCTGCGTCCCGATCGATATGCGCAGCCAGGCCGGCAGCCCGTAGCCCGCCACGGGCCGCACGATCAATCCGTGCGCCTCCAGGCGGCGCGCCAGGGCTGCGCCGTCGCCCACCTGCACCAGCACAAAGTTCGCCGACGACGGCACATACCCCAGCCCCAACCTGTCGAACCCCTGGCAAAGCTGGCCGCGGCCCGCGGCATTCACCCGCACGGTTTCGGCCAGGAAATCGCCGTCATGCAGGGCGGCCACTGCCGCGGCCTGCGCCGGGTGCGTCACGGAAAACGGGGCCCGCAGGCGATGCAGCACGGCACTGACCGCCGGCTGCGCAATTGCGTAGCCCACGCGCAGGCCGGCCAGCCCGTACGCCTTCGAGAACGTGCGCGTCACGATCAGGTTGGGATGGGCCCGTACCCAGGCCAGCGAATCGCCGGCTTCGTCGGGCCGCAGGTATTCGCGATAAGCCTCGTCCAGCACCACGGCGATACTGGGCGGCACGCGCGCCAGGAAGGCGGCGATATCCGCCGGCGGCAGCCGGGTGCCGGTGGGATTGCCGGGGTTCGCGATATAGATCACGCTGGTAGTGGGCGTTACCGCCGCCAGCAGCGCATCCAGGTCCACCACGAAACCGGGCGAGGCTGCCACCAGCGGCTGCGCGCCCAGGCGCTGCACCGCATTCACGAAGGCCTGGAACGAATAGGCGGAATACACCGCAGAGCGGCCCGGCGACAGCCAGGCCGACGCCGCCATGCCCAGGATGCTCTCCGAGCCCGCGCCCACCACGATCCAGTCGCGCGGCACGCCCAGCGCCTGGCTCAATGCCTCTACCAGCAGCGTGCAATCGTTGTCGGGGTACAGCGAAACATCGATGGCCGACTCCGCCAGCGCCCGGATGGCCTTGGGGCTCGGCCCCAGCGGGTTCTCGTTCGATGCCAGCTTGGCGATGCGGGCGGGCGGCATGTCCAGGCGCCGCGCCAGGTCCTCTATGGGCAGGCCCGGAACATAGGCCTTGAGCGCCGCGATGTGCGCCGGCACGTTGGGGGTGTAAGACATCTGTGCGGCTCTACTGTTCAGGGTTGAATCCGGAATCGCGGATGACCGGCGCCCACTGGCGCAGCTCGGCTTCCTGCAGCCGCGTGAACTCGGCGCTGGGCAGGTAGGCCGACTCGATGACCAGCTTGTTCAGCCTGTCGACAAAGGGCGGGTCGGACAAGGCCTTGCCGATGGCCTCGTCCAGGCGCCTGACCGTCTCCTGCGGGGTGCCGGCCGGCGCATACGCGCCGAACCAGCCCTGCACATCCAGCCCCTTGATGCCCTGCTCTTCCAGCGTGGGCACCTCGGGCGCCAGGCGATAGCGCTTCGGCGTGAATATGCCCAGGATGCGCAGCTTGCCGGTGCGGTGGTATTCGATATGGTCGATCAGCGTGTCGATGCCGGCCACCACATGGCCGCCCAGAATGGCGTTGAGCAAGGGCGCGCCGCCCTTGAACGCCACGTGCGTCCACTGCACGCCGGCCGCCTTGGCATACATCAGGCCCGCGAAGTGCGACATGCCGCCCGCCGATGAAGAGCCATAATTGGCCTGCCCGGGATGCGCCTTCAGCCAGGCGGCCAGGTCGGCGGGCGTCTTGATCGGCGACGCCGCGCTGACCGACAGCGCGATGGGATAGGCGATCAGGCGCGACACCGGTACAAAATCCTTGCGCATGTCGTATCCCAGCGTCTTGGCATACACCAGGGTCTGGATGGTGGTCAGCGCATTGGGCGCAATCATCACCACGCTGCCGTCGGGCGGCGAATGCTTGACGATGCCGGCCGCGATGCGGCCGCCCGCCCCCGGGCGGTTCTCGACGATGACGTTGGCGCCCAGGTTCTCTGCCAGCGGCTGGGCCAGCAGCCGCGCCACCGTGTCGACGCTGCCCCCCGGGGGGTAGCCGACGATCAGCTTGATCGTCTGCGGCATGGGCGGCTGCCCGGCGGCAAGGCAAAGGCTGCTGCCGGCCAGCAGCAGCCCAAGCGCCCCCAGGGCGCGGTAAAACCGGCTTATCTTGGACATGCGACTTCCCCTTGGTTTTGATACAGTCTGGTACCAGCTGCCAGCGTTATCATCGCGACGCCCCCGCCCCTCGGTCAACGGCACTTCCGACATCGCGATCACTCTACGGAATCGCCCGGGCCCCGCATGACACTTCAACAGCTTCGCGACTTCATTGCCGTCATCGAGCACGGGGGGTTCCGTGCCGCGGCGCGCGCGCTCAACGTGTCGCAGGGCGGGCTGACCAAGAGCCTGGCCCGGCTGGAAGACGATCATGGGGTCTGCCTGCTGGCGCGCGACGCCAAGGGCCTGGAACTGACGGCGCACGGCGAAGAATTCCTGCACCTGGCCCGGGCCACGGTGCTCGAGGCCGACCGCGCCTCGCAATGGCTGTTCAAGACCGGCGCGCAGCAGCGTCCCACCATCAACATCGGCATCTCGATCGATCCGGCGCTGCGCCTGGCGCCCACCGTGCTGAACGACTTCCGCAGCCGCAACCCCGACGTATCGCTGCAGATCACCCAATCGGTGGCCAGCGACCTGCTGCTGCAAGTGCGCGACAACCGCATCGAAGTCGCGCTGGTGCGCATCCCGGCCGGCCTGCAGTCCGACGACCTGCACGTCGAAGCGCTCTACCAGGCCAGGCCCGCCATTCTGGCCCGCGCGGGCCACCCCCTGGCCCGGGCCCGCTCGGTCAGCGAGCTGATCCAGTGCGACTGGATCGTGGTGGGCTCGGCGCCCGACCGCGGCACCGAAGACGCCAGCCTGACCGAACTGTTCGACGACGCCCAGCTCGGGCGGCCCCGCATCGCCGCCTATTCTTCATCGCTGTTCGACACCGTTTCGATGCTGATGGAATCCGACTGCCTGGCCCGACTGCCTCGCGTGGTGCTGGATCACCCGCTGGTGCAGGGGCGGCTGGTCGCCATTCCGGTGGACGACCCGCCGCGCCCGTACACGATAGGCATCGTGTACAAATCGGGCCGGCGCCTCAGCCGCGAAGCGCAGCGGCTGTGCGCCATGCTGGCCTCGTACGCGCGCATTGACAGGGTCCAGGAAAGGCCATAATGCCCACGCGAACCGTCGCGATCGCCATCCACGACGGCGTCCAGGCGCTGGACGTGGCCGGGCCGGTGGATGTCTTTCACGAGGCCAACGGATACCTGCCCCCGCAAGACCGGTACGAAACCGTGCTGGTCGCCGCCGACCGCAGCCCCCTGCGGGCCTCGAACCGCATGCAGATGCTTGCCGACCTGGCCTTTGAAGATGCCGGGGCCGGCTTCGACATCCTGCTGGTGGCCGGCGGCCCCGGCCTGCCCGAGGCGGAGCCGGACCCCCGGTTCGTCGAATGGATCCGCGCGGCCTCGCAGCGGGCCGGCATTTATGGCTCCATTTGCACCGGAGCCTTCGCGCTGGGCCATGCCGGCCTGCTCGACCAGCGCCGGGTCACCACGCACTGGCAGAATGCGTCCAGGCTGGCGGCGCGCTTTCCGCGCGCGCGGGTCGAACCCGATGCCATTTACGTATGCGACGGCAGGCTGGTTACCTCGGCCGGCGTCACCGCCGGCATCGACCTGGCCCTGGCGCTGGTCGGCCAGTGCCACGGCCCGGCAATCTCGGTGGCGGTCGCCAAGCGGCTGGTGGTGGTGGCGCAGCGGCAAGGCGGGCAATCGCAGTTCAGCCCGTACCTTAGCGCCCCGGCCGACCCGGTGTCGCCGGTGGCCCGCATCCAGGCCCACGTCATGGCGCACATCGGCGGGCGGCATACCCTGCAATCGCTGGCCGCCGAAGTCGGCATGAGCCCGCGCAGCCTGGCGCGCTATTTCGTGCAGGAAGCCGGCATCACGCCGCATGAATTCGTGCAGCGCGCCCGCATAGACGCCGCGCGCATGATGCTGGAAGCGGGCGAACGCCCGCTGAAAACCATCGCCTACGACTGCGGCTTCGGCACGGTGGACAGGATGCGCATCGTGTTCGGCGCACGGCTGGGCGTGACGCCGGCGCAGTACCGGGCCAGTTTCCGCCGGCGCGGCCCGTAGGGGGCCGCGCCGGCGCGGGGCTACAGGCCCAGCGCCTTGGCGACGCCCGCGCCATAGGCCGGGTCGGCCTTGGCACAGTTGTCGACGTGGCGCCGCTTCACTTCCAGGCGCGCATCGCCCATGGCGCGCGCCGTGTTCTCGAACAGCAATTGCTGCTGCGCGGGAGACATCAGGCGGAACAGATTGCCCGGCTGTTCGAAGTGGTCTTCATCGACGCGATGGTCCCAGTGGTCGGCCGCGCCGTCCAGGGCCAGCGGCGGCTCTTGCAGCGACGGATCGTTGCCGATCCAGGCGCCCTTGCTGTTGGGCCAGTAGTTGGTAGTGGCGCCCAGGTTGCCGTCGGTGCGCATGGCGCCATCGCGGTGAAAACTGTGGAAGGGACAGCGCGGCGCGTTGACCGGGATGTGATTGAAGTTGGCTCCCAGGCGGTAGCGCTGCGCATCGCCATACGAAAACAGCCGCCCCTGCAGCATGCGGTCGGGCGAAAACCCGATGCCCGGCACCACGTTGGCCGGCGAAAACGCCGCCTGCTCCACTTCCGCGAAATAATTGTCGGGATAGCGGTTCAGTTCCATTACGCCCACTTCGATCAACGGATAGTCGCCCTTGGGCCATACCTTGGTCAGGTCGAACGGGTTGTGCTTGTGACCGCGGGCCTGCTGTTCGGTCATGACCTGGATGAACAGCTTCCAGCGCGGGAAATCGCCGCGATCGATGGCTTCCAGCAGGTCGCGGCCATGGTTTTCGCGGTCGTTGGCGATGATGGCTGCCGCTTCCTGGTCGGTAAGGTTCTCGATGCCCTGCTGGCAGCGGAAATGGAACTTCACCCACACGCGTTCGTTGGCGGCGTTGATCATCGAGAACGTATGGCTGCCGAAACCGTGCATATGCCGCAGGGTTCTGGGAATGCCGCGATCCGACATCACAATGGTGACCTGGTGCAGCGCTTCGGGCAGCAAGGTCCAGAAATCCCAGTTGCTGTCGGGCGAACGCAGGCCGGTGCGCGGGTCGCGCTTGATGGCGTGGTTCAGGTCGGGGAAGCGCAGCGGGTCGCGGAAGAAGAACACCGGCGTGTTGTTGCCCACGATGTCCCAGTTGCCTTCTTCGGTGTAGAACTTCACGGCGAAGCCGCGGATGTCGCGCTCGGCGTCGGCCGCGCCGCGTTCGCCAGCCACCGTGGAAAAGCGCATGAACAGCGGCGTTTGCTTGCCCACCTGGGAAAAGATTTTTGCCTTGGTGTAGCGGCTGATGTCATGCGTGACCGTGAACGTGCCGTGCGCGCCCCAGCCCTTGGCGTGCATGCGGCGCTCGGGGATGACTTCGCGGTCGAAGTGGGCCAGTTTCTCGATCAGCCAGATGTCTTGCAGCAGCGCCGGGCCGCGCGGGCCCGCAGTCATGGTATTGAGGTTGTCGGCCACCGGAGCACCGGTGGCGTGGGTCATGGCAGGCAGCGCATCGCCGTTGGGTGTTTGCTTATCGGTCATTTTTGATACTCCAATAAATCCGGGACTCGGCTACCGGCTGCAATCAATTCGGCCAGGCCGAGTTGAGGATGATAGAGCAGAAATTCATCCTCTTATAGCCGGGATCTTTCAATGCAAGCACGTCGGCCTTGACGTTGCCCAAGGTCGTCTGCGGTTTGTGCCGGATGCCCGCCGCGAAGTGGTCGATGATGCTTTCCTTGAAATCCGGTTCGCGCGGATGATGGCGGCAGACGTGGTCGCGCTGGTCGTGCGTGAAGTCATGGAATGCCATGCCCAGCACGTCCATCTCGACGCCCGCCGTCACCAGGGCGATGGTGGGCCGCATGTGCTCCGGAATGCCGGGTGTGGTGTGCAGCGCGATGGCGGTCCATACGTCTTCAATATCGCGTTCGGCCACGCCGTGGCTTTTCATGAAATCGCGCGCCGCATTGGCGCCGTCGACCTCGAAACGCAGGTCGGGGCTGGCGTGGGGTTGTGTCAGTCCCATGTCATGAAACATGGCGCCCAGGTAAAGCAGTTCCGGGTCGTATTCCAGGCCGCGCCGCTGGCCGGTCAGCGCCCCCCACAGAAACACCCGCCGGCTGTGGTGGTAAAGCAGGTCGTCTTCGGTGTCGCGCACCAGTTCGGTCGCGGCGCGCGCGATGGCGCTGTCGGGAATGCGGATGCCGGCAATGATTTCAGCCATGGGAATGCTCCTGGGTCGGTCGGCCCCCGGCGCGCCGCGCCGGTCAAAAGCCATGTGGATCGGATGCGCCGCCAGACAGCCCGGCGCCTGGATGAATTTCAGCATCCGCCCAAGCGCCGGACAATGCACGCACGACCACGGATCAGGACAAGCGGACGTCGTTTCGCGCCAGGGCATGCGCGCATGCCCTGATGCGCACATAGAATTTCCCCACACCGATTGATTGCGGGCCGGCCCATCTTCGGTGTCCAACCTGTTGCCGCCCTGCCGCGGCCAGACCGAAACCCAACGAGGTCCCCATGAGCATCAAAGCTTCCGCCAAGCCCGCCCAGAGCCTGCTGAGCCCGCACGACCACGCCCTGATCCTGATCGACCACCAGTCGGAAATGGCGTTCAACACCAAATCCATCGACGTGACCAACCTGCGCACCAATACGGCCATCCTGGCGAACACCGCCAAGGGCTTCAAAGTGCCGGCCATCATCACGACCATTTCCAAGGACACTTTCGCGGGCCCGCTGTTCGACGAAATTACCGAAGCCTTTCCCGACGCCGAGGTGATCGACCGCACCACCTCGAACGGCTGGGAAGACGAAAACCTGATCGCGCGCATCAACGCCACCGGCAAGAACCGCCTGGTGATGGCCGGCCTGTGGACCTCGGTGTGCTGCAACGGCCCCGTGCTGTCGGCCCTGGAGCAGGGCTACGAAGTCTACGTGGTCACCGACGCCTGCGGCGACTGCACCGCCGAAGCCCACGAACGCGCCGTGCAGCGCATGGTCCAGGCCGGCGCGCGCCCGATCACCGCGCTGACCTACCTGCTGGAACTGCAGCGCGACTGGGCGCGCGTCGAAACCTATGACTTGACCACGGGCATCGCGCGCAAATTCGGCGGGGCCTTCGGGGTAGGCATCCAGTACGCCAAAACCATGCTCGGCAATCATTGAATATTGCCGGACCGTGGCGCCGGAAGCCGGGTAAATGGCCCTACGCCAGCCACCCGGCCAGCTGCGCGGCGCACAGCACCACCGCGCCGCACCCGATTACCAACAACGGATTCAGCCGCGAGCAGCTCATCAAGAGGGTGGCTGCCGCCGCAATGCCGCGCGCCCACCAGCCGCCTTCCAGCGCCATGAAAAGCACATATACGGCGGCCAGAATCATGCCCGCGGCAATGGGCCGCAGGCCCGCTTCGAGCGCCAGTTGCCAGCGCGCCCCGCGGTGGCGCCGCCACAGGTAGGCCACGCCGTAGATCAGGAAGGCCGTGGGCGCGAAAATCGCCAGGGTGGCGACCACGGCGCCCCAGAAGCCGCCCACATCCCAGCCGATCAGGGTCACCAGCAGCGAGCCCGGGCCGGGCGCGAGGCGCGCAATGGCAAAGGTGTTCAGAAAATCCTGCGCCGTCATCCACTGGTGCACATCCACCACCTGCCTGTGGATCTCGGCCACCGTGGCCTGCCCGCCGCCTATCGTTACCAGCGACAGCGGCGCGAACACCGCCCACAGGCTCCAGAGCACGCTGCCCATCTCAGGCCTTTTCTCCGCGCAGGCGGCCGTACTCGATGGCCACGCTCAGCGCGCCTTCCCCCAGCACCACCCACAACAGAGGCCATTGCAGCAGTCCGACGGCAATGAACGTGGTGGCCAGGAACACCATGGGCAGCACGCGGCGCGGCACCCGGCGCGCCGCCGTGATGGCCATGCTGGCCGACAGCCCGATGGCCGCCGCGGCCGCGCCCGCCAGCGCGATGTTGGTCAGCGGGTATTGGGTGAAGGCGGCGAACACCGCCGCCAGCATGACGATGAAAATGGCCGGCGGGACAATGATTCCCGTGAACCCGGCCACCGCGCCGCGCGCGCCGGCCAGCCGGTAGCCGATCCAGATCGCCATGTTCTTCACATTGACCCCCGGCAGCGCCTGCGACAGCGACAGGCCGTTCAGGAATTCCTCTTCGCTCATCCAGCCGCGCGTTTGCACGAATTCGCGGAACAGCCAGCCGCTGAGCCCGCCGCCGAAGCTGGTCAGGCCGATACGGGAGAAAATAAGAAACAGGCGCCAGGCAGTGGGCCTGGGCGCCGCGTCGGAATCATGGACAGGCATGGTCGAGGCACAGGAAACCGGATGCGGCCCGGCCGGCAGCCGGTTCATTCCGTAAATGTTGATACATCCACGATTATGGCGCAACGTGGATAACAAATACCTGTCTTTGCCCTGTCGCCGGCGGCATGGCCCGGTTTGCCGGCCCGCGGCGTTCCCCAAAACGGGGCGCGCACGGCCATTTTCGGACTTCCAGTAAACTCCAGAAGCCGTTTCGACATCATCCAGCAACCTGTAGAAGCCGCGCAAGGCGGGGCCTGCCGCTCCCGAGCCAGAAGGGTTTCCCCCCGGCCATCGCGACGCGCGGCATCCGCCCAGTACGAGTATCCACAATTCTAGAGACCTGGCCGCGCCTGTATTGGTCCAGTTCTTCTATTTTTGACTAGGCCAGTTCTCATGAACAGTTCTCCCGTGCGACGTGAGCGAGGTCCCCTGGTATGGTCACTGCCCCTTGACGAGCGCCACCCCGGCGAACCCCTGCAAAGCTGGCTCTATGAAGGCATCCGGAAGGCCATCGTGGCCGGGCGCCTGCCGCCGGACAGCCTGCTGCCCGGCTCGCGGTCGCTGGCGCAGCATTATGGCGTGGCGCGCGGCACCGCCCAGACGGTCTACGATCGATTGCTGTCCGAAGGCTATCTCGACGCCCGGCCAGGCAGCGGCACACGGGTCAGCGCGCTGCTGCCCGAGCTGCGCGTCACGCCGCCGCCGGCCCAGCCGTCGGCGCCGGGACAGCGCCGGCCCGAACCCATCGGCCAGTGGGCCGCCAAACTGGCCGGGCTGGAACCGCCGTTTCCCATGAACGTGGCCGGGTCCACGCCCTACCCTTTTGCCCCGCACCGGCCGGACGTCAGGAATTTTCCCATCGACATCTGGCGGCGCCTGCAGGCGCGGCAGCTGCGCGCCTCGCGCATCGATTCTCTGTGGCCCACCGACGGGCCCGGACATCTGCCGCTGCGCCAGGTGATCGCCCAGCAACTGGCCATCTCGCGCGGGCTCAGCACCCAGCCAGAACAGATCATCATTCTGGGCAGCGTGCAGCAGGCCCTGGACCTCTGCATCCGGCTGGTCACTACCCCGGGCGACGCCGTCTGGATGGAAGACCCCGGCTACAACGCCGCGCGGCAGCTGCTGCTGGGCGCGGCGCTGCGCGTGGTCGACGTGGGCATCGACGAGCACGGCATGCGCGTCGAAGACGGCATCAGCCGAGCCCCTGACGCGCGCCTGGTCTACACCACTCCCTGCCATCACTCGCCCTCGGGCACGGTCATGTCGCGCGAGCGGCGCATGCAGATGCTGCAATGGGCGGCCGAGACCGGCGCGCTGATATTCGAAGACGACTACAACAGCGAATTCAGCTTCTCGGGCAATCCGATATCGGCGCTGGGCAGTTTTCCGGGCGCCGAATCCCGGGTCGTATTCGCCGGCACCTTCAGCAAGCTGCTGTTCCCGGCCATCCGCATCGCCTATATCGTGTGCCCGCCCCACCTGGTCGACGCGTTCACGCGCGCGGCTTCGCTGACTTTGCGGCAGACCAACTGGCCGCTGCAGACCGTATTGGCGGAATTCATCCTGGAAGGCCACTTCGACCAGCATGTGCGCCGCATGCGCAAGATCTACGTGGCGCGCGCCCAGGCCTTCCACCACGCCGCCCAGCGGTATTGGCAGGGGCTGATCGACGTCGACCGGCCGCACGCCGGCCTGGACACCGTGGGCCGGCTGGTGGACATGGACGAGGCCACGGCCCTGCGGCGCCTGGCCAAGGCCGGCGTCATGGCGTTCCCCATGGGCAAATACACCGGCTCTCATACCGCCGCGCCCGCGCTGGTCATGGGGTTTGCGCCCTTTACCGAAACCGAGATCGACAACGCCGCCCGCGTGGCGGCCGACGCGTTGCGCCAGCCCGACGCCTGAACACGCCGGCGCGCGCTTCCCGGGCCCGCCGGCCGGCGCCCGCGGCCTTTTATCGTCTTTCCTCATCTCATCAACAGACCGGCTGATCCGCGTTAAGTGGACTAATCACGCAAAGCGTAATCGGATCAAGACACGCTGACCGCGATATCGAAGAATGGGCACTCCATTCATCCATTCGGGATCAGCCATGTCGAGCCAGACCTCACGCCCCAACTACGCCGCCTTTGCCCGCCTGATGCCGCAAGATGCCGCATCGCTCAACGCGCTGGGCGCCGACGCCCACGCGAAACTCGATGCGGCCCTGATCGAGCTGCTGGAAGTGCGGGCCTCGCAAATCAACGGCTGCGCATTCTGCATCCAGTACCACCTGAGCCTGGCTCGCAAGGCCGGCCTGCAGGCCGCCAAGATCGATCTGCTGGCCGCCTGGCGGGAAGCCGGCGATATCTACACGCCCGCCGAGCGCGCCGCGCTGGCCTGGACGGAACACCTGACCGACATCTCGCGCCAGGGCGCGCCGGACCCGGCCTGGCAGGCCCTGCAAGAACATTTCAGCGACGAGCAGATCGTCAGCCTGTGCGTGGTGATCGCGTCGATCAACGCGTGGAACCGCATCGCCATCGCGCTGGCCTTCCAGCCCATGGGCGCCAAATAAATAACCCGCCGCGGCGATGCCGGCGAAACCGGCGCAGCGCCGCTCCCTCCGCGAGAGCGCAGCCATGTCAGATCTATCTTTTATGTCACAGCTCGTCGATGAATACGGGCACGTGCTGCTGATGGCCACGGTGTTCTTCGAGCAGATGGGGCTGCCCCTGCCGGCCTATCCATCGCTGCTGCTGGCGGGCGCCATTCCCGCCAGCATGACGGGCATGGGCGCGCTCTGCGCCACGCTGGGCATGGTGGTGGCGGCCTGCCTGGCGGCCGATACCGCCTGGTACTGGGCCGGCCGGCGCTATGGCAGCGCCCTGACCCGCGGCGTATGCCGGTTCTCGATTTCGCCCAGTGCCTGCGTCGTCACCAGCAACAACGCTTTCCGCCGCTTCGGGCCGCGTTCGCTGCTGGTAGCCAAGTTCCTGCCCGGCGCGGGCGCCATCACCACCCTGCTGGCCGGCGCCAGCGGCACCCGGCTGAGGATATTCCTGTTGTACGACCTGGGCGGGTCCGCGCTATGGGCCGGATCCGCGCTCGTCCTGGGCTTCGTCTTCCAGGAAACCGTAATGGTGGTTTTCAAGGCGGTGCGCCCGTACATCGTGACCGGCCTTATCGGCTTCATCCTGCTGACATGCGCCGCGATCGCCGTGCTGGTCTATCGGCGGCGGCAGGAGCGGGTTTCGCTGGAGCTCAAGCCGATCATGCATGCATCCCGACTCATTTCCCTGCGATCCGCCCCGGGCGAACCGCAAGGCATCCGCGGTATCAGCGAAAACAGCAGCAGTGGCAGTACCCGCAGCATCACCCGCGGCAGCAATGCCGGCAACAGCATGACCTCTCTCACCTATTGACGCATGACCAACCCCTTTCCTTATCTCATCTGAATCAGGAGTCCATCATGAACACCCTCAAAACCTTGATCGTCGTTTCCCAACTTGCGCTGGCCGCCGGCGCGTATGCCGCCGATGTCGAGCAGCCCGCGCCGCTGCCGCAGTCCCAGGTCGCCGGCAAGACGCGCGCACAGGTCGTGGCCGAGCTGCGCGAAGCCCGGGCGGCTGGCCTGGTGTGGTCGCAGGAAGCCACGGCGCCGGTCCAGCAGGCCGCCGATTCCAGCCTGACGCGCACCCAGGTCTGGGCCGAACTGCAGCAGGCTCGCCGGCAAGGCCTGGTCAGCACCGGCGATCTCGACTATCCCCCGGCGTCGTGATCGCGGCCGTCCGGTTCGCCCGCGGCTGGCCGGGAGCCCTCCCGGCCAGCCGGAATTCCCCGCCAAGCAAAAAGGAAATGCCATGAAGATCGTCGTTATCGGTGGAACCGGCCTGATCGGTTCGAAAGTCGTAAGCAAGCTGCAGGCCCGCGGCCACAAGGCCATTGCCGCCTCGCCCAATACGGGCGTCAACGCGGTCACGGGCGAGGGCCTGCGTGAAGCCCTGGCCGGCGCGCAAGTCGTGGTCGACGTGGCCAACTCGCCTACGTTCGAAGACGCCGCGTCGCTGGAATTCTTCCAGCGCGCCGGCCACAATCTGCTGGCCGCCGAGATCGCCACGGGCGTGAGCCATCACGTGGCCTTGTCCGTCGTCGGCACCGAACGCCTGCTGGACAGCGGTTACTTCCGCGCCAAAATGGCCCAGCAGCAGATCATCAAGGCCGGCAGCGTGCCGTACACGATCGTCCAGTCCACCCAGTTCTTTGAATTCCTGGGCGGCATCGCCCAGTCCGGCGACGATGGCACGCAGATCCGGCTTTCGCCGGCCGCCCTGCAGCCCATCGCCGCGGAAGACGTGGCCGAGGCCGTGGCCGACGCCGCCACCGCCGCCCCGGTCAACGGCATTGTCGAGATCGCCGGCCCCGAGCGCTCCAGCGTGGCCGGGTTCGTGCAGCGCTATCTCGACGCCATGAAAGACACCCGCAAGGTGGTGGCAGATGAAACCGCCGCCTACTTCGGCGTGGTGCTGAACGAAAAATCGCTGGTGCCCGTGCGCGAACCACGCCTGGGCGCGATCAGCTTCGATACCTGGTTCGATCGCTATGCCCGCAAGTAAGTGCGGGCGCCGCCGTATTCCGGCCGGCACAAACAGAATGGCCCGGCAGGCATCCCTGCCGGGCCATTTTTTTTACAGCGTCAATCAGGCTATGTTCAGGCCGCCGTCCACGGCCAC
Source organism: Bordetella petrii (assembly GCF_017356245.1). Classification (NCBI taxonomy): domain Bacteria; kingdom Pseudomonadati; phylum Pseudomonadota; class Betaproteobacteria; order Burkholderiales; family Alcaligenaceae; genus Bordetella; species Bordetella petrii. The sequence goes on from NZ_JAFMZZ010000004.1 coordinate 209,710, forward strand.
GACCTGCCCGGTCATCCATACCGCGGGCGCTGCCAGCGACACGATCCACCGCGCCACGTCTTCCGGCTGGCCGCGGCGGCCCAGCGGAATCTGCTGCCGTTCGGCAGCCTTGATCGATTCCACCTGTTCAGCGGTCAGCCCCATGCGCGTGGCCAGGAACTCGGTTTCGGTGGGGCCCGCGGCCACGGCATTGACCCGGATGCCCTGCGGGGCCAGTTCCAGCGCCCAGCAGCGGGTCATGTGTTCCAGCGCGGCTTTGCTGGACGCATAGTGGGACAGGTTGGCTCCCGCCTTGTGCCCATAGGTGCTGGACACGTTCACGATGCTGCCCTGCTGCCGTGCCAGGTGCGGCACCGCCGCCGTCGCCAGCAGGGATGGGCCCACCACGTTCACGGCCAGTATCGCCATGACCTGCTCGTAACTGGCTTGCTGCAGCGGCATCACCGTGGCGGCGCCGGCGTTGTTGACCAGTACGTCCAGCCGGCCATGCCGCGCCACGACGGCCTCGACCGTGCGCGCCGCGTCTTCCGGCTTGCCTGCGTCCGCCACCAGATAATCGACCGACGCATGCTGCGCGGCAAATTCGCGCAGCTGGTTTTCGCGCCTGCCGGTAACCACGACCTGCGCGCCGGCGGCGGCGAACTGCAGGGCAGCGGCGGCGCCGATGCCGCCCGCGCCGCCGGTGATCAGGACGACCTTGTCGGTGAATTGACTCATGAATTCAGTTCCTTGTGTTGGGGCAAAAAAACGCACGGATCCGGCCGCCGCCAGGCAGCCGGATCCGCGTGCAGTACGATGCAGCGCTCAGCTGCGCACGAAGTCGAGCAAATCCGCGTTGAAGCGCGCCTTATGCGTATCGGTCAGCCCGTGCGGCGCTCCGGAATACACCAGCAGCTTCGACTGGCGCACCAGTTTTGCCGACAGCCGGCCGGAAATATCGATGGGCACGATCTGGTCGTCATCGCCATGCACAATCAAGGTGGGCACATCGATTTTCTTCAGGTCTTCGGTGAAATCCGTTTCCGAGAACGCCTTGATCGAGTCATACGTATTCTTGTGCCCGCCCTGCATGCCCTGCATCCACCACGCGTCGATCAGGCCGGGCGAAACCTGGGCCTGCGGCCGGTTGAACCCATAGAAGGGGCCGCTGGCGACATCCCGGTAGAACTGCGAGCGGTTGGCCAGCTGCGCCGCGCGCAGCTTGTCGAATTCTTCGACGGGCAGTCCGTGCGGGTTCGTCGGCGTCCTGGCCATCAGGGGCGGCACTGCCGAAACCAGCACCACCTTCGATACGCGCCTGGTGCCGTGCCGGCCCACGTAGCGCGCCACTTCGCCGCCGCCGGTGGAAAAACCCACCAGTACGATATCTTTCAGGTCCAGGGTTTCGATAACCGTGGCCAGGTCGTCGGCATAAGTATCCATGTCGTTGCCGTTCCACGGCTGGCTCGAGCGGCCATGGCCGCGCCGGTCATGCGCCACGGCGCGGTAGCCCTGCGAGGCCAGGAACAGCATCTGCGATTCCCAGCTGTCCGAACTGAGCGGCCAGCCATGGCAGAACACCACGGCCTGGCCCGCGCCCCAGTCTTTGTAGTAAAGCTGGGTGCCGTCCTTGGTGACAATGATGCTGCCCGACGCGGCCGGCGCGGCGGCTGCCTTGGCGGCCTGGCCGCTGGCCCGGGCGGCCGAGGCCTCGGGGCTGTTGGCCGCCACCAGCAGGGCGCCGACGGCGGCTGCGCCCCCTACCAGTACGTTGCGGCGGGCGAAGGCATGGTCTGCTTGCTTTTTCGAAGACATGATGTGTGGTTCCAGGTAAGAAGGTCGATATCAGGGGTGACAGGCAGTGCGGTGAAGCATGGATCAATCATGCCGGCGGCCCCCGGCCGTGTCATGGGCCGATTCCGCACTGATTCAATGGTCCAGTTGCGCGGCGGGTCCCGGCTCGACATGGCCTAGTCGAAATGGCAGGTTATGGCTCTTCCTGCTGAGTCATCCAGCCTTTAGCATGGATCCGTGATAAAGCCCCGCCGGGGCGCAACCAGGAGCAGCATGTGAACGATGTCGTGATCCGGCACGCCGAAACCGATGAAGACCTGCGGGCCTGCTTTCTTGTGATGCAGCAGTTGCGGCCGCATCTGCACGGCCCGGCGGATTTCGCCGCGCGGGTGCGGCGCATGGCCGGCGACACCTACCGCATCCTGGGCGTATGGCACGGCCAGGATGCGCTCGCCCTGGCGGGGTATCGCCTGCAGGAAAACCTGATCTATGGCCGCTTTCTTTATGTAGACGACCTGGTCACCACCGCCACCAGCCGGGGCCGCAATTTCGGCGCCCGGCTGCTCGATGAACTGAGCATCGTCGCCGCGCAGCAGAGCTGCGCAAAGCTGGTGCTGGATACGGGCTTGTCGAATGCGCTGGCCCAGCGGTTCTATTTCCGGCAGGGCCTGGTCACCGGCGCCATGCGTTTTTCGAAAACCATCGACAAGGAAGAACAATGAAGAAGATCCTGCGCCTGACCTGCAGCCCGCGCGCGCAGGCATCCGAAAGTTATCGCCTGTCTGAGGCCGTGCTCGGCCACCTGCTGGGCCGCCACCCCGATGCCGGCCTGATCGACCGCCAGCTGTCGGCCGACACCGTCAGGCACGTGGACCCGGATTACGCCGCCGTGCTGGGCGGCGCCCGGTCGCCCGCCGGCCTCGACCAGCTGGGCACGCTGGCGGAATCGGAAATGCTGATCCGCGAACTGGAAGATACCGACGGCCTGATCATCGGCACGCCCATGCACAACTACACCGTGCCATCGGCCCTGAAGGCCTGGATCGACCACATCGTGCGCGTGCATCGCAGCTTCCTGCCCACCCGCCAGGGCAAGGTCGGCACCCTGCGCGACCGCCCCACCTTCATCGCCATTTCATCCGGCGGCACCTATGGAGACGGCCCCGCGCGCCAGCCCGATTTCCTGACACCGTACCTGACAGTGGTATTGAATACTGTGGGTATCCGCGACATCGCGTTCTTTTCTGTGCAGGGCACCGCGTACGGCCCCGAAGCGCTGCAGGCCGCCAGAGACGCCGCGCAGGCAAGCCTGGCCGAGCATTTCGCCACGGTCGCCGCATAGGCGGGGCGGCGGCCGCGGCGTGCCTGGCCACGCAGCGCTCCCGTATAATTCCGGCCGAACTCTCCGCACAGGTGGCCAGCCCATGGCAGCTGCAAAGGCCGGCAGTATTTCGCCGCTGGATCCGGCCGCGGCCCAGCCGCTTTATCGGCAAATCTACGAACGGTTTCGCGGCGCCATTGCCAGCGGGCTGCTGAAACCGGGCGAGCGCATCCCCTCGGCGCGTGCGCTGGCCACCGAACTGGGCCTGGCGCGCGGCACCATCGAAACAGCCTATTCCCTGCTGGCGGCCGAGGGCTACGTGCAGTCCCGCGGCCAGGCCGGCACAGTGGTCGCGGCAGGCCTGCGGCCCCACACGCGGGCAGCCGCCATTGCCCCGGCCGTCGACAGCGACGCCGCCGCGTCCAATTTCCGCCCCGATTCCATACGTCCTTTCCAGATGGGCCTGCCAGCCCTGGATGCCTTCCCGCGCAAGATCTGGGCCCGGCTGGGCGCGCGCTGCGCGCGTGCCATGCAGCCGTCGGACATGGTTCATCCGTCCATCTACGGCCTGCCGGCGCTGCGCGCGGAAATCGCCGCCTACCTGCATGTGGCGCGCGGTATCGATTGCACGCCGTCCCAGGTGTTCGTCACGTCGGGCTATTGCGACAGCATGCAGCTGATCGGCCAGGCGCTGCTCAAGCCGGGCGATACCGTCTGGCTGGAAGATCCGGGCTATCCGCCCACGCGCCGCCTGCTGGCGCTGATGGGCATCGCCGCGGCGCCGGTGCCGGTGGACGGCGCGGGCATGGTGGTCGCCGATGGCATCCTGGCCGCGCCCAAAGCGCGCGCCGCCGTGGTCACCCCCGCGCACCAGAGCCCGCTGTCCGTGTCCCTGTCCCTGCCCCGCCGCATGGCGCTGCTGGACTGGGCCGCGCAAAGCGGCGCATGGATCATCGAAGACGATTACGACGGCGAATACCGCTACGTCAGCCGCCCCCTGCCCGCGCTGAAAAGCCTGGACCGCGACGGGCGCGTGATTTACGCCGGCACGTTCAGCAAAGTACTTTTCCCCAGCCTGCGGCTGGCCTACCTGGTGGTGCCGCCGGCGCAAGCCGAGCGGTTTGCAACCATCACGCAGGCCCGGGCCGGCGGCAGCCCCCAACTGACCCAGGCGATCGTCACCGCCTTCATTACCGAAGGGCATTTCGCCCGCCATATCCAGCGCATGCGCAAGCTATACGCCGAGCGCCGCCAGGCGGCCACCGCGGGCCTGGAGCACGTACTGAAAACGCACATCCGCATCGACCCGCAGCCCGGCGGCATGCACCTGATCCTGCGCCTTGGCAGCCGCCTGTCCGACCGGCGGCTGGCGGCCCGCATGCGGGCCGACGGCATGTTCGCCGAAGCCTTGAGCGATTGGGACCACGGCGCCAGGGCCGCGCCGGCCCTGCTGCTGGGCTTTACCAATATCGATTCGCAAGCCACTGCCGAGAAACTCGGCAGGCGTATCCTGAAGCTGCTGTAACCGCATCGGCCGGGCCGTGGCGCCGCAACATGGCCCAGTCAACAAGCTCGATCTTGGCTCTTCCAGAGTAGTCCATGATGCGCCATGATGGAGCCTCGCAACCGACACCGACACACCGACAAGGCACACCATGAGCAAGCGCATCGACTACGCCAAAGCATCCCCCGAAGGCTACAAGGCCTTTGGCGGCGTTTACACCTATCTGCAGAAATGCGGGCTGCCCAAAGAACTCATCGACCTGGTCTATCTGCGCGTGTCGCAGATCAACGGCTGCGCCTACTGCATCGACATGCATTCCCGCGACCTGCTCAAGCATGGACTGGCAGTGGAAAAGCTGGTGCTGGTGCAGGTATGGCACGAATCGGGGGATGTATTCAGCGCCCGCGAACGCGCGGCGCTGGCCTGGGCGGAAACCGTCACCAATGTGGCCGCCACCGCCATACCCGATGACGACTATGCCGCGGCAGCCGCCGAATTCAGCGACAAAGAGCTCGCCGACCTGACCTACGCCATCGGCCTGATGAACGCCTTCAATCGCCTGGGCGTGGGGTTCCGCATGCCGCCGGCGGCCGCGGGCAAGGCCTGAACCGGCCTGGCGTGCCGCGTGAATCCCGTCAATGGATGATATCCGCCAGGAATTTCCTGGCGCGCTCATGCCGCGGGCGCGAGAAAAACTCGGCCGGCGGCGCGTCTTCCAGGATTTCGCCCCGGTCCATGAACCAGACGCGGTCGGCCACTTCACGGGCGAAGTTCATTTCGTGGGTCACGCACACCATGGTCATGCCTTCGGCGGCCAGGCTTTTCATCACGCCCAGCACTTCGCCCACCATTTCCGGGTCGAGCGCGCTGGTGGGCTCGTCGAACAGCAGCAGCGTGGGCTTCTGCGCCAGCGCCCGCGCAATGGCCACGCGCTGCTGCTGGCCGCCCGACAGGTTGGCCGGCATGGCGTCGAGCTTGTCGCCCAGCCCCACCTTGTGCAGCAGTTCCTCGGCCAGCCCGTAGGCGTCTTTGCGCGCCATGCCGCCCACCTTCACGGGCGACAGCGCGATATTGTCTTTCACCGACAGGTGCGGAAACAGGTTGAACTGCTGGAACACAAAGCCGATCTTGGCGCGCAGATGGTTGATGTCGACCTTGTCGCCGCAGATGCTCTGGCCCTGCACCCGGATGGTGCCGCTCTGGATTTCTTCCAGCTTGTTGATGGTGCGGATCATGGTGGACTTGCCCGAACCGGACGGCCCGCACACCACCAGGACTTCGCCAGCGTGCACTTCGCCGCAGATGTTGTTCAGGGCGTGGTATCGCTTGTACCACTTGTTGACGCCTTCGAATTGAATCATCTCTCTCTCCGTAACCGCCGCGGCTAGGTTGCCAGCCCCAGGCGCTTGTTTTGCAGGTGCAGTTCGAGCTGCCTGGCCAGCCGGGACAGCAGCGCGCACAACAGGAAATAGAACAGGGCCAGCACCAGGTAGGTGCGCAGCGCGCCCGTCAGCTCGATGCTGTTGATCTGCTGGGCCGAAAACGCCGCCTCTTGCACGCCGATGATGTACACGATCGACGTCGCCTTGATGGTCGACACGAACTGGTTGACCAGCGAAGGAATCATGTTGCTCAGCGCCTGGGGCAGTTGCACTGACCACAGGGTCTGGAAATAGCCCAGCCCCACCGCCCTGGCTGCCTCGACCTGGCCCGCCGGCAGCGACTGGATGCCGGCCCGCACGATCTCGGCCAGAAAGGCCGATTCGTAGATGATGATCGCGGCCAGCGCGGTCGAGAACGGCGGCACCTCGAACCCGGTCAGCACGGGCAGCAGGAAGTACGCCCAGAACACGATCATGATCAGCGGGATGGAGCGGAAGGTATGCACCCAGGCGGACGACAGCCACTTCAGCGGCGCATTGCCGCTGGTGCGCGCCACGCCGATCAGCAGCGCGGCCGGAAACGCGCCCGCCAGGCCCAGGGCCGCCAGGATCAGCGTGCCGGCGAACCCGCCAATGGGGCCGTTGGGCCACGACCCCACCAGGAACAACATGCCGTAGGTATGCAGGAATTCGATCATGCTCAACTCTTGAAACTGGCCGGATACTTGCGCGCCAGATGCGCGCCCAGCGCCGAGATCAGCAGGGCCATGCACAGGTAGATCAAGGTCGAGATCATGAAGATCTGGAACGTCTGGAACGTGGCATTCTCGATCCGCTTGGTCTGGTACGTAATATCGGTCACGCCGATCACCATCGCCAGGCTGGTGTCCTTGAACAGGATGATCGACCGGTTGATGATGGGCGGCACGGCATAGCGCACTGCCTGCGGCAGCACCACATAGAACAGCGCCTGCACGGCGCCCAGGCCGATCGAGCGGGCCGCCTCGATCTGCGTGGCCGGAATCGCGCGGATGCCCGAACGGATATCTTCGTAGTAATACGCGCTGACGTTCAGCGACAGCGCAATCAGCGCGAAGGAAAATTCGCTATTGCCCTGGTTGATCCAGGTGCGGATGCCCTCGGGCAGGACTTCCGGCATGCCGAAGTACCACACCAGTATCTGCACCACGGTCGGCACGTTGCGATGGTATTCCACATACAGGGCCACCACCGCGCGCACCAGCCGCGACGGAATCAGGTTGATGCCCGTCAGCACCAGCGCCAGCGCGAAGCCGCCGGCCAGCGCGCCGGCGAACAGCCGCAGGGTAATGGTGATCCCGGTCATGAGCATGCCCATGACCTCCGGATCCGACAGCATGGAAAAAGAAAGATCCATAAGAAGAATGGCGAGGGCGCGCCGCGCCCTCTTGCTCCGGTTGCCTGGCTACTTCGCCGCGTCGGCCTGGGCCGCCGCCGAAACCGACTCCACCTTGAAGTCGCGCTTCATCTTGTAGATCGACCCCTGCCCCATCCACTTGTCATAGATCCGGGTCAGTTCGCCCGACTTGTCCAGCGCGGCGATGGCCTGGTTGATCTGCGCCAGCAGCGCCGGCTCGCCCTGCTTGACGATGATGCCGATGTGTTCGGTGTAGGTCGGCTCGTCCAGCAGCGCGGTGGGCTTGCCGTCTTTCTGCGAATCGTTCAGGAAACGGCGCAGCACCAGCTCGCCCGCGGTCATGGCTTCCACCTTGCCGCTCTGCAGGCCCACATAGCACTGCGCGATATTCTGGAACGTCAGCACATTGGCGCCCTGCAATACCTTCTGGGCAATGGCGGCCGAGCTGGACCCGGACGACGCGCATACTTTCTTGCCCTTCAGGTCGGCCAGCGTCTTGATGCCCGAATCGGCCTTCACCAACACCTTGATGTAGCCCTGCAGGTACTGGTTGCTGAAATCGACCTGCTCGGCGCGCTTGGGCAGCCACGCCACCGCGCCGGCCATCATGTCGACGCGCCCCATTTTCACTTCCGGAATGCGGGCCTCGGTGGATACCGGCTTGTGCTGCAGCTTCAGCCCCAGTTCCTTGGCGATGGCCTTGCACATGTCGACGTCATAGCCCACATACTCGCGCTTGGCCGGATCCTGGAATCCGTACGGCGAGCTGGCGTTCTGCGTGCCGCACACAATCGTGCCGCGGGCCTTGATGTCGTCCCACTGGCTGGCCAGGGCCTGGCTGCCCCAGAACGCGGACATGATGATCGTGCCCAGCACGACAGTCTTGCTTAACCGGTAATGCATGTCTCTTCTCCTGTAATGTAATGGGGCTAGCCGCCCACAGAGAACGTCTTGCGTTCCTGTTCATCGATCTGGGACACCAGGTTGGTTTCCCATTCCAGATACTTGCGCGCCGCCGCCTTGTTGCCGTCGTGGCGGTCGTGCACGAAAAACAGATAGTCGATGCATGCCTCGTCCGGCAGATCGGGGCGGGCGGCCATGGGCAGCGCCGATGCCCGCAGGCCGGCGTCGTCCACCACGCACAAGTGGATATCGGCGCGGCCGGCGCGTTCCAGGTCGCCGGCCAGCCAGGCCAGCTTGGCGAGGTTATCGCCCAGCAGCAGCACCGGGCCGGCCGCGTGGCTCTCCGTTTGCTGCATCAGCGTCGGACGGATCACCCATGTGGCCCCCCGCAGGCTGCCTTTGCGGAACTGCATGCTAGGGCGGGCATCCAGGATCAGCGCGCCGGGATGCGCGGCCACGAATGCCGCCAGCCGTCCGGCGGGCAGTTCCTGCGTATGCGACAGCGTCGGCATGGCGGCGGGCCCGGCGGGCAGGCTGGCCAGCTGCTGCGGATCTTGCAGCAGGCTGACGTTCCAGCCCAGCTGCTTCAGCCAGCTTGCCACCACCGGCGCGCGTATGCCGTCGGTATCGCACAGCACCACGCGCGCCTTGCGCACGCCGATGTACTGGTCGGTAGCCTGGATGAGCTGGCCGCCCGGCGTATGCTGCGCCTGGCCGGGCACGCCGCCCTGCCGGTGCTCTTGCTCGGTGCGCACGTCGCACAAAAAGACATTGCAGGCCTCGTCTTGCAGCCAGGCGCTTACCTGGGCGGCATTCACCACGGGCACGGCGAACTTCTCACGCAGCCGGTCCGCGCGCTGGCGCAAGACATCGATATCGCGCGCCGGGATGTGTTCGGGATACACCCGGCTGGACTGGTGCTCCAGCGGCAGGTCGGCCAGGTACCAGCCCTGCGTGCCGTTTTCCAGTGCATACACCTCGTTGGGAATGCCCAGGTTGATCAGTGTCTGCGCCCCGATAATGCTGCGCGTGCGCCCCGCGCAATTGATGATGACCTTGGTGCCGGGGTCCGGCGCCAGTGCGCCGATGCGCAGCGCCAGCTCGCCGTTGGGGCAGCAGATGGCGCCCGGGATGTTCATCTTGCGGTATTCGGCCACCGGGCGGCCGTCCAGCACGATGACGTTCGCGTCGGCGTCGTTCAGCATGTCGTGCAGCTGGCCGGCCGACACGCTGGGCGTGTGGTAGACGTGCTCGGCGATTTCGCCGAAGGTCTTGCTGGGCAGGTTCACGCCCGCGAACGTGGCGTAGCCGGCGTCGCGCCATGCCTGTATGCCGCCCCGCAGCACGTGCACCCGGCTGTACCCCAGGCGCTGCAGCGCCTGCGCGGCGGCCAGCACGGCCGGCTCGGTCGCGGCATCGCCGTAGACCACCGTGCGCGTGGCCGTGCGCGGCACCAGCCGCGCAATGTGCAGTTCCAGCTCGCTGTACGGCAGCGGCACCGCGAAGAACAGGTGGTTCTCGCCAAACTGGCCATGCTCGCGCACATCCAGCAGCGCCAGCTCCGCTTCATCGTGTATCCAGGTTTTCAGTTCACGCGCATCGACATACCGCGGGGTTGAATCTTTCATCATGCAATCGCTTGTTGTTGTGGCAGGCTGGGCAGGGCGGCCAGCAGCCGCCCCAGGTCTTCTTTCAGGTCGGCCGGGTCTTCCAGGCCGATGTGCAGGCGCAGCAGGTAGCCGGGCGCGGCCGCCTGCCCCGCGAACCGCGTGCTGGCCGGGTCCACGGGCAGCACCAGGCTTTCGTAGCCGCCCCACGACGAACCGATGCCGAACAACTGCAGCTGCCCGATGGCGGCTTCGACCGCCGCATGGGAAAAGTCCGGATGGAACTCCACCGTCAGCAGGCCGTTGCTGCCCGCGGCGTCGCGGCGCCACAAAGCATGGTTGCGGTCGCCCGGCAGGGCAGGATGAAATACCGTGCTGATGGCCGCCTGGCCCGCCAGCCAGCCGGCGATGTCCAGCGCGCTTTGCGCATGGCGCTGCAGCCGCAGGTCCAGGGTGCGCAGGCCGCGCAGCACCAGAAAGGCGTCTTCCGCCGCCACGGTCTGGCCCAGGTTGATGCTGACGTTCTCGATGGCGTCGAAGTGCGCCCGGGTGGTGGTCACCGACCCCATCATCACGTCGGAATGGCCGCCCAGGTACTTGGTGGCCGCCACCACCGAGATGTCGCACCCCAGCGCCAGCGGCCGGTAGGCCAGGCTGGAGCCCCAGGTGTTGTCGGCGCACAGCAGCATGCCGCGCTCGCGGCAGGTGCGCGCAATGGCCGGCAGGTCCGGCATGTCGTACAGCAGCGAGCCGGGCGATTCGGCATACACCATGCGCGTCTCGGGCCGCAGGTGGCGCTGCCATTCGGGATCATGCGGGTTGAAGAAGCTGTAGCCGATGCCGTACTGCACCAGCTGGGTCGCGCACAGGCGCCTGACCGGCTCGTACACCCCTTCCTGGATCAGCACGTGGTCGCCCGTCTTCAGGCAGGCCAGCAAGGTGGACGCGATGGCCGCCAGCCCCGTCGGAAACAGCTTGGTGCGATAGCCGCCTTCGAGCTCGGTGATCGCGTCTTCCAGCGCGTACACGGTCTCGTTGCCGCGGGCGCCGTACGACAGCACTCGCTGCGTTTCGCGCTGCTTGCGCGCGCCGCGCCATTGCTCCAGGCTTTCGAAAAGATAGGTGCTGCCCTTCACGATAGGGGTATTGGCCCACCCCGAGGCGGGCCGGCCCATGTGCGCCAGCCGCGTCGACCTGGCTTTCATCATGCGCTCCGGCGCGTCTTCACACCCACCGGCATGACCTTGCAGGTGTTGTTTTCCATGTCGTAGGCCAGGCGCTGGTCCAGCTTTTCGAGCGCCAGCCCGTACATGTGCAGGTGCCGGATGCTGGCGTCTTCGATGCGCACCGCGTGGATATCGTCGGCCAGCAGGGCAATGCCCTGGCCCGGGGACACCAGCTTCACGCCGGTTTCGCGCAGCGTCGCGTGGCCGGGTTGGCTGCCGTCGTCGGTGCGTTCGTACAGATAATTGCTTTCGGTGCCTTCCACGGCGGCGATACAGGCCCAGGTCGTGTGGTTGTGGGGCACGATCTTCTTGCCCGGCTTCATCACGTTCAGGTACAGCGCGTAGGTGCTGTCGGGCTCTTCGTGGATCAGATAGCGCGCCTGCAGTTCATCGCCTTCCGGCGCCGGGTAGTCCTGCCCCGACCACCATTGCGGCTGCGATGCGATGTCCACCAGCGCGTCCAGCACCACCGCGAGATCGGCGCGGCTGACATCGCCGCCGGTGTGCTGCTTTGCAGTGTCGATGAAGCGGGCAATGGCTGCCTGCTTTTCATGGGCTTGGGTCATGTTGGCCTCCTGTAGTGCAAACGACTATAGGTGGCGCCACCCCGGTTCACAAATTAATTGTTATAAGAAACACATAAGCAGTCTTAATATATTCTCTATGAAGACCGGCCTTATGCGAATGCGTCTCCAAGGGTAATCCCTATGAAAAATCTCGATCTGGATCTGCTACGCACCCTGGTAACCGTGGAAAAAGCTAATACATTCTCGGGCGCCGCGCAGGCCTTGTTCAAGACCCAATCGGCCATCACGCAGCAGATGCAGCGCCTGGAAAGCCAGATGGGCTGCCCGCTGTTCCAGAAGAAAGGGCGGCGCCGCATCCTGACGGCGCAGGGCCAGCAGCTGGCCGACTACGGGCGCCGGCTGCTGGCCATCAACGACGAAGCCCTGCGCAGCATCGGGCGCAACCAGATCGAAGGCCAGATCAAGCTGGGCGCGCCACTGGACGTGGCCGATACCATCCTGCCGCCGGTACTGACGCACATCGCGCGCCACGCCCCCAGGGTGCGGATGGAAATCCGGGTGGATCGCAGCCCGTTCCTGATGGACGCCCTGCACTCGGGCGATATCGACCTGACCATCTCCACGCGCTCCAGCCCCGAACTGACCGGCTTCGCGCTGCGGACCTCGCCCACCGCCTGGATATGCGCCGCCGACTACATCTACAACCGGCGCGCGCCGCTGCCGCTCATCCTGGCCGACGAGCCCAGCATTTTCCGCAGGATCGCCCTGGAAGCGCTGGGGCAGACGCGGCTGACCTGGCGCATCAATTACGTGGCGCCGACCCTGGTGGGCATCAAGGCGGCAGTGCGCGCCGGGCTGGGGGTCACGGCGCGCAGCGTCGAATTCCTGGGCGCCGACATGCGCGTGCTGGGCGAGGCCGACGGCCTGCCGCCGCTGCCGCCCATGACCTACATGCTGTGGACGCGCGGCGACACCATCAGCCCCCTGACCATCGCCATCTACGAAATGCTGAAAGCGCAGTTCGAACAGCAGAAAGCCGCCTGAGCGGCGCGATGCCTATCGCCCTTGTACGGGCGCGTGCCGCGCCATCAGCGCGACCACCCAGTCGATGAACACGCGCAGTTTGGCGCTGACATGCCGGTTCGGCGGAAATGCCAGATACATCGGCATCGACTCCAGTTGCCAGCCGTCGAACAGCCGCACCAGCTCGCCCTGCGCGACGTGCCGCGTGGCCATGTAGTCCGGCAGCCACAGAATTCCCAGCCCGGCCAGGCCGGCCGCCAGATAAGCGTTGCCGTCGTCGACCGCCAGCGCGTAGCGGCCCTGCACGCTGATGCTTTCTTCGCCGCGGCGCATGGTGTACGGAAAAGCCCTGCGCGTGCGCGACCACATGAAACCCACGATACGGTGATGCGAGTCTTGCAGTTCGAGCGGATGCTCCGGCCGGCCCGCCAGGTCCAGGTAGCTGGGCGCCGCATACACGCCCAGCTGCAAATCGCCCACGTGGCGCGCCACCAGCGACTGGTCGGTGATTTCGCCGCCGCGCACCACACAGTCCACGTTCTCGTCGATCAGGTCCACCACCCGGTCGCTGACCCCCATGTGCAGCTGCATGTCGGGATACCGGGCGTGGAACGCCGGCAAGGCCGGTATGAGAATCATGCGGGCAAAGGGGCTGGGCACGTCCACCCGCAGCCGCCCGCGCGGCAGCGCGGACGCGCTGGACAGGCTGGTCTCGGCATCGTCCATATCGGCCAGCAGCCGTATCACGCGCTCGTAATAGGCGGCGCCATCGGCCGTGACGTTGACCTTCCGCGTGGTGCGGTTCAGCAACTTGACGCGCAGGCGCGCCTCCAGCTGCTGCACCAATTGCGTCACGCTGGTCTTGCTCATGTGCAGGGTCTGGGCTGCTTTGGTGAAGCTGCCGGTTTCCACCACGCGGGCAAACGCCTGCATCGCGTCGATACGGTCCATCGCCACTCCGGTTGCCGGGAAATTGTTTGGATTTTACAAACAGTGCTGGATGCAGTTGCTGGTTTATCGGCGCCGCGCGCGTCTTTACAGTGTGCTCATCACCAACCCAAGGCCGGATCCGGCCCCGATGGAGCTTCCAGAATGACCACGCGCGATGTCGTTTTTCCCCCGCAACGCCATGCGCTTTATGAGCGCAACCGGTATTCACCGGCGATCCGGTCCAATGGTTTCCTGTTCGTTTCAGGGCAAGTCGGCAGCCGGGACGACGGCTCGCCCGAACCCGGCCTGAAGCAGCAGGTGCGGCTGGCGTTCGAGAACCTGAATGCCATTCTGGCAGAGGCGGGCGGCTCGTTCGACGACGTGATCGACGTCACCGTTTTCATGGTCGACCCGCAATCGAAATTCGAGACCATCTGGCAGGTCGTGCCGGAATACTGGGGCCAGGCGCCCTACCCCACCATCACGGCGGTCGGAGTCACCTGGCTGTATGGCTTCGATTTTGAGATCAAGGTGATCGCTAGGCTGCCTGAGTCGGCCGGCTCTCCATGAACAGCTGGGCAATGACGCCGCGCAGCCAGCGCGTGCCCTCGTCCTGGTGGCTGCGCTCGTGCCAGAACTGCTTCACCTCGAAGCTGGGCGCCGCCAGCGGCAGCGGCAGAATCTTGATGCGCCGCAACGGGGCCATGACCCGAGCCACCGTGCTGGGAATGACCGCCAGCAAGTCGGTGGCCTCCAGGATCTCGGGCACTACCGTGAAATGCGGCACCCGCAACGCCACGTGGCGGCGCAGGCCCTGCTTATCCAGGTATTGCTCGATCAGCGTGGTGGTGGACGATTGCGGAGACACCCGGCTGTAGCGCGAGCCCGCCGGCTCGATCATGATGTGGGACTCGGCCGAGAACTGGCCGATGTTCAGGCGGCGGCCAATGCGGGGATGGCCGGCCCGCATCAGGCACACATGCTGGTCGCTGAACAGGCGCTGCTGGTAAAAGCCCGCCGTCAGCGCCGGCAGGAAGCCGATCGCCAGGTCGGCGTCTCCCGCTTCCAGGGCCTCGCGATAGCCTTCGCGCGGCAGCTGCAGAATGCGCAGGCTGATGCCGGGCGCCGCCGATTTCAGGTGATGCATCAGGCGCGGCAGGTAGACGACTTCTCCCAGGTCGCTCAGCAGCACCTGGAAAATGCGTTCGGAATGCGCCGGGTCGAAAGCCACCGCGCTTTCCAGGCCGGTCTGCAGCATCGACAGGCCGGCCCTGACGCTGGAGGCAATACGATGCGCGAAGGGCGTGGGCTCCATGCCGCCCTTCACTCTTACAAACAACGGGTCGCCGCACAATTGCCGAAGCCGCACCAGGGCATGGCTCATCGACGGCTGCGACAGGCCCACCCGCAGGCCCGCCCGGGTCACGTTGCGCTCTTGCATCATCGCGTCGAATGCCACCAGCAGATTCAGATCGATATTCTCGATATTCATCGTAGTTGTCCGTAAAGCGATCTCGTTCGCTGGCGGCGGCGCGGCGGGTCAGGTGTCGAAGCGGTTCACTCCATGCCGGCCGGACAGCACGCCCGCGGAGATGATCATCCGCTGCATTTCGGACGACCCCTCGGTGATGGTCCGGCTGCGTGCGTCGCGAAACATCAGTTCCAGCGGCAACTCGCGCGACAACCCCAGGCCGCCGTGTATCTGGATGGCCCTGTCGACGACCCGGACCAGCATCTCGTCCGCATAGAGTTTCACGGCGGATGCCTCGAGATGATAATCCAGCCCCTGGTCGGCCTTCCAGGCGGCATGGTAGACCATGGCGCGCGCCGCGTGCAGTTCTACGGTGGAATCGGCGATCATCCACTGAATGGCCTGGCGCCTGGCCAGCGGCTGCCCGAAAGTCTGGCGCGTATTGGCGTAGTCGATGGCCAGCTCCAGCGCGCGCTGCGCCCGGCCGATGGCCTTGGGGCCATGGATCAGGCGGCCCATGTCGAGAAACTCGCGCGCCAGCTCCCATCCCTTGCCGATGCCGCCCACTACCTGGCCGGCCGGCACCCGCACATCTTCGAACAACAGTTCCCAGGGCCGGTCCGGCGACATCAGGTCGAAGCATTGCCCCAGGCGCAGGCCCGGCGTGCCGCGATCGACCAGAAAGCACGACACGCCCAGGTCCTGGCCGTCTTGCACGGTCCTGGCGAACAGCTGCACGAAATCGGCCTTGTCCGCGCCGGTAATGAATATCTTGGCGCCATTGATGACGAATTCTCCGCCATCAGCCACTGCCGTGGTCTTCATGCCGGCCGGGTCCGAGCCCGCCCCCGCCTCGGTCAGGGCAAAGCAGGTCCGCTTGGCGCCCTGGACCACGGGCATCAGGTACTTTTCTTTCTGGCGCTCGTCGCCGTGGAACAGCACCGGCCCCAGGTAAGGCGTGAAAACCGTCGGGGCGCGGAACGACGGCACATTGCAGCGCGCCAGCTCTTCGAAGACCACGCACATCCCGACCACGCCGACGCCGCCCCCGCCCACCGCTTCCGGCAGGTCGAAGGCCCAGAAGCCCAGCTGCTTCGCCTTGTCCTGCAGCGCCTGCCGCACCTCGTCGGGAATGTCGGCCTCATTGGCGTAGCGGGCCTCCAGCGGCGCCAGTTCTTCCGCCACGAAGCGGCGGGCCGAGTCGCGCAGCATGCGCAGCTCGGGCGGCAAGTCAAAATCCATGGGCAGCTCCGTTGCTTAGTTCAGCTTCACGTTCAAACTGCGTATGCTGTGCTCGTATTCCTGGCGGTCGCGCGCCAGGAAGCGGGCAAATTCCTCGGGCCCCTGGTCCAGGGGCTCCAGGCCCACGCTGGTCACGAACTTTTCCTGGAACGCCGGCTGCGCCAGCACTTGCCGCACGTCGGCCGCGATCTTCGCAACCACTGCCGGCGGCGTTCCCGCCGGGGCGACCAGGCCGAACCATGCCTGCGACACCATCGCCGGAAAGCCCAGCTCGGCAAACGTGGGGGTATCGGGAAAAGCGGCGATCCGCCGCGGAGCGGCCACGGCCAGCAGGCGCACCTTGCCGGCCCTGACCATGGGAATGGACGGCGGCACGCCCACCATCGCCATGTCGATCTGCCCGCCCAGCAAGGCTGTCATGACATCGGCCACGCCTTTGTACGGCACATGGTTCAGCTCGATTCCCGCCAGCGCCGAGAAAGTCGCGGCATCCAGGTGCGCCTTGCTGCCGATTCCGTACGATCCGTAAGTGACGTGGCCGGGCCGGGCTTTGGCCTGCGCGATCAGTTCCGTCAGGTTCCGGGCCGGGAAATCATTGCTGGCCAGCAGAATCTCGCGGGTCTGCGCCACATTGGCCACCGGCGTGAAATCCTTTACCGGATCGTAGGGCAGCTTGCGGTACAGATACTGGTTGGACGATACCGTGGGATCATTGGCCATCAGCAGCGTATAGCCGTCGGGCTCCGAGCGCGCCACGTATTCCGCGGCAATGATGGTATTGGCCCCCGGCCGGTTCTCGACGACCACGGGCTGCGACCACCGGCCGGCCAGTTCCTGCGCCAGCCCCCTGGCCAGCACGTCGGCCAGCCCGCCGGCGGTGAACGGCACCACGATGCGCACCATTCTCGCGGGAAACGCATTGTCCTGCGCGGCGGCCGCACCTGTTCCCAGGGCCAGCGCGGCAACGCCCGTTGCCAGTATCTTGAACACACCCATGCCAGTCTCCTTTTGTCGAACCGTCAAGCCACCTGCCTGGCCCCCTTGCGCCAGTACGGGGCCCGCAGGGCCTTCTTGTCTATCTTGTTGGTGCTGGGAAGGCGCGGCAGCGCATCCATGAACTCGATGCTGCGCGGCTTCTTGTAGCTGGCGATGAGGCTTCGGCAATGCCCGACCAGCGCGGCCTCGTCGGCTCGCGCGCCCGGCTTGAGCGCCACGAAGGCCTTGACCGCCTCGCCCCATTTCTCGTCGGGCACCCCGATCACCGCGGCCTCTTTGACCGCCGGGTGCAGCAGCAGGGCTTCCTCGACCTCGCGCGAATAGATGTTCTCTCCGCCCGAAATGATCATGTCTTTCTTGCGGTCCACGATGAACAGATAGCCGCCCTCGTCGAAATAGCCGAGATCGCCCGTCTTCATCCAGCCATCCTGCAACGCCGCGGCTGTTTCCTGTGGCTTGCGCCAGTATCCCTGCATGATGGCCGCCGAACGCATGTGGATTTCACCGATCTGGCCATCGGGCAGCACAGAGCCGCCTTCATCCACGATGCGGATATCCACGCCCAGGATGGGCTGCCCGGCCGAGGCCATGCGCGCCGCTTCGGGCTCCGATCCGTCCGGCAGGTGCTGGTGCTTGAGCAGGGCCGTCCCGGGCCCGTGCTCGGTCATGCCATAGACCTGCATGAAGACGGGCCCGAACGTCGCACGCGCCAGCCGCGACAGGGCCACCGACATCGGGGCCGAGGCATAGCACACCATCTGCAGGCTCGACACATCGAAAGGCGTGGCGGCCTGCACGTCTATCATGGCCTGGATCATGACCGGCGCGAAATGCGCGGCGGTCACCCGGTGCATTTCGATGCTGGCCAGAATCTCGCGGGGGTCGAACTTCCTGTGCAGCACGATGGTTGCGCCGCAGATCAGATAGCTCAGCAATTCCGTGGGCCCGCCGATGTGGTACGCCGGCATCACGATCAGCATGCGGTCGTCCTGCCGGGCCCCGTGCGCCAGGGCCAGCATGCGCGCCTGCTCCACCTGCCCGCCGTTGCCCAGCATGACGCCCTTGGGCACACCGGTAGTGCCGCTGGTATAGATAAGGAACAGGGTATCGTCGTCGCGCGCGCGCCAGGGCGGCTCGCCCGTGCCGGCGCCGGCCACGGCGCGCTCGTAGCTGTCCGCTTCCGGCCCGGGCCCCAGGCGCAGGACTCGCGCATGTCCGGGCAGCGCGCCCCGCAATTCGGCCGCGCGCTCGGCGTACTCGGGCTCGTACACCAGCAAGGCGGGTTCGCAGTCGCGCAAGATGGCGGCCTGGTCGGCCGGCGCCAGCCGGTAGTTCAGCCCCACGGCAATAAAGCCGCAGGTGCCCGCCGCGGCATACAGCTCCAGGTATTCGGGGCAGTTCTGGGCCAGGATGGCGATCCGGCTGCCGCGTTCCAGCCCCAGGCCGGCCAGGGCGTTGCACAGCCGCCGCACGCGCCCGGCGAATTCGCCGTGGCTGATGCTGCGCCCTTCGAACACAAAGGCCGGGTGGTCCCGGTAACAGCGCGCATTGCGCTCGATGACGTCGCCAAGAATCATGCTTGTCCTCCTGGAACCAGGCGCAGCAGGGTGCTGCCGTATCCTTCCTGGACGATGCGCGACCGGGCGTCCAGCAGTTCGAAACGCCGCTCGACAATGGCGCGTTCGCCGCCCGAGGCGATACGCTTCGCATGGATGCTGGCGCGCACGCGCACGGTGTCGCCCACCAGCAGGGGCCGCCGGTAGCGCCATTCCCGCAGACCCAGCGCGCCTATCACCGGTTCGGCGAACTCCGGCAGGCGGGTCGACATGCCCATCGTCAGCAAGATCCCGTACGGCCCATGGAACATGGGCCCCGGCATGCCCTCGGCGCGGCAGAATTCCTCGTCCGCGTGAATGGGATGCCAGTCTCCGGTAAGCATGCACGACAGGGACAGGTCTGCCTGCGTGAGCGTGCGCGCCGTGCCGGTGTAACAGGCGCCCACGGCAAGGTCGCGGTAGCACACTGCGCTCATGGCATCACCTGGAAGGCCGCCATCTCTGTCCAGTCGACGCGCTGGCACACTGACGGCCAATCGGGCATGGCGATCTCGCCGTCGACCACTTGCGGCACATCCGCGATGAACTGCTCGCGCATTGCCAAGAACCAGGTCAGTTCGGCCGGCAGTGCCGGCTCGGGCATGGCGGCGGCGAACTGCAGGCCAGCCCAGGTTCCCAATGCGCTTTCGCCCATCAGCCCGGCCACCGCGGCAGTGCCGCCGGCCGCCGCCAGCTGCTGCATCGCCAGCACATCCGACAGCCCGAAGCGGCCTGGCTTCAGGCTCAGCGCCTTGGCGCCGCGCTCCAGGAACAGGCGCGCGTCGCGCACGCCGGTCATGCCGAAATCCACCAGCAGCGGTACATCCAGCGCCTGCTGCAGCGCCGTGAAATCCCGGTCCGGGCAGAACGGGCAGGGATCTTCGACCACCCTCGCACCGGCCTGGCCCATGGCCCGGGCATACGCGGCCGCATCTTCGGCCGGATAGGCGCCGTTGGCATCCACATAAAGCGCGACGCCGTCGCCGACAGCCTGCCTGACCGCGGCCATGCAGGCCAGGTCTGTGGCCTGCCCTTGCCCGCCCTTGATTTTCAGGGTGCGAAACCCGAACCGCGCCACCATGTCTGCCGCCTCGCGCGCCATCGCCGCGGGCGGCTGGCGCGTGACGGCCCAGGACACGGGCACCCGCGGCCGGCCGTCCAGGCGGCGCCACAGCGGCACGCCGGATTTTTCGGCAAGCCAGTCCCAGCATGCGTTGTCGATCAGGGCCTTGGCGGGCTGGTTGCCGGGAATCGCTTCCAGCACGGCCCGCAGCTGGCGCGGATCGGAAAGCCCCTGCCTGCGGACCAGGGGCTCGAATATCTCGGCCAGCACACAGCCCAGGCTGGCCGCCGTGGCGCCGACCCAGGTCGGCTTGACCGCCAGCTCGGCGGCGCCGGCGCAGCCGGATTCCGTCTCGATGCGCAGCACCACGAAACTGGCTGCCGTCTCGGTCAGGTCGCTCCATTGAACCGCCCGGGCATACGGCAGCTGGCGCACGTACACCTTCCAGCCCGTGATGGGCTCTGCGGCCGGCATGCGGGCGTCCATCAATCCGCCTCCGCGCCGAAGGCGTCGATCAGCGTCTTCCACTTGGGGGACTCGACCGCCACGTACGCCTCCAGTTGCGCGGCGTCCAGATAGTGCGGCTCCGCGCCCAGCCCGGTCAGCCTGGCTTTCATGTCGGGGTCGCGCACAATGCGCTCGATCTCGGCGCTCAAGCGGGTCACGGCTTCACGCGGCGTATCCCTGGGCGCGAACAGTCCGTACCAGGCCAATGCCTCGAACCCCGGATACCCGGCTTCCGCCACGGTGGGCACCGACGGCGCCAGCGCGGTGCGCGTGCGGGATGTCACGGCCAGGGCCCGCAATTTCCCGGCCCGCACCTGGGGCAGCACCGACGGCATCGTGAAAAACGTCATCGAGACATTGCCGGCCAGCACGGCCGTGACCGCCTCGGGCCCGCTCTTGTACGGAACATGCTTGATACGGACGTGCGCCATGTTCTGCAGCATCGCGCCCGCCAGGTGGCCGGATGTCCCCCTGCCGGCGGATGAGTACGTCAGTTCTCCGGGCCGCTGCTTTGCCAAGGCGACCAGTTGCGCCACCGACTTGACGGGCAGGTCGGGGTTCACCACCAGCAAATTGGGCGCGATTGCCACCATGGCCACCGGCGGCACGTCGCGCATGGGGTCGTAAGTCAGGTTCTTGTACAGATGCGGACCGACCGAATGGGTGGGGCTGCCGCTGACCAGGAACACATAGCCGTCAGCCGGCGAGCGAGCCACCTGGGCCGCGCCCAGATGACCGCCGGCGCCCGGCCTGTTTTCCACGATGAACGGCTGGCCCAGCGCCTGCGCCAGTTTCTCGGCCAGCGACCTGGCCAGGATATCGGCGCTGCCGCCGGCTCCCGACGACACCACCAGGCGGACCGGCCGGTCGGGCCAGGCGCCCTGCGCCGCGGCGCAGGCCAGGCCCAGCATCATCGCGGCGGCGGCGCGCGCGCATTGCATCCGTACGTTCATGTGACGCTCCCCTTTCAATGCGGCTCAGACCACGCCGGCCTGGCGCAGGCCCCGCAGTTCTTCGTCCGACAGCCCCGCCTCGCGCAGCACGTCATCCGTGTGTTCGCCCAGGTCGGGCGGCGGCAGGAAATCACTGCGGTTATCGCCGTCGTACCGGATGGGCCGGTGCGCGGCCCGCAACGTGCCGTGGCGCGGATGCGCCTGCTCATAGAACACGCCCTGGTGGCGCACCTGGGGGTCATCCGCCAGCTCGTCCAGGCGGCGCTCCGGCGTGAACGGCACATCGTGGCGCTCCAGGCGGGGCACCCAATACTCGCGGTCCTGTTCCGCGAACACCTGTGCCAGCGTCGCCGCCAGTTCGGCGTACCCCTCGATGCGTTCGGCGCGCGAAGGGTAGGCGGCCAGCAGATCGGGGCGGTCAATGGCCGCCGCCAAGCCGCGCCAGAATTTCTCGGGCGAAGACAGGTGCAAGCCGATCCGGCGGCCGTCGCGGCAGGTCACGACATAAGACTGCGACATCGCCGCCCGGCCATACAAGGATGGCGCGCGCCCGGTCGCCAGCATCGAACCCAGCGGTTCGCAGGCCATCGCGATCATCGCTTCGAGCATGCTGACCTCGACCTTGCGCCCGCGGCCGGTGCGCGCACGCTCGACCAGCGCGCCCAGTACGCCAAGCGATGCGTAGATGCCGGCCACCGCATCCGACACCGCCGGGCCGGCCACCTTGGGATCCGCACCCGCGTGGAACATCGACAGCCAGCCCGAGGCGGCCTGGCCGACGTTGTCGTAGGCCGGCCGGGATGCATACGGCCCGCTCGCCCCGAACCCCGTGATCGCGCAATACACCAGGCGCGGATTGAGCGCCTGCAGCCGCGGCGCCCCCAGGCCCAGCTTTTCTTCCACGCCGGGACGCATATTCAGAATGATGGCGTCGGCGCCGGCGATGAGCCGGTCCAGCACGGCCAGCCCTTCCGGCCGCGCGTAGTCCAGCGACAGGCTGCGCTTGTTCCGGTTGTGCGCCTGGAACTGCGGGCTGTACAGCCCGCCTTTGAAGGCGCGGAACGGATCGCCGGCGCCGGGCCGTTCGACCTTGATCACGTCGGCGCCCAATTCGCCCAGCAGCATGCCGGCCAGCGGCGCGGTGATGAAATTGCCCAGATCCAGTATCCGGACGCCTTGCAGCACTTTCATCGATCCGCTCCCAGCACCGACTGCAGGAAGCGCTGTGTGCGCGCATGCGCCAGGTCGGCGTCTTCGGCCGCGCCACGCGTATAAAAGCCATGATCGGCCTGCGGATAGCGATGCAGCACGGCGCGCGGCGCCGCGGGCAGCGCCGCCTCGATCCGGTCGACCGCCTCGGGCGGCGCATAACGGTCGCGGCCGCCATAATGCAGCATCAAGGGGCACTGCAGCGAGCCGGCCTCGTCCAGGCTCTTTTCTATCCCGACGCCGTAAAAAGCCACGGCGGCGTCGACCTTCAATCGGGCGGCCGCCCGATAGGCCAGCTTGCCTCCCAGGCACAGCCCGACCACCGCCACCCGCCCCTGGAAGCCCTGCATGCCGCGCACGTGCGCCACCGTGCTCCCGATGTCCTGGATGCCCGCCTCTTCGTCAAAACGCTCCAGGTACTCGAAGGCCCGCGCCACGCCGGCCTTGTCGTGGCCCAGTTCGATGCCCGGCTCGATGCGCCAGAACAGGTCCGGCGCCAGCGCCAGATAGCCCTCGGCGGCATAGCGGTCGGCCACCGCGCGGATCGTGTCCGTCACGCCGAAAATCTCTTGCAGGACGATCACCGCGTGCCCGTTCGGCTCGGCCGGCACGCTTGTGTAGGTCGAAAACGAGCGGCCGTCCGCCGCCTGGATCGGTTCGATACTGGTATGCATGGAATCCTCGCTTGCGTCAGGGCAGGTAACTGCCTTTCAATATTTCGCGCGCAATCGAATTGCGGTGAATCTCGGTGGTTCCGTAGCCGATGGACATGCCGCGCGCATCGCGGAAATACCGCTCGAACGGGTATTCCTGGGAAAGCCCGCAGGCGCCGGCCAGCTGCATGGCCTGATTGGTGACCCTTACCGACATTTCATTGGCATAGGTCTTGGCAATGGACACCTGCGCCACCGAATGCCGGCCCTGGTCCATGGCGGCCGCCGCCCCATAGACCAGCGCGCGCGCCGCCTCGATATCCATCGCCATGTCGGCCAGCTTCCATTGCAGCCCCTGGTTGTCGGCCAGCGGCCGACCGAACTGGACCCGGTCTTTCAGGTATTGCACGGCCTGGGCCAGGGCCGCCTGGGCCAGGCCCAGGCAAATGGGCGGATTGCCGGTAATGCGGTCGGCGTCGAGCACCTGCAGCAGGTCTTTCATCCGGCCGGCCGGCAGCAGCAGGTTTTCGGCCGGCACCCGGCAATCCCGGAACACCAGCTCGGCCATGCCCGTGCCGCGCAGGCCCAGCAAGTCCAGGTGGCGGCCCACCGAAAACCCCGGCGCGCCGCGCTCGACCAGCACCGCGCCCACGCCTTTCATGCCGGGCTCGTCCGACAGGCGCACCAGCACCAGGAACACGTCGGCCACCTGGGCGCCGCTGCACCACAGCTTGCTGCCGTCAAGCACATACTGGTCGCCTTGGCGCACGGCCCTGGCCTGCACGTTGCCGACGTCCGACCCGGCATTCGCTTCGGACATGCTCCAGGCCGCGTACAGCTCCGCCTTGGCAAAAGCGGGCAGATAGCGGCGCCTGGCCGCCTCTGAGCCGATCTGCAGAATGGCGCGCGGCGTGGCGCCATCCGTGCAGGAATACAGCATCGCCGTATTGGCGCACGAACGCGCCAGCTGCTCCACCACCAGCACCGTCTCCAGCAGGCCCAGGCCCGCGCCGCCATAGGCCTCGGGCAGGAAGATGCCCGTGTACCCATGTTCGGCCAGCACCTTCAGGTTCTCGACCGGCGGCCGATACTCCTTGTCGGCGGCGGCCGCGCCCGGCGCGAACTGCTTCTGCGCCAGCGCGCGCACCGTGTCGCGGATAAGCCGCTGCTCTTCAGTCAGTTCCAACTACTCACCTTTTGCGCCAGTCAGTTTGATGATGCGTTCGTACTTGGCCGACTCGGCCTGCATGAACCGCGCGAAGTCCGCCGGGCTGGAGGGCGCGGCCTCGACGCCGAGCTTGACGAACTGGTCCTGTATTTCCGCGCTCTGCAGCGCCTTGCGCAACTCGGCCCCAAGCCGCGCCACCAGTTCGGGTGGCGTCGAGGCCGGCGCCACCACGCCGTACCAGGTCATGAATGCGAAATCGTCCAGGCCCGACTCGGCCACCGTCGGGATATCGGGCGCGATGGGCGAACGCTGCGGGCCCGACACCGCCAGGCCCTTCAGGCGGCCGCTGCGCACATGGGGCAGCCCGGAAGACATTCCGGTGAACATCACGTCCACCTGTCCGCCCACCACGTCGGCCAGCGCCGGCGCCACGCCCTTGTAAGGCACGTGCACCAGGTCGATGCCGGCCATCGCCCTGGCCCATTCCATGGCCAGATAATGCGGCGTGCCATTGCCGATCGACGCATAGGTGATCTTGCCGGGATGCGCCTGCGCGGCCTCGATCAACTGCCCCACCGTGGATACGCCAGCCTTGGGATTCGCCACCAGGATGAACGGCACGGACACCAGCTGGCTGACCGGCGCGAAGTCCTTTTGCGAGTCATAGGGCAGCTTCTGCCCGAAGAAAAACGGATTCAGCACGTGCGAATCGGTAATCAGGCCGATGGTGTAGCCGTCGCCTTCGGACCGGGCCACCGCCTCGGTGCCGATAATGGTGCTTGCCCCGGGCCGGTTCTCGATAATGACCGGCTGCCCCAGGCTGTCCGCCATCTTCTTGCCGACGGCGCGCGCCACGATGTCGGTGCCCCCGCCGGCGGGATAGGGAACAATGAACCGGATCGGCTTGTCCGGCCAGCCGGCTTGCGCGGCCGGGGCGCCCAGCGCCAGGCACAGGGCCGCCGCCGCCCGGCACCATCGGGTCTTGATCAACATGTCTCCTCCTATTGGCCGATGCGGGCCGATGTCTCATCCTGGCAGCTTGTTTCTTCTTCAGTACGTCGCCATATCTCGCGCGCAATGGGGTTGCCCTGCTCTTCCACCAGGTGCCCCACCAGCCCCACCGCCCGTCCGATCACCGCGATCCCGCGCGCCGCCTTCCATGAGATGCCCAGTTCGCAGCACAGGGCGCCGATGGCGCCCGTCGCATTCACGGGCAGCGACCTGCCATGGGTGGCCTCGGCCTGCCGGCCGATGGCCGTCATCAGGTCGACATAGCGCCCCGCGTATCCCTCTTGCCTGGCCACTTCGAACAGGCGCGCCGTGCGGGGATCGCGCGGTTTGTGCAGGTTGTGCCCCAGGCCCGGAATCGACCGCCCCTGCTGGCGGAAATCGGCCACGATGCCGTGAGCCACGGTGTCGGCGTCCTGGCCATCGTGCTCGTCCCAGGCAGACTGCAGCATGCGCGCGGCGCCCTCGGCGGTGCCGGCGAAAGTCGTCCCCATGCCGCACAGGCCGGCCGCCACCGCCGCCTGCAGCGATTCCGGCGCGCCCAGGTAGACCAGGCGGGTGGCAATGGCCATGGGCGTCATGCCATGTTCCACCAACGTGACCAGAATGGCGTTGAAGACGCGCGACTGATGCGCATCGGGCAACCGCCCCGTCATTTCCAGGTAGGCCATGTCGCCCAGGTTGAGCGTGCCGATGACATCCCGGACCAGGTCCCGCCCCTGGACGAAGATCCGGTCAGGCGTACTGCGGCCCATGCCGCTGCGGATGGGCTTGCGGTCTTGGTTCATGCTGTCTCCCGCCCCTTTGAATGGAGGCTGTTGCAGGCGGCTTCAGCCGTCTCTTGGAGACGAAAGATAGGCCTTGCCATTGGAGGCTGTCCAATAGAAGGCCTTCATTTTCTGTATGCATGAAACGAATAATGGAAGGAATCCCGCGCTACCGGGCCGCCCCTCGCGCGGCGCGCGCGCCCGCCTGCAGTTCCCACAGCGCGTCCAGCACATGCTGCGTGGCGCGCTCGGCCTGCCCGGCCCGATGGGCGATGCCCAGCTCGCGCCACATGGCCGGGCGCAGCGCGCGCATCGCAATGCGCGCATCCGCCTGCGGCGCGCCGGCTTCGTGCGGCAAGAGCGCGGCGCCGTAGCCCGCGGCGACCAGGCTCTTGATGGCATCGTTGAAGTTCAGTTCAATGCGCGGCGCCGGCCGGAAGCCGCCCAGCGCAAACCATTCGGACGTCAGGCGCGACAGCCGCGTGCTAGCGTCGTTGAGTATCAGCGGCCTGCCCGCCAGCCACGCGGGGGTGATGCGGGCCGGGGCTTGCCAGTGGGCCGGCAGAAAGGCCATGACCGGATCGCGGCGCCACGGGCGAATGGCCAGCCCTGCCGCCGGCGCCTGCGGCAGGGCCACCAGCCCGATGTCCAGCTTGCCCTGCGCAAGGCGCGTCAGGGTTTCCTGCGAGGTCAGCACCGCGATCTGCACATCGATGTCCGGATGCTGCTCGCGCAGCCGCGTGACGGCCTGCGGCAATAGATGCGCGATTGCGCCGGTGGACGCCCCCAGGCGCACGCGCCCGGCCAGCCCCTGCACCTGCCGGCTGACGTCGTCCAGCGTCGACTCGACCTCGGCCAGCAGCCGGCGCGCCCGCTCTACCAGCATTTCGCCCACGGCCGAAGGCCGCACATCGCCCCGCCTGCGCGACAGCAGCGGGGCTCCGATGCGGCTTTCCAGTTCGGCGATGTGCAGGCTGACGGTGGGCGGCGCAAGATGCAGCAGCTGCGCCGCGGCCGCGAACGACCCGTGGTCGGCAACGGCCACCAAGGTGCGCAGCCGGTCGAGGCTGATTTCGCGCATCAGAATTCCCTGATTCAGTAAAACTGAATTACATGATCATTAAATTCAACTTTTCCTATTCTAATGCAGCGGGGAAGATAGGGCTGTTCCATTCCACGACCGCTTTCCAGGCAGGCCACACCATGACTTCCCCGACTGTTTTCATCGACGGCGACCAGGGCACCACCGGGCTGCAGATCCACGACCGCTTGCGCGGCCGCGCCGACATGCGGCTGCTGACCCTGCCGGCCGCCGAGCGCAAAGACGCGCGGCGCCGCGCCGAAGCCATCAACGCCAGCGACATCGCCATCCTGTGCCTGCCGGATGCAGCCGCGCGCGAGTCGGTCGGCTTCATCCAGAACCCCGCCGTGCGCGTCATCGACGCCAGTTCCGCGCATCGCACCCAGCCCGGCTGGGTGTACGGCTTTCCCGAAATGGCCGCGGGCCAGGCGCAACGCATCGCCCAGGCGCGGCGCGTCACCAACCCGGGCTGCTATCCCACCGGAGCCATCGCGCTGCTGCGGCCGCTGCTGGAAGCCGGCCTGCTGCCGCGCGACTACCCGATAGCCATCCACGCCATTTCCGGCTATTCGGGCGGCGGCCGCGCCGCGATCGACGCGCACGAATCAGGCGCCGCGTCGGGCGTGGCGCCGTCGCAGGTGTACGGCCTGGGCCTGGAACACAAGCACACGCCCGAAATCGAGCTGCACGCGGGGCTGGCCAACCGCCCCTTCTTCGTGCCGGCCTATGGCGCGTACCGGCAGGGCATCGTGCTGACCGTGCCCATCGAACTGCGCCTGCTGCCGGCCGGCGTCGACGGGCAGCGGCTGCATGCCTGCCTGGCGGACCACTACGCGCACGCGCGCCACGTCGATGTCATGCCGCTGGCGCAGGCGCAGGCCGCCACGCACCTGGACCCGCAGGCGCTGAACGGCACCAACGACCTGCGGCTGGGCGTGTTCGCCAACGCCAGCCGCGGCCAGGTGCTGCTGTCGGCCGTTTTCGACAACCTGGGCAAGGGCGCGTCGGGCGCGGCCGTGCAGAACCTGGATTTGATGCTGGCGAAGTAAGCGCGGGCCGCGTCGACCCGCGCTTCAGCTAAGAAACGGCAGGCGCCGGAATGAACTTCCGGTCGGCCAGCACCTGCAGCCAGTGCCGCACGCATTCTTCGGTGTCGTACACCTGCGTGAATCCGGCCTGCTTGATCTTCACCGTGCTGACGAACGCGGGCGCGGGGGCTGCCCGCAGGCCATAGCCGAACCGTGCGTCGGCCGAATAGTGCGACTGCCCCAGCAGTTGCGCCATGCTCATCGGCCGCAGCCCGTGCTTCTTGACGATTTCCGCCCACAGGCCGGCGCGGCTGGGCAGGTATTCGGCCAGGCACAGGGGCTGGTCGGGGCCCGGCCTTACGCGCAGGAACGCCGCCAGCCCGGGCCACAGGTCGCGCCAGCTGAAGACCTCGCCGTTGGTCAGGTTGTAGTGCTCGCCCCAGGCCCGCGGATTGCCGGCCGCCCAGACCGCCGCGTCGCCGATCAGGCGCGCATCCACCGCCTCGCGCGGATATGAAATATGGCCGGGATAGCTGAATGCCCGGCCTTCTTCCCGGCACAGCGCGGCATAGATGCCGATGACCGGTATGGTGTTCATGGCCACGCCCACGTTGGGCCCCAGCACGATGGCAGGCCGGAATATCGTCCAGCCGAAACCGCACTGCCCGGCCTTTTCGCGGATGTAGTCTTCCTGGAACCAGTACGAGTTGGGATGGTCGTCGCGCGGCTCGCGCTCGCGCGCGGGGATGCGGATGGGATGCAGGTGGACGCCGTACGCCTTGGTGCCCTGCAACAGGGTCACATGTCCCAGGCGGGCTGCCTGGGCCAGCGGCTCGATCACATTCCGGATCATGGCGAGGTTGGTGGACATCTGCTCCGGATCGCGCCAGCCCGAGATCAGGGTGGGAGTCTCGTAGACCGCGGCATAGACCACATGGCTGACCTGCGCCAGGCTCCCGAAAGCCGCCCGGCACGCCGCGGCGTCCTGCAGGTCTACCGGCAAGTGCGTGAACGCCCGGTCGCTGCAAACCTCGGGACGCCGCCGGGAAACGGCGATGACGTCCCAGCCCGCATTCAGGAACGAATCGACGGCCGCGGTGCCCACCAGCCCGCTGGCGCCTGTAATCAGTACGGTGCGTGGCATGGTCCGGTCAATCCATCACCAGATTGATCTGCTTGAACAGTTCTTTGAAGCGGGCGAACTCGTCGGTCATGCGCTTGCCGAACTCGGCGCGCGAGTCCGAAGCCGCCACGATGCCCAGGCTGGCGAACTTGGCCTGCACGTCAGGGCTGGCCACCGCCTTGGCGATTTCATCGTGCAGGCGGTCCAGTATCTGCGTGGGCGTGCCGGCCGGCGCCACAATGCCGTACCAGGCCACGCTTTCGGCGCCCGGCAGGCCGGCTTCGCCCACGGTGGGCACATCGGGCAGCAGCGGCGAACGCTTGGTATCGGCCACCGCAATCGCCCGCAGCTGCCTCGACTTCACAAACGACAAGATCGGCGGCACGCCGCTGATCACGATCTGGGTGCGGCCGCCCAGCGTATCGGTAATGGCCTCGCTGTTGCCCTTGTAGGGCACGTGCAGAATCTTGGTTTTCGACAGGTGCTGGAACAGCTCGCCCGCGATGTGGCCGCTGGTGCCCACGCCAGCCGACGCAAAGCTCACCTTGTCCGGGTTGGCCTTGATATAGGCGATCAGCTCTTGCAGGGTCTTCACCGGCAGCGACGGGTTCACCAGAATCACGTTCGGGCCCGTGGCGATCAGGGCCACCGGGGCCAGGTCTTTCATCGAGTCGTACGGCATCCTGGCCCGGGCATTGGGGTTCACGGTAATGGGCCCGGCAGAGGCAAAGCCGATGGTGTAGCCGTCTTTGTCGGCCTTGGCGATGATGTCGGTGCCCAGGTCGCCGCCGGCGCCGGGCTTGTTCTCGACGATCACGGTCTGGCCCAGCTGCTCGGACAGCGGCTTGGCCACCAGGCGGGCGATGATGTCGATGGAACTGCCCGGGCCGTATGTGGCGATCAGGCGTATGGGGCGCGCCGGCCAGGTAGCGGCCGCCTGGGCGGCGGTGGCGGCGGCCAGGCCCAGGGCCAGGCCGGCGATCAATCGATGCAGTGTCATGGCGTAGTCTCCTGATAGTGCGTTCTGATCAATTGGTGTGGGAATACATCGGCTTGCCCGGGTGCGGCAGGCGGGCGCGCAGAATGACGCCCTGTTCGGCTTCGGTGATGTACAGGCTGCGCCGGTCGTCGCCGCCGAACGCGACGTTGGTGGTGCGCAGGCCCGCGCACGAACGGATGCGGTACAGCGGCTCGCCCAGCGGGCTGAACAGCCACACCGTGCCGGCCTGGGCGTGCACAATGGCCAGGTTGCCGGCCTCGTCCAGCGCCAGGCCGTCGGGGCCGGCGGTGCTGCCCGACAACTGGATGAAACGGCTGGCTTTTTTCATGGCGCCGCCGGGTTCCAGCCGCAGGGCGTAGATGGCGTTGTCGTGCGTAATGGCCACATACAGCACGTTTTCCGCCTTGTTCAGCACCAGCCCGTTGGGCCCGGCCAGGCCGTCCATCAGCAGGTCCACCGTCTTGCCGTCGGCCCGCAGGCGGAACACGCGGCCGGTGGGGTTTTCCAAAGCGCTCTCGCCCTGGTCGGTGAAGTACAGGTCGCCATTGGACGCAAAGAACAGGTCATTCAGGCCGCGCAGCGCTTCGCGCTGCACATGCTGCATGTAGGGGCGTATGGTGCCGGCCACGGGGTCGACCAGCATCAGGCCGTGCAGGTGGTCGGCCACGAAAATGCGCCCGTCCAGGTGGATCTTCAGGCCGTTGGGCTCGCCTTCGTAGCTGACGACCACTTCAAAGTTGCCCGCGGGGTCCACCCGCAGGATGCGCCCATGCGCCAGGTCCACGCACCACAGGTTGCCGGCGCGGTCGAAGGCGGGCCCTTCCAGGAACGAATGCATCTGCACGTGGCGCGCGGCCAGCCAGGTAGATGGCCGGTCGGTCAGGTGCAGCGATTCGGGCAGCCGGGCAAAGACTTCAGTCTGCAAAGGTTCGGCGGGGGGATACATATCGGCCTCTCAAGATTGCGCCGGGCTGCGCGGCAGCTCTATGCCCAGCATCAGCGCGCTCAGCGACTTGCCGTGCGGGTCCAGGCGCAGCGAACGCGTCACGCCGCCGGCCAGCACATCGGGAATGACGAAATTCAGGGCCTTCAGGCTGGCGACCTCGTAGCGCCTGACCGGCCCGGCGCCCAGGTGCGCAAAAGCCCCCGCCACGCGCTCGGCGGTCAGCATCTGGCGCAACAGCTGCCAACCGGCCTCGTCATAGGCAATGACGGCAATGCTGGACGTATTGCCCTTGTCGCCGGCGCGCGCATGCGCCAAGTCATGGACCAGGATGCCCATCGCTATGCTCCTGTGGTGATCACTTGCGGGTTGACCCAGTCGCGGGGAATCAGCACCGCATCCACCGCGATGATTTCCTTGGCCCCCAGGTTGACCGGGCCGCCCGCGCCATAAGGCCCCTGCATGTTCAGCTGCCGCACGTGGTCGCCCAGCAGATGGGCGCTTTTCTTGTCGGGGCAGCGCGCCGCCACGCGCAGGCGCACCTCGTAAGGCTGGCCGGCCAGCGACGCCGGGTGGCTGCCGTGCAGGCTGCTGATGCCGATCAGGTCCACCTGGATTTCACTGGCCTTGCCGCCATCCAGCCGGAAGCGCTCTTTCACGGTCTCGGCGGCCAGCTGCGCGCGCGCAATCGCGTTGACGCCGGCGTAGGCGACCTCGCCCGTGCCGATCCAGCCGTCGAAGTAGCCGACCACCACCTTGTAGCTGTCGGTGCGCGGGCGGGCGCCCATGCCCCGCACGGCCACGCGGTCGGGCGTCAGTTCCTGGAAATGCAGGCCGTCCAGGCTGAGCACGCAGTCGGGGGTGATGTAGGCGCCGGGATCATGGATTTCGTACAAGGCCTGCTCGGTGCAGGTCATGCGGTCCAGCCGGCCGCCGGAGCCGTCCGGCTTGCCGATGAACAGCTCGCCGTCGCTGTACAGGTCGGCGTAGGGGTACGGCAGCTCGGCCAGCCGCGGCACGTCTTTCTTGCCCGGGTCGGCAAAATACCCGCCGGTGATCTGCGCCGAGCATTCCAGCAAGTGCCCCATGATCGTGCCGGCCGCCAGGCGCGGCCAGTCGTCGTACGCCCATTGGTGGTGGTGCAGGGCCACGCCCAGGAACAACGACGGATCGGCCACGCGGCCCGTCATCACCACCTGCGCGCCGGTGGCCAGCGCGTCCCGCACGATGTCGGCGCCCAGGTAGGCATTGGCCGACGCCAGCCGCGGCAGAATGTCTTCCAGCGGCAGGCGGCGATCCAGCAGCGGCAACTCGGGGTGCGCCCGCACGCGCTCGACTACGTCGTCACCCACGACCGCCGCGCATTGCAAATCGCGCCATCCCAGTTCCCTGCCGATCTCCAGGGCCGTCTGGGCCGCGCCCACCGGATTCGCCGCCCCCATGTTCGACACCAGCCGCACCCCTTTCTGCCGGCACAGCGGCAGGAAGGCGCGCATGCGCTCTTCCAGCATCGGGTTGTAGCCCTGCGCCCCATCGTGCCGGCGCGACAGCGTTTCCCGCGCGATGGTGCGCTCGGCCAGGCATTCGCACACCAGGTAGTCCAGGTCGCACTGCTCCAGCAATTGCAGCGCCGGGCCGATGCGATCATCGGCCATGCCCGCCCCCACCCCGATGCGCAGTCGCGTGCGCGGCTTGTCCATGCCTGTCTCCATCCGTGTCCACCCGCCCGGGGCCCCGCGGATCGCGTGCCGGCCGCCGCCTGGCGGCGAGGTTGATGCAGGCAGTATGAGCAGGATTGCTTGATGCGTAAAATGCTATATTCATATCTCGGTAATAACTTAATTGCATTGCCATGGCCGGCACGCGGCTTACCCTCACCATTTCTGAACTGGAAGCCGTGCTGCTGGTAGCGGAAACCCGCAACTTCCGCGTGGCGGCCGAACACGCGCACGTGTCCCAGCCCGCTCTCAGCCGGCGGGTGCAGGCGGCCGAGCAGAAGCTCAATGCCAAACTCTTCGACCGCGACAAGCACGGCGTGGCCCTGACTGACGCCGGCGCGGAACTGGTGCCCATTGCCCAGCGCATGCTGTCCGAGTTCCGCGATTCGCTCAGCGACCTGTCCGAATTCATCGCTGGCCGGCGCGGCAGCGTCAACATCTGGGCGCTGCCCTCGGTGGCCGCTGCGCTTCTGCCATCCACCGCCCAGGCCCTGCAGCAAACGCATCCGCAAGTGCGCCTGGTGATCCAGGCGGCCTCGGCACGCCAGGTAACCCAGGCCGTGGCCGAAGGCAAGGCAGACCTGGGCATTTCCATCGAGATAGCGGGCCAGCCGGCGGACGTGGAATTCACCCCGCTGCTGAAAGAGAACTTCGTGCTGATCTGCCCAGTGAACGACCCCTTGGCGCGCCGCAAGCGCGTGGACTGGAGCGTGTTCGCCAACCGGCCGTTCGTGGCCAGCGGGCCGGCCAGCAGCATCCGTCTGGTCACCGACCGGATACTGGCGGCGTCGGGCCGCGCGCCCGACGCGAATTACGTGGCCGACAATATTTCGGTGGTGGGGGCCATGGTGGCCGCGGGCGTGGGCGTGGCGGCGGTGCCGCAGCTGGCGCTGCGCCTGATGGACACCACGCGCCTGCGCAGCGTGGCCCTGCATGCCCCGGCAGCCACGCGCGAGATCGGCATTCTGGTAAAAAAGCGGCGGTCGCCGTCGGCGGCGGTGCTGGGCTTCATCGCGGCGCTGCAGCGCGTCAGCGGCGCCATCGTCAACGAAAAATAATCCACACGGCGGGGTAGCATCCCATGCACAAGAAGCCAGGTTTCCTGCTTGCCGCCCTGATCGGCCTGTTGTGGTGCCTGAACGCGCACGCGCAATACACCGTGCAGTCAATGCCCAACCCCAAAAACCAGGGCAACGACCATTACGTCAGCGACCCCGACGGCAATCTGGACAGCAATACGCGCGCGCAGCTGGATGCCATCAGCGCCGGCATCGAACACGCCAACGGCAGCGAATTCGCCATCGTGATCGTGAACGACTACCAGGGCGACAGCGATTTCGACTTCGCGCTGGATCTGTTCACGCACTGGGGCATCGGCAAGCAAGGCAGCAACAACGGCCTGCTGCTGTTCCTGGCCATGGACAGGCACGAGTACCGCTTCATCAGCGGGTACGGGGTGGAAGGCATCCTGCCCGACGCGCTGCTGAAACAGATCGGCGAAACCTACCTGGTGCCGTACCTGAAAGACGGCAACACCGACATGGCCGTGCTGGCCGCCGCCAAGGCGGTCGAAAGCGTA
Source organism: Bordetella petrii (assembly GCF_017356245.1). Taxonomy (NCBI): domain Bacteria; kingdom Pseudomonadati; phylum Pseudomonadota; class Betaproteobacteria; order Burkholderiales; family Alcaligenaceae; genus Bordetella; species Bordetella petrii. The sequence goes on from NZ_JAFMZZ010000004.1 coordinate 244,406, forward strand.
TTCCTGTCGCCATCGCATCAGGTGGAACTGGCCAGCCTGCAGGCATACCGGCCCACCTTCTGGAACCGGCACGCCGCCGCACTGGAACAGACCTTCTATGTGCTGGCCGCCTTCGCCGTCGGGTTCGGCTGGATGAGCCTGGCGCGCCGCAGAGTGCTGAAAAAATTCGCCGTCAAGACGGCGCCCTATAAATCCCATTCCTTCTGGTTCGCGCTATTCGCCTTTCTGTTCGCGCTGTTTCTCAGCTTGTTTGTATTCGTGTTTCTGGAAGTGGTCGACCGCGTCTACCAGTTCAACAACCTGCCCGGCTTTGCCGCCGCATTCGGGTCGCTGCTGCTGCTGTTTCACTATTATGGAAGCAACGAATTCCTGAAGAAGAGCACGCGCGACAAGAAAACCGGCCTGGACATGCAGGTTGCCTTCACCCGCCTGAGCCTGCTGCCGCTGCTGCTGGCCCCGCTGGCCTACAAGGGGTATTACAACCTGGCCCGCAATAGCAGAAATTCGCGCCTGCGCGCCGTGCCGCCGGCCGCGGCCGGCCGCTGGGTTCGCGTCAACCGCGACGATATCAAGCGCGCCGACATGAAGCAGTACCTGACCGAACAGCAGCTGCAGGAAGAAAAACTGGGCGCCAGGTCCTACGAAATCTGGCGCGACCAGGAAACCGGCCAGACGCACATCGCCGGCTTCGACGGAGAAAAAATCGCGCGATACGGGGTTTGCCCCAAATGCCACGGGCGGACCCTGCAAGAACCCGCGATCAAAGTGCGCAAGCGGTCGACGCGCACCCAGGCCGGAACAGGAGAGCGCATGCAGGAATGCGCTTTCTGCGACTACAAGATATCGCTGGGAATGGTGGCGCTTGCCAAGCTGCAGAGCAGCAGCAGGTCTTCTTCCTCCGGTGGTTCCGGGGGCGGAGGAAACAGCAGCTCTGGCGGCAGCTTCGGCGGCGGGTCCAGCGGCGGGGGTGGGGCCGGAGGCAAATGGTAAGGTCCGGGCCCCTGGCGGACACAAGCATCGCCCACCCCGGCATCAGGCGCTTGCCCGCCCCGCCGCTTTCCTTTCACTGACGCTCCTGAAGCCCCCGCGCGCCGCGCCTTCCAGCGCGTCTTGAGGGGGCTCGGCACCATTTTCAGTATTTACCCGGATGGACGAATAGCGGTATTGCCGCATCGCGGACATTATTATTAGTAATTCTAATTGTATTAGAACAACTATTCCGAAAACTTCTTTTTGTTCTTAAGCTTCCACGGAACTCCACGCCATGCAAGAAAACCGCCCCATCGACATGCAAGCACTTCGCGTCTTCCTTGCCACCGCCCAGGACTGCAACATGTCCAAAGCGGCCGTGCGCCTGGGCATCACGCAGTCCGCGGTTTCCCAATCCGTTCGAATGCTGGAAGACAGCTTCGGAACACCGCTGCTCAACCGGTCGGCGCGTCCGCTCACGCTGACGGCTGCGGGAATGGCATTGTTCAATCGGGGCAGGGTGCTGATGGAAGAGGCATTGACCCTGCGCGGCGTGGTTATCGAGGCTGCCCAGGGCATCAAGCCCAGTTTGCGGGTCGGGCTGGTCGACTCCTTCGCCGCCACATGCGGCACCGCATTTGTCCGGCAACTGCTTCGAAATACCGCCCAGCTATCCGTGCGTTCCGGCTTGTCGCCAAACCTCGGCGAGGCACTCTCCCGCCGTGAACTCGATTTGGTCATCTCTTCGCGCTCCCTCGATCTGGAAGGCATGGCGAACCGCACCCTGATGACCGAGAAGTTTTTCCTGATCGCGCCCAAAGAAGCGCCCGTTTGCCGGTCAGCCGCGGATATAGCGGCGCTTGCCCGGGCGCTGCCCATCGTGCGTTTCAACCAGCAATCTCATTTGGGCGAACAAGTTGATAGTGCATTGCGGCGCGTCGGCCTCAATCCGCCTCGCCGCCTCGAAGTAGAAACAGCCGACACGCTGACCTCGATGGTGGCAGGCGGTCTCGGCTGGGCGGTGACAACACCGTTATGCCTTTTGCAAGGAGCCCGCTCGGCACCCGCCGTACGGCAGGACTTCGTCGCCGACCTGAATGTCGAACGAAAGCTCTACCTGCATTTCCGGAAGGGCGAGTACGGATCATTGGGGCGCGAGACTTTCGATACGGTCTGCCATGTACTGGAAAGCCAGACCAAAGCCGAGTTGAAGGCTATTAATCCCATCTTGTGCAATCTCATCGAAATACATTCCTGGAGCGAAGATGCTTGACCCCCTAGACAGCCTGCGGACGGAATCCGACTATCTGGGCACCGTCCAGATCCCCTGCGATGCCCTGTACGGCGTGAACACCGTCCGAGGCGTTGACAACCTGACGGTATCGCAGCGGCCCATCGGTTCTGAACGGGAACTCGTGCGTGCCTTCGCGTTCTGCAAATGGGCGGCGGCCCTGGCCAATCGCGATCTGGGGGTACTGGACGACGTCCAATGCGACGCCCTCGTGCAAGCATGCAAGGAACTCGCCGAGGGGCAATACGACGCCTCCATGATGGTGGACTTCCTGGAAGGATCCGGCGGCACCTCGTCAAATATGAACGTCAACGAGGTGTTGGCCAATCGCGCCCAGCAGCTGCTTGGCGGCCAACCCGGCGTCTACGACCGCGTGCATCCGAACGACCACGTCAACCGTTCGCAATCCACCAACGATGTCTACCCGGCGGCCATGAAGATCGCGGCCTATGCCCTGCTCGCGCCGATGATCGAAGAAGTGCGTCTGCTGGCGGCCAGCCTGCGGCGCAAGGCCGCCGAATTCCGCGATGTCCTGCACCTGGGCCGGACCTGCCTGCAGGACGCCCAACCCATGACGCTGGGCCAGCTCTTCGGTGGCTACACGGCGCTGGCCGAACGCCTGGCGGCGGAACTCGAGCGTGTCCGCGACGACCTGCGCGCGCTGCCCTTGGGCGGTACGGCGATCGGCACGGGTTTCGGCGCTCCCAAGGGCTATAAGGCCCGCGTATACGCCCATCTGGTCCAGCTCACCGAAGTGGACTTCCAGCCTGCGGGCGACGCCTTCGACGCCATGCAGAACCTGGACACATTCACGCGGGTCTCGGCCGAGCTGCGTACCTGCGCGACGTCGCTGGGCAAGATCGCATCCGACCTGATCCTGCTGTCTTCCGGCCCCAACGGCGGCCTGGCCGAACTGGAGCTGCCCGCCGTGCAGGCGGGGTCGTCGATCATGCCGGGCAAGATCAATCCGGTACTGCCCATGGCGATCGTGCAGATCGGCTTCGCGGTCACGGGCAACGACGTCTGTATTGCCCAGGCCAACCAGGCCGGGCAACTGGAGATCAATCATTTCGAGCCCGTCGTCGCCGACCGCCTGTACGACTCGATCCGGCTGCTGCGCAACGGCGTGCGCCTCTTCCGCGAGAAGTGCGTCGACGGCATCCGCGCCAACGTCGCGGCCAACGAACGGCATCTGCTGCAATCCACCGCCATCGCCACCGCGCTGATCCCGACCTTGGGCTACGCCAAGGTCAGCGCCATGGTGCGCCAGGCCACCGCAAAGCACCTGAACCTGCTGGACGTACTGCAACAACAGGGCCTGCTTGCCCGCGAGCAGGCCATCGCGCTCACCCGGGAGTCCACCGCCATCGACCGCTGAGCTCCTTCCTTCTGGCCCTGAACATTTCGACAACGGAGACAAACCATGAAGAAGACCTTTTCGATCCTGCTGGCCGCCGCGGCCACCGCGGGCATACTGAGCGCCGGCCAGGCGCATGCGCAAAGCGCGGTGCTTGACCGCGTCAAGAGCACGGGCGTGCTGCGCGTGGGCGTCAAGACCGACTACCGCCCCTTCGGCTTCCTCGACCCGAGCGGCAAGATCGTCGGCCTCGAGCCCGACCTGGCCGCGGACATGGCCAAGCGCCTGGACGCGCGCCTGGAGCTGGTGCCGGTACAGACCGCGAACCGCATCGAGTTCCTGCAGCAGGGCCGCATCGATCTGATGATTGCAACCATGTCTGTCAACGAGCAGCGGCGCAAGGTCGTCGGTGTCATAGAGCCCTTCTATTATGCCGGCGGAACCGGCCTGCTGATCCGCAAGAACGCGGGCATCAAGACGTGGAAAGACCTGGACGGAAAACCGATTTGCGGCACACAGGGCGCCTACTACAACCGCGGCGTCGCGCAGAAATACGGCGCGCGGATTGTCGCCTTTCCCGGCAATGTCGAAGCACAGAATGCCCTGTTGACCGGTTCTTGCATCGGCTTCGTGCAGGACAGCACGCTGCTGGCCTCGATCCTGGCAAGCGGCGATGCCAGATGGGCGGAATACGAAATGCCCCTGCCGGTGGAAGACATCACGCCCTGGGCGATCGCCGTACCGCTGGATGAGCGCGACAAGGCCTACGGCGACTTCGCCCGGAAGACCGTGGCCGACTGGCACCGCTCGGGCCTGCTGATTTCCCTTGAGAAGAAATGGGGGCTGCCGGCGACCGGCTTCCTGAAAGACGAGCAAGCCAAGGCGAAGTCGCAATGACCGCTATCCGCAACGAGCCTACGGACTTGGAAAGCCGTATCGCCCGCTGGGTTGTCGGACTTTCGCTGGCGGATATCCCCAAGCCCGCACTGGCCGTCGCGCGTGCCTGCATAACCGATGGATTGGGGGTCATGCTGGCGGGCAGCACCACCGCCGTGTTCGCGCAAAGCGCGATGCTGCCCCGCCTGGCCGGCGAATGCTGCCTGGCCGACGGCTCTGCCCGGGTGGATGCCCGCTCGGCTGCGCAAAGCAACGGCGCCGCCGGGCACGCGCTGGATTTCGACGACACGTGCTATGCCGGCATCGTCCACGGCACCGCCGCGGTGCTGCCCGCCGTTCTGGCGGCAGCGCAAGAGGCCGATGCCGATGGCGCCCGGCTGCTGGAGGCATTCGTGGCCGGCGTCGAGACCGAGTATGCGCTGGGCCTGGCACTCACGGACAGCCTGTACGAGCGCGGCTTCTGGGCGACGGCAACACTGGGCGTCATTGGCGCCGCGGCCGGGGCGGCAAAACTGCTGGGGCTCGATGCCCGGGCAACGGCCAATGCCATCCGCCTGGCAGCCAACCAGCCGATGGGCCTGCGCGTCACGCACGGCGCAAACGCCAAACCCTACCTATGCGGCGTGGCGGCGCGCACCGGCGTGGAAGCCGCCTACGCGGCCCGGGCCGGCATCGCCGGCCAGCCGGGCACCTTCGAACGCCCGCGCGGCTATGCCGGCGCGCTCAACGGCGGCGTGCTCGACACTCGCGCCATCGAGATGCTGGGATCGCGCTACGCCTTGGTCGACCCGGGTGTCGCATTCAAGCTTCGCCCCATGTGCTCGGCCATGCAGGCCGCGGTCGAAGCCGTGATCGCGTTGCGCGCCGAGCACGACTGGACGGCCGCGCAGGTCGAATCCGTGACCTGCCATGGCACTCCGCTGGTGGTTGCCAGCCTGCCTTATCGCTATCCTTCCCAGCCCAGCGAAGCGCAGTTCTGCATGCCGTTCTCGATCGCTTGCACACTGCTGCACGGCGACGTGCGGATCGAACACTTGAACGACGCGACCTTGGCGGACCCCATCCTGCAGCGGCTGATGCAGCGCGTCCAGCTGCTGGAAGACCAGGCGCTGGCGCCGCCCGGACAAGCCTGCGCCTGCCCGGAAGCCGCCCGCGTCGAGATCCGCCTGGCCGATGGCCGTTGCCTGTCGCACACCGTCCTGGCCGCCGAGGGCATGCCGCAACGGCCCGCATCCGAACACACCATGCACGAGAAGTTCATGGCTTGCGCCCTTTATGCGCTGGCGCCTGAACAGGCCCGGGCGCTCTGGGATTTCTTGCAGCGCCTGGAGCACCAGCCCGGTGTCCGCCGGCTATTGACCCGTACGCCCAGCGCCAGGAGCACCTGATGGACATCGCAGCATTCTTTTCAGGCCTGAACGATTCGCAGGGCATCAATCTGTCGATCTTCTACGACGACTACCATCGCGGCCTCTTCCTCGAGGGCATGCTCTATACCGCATGGCTATCGATCGCCTCCGTTGCGGGCAGCCTGCTGGTCGGCGCGCTGGGCGCTTATCTGCAGTACTCGGGCGGCGCCTGGGCACAGCGGCTGGTCAACGGCTACGTGCACGCCTTTCGCAACACGCCGCCGCTGATCCAGCTGTACTTCTTCTATTTCGCACTCGGCCCTACGCTGAACGGGCTGCTGCCAGGCATGCAACCGGCGGTCAGCAACGTTACATGGGCCATTGTCTCTCTCACCCTGTATGCGGGCGCCTTCAACGTCGAGATCTTCCGCGCGGGCATCGAGGCCGTGCCGCGCTCCACCATCGAAGCCGCCGACGCGCTCGGCATGAACGACAGGCAGATCTTCAGGCGTATCGTCCTGCCCCTATCCGTTCGAATCAGCCTGACCGGCCTGACCAACAATCTGGTCAATCTCATCAAGACCACGACCAACGCCTTCGCCATCGCGGTACCCGAAGTGCTGTACGCCTCTTCCCAGATCTGGTCAGAAAGCCTGAACGCGCTTGAGATGATGGTAGTGCTGCTGATGTTCTTCATGCTTGTGATCGGAGCCTTCACATGGTTGATGAGAATGCTGGAGCGAACCATCGCCGTACCGGGATGGGGAAACGCATGACACTGAAACACTCGATCAAGCGCCATCGCCGGCCATCCGGCCTGGCAAGCGCGGCAGTGCTGTCGTTGTCGCTGCCGCTGGCCGCGCAAGCCAGCGAGGCCGCCGAACCGGGCATCGCCGCGCTGGCCAAATGGATTCCCCTGCTCCTGAAAGGCTTCGCCGTGGATGTGGGCATCAGCGTGGCGGCCATGGCGATCGGCACCGTGCTGGGCGCCCTGCTCGGCATCGGGCAGGTCTCGCAACTTTCCTTCATGCGCAGGCTGTCCGGCTGGATCACGCAATTCTTTCGAAATGCGCCCTGGCTCGTGCTGCTGTTCTTCTGCGTGCTGCTGCTGCCTTACCAGATCCAGCTCTTCGGCTGGAGCATCCCGTTCCCCGCATCGGTCAAAGGCATTCTTGGCCTGATGCTGCCGGTAATGGGAAATGTCTCGGAGATCGTGCGCGGCGGCATCCAGTCGCTGCCGTCCGGCCAATGGGAAGCCGCCAACGCGCTGGCCTTCAGCCGCGGGCAGACCTTGCGCATGATCATCCTGCCACAAGCCGTCAAACGCATGGTGCCGCCCTGGATGAACATCTATGCGGTGCTGATGATGGCGACGCCGCTGGTTTCCATCGTGGGCGTGGAAGACAGCGTCACAGTGGCGCGGGCCGTGCTCTCGGCCGAAAACAGCACCGCCTTGCTGATGCCGGTGTATGGCCTGCTGCTGGTACTTTTCTTCGCCTACTGCTATCCGATTGCGCGCTGGACGCGCAGGCTCGAGAAGCGCTATGCGATCGCCTGACATCGATAATCCGAGGAGACAATGATGACCCAGAACGGCCAAGACGCAATCGTCCACATCGATGGCGTCAAGAAGGCATTCGGCGACAACCAGGTGCTGCGGGGCGTCTCGATGACCGTACGCAAGGGCGAGGCCGTCGCCCTGATCGGCCCGTCGGGCTCGGGGAAATCCACCTTGCTGCGTTGTATCAACGGGCTGGTGGCGCCCGACTCGGGGAAAATCCTGGCGGCCGGACACGCGGTGCATGCGCTGGCGGACAACGCGAAGCGCATCGCCCTGCGCAAGGACGTCTGCATGGTGTTCCAGCAGTACAACCTGTTCCCGCACATGACGGTGCTGCAGAACATCATGCTGGCCCCGGTCGAAGTGCTGAAGCAAGACCCCGGCGAAGTACGCGAACGGGCCATCGCGCTACTGGCCAAGGTCCGGCTGACGGGCAAGGAAAACGCCTACCCCGGCCACTTGTCGGGGGGCCAGCAACAGCGTGTGGCCATCGCCCGTGCGCTGGCCATGCGGCCCAGCGTGATGCTGTTCGACGAAGTCACCGCGGCGCTCGATCCCGAAACGGTCAAGGAAGTGCTGCACACCATCCGCGACCTTGTGCAAGAAGGCATGACATGCATCCTGGTCACCCACGAAATGGGGTTTGCACGCGAAGTCGCGCATCAGGTGTACTTCACCGATAAAGGCCTGATCGTCGAGCATGGCGCGCCGGGCCAGTTCTTCGATGCGCCGCAAGATCCGCGCACGCGCGAGTTTCTGGGGCACGTATTGTGAATGCAGACGCCGCCGGGGCCCGCGGCTCGCTGTTGGCCCTGCTCGACACATTGGATCTGGCGTATCGGGAAACCACCCACGAAGCAGTCTACACAATGGCCGAGTCCGCGGCGCTGAATGCGGCGCTGGCCGGCTGCCGCTGCAAGAACCTGCTGGTGCAGAACAAGAAAGGCACCGAGCATTTCCTGGTTGTGACAACGCCCGATGCCAGGGTCGACCTGGGCGAACTGGGCCGGCGGCTCGACGTCGGGCGGCTGTCGTTCTGCCCGCCCGAGACCATGCAGGCTCTGCTGGGCGTTGCACCCGGCGCCGCCAGCCCTTTTGCACTGGCGGCTGACTCGCTTGGCCAGGTCAAGCTCGTCATGGACGCCTTGCTGGAATCGGCCACGCACTTTCTGTTCCACCCGATGGTCAATACCGCCACGATATCCATAGGCAAGCAAGACCTGCTGCGATTTCTGGCCGCCATCGGGCACCCCGCGGCCTTCGTCGAAATCCCGCGGCGCGGCGCCTGAATCCCTGGGCCCCGCCCGGTCACTTCAACGCAGTGATATTCCAGTCGGTGGACGAAGACGCCGAAATCCGGAAATCGTGCACGCGGCCGGCCTGCACGTTCACGTCCACATAGCTGATCGGCCGCGTGGCGTCGCCCGCCTGCACACCCAGGTTGTGCGCGCCGGCCGGCACATACAGCTCGAGCACCCGGCTGGGTTTGACGTTGGCCACGTGCCGGCTGTCCAGGTACACCAGCACCGTTTTCTCGTGGCCCAGCACGCCGCCGTCCCGCGCGATCCGGACCGTGCCGCGATCCGCCGCGGGCGACGCCAGGGATGGGTCCAGGACGGCCGACGCGTCGGCCCGCGGCGCCTTGTCGACGTCGATGGCGGTCGTCGAGCAACCGGCTAGCAATACGAGCGCGCACACCGCAATATGACGGAGCATCTTCATTGTCCGATGTTGCTGAGATCGATTCCCTGTGTGGGTTTAACCTGTCCGACCGGCAGCGTCAATCGGGACTGACGCCCGGCCCCGGACGAGGCCGGACGATTGCGGTTCTGGCCGGCAGGCAGCCATCACGCCATGTATCCGGTGGCCACTTCCCCGAAGCACCTGGCAAACGCATCGATGCGATCCGAAGCGCCCTGCCCGGCCCGCGTGATGCAGTAGTAATCCACCGCCGCTGCCGGCGCGATCGGCACCAGCCTTACCTTCCAGCGCTTGCTGCCCACCGCCGCGAACGACGGCACCACGGCCTGGCCCAGGCCCGCCTCGACCAGGGCCAGCACCGTTTCCAGATGCGTAACGACGCGCCCCGGCGCATCGCCCCGCACGCCCAGGTGCTGGTTCACCAGCCGCTGGATGGGGTTCTCGTCGGGCAAGGCGATGAGGCTGTCGCGATCGATCTGCTGCCAGCGCACCGACCTGCGCCGGTCGCTTTCCACGCGCGGCACCGCCAGCGCCAGCCGCGCCGGGAACACCGTCTGCCGCCGGATGCCCGACACGCGCGTAAAAAACGCGCCGAACCCGGCATCCAGGTCGCCGCTTTCCACCCGCGCGGCGATCAGGCTGCGGTCCAGGTCCATCACATCCACCCGCAGCCGCGGCGCCAGCCTGTGCATGCGCTTGAGCACGTCCGGGATGACGCTGCAGGCGATCAGCGGCGTCACGCCGACACGCAGGCGATCGTGGCCGCCGGCGCCCAACGCCCCCAGTTGCGCCACTGCCGCGCCCAGGTCCTGCACGGTGCGCTGCGCCACCGGCAGCAGGCTCAGCCCCGCCGCCGTCAAGCGCACGGTGCGCGTGGTGCGCTCGAACAGGCGGCAGCCCAGTTGCGTTTCCAGGTCGCGCACCATGGCGCTCAGCCCGGCCTGAGAAATATGCAGCTGCTCGGCCGCCTTGGTAAAGCTGGCGTGGCGCGCCACCGCAAGAAAGGCGCGCATCTGGCGAAAAGAGAAATTCATGGTCGACGCACGAGGCCGGCGGGCGGAATCAAGCATTCATATTAACAAGCATTACTTGTCAATTTATCCAATATTGTTCTTTTACTTATTTAATGCGCTGCGTTGAAATAACGCATCGGCCCATCCGAGGCCGTCATTACCAAGACAGAGAGAAAGGAGACGAGGCATGTCGAACCTACCCGCAATTCCCGTGGCGCTGCACGCCGTATTCGCGCTGGCGGCCACCGCCGCGCTGGCCCTGGGGCCAGCCGTTCCTGCGGCCGCCGAAGGCTTTCCCGCCAAACCCATCACCCTGGTCGTGCCCTTCCCGCCGGGCGGCCCCACCGATACCAGCGCGCGCCTGTTCAGCAGCGTCATGGCCAAGAAACTGGGCCAGCCGGTCATCGTGGAAAACCGCGCCGGCGCCGGCGGCAGTGTCGGCACCGCCGCGGTCACGCGCGACAAGGCCGACGGCTACACGCTGCTGTGGGGCGGCACCAGCAGCATCGTGGTGGCGCCCGCCCTGTACACCAACTTGCAGTACGACCCTGTCAAATCGTTCACTCCCATCGGCATGGCCGTGCGCGGCCCGCTGATCCTGGTCAGCCGCCCCGAGCTGCCGGCCAAAGACCTGCGCCAGCTGCAAACCTACGCCAACAGCCACGACCTGACGGTCGCTTCGGCCGGCACCGGCTCCATCGGCCACCTGACGGCCGAAATGTTCAAGAGCGAGTCCGGCGCCAAGATGCTGCACGTGCCCTACCGCGGCGGCGCGCCGGCGCTTACCGATGTCATGGGCGGCCAGGTCGACCTGCTGTTCGACACCGTCACCCTGCTGACCCCGCAGATCCGCGCCGGCAAGCTGCGCGCCTACGCCGTCACCGGCAGCCAGCGCTACAGCGGCCTGCCCGACACGCCCACCGTCTCGGAAGTGATCGGCAAGCCTTTCGAGGCCTATTCCTGGTTTGGCCTGCTGGCGCCCGCCGGCACCCCGGCCCCCGCCGTGCAGGCGCTGACCGGCGCCCTGGCCGCCGCCGCCAAAGACCCCGAGGTCATCAGGCAGCTCAGCGCGCAGGGCCTGGAGCCCGTGGGCGGCACGCCGCAGGACTTCGCCCGGACGATTCGCGCCGATCTCGACAAATGGACCGGCGTGGTCCGCAGCGCCGGCGTCAAGCCGCAGTAAATGTAGACCCCATTCGAAACACCAGAAGGACAAACCACGATGCCCGACACCCCGACCCCCACCGTGCTGATCGCCGGCGCCGGCCTGGGCGGCCTGACCGCCGCGCTGGCCCTGCAGGCGCGCGGCTTTCACGTGCGCGTGCTGGAGCAGGCGGCGCAATTGCGGGAACTGGGCGCGGGCATCCAGCTCAGCGCCAACGCCAACCGCGTGCTGTACCGGCTGGGCCTGGGCCAGGCCCTGGAACGCGTGGCCAGCCCCGCGGCCGGCAAGCGCATCCGCCTGTGGAACACCGGCCAGACCTGGCCCCTGTTCGACCTGGGCGCGCAATCTGTGCAACGCTACGGCTATCCGTACCTGACTATCTACCGCGCCGACCTGCATCGCGTGCTGGTAGACGCCGTGCTGGCGCGCGATCCGCAGGCCATCGAACTGAATGCCCGGGTCGAAGCGGTGGCGCAGGACGGCGGGCAGGTCACGGCCACCCTGGCCGACGGCAGTACCCGGCGGGCGGATGTCCTGGTGGGCGCCGACGGCGTGCACTCGCGCGTGCGCGCCGCCCTGCATGGCCAGGACCAGCCCAGCTTTTCCGGCGCGCTGGCCTGGCGCGGGGTCATCCCCGCCGGCAAGCTGCCCGCGCATCTGCGCGAGCCTTATGCGGTGAACTGGGTCGGCCCCGGCGCCCACGTCATCCACTACCCGCTGCGCCGCGGCGAACTGGTGAACTTCGTGGGCATCCTGGAACGCGGCGACTGGCAGGTAGAGTCCTGGACGCAGCAGGGCACCATCGAAGAATGCGCCCGCGACTTCACCGGCTGGCACGACGATGTGCAGACGCTGATCCATGCGCTGGATACGCCGTTCAAATGGGCGCTGATGCTGCGCGAACCGCTGGCGCAATGGACGCAGGGGCGGATCACCCTGCTGGGCGACGCCTGCCATCCCACCCTGCCCATGCTGGCGTCGGGCGCGGCCATGGCGATCGAAGACGGATACATGCTGGCGCGCTGCCTGGACGAGCTGCCCGGGGATGCGGGGCAGGCGCTGCTGCGCTACCAGCAGCTGCGCGCCGCCCGCACGGCGCGGGTCGTGCGCGGGTCGGCCGAGAACGCCAAGCGGTTCCACAACCCCGAGCTGGCGCACGCGGCCGGCGCGGCGGCCTACGTCGAGCGGGAATGGAGCGAAGACCGCGTGAAAGAACGGTATGAATGGCTGTTTACCTACGACGTGGATGCGGAGGCCGTGGCGCAATAGACGCCAACCCCTGATTGACAGCCTTCGCCATCGGGCGCCTGGATGCGCCCTGCGCCTGGATGTATTCTGCCACTGCGGTTTCCTCGACCCTGAAACGCGTGACAGACTCGAAGGAACAATCATGGCCAAAAGAACAACGGCGCGAGCTTTTCCGCTGGTGCCGCCCTCGTTCTACGGAATCGTGCTGGGCCTGGCGGGCCTGGCAAGCAATTGGCGGGCCGCGCACGACGTCTGGTCCCTGCCGCCGGCCATCGGAGAAGCGCTGTACGCAGCCGCGGCCCTGGCATGGCTGGCCATCTCGGTTCTCTACGGCGCCAAATGGTTCACAGCGACCGCCGTCGCGCGGGAAGAGGCGGCCCATGCCATCCAGTGCTGCTTTATCGGACTGGCCGGAGTTGCCACCATGCTCGTCGCGCAAGGGGCGCTGCCCTATTCGCGCTCGGCGGCCATCGCGCTGTTCCTGCTGGGCACGCTGTTCACGGTGGCGTTCGGCCTGTGGCGCACGGGCCTGCTGTGGCAGGGTGGGCGCGATGCCACGGCAACCACGCCCGTGCTGTACCTGCCGCTGGTCGCCGGCGGATTCGTGTCGGGCATCGCCGCGGCCGCGCTGGGCTACCGCGAATTCGGCCAATTGGCGTTCGGCGCCGCGCTTTTCACATGGCTGGCGGTCGAATCCGTGCTGCTGCACCGCCTGTACACGGCCGCGCCCCTGGCCACGCCGCTACGGCCCACACTGGGCATTCAGCTGGCGCCTCCGGCCGTGGGCGCGGCATGCTACCTGGCGGTAGGCGGCGCGCACGCCGATCTGTTCGCCCACATGCTGGTCGGATACGCCCTGCTGCAGGCCTTGTTGCTGACGCGGATGATACGGTGGATAGCCGAACAGCCATTCGGCGCCTCGTACTGGGCTTTCACCTTCGGCGCCACGGCCTTGGCCGGCGTGGTCATCCGCCTGTCGGGCGAAGGCCAGAGCGAACTCTTCTCGTTCCTGGCGCCCATCCTGTTCCTGCTGGCCAACGCCGTGGTGCTGGGCATTGCCGCCGGTACGCTGTGGCAGTTGTTCAACGGTACATTGCTGCCTCCGGCGGCGGCATCCCAGGTGCCTGGCCCTGGCCAGGCGCGCTGACCGATGCGCCGCCTTCGCCCGAGACAACTCAGGCCACCGCCGGAGGCCGCGCGCGGCCCCGCCGCCAATGCCAGACCAGCGCGATCAGCACCAGGCCGAATCCCACCACATCCGCCATTCCCCCCGGGTACACCAGGGCGAATCCGGCAATGCAGAACAGGACACGCTCGAACATCGTGGCGCGCGCCAGCAGCCACCCCTGGAAGCCCACGGCCAGCGCGAAAATGCCCGCGGCGGCCGTTACCGTCACTTCGGCAATCGACCACCAGCTTGCCGTCGCCAGCGCCTTGGTCGAACCCATCAGCAGCAGGCCCTGGCCGGTGGGGTCCAGCACGAAAATGAACGGCACCAGGAATGCCGGCATGGTGTATTTCCAGCACTGCATGGTGGTCTTGTAGGGATCGCCGCCCGTAATCGCCGACGCCGCGAATGGCGACAGCGCGGTGGGCGGCGACACTTCCGACAGCACCGCGTAGTAGAAAATGAACATGTGCGCGGCGAAGTCGGGCACGCCCAGCTTGATCAGCGCGGGCGCGGCAATAACGGCGCAAATAATGTACGAGGCCGTCACCGGAACCGCCAGGCCTATCACCCACACCACCAGCGCGGTATAAATGGCCGTCAGCAGCAGCGACCCGCCCGCGTAGTCGATGACGATGCCGCTGAACTTCAGGCCCAGGCCCGTCAGCGTCACCACGCCCACGATAATGCCGGCGCCCGCACAGGTCGTGCCCACGCCCAGCATGCCCACCGACCCCGCTTTCAGCGCCTGGATCAATGGCGACTGAAAGAAAAGCTTCGATATCGAGCCCTTGCCGCGGAACAGGTCATAAGAAATCATGGCCGTGTCGGGGCGCAGGAAGCTGGCCAGGAAAGACACCACGGTCGCCCAGAACACCGACAGAACCGGCGAGAACCCCCACATCATGAATGCCACGATGGAGATCAGCGACAGGAAGTGGAACCAGTAATGCCTGGTCAGGTTCCACACCGTGTCGACCTTCTCGAAAATGATGTTGCTCATGCCGTACTTGCGCACGTCGATCTCAACCATCAGGAACAGCGCAAGATAAAACAGCGCGGTCGGGATGACCGCCATCAGCAGCACATCCAGGTACGAAATCTTCAGGAACTCGGCAATGATGAACGCGGCCGCGCCCATTACCGGCGGCGAAATGATCGCGCCCAGGCCGCCCGCGGCCAGCAGGCCGCCCGCGGCGTTGCGCTCGTAGCCCACCTTGGCCAGCATCGGCCAGGCCACCGTGCCCAGCGTCACCGTGGTGGCCACGCCCGAACCCGACGGCCCGCCCAGCAGGAACGACGCCAGCACCACCGTGCGCCCCGCGCCGGCGGGCTTGCCGCCCATGGCCGAGAACGAAAAATCAATATAGAACTTGCCCGCGCCCGAATACTGCAAAAACGCCCCGAATATCGTGAACAGAATGATCAGCGAAGACGACACGTCCACGGCCACCCCGTATATGCCTTCCAGGGTCATGTACATGAAGCCCACGATGCGATCCACGCCATAACCCTTGTGCGTCCACGGGTGCGGCAGGTATTCGCCAAACACCGCATAGGCCAGGAAGCAGATCGAGATAACGGGCAATATCCATCCGATCGTGCGGCGCATGCTTTCCAGCACCATCAGGATCAGCGCCACGCCGAATACGATGTCCCAGGTATTGGGGCTGGTATTGCGATCGGTGAAATCGTCGCCGCCCACGATCAGGTACACCGCCACGGCAATCGCCACCAGCGCCACGGCCCAGTCCCACCACATGATGCGGTGCCGGAACCGCTTGCTGACCGGGAACATCAGGAAAGACAGGAACAGCACGAATGCCACGTGTATGGGGCGCAGCGTCTGCGTCGGCACGATGGCGTAGGCGGCATACAGGTGAAACAACGACATGATCACCGCCGCGGCGGCCAGGAATATGCCCAGCCAGCCGCCCATGTGATTGGCGGCGCCCTCTTCTTCTTCGATGTATTGCTCGGCCTTGCGCAAGGCCTCGTCGCTGACAGCGGCCGTGGAAGTCGGTTCAGCGGATACATTCATACTGGTATTCCCCCGGGATGGAGTCCGGCATCTGTGTGCCTTGGCGTTGTCGTTGGGCGAGCCATGTAAAAAATGCCCCAACCGCGCGGTTGGGGCAGAATGGGCCCGGCTCAATCGAGCTTGACGCCTCTTTCGGTGAAATACTTGATGGCGCCCGGATGGAACGGAACCGGCGAGGCCGAGGCCTTCTGATTCTCGAGCTTGAATTCGGCCGTGTCCTTGTGCACCGCGATCAGGTCGTCGCGGCTGTCGAAGATGGTCTTGACGATGTTGTACGCGGTCTGGTCGCTCATCTTCTCGTTGGCCACCAGAATATTCATCACCGTGGCCTGCTTGTTGTCATGGTCCATGCCGCGGTACGTGGCCTTGGGAATCGTGTCTTCCACATACAGATTCCCGTACTTCTTGTTCATGGCCGAAACCAGGTTCGCATTGTCGATCAGCTTGATCTTGGTGCCCGGGGTGTTGGCAAGGTCTGTCACGGCCGCCGTGGGCAGCCCGCCCACCCAGAAGAAGGCGTCGATCTTGTTGTCTTTCATGGCATTGACCGACTCGGCCACGCCCAGCCGTTCGCGCTCGACGTCCTTGTCCTTGTCCAGCCCGGCCGCCTCGAGCATGCGAAAAGCCATGACCTCGGTCGCGCTGCCGGGCGAGCCGGTGGAAATGCGCTTGCCCTTCAGGTCGGCCATTTTCTCGATGCCCCGGCCATCCACCGTGACCACGTGCATGCGGTTCGGATAAAGAATCATCAGGGTGCGCACAGGCACCTTGTGGCCCTTGAACTTGCCCTGGCCCTTGTAGGCATCCGTGGCGGCATCGGACATGGTCAGCCCGATATAAGAAACATCGCCGTCTATCAGCTTCAGGTTGTCCACCGATCCGCCGGTTACCTCGGCGGTGGCCTCCATGCCGGGCACTTTCTTCGACAGCATCGACGCAATACCGCCGCCGATCGGGTAATAGACTCCCCCGGTGCCGCCGGTGGCGATCGAGATATTCTCGGCCGCGGCAGCCTGGAAAAACCCCAAGCACAAACACAACAGGAACGCGAAACGCCGTATTGAAGTAATCATCTTGTCTCCTGGGAGCATTTTTTGATGTTGCGCTGCGATTGCGAAACAATTTCTGTAATGCGATCAGGCCGATGCTGCGTGTACCTCGTCACGGTGTAACCGGTGAAGCCAGCTACGTCAATCAGAGTTCCTGCTAGTATCCATGGCATTCAATCCGGTGAAAATTGTGCGGTTGGATCAGCTTTCAGCGCTGGCCTGGTCCAGCGTGGCCATGGCTGCATCATCCAGCGGCAGCTCGGCAGCACGGACAAGCGATTGCAGCTGCGCCAGGCTGGTGGCACTTGCAATCGGCGCGGCGATACCCGGCTGGCGCATGATCCAGGCGATGGCCACTTCGCTGGATTGCGCGCCCACTTCCCGGGCTACGGTGTCCAGCGCGTCGAGAATGCTCAGGCCGCGATCGTTCATGTACGTGCTGGTCACCTTGGCGCCGCGCGCGCTCTTGCCGGCATCGGCTTCTGTGCGATATTTTCCTGTCAGGAAGCCGGCGGCCAGTGAATAGAAGTTGATAACGCCGACCTGTTGCTCGACGCACAGCGGCTGCAGCGCTTTCTCGAACACGTCCCGGTCGTACAGGTTGTAAAGCGGCTGCAGGCTCTCGTAGCGCGGCAGGCCGTGTTCCCGGCTGATCTGCAGGGCCTGGGCCAGCCGCGGCGCGCTGTAGTTGCTGGCGCCGATGGCGCGCACCTTGCCTTGCGTGATGAGATCGCCAAAGGTACCCAGCACGTCTTCGAGCGGCACATCGGGATCGTCGTCGTGCGACTGATAAAGATCGATATGGTCGGTCTGCAAACGGCGCAGCGACGCATCGACAGCCTCGCGGATATACTCGGGGCGCAGGCCGACCTTGCCATCGCCCATTTCCTTGCCCACCTTGGTGGCCAATACAACCTGGTGGCGCCGGCCCGACTGGCGCAGCCATTTTCCAATCACGGTTTCGGATTCGCCGCCCTGATGGCCGGGAACCCAGCGCGAATACATGTCCGCGGTATCGACAAAATTCATGCCCGCATCCAGCCATGCATCAAGCAAAGAAAAGCTGGTGGCCTCGTCCACGGTCCAGCCAAAGACATTGCCGCCAAAGCACAGCGGCGAAACCTCGAGGGTCGAACGACCCAATGGGCGCAAAGTAAAAGCCATGGCGGGTATGTCCACGAAAACAGATGACAGCAACGATTATGCTGCGCCGGCCGCGGCTGTCAAGAAAACGAAGCGGCCACAGGGGTGCCACATGATATTCACGGATAATGTTCCGAAGCAGCAAGCGCCGGCAGAACGGCTGGCCATCATGGCCGCAATGCCCAAAGAACTAGAGGGCCTCGTCCTGGCGATGGGCCCCTCGATAAGCGTACAAACTGTCGCCATGCGCGACTTCTACCTGGGAAACATCGCGGGCCGCCCCTGCGTGGTTGTTTTAAGCCGTATCGGCAAGGCTGCGGCAGCGGCGACAACCGCCATCCTGATAGAAACCTTCAAGGTAACGGAAATCGTCTTCGCCGGACTAGCGGGCGGCATCCACCGCTCGGTCCAGATCGGCGATATCGTCGTGGCAAGCAGCCTGATCCAGCATGACCTGGACGCCCGTCCTTTGTTTGACCGGTACGAAGTGCCGATGCTGGGTCTTGCACAGTTCGCACCCGACCCGGCGCTAAGCCGGGCGCTTGCCGGCCATGCCGAAGCGTACTTGAAAGAACTGTCCGCCCAGGGCGGCCCGGCCCCGTCGGCGCTGGCGGCGGGCGCCCGGCATCCCCGCGCGCACCTCGGCCTTGTCGCGACCGGCGATATTTTCGTAAGCGACCCGGCTTGCGGCGCCGAGATACAGGGACGCCTGCCCGAGGCGCTTTGCGTCGAGATGGAAGGCGCGGCCATGGCCCAGGTGTGCTACGAGTTTGGCGTTCCGTATGCCGTGATGCGGGTGGTTTCCGATCATGCCAATCAGCATGCAAAGGATCACTTCGCGCACTTTCTGGAACAATGGGCCGGGCGCTACACCTGTGGCGTGTTGTTGAAATTCATGGCAAGCCGGGATCAATCCGGCGCAAGCCGAAGCATTCCGGAACCCGCCCAGCCAGCTTGACGGCCGCGCGGCCTCACCCGGGCGCGGCTAGCGCCCTGCCGGCAGTACGAACCGGAACACCGCCCCCTGCCCGGGCTCGTCGAGCAGCCTGATTTCGCTGCGGTGCAATTGCAGGATGCGCTGCACGATCACCAACCCCAGCCCCCCGCCGTCGCGCCGATGCTGACTGAGCGCCGACGCGCGCGTGAACAGGCCGGCGCGCAGCTCGGCCGGGATCCCCGGGCCGGTATCGCTGACGCGCACTTCCACTGCCTGGCCGGCGCTGCCCAGCCGCACCTGGATGCCGGTGCCCGGCGGGCTGTGGCGGATGGCGTTGTCCAGCAAGTTGGTCAGCACCCGCTCGATCATGGCCAGGTCGGCATGCACGGGCGGCAGCTCTCTGGGGAAATCGGTACTCAGGTGCTGGCGCCGGGCTTCGGCGGCCAGCTCGAACTTCTGGATGACGTCCTGCACCAGTTCCGGCAGTGAGAACGTGTCCAGCTCGGGCTGCACCAGCCCGGATTCGAGCCTGGCCAGCTCGAACAGCTCTTGCGCCAACCGGCCGACCTTGCGGCTTTGGCCCAGGGCGATGTCCAGGTAGCGGCGCCGCTCGTCGGGCCCCAGCGACTCGTCCTTGAAACGCAGGGTTTCCAGGTAGCCGTGCAGCGATGTCAAGGGCGTGCGCAAATCGTGCGAAATATTGGCGACCAGGTCGCGCCGCTGCTGGTCCTGCTGTGTCAGTTCACGCCACTGGTCGGCGATGCGCTGCCCCATTTGCGCGAACGCGCGCCGCAGCACGGCGATTTCGTCGCCGCGCCCGTCGGTGTCGCCGGCCCGGTAGAGCGCGGCCGCGGCAGCGCCATCGGCGTCGAAGTTGCGCACCGCCTGTGTCAGCGCGCGCAACGGCCGCGTAATCAACGCAAACGCCACCAGCCCCGCCGCCAGCCCCAGCAGCGCCACCAGCGCGATCGACCACAGCGTGGCGCGCAAGACCGCGCTGGCCGACACCGTCGAGGCCAGCGCATCGTGGGCTTCGCCCTGCAGCACCACATAGACGTAGCCGCGATCCTGTCCATCGATGCGGATCGGCGCCGCGCTGAACACTTTGCGCATGCCGGTCCCGCGCGGGTCGACGCCCAGGATGGGCAGGGCCTCGCCCGCCAGGAAGCGGCGCACCGGATCCAGGTCGACCCGGTCCAGCTTGACGTGGCCGGCCGGCGCCGCGTCGGCCTCGATGCGGCCGTCATTGCTCAGCAGGTAGACCTCGACCGCCGGATTCACGGCCATCAGCTGGTCGAACAGGGTGCGCACCGACTCTGGCTTCCAGCCGTCGGCGTCCATCAGCGGACGGCTGCCGGCAATGTGCGCGGCCAGGCCGCTGGACAGGCGCTGTACGACTTCTTCTTGATAGCGTTCATTGGCGGCCATGTGCAGCCAGGCAGAAGCGCCGCAGCAAGCCAGCAGCAACAGCGCGAACACGGCCGAGAGGCGCTGGGTAAGGGTCAGGCGCTTCATGTGGGCTCTCCGGAGGCCGGCGCGGCGAATTTGTAGCCGCGGCCCCATACGGTAAGAATCCGGCAGGGCTCGGACGGATCAGTCTCGATCTTGGTGCGCAGCCGGTTGATGTGGGTATTCACCGTGTGCTCGTAGCCTTCGTGCTGGTAGCCCCATACCTGGTTCAGCAAGTCCATGCGCGAGAACACCTTGCCGGGATGGCGGGCGAAGAAATACAGCAGGTCGAACTCGCGCGGCGTCAGTTCCAGCGGCCGGCCGTCGACCGTGGCGTCGCGCGCCACCGGGTCGATAGAAAGGCCCGAAATCTCCAGCCGCCCGGCATCCAGGCGGGCATTGCGCTCCAGCGCGTCGGTGCGGCGCAGCAGCGCCTTGATGCGGGCCACCAGTTCCAACATCGAAAACGGCTTGGCCAGGTAGTCGTCGGCGCCCAGTTCCAGCCCCAGAATGCGGTGCACCTCGCTGGAACGCGCGCTGGTAATGATGATGGGCGTGTAGCGCGCCATGGCGCGGGCGCGCTTGCAGATTTCCAGGCCGTCGATGCCGGGCAGCATCAGGTCCAGCACCAGCGCGTCCCAGCGCCCGGCTTCCAGCTGGCGCAGGCCGGCCTCGCCGTCGGCCGCGTGGGTCACCGCATAGCCCTCGTCGCGCAGATGCAAGTTCAGCAGGTCTGCGATGTGGACGTCGTCTTCAACTATCAGAATGCGCTTGGACATGGCGGCAGCAAGAAATACGGGCAGGGAATACGGGCCGGATACCCGCTATTGTCGCCAATTGCGGCGGGCCAGTTATCACATTTAATTTAAGTTTGCGTGAGGACTTCGCCATGCGGCGCGGGCAAGAATGCCCGCATGGCTACTCCATTACACCCCTATCCGCAGGCCGGCGCCGCGCCCCGTGACCGGGCCATCCACCCCGCCTGGCTGCGCGCCGCCCACTGGCTGAACGCCCTGGCCGTGCTGGTCATGATCACCAGCGGATGGCGCATTTATAACGCCTCGCCGCTGTTCGATTTCAGCTTCCCGGCCGGCATCACCCTGGGCGGCTGGCTGGGCGGAGCGCTGCAGTGGCATTTTGCCGGCATGTGGCTGCTGGCCGGCAACGGGCTGCTGTACCTGGCCCTGAACCTGGGCACCGGCCGCCTGCGGCAGCGCTTTTTCCCGCTGTCGCCGCGCGCCATTGCCGCCGACCTGGGCGCCGCGCTGCGCGGCCGCCTGTCGCATGCCGATCCGCGCCATTACAACGCCGTGCAGCGCCTGGCCTACCTGTTCGCCATGCTCGATATCGCGGTGCTGGTGCTGTCCGGCCTGGTGCTGTGGAAATCGGTGCAGTTCGAAACACTGCGCGCGCTGATGGGCGGCTATGAGGCGGCCCGCTATGTGCATTTCGTCGCCATGGCGCTGCTGGCCGCCTTCGTAGTGGTGCATGTGCTGATGGTGGCCCTGGTGCCGCGCACCCTGTCGGCCATGATCCGCGGCAAATAGAAGGACACAGGAATGATCCGGCATAAACGCCCCACCCTGCCCGGCCTGGACGGCCCGGCCATTATGCAAGAGGCACGCAAGCTGCTTGCCCCCCGCATCGAACAGCCCGCGCGCCGCGCATTCCTGCGGCGCACGCTCAGCCTGGGCGGGCTGGCGCTACTGTCGGGCTGCAGCCTGAGCGATGACGAAAGCGTCGAACAGGCCCTGGCCGCCGTGTCCCGCTTCAACGACCGGGCGCAGGGATGGATCTTCGATCCCGGCCAACTGGCGCCCACCTATCCCGAATCGATGATCACCCGGCCGTTTCCCTTCAATGCCTACTACGGCATCGAGGATGTGCCGCAGGTGGACGAAGCCGGCTACCGGCTGGAGCTGGCCGGCCTGGTGGCCGACAAGCGCCCCTGGCGCCTGGACCAGCTGCGCGCGATGGCGCAGGTGGACCAGGTTACGCGCCATATCTGCGTGGAAGGCTGGAGCGCCATCGGCAAATGGGGCGGCGTGCGCTTTTCGGACTTCCTGAAGCGCGTGGGCGCCGACCTGCAGGCCAAGTATGTCGGCTTCAAGTGCGCCGACGACTACTACACCAGCATCGACATGCCCACCGCCCTGCACCCGCAGACCCTGCTGGCCCTGACCTACGACGGCCAGTCGCTGCCGCCCGAATACGGATTTCCCATGAAGCTGCGCATGCCGACCAAGCTTGGCTACAAGAACCCCAAGCACATCCAGGCCATCTACGTGACCAACACGTTTCCTGGCGGATATTGGGAAGACCAGGGCTACAACTGGTTCGGCGGCAGCTGACGAATTGTTCAACCCCGCGGCTGCGCCGCAACAGACTGGAGCTTCCACCATGAAAAAAAGCGCGATCTACGCTGTCTCGATGTGCCTGGCTTTGGCTGCCGGCGGCGCCTATGCCGCCGACGGCATGAGCAAGGAGGGCATGGCCAAAGACGGCATGGCCAAGAGTTCGATGTCCAAGGACGGCATGTCCCGGCACGAGGGCATGTCCAAGGACGGCATGAAGAAAGACGGCATGTCGAAGAACTCGATGTCCAAGGACGGCATGAAGAAAGATGGCATGTCCAAGGGTTCGATGTCCAAGGACGGCATGAAAAAAGACGCCATGTCGCACGACGGCATGAAGAAGTAGCAATCCAGGACCGCGTGGCAGCGGCCCCCGCTCGTGCGGGCGCCGCGGGCCGCATGCTATGGAGCAGATCATGAAAACGACTCGCAGGCTTTTCCTGGCCGCCGGCGGCGGCGCCGCCCTGGCCGGGATGCTGGGCGTGCTGGCCAGCCCGCGCGGACAGGCCCGGGCCGCGGAAGAGGCCTTTTCCGTCATGCACAGCGATGCCGAATGGCGCGCCCTGCTGACGCCGGCGCAATACGCGGTACTGCGCCAGGCCGACACCGAACGGCCCTTTTCCAGCCCCCTGGACCACGAACACCGTCATGGCACCTATGCCTGCGCGGGCTGTGGGCAGGCGTTATTCTCATCCAATACAAAATTCGACAGCGGCACCGGCTGGCCCAGTTTCTGGCAACCGCTGCCGCACGCGGTCGGCACCACGCGCGACCGCAGCTTCGGCATGGTGCGCACCGCAGTGCATTGCGGCCGCTGCGGCGGCCATCTGGGCCATGTCTTCGACGATGGCCCCAAGCCCACCGGCCTGCGCTATTGCATGAATGGCGTGGCGCTGGCCTTCACGGCAGCGGCATCTTGACAGCCCCTTACAGGAACTTCGCCATGAGCCCGACCTCTGCCACACAAGCCGAAAAAATCGGCTCCCCCGCCCGCCGCGCCTGCTTCAGGCTGGCCGGCGCGGCCCTGGCGGCCGGCGCCGCCTGGTTCGCTTTCCAGACGCCCGGCCGCGCCGCCGAAGCCGTATTTCATATTCCGCCGCCCCAGGTCGACTTGCCCGCCAGCGAAACCGGCACAGCCACCGCCGTGCTCGCCGGCGGATGCTTCTGGGGCGTGCAAGCGGTATTTCAGCACGTGAACGGCGTCACCCAGGCGCTGTCGGGCTATGCCGGCGGCAAGGCCGATACCGCCGACTACGACACCGTCAGCAGCGGCAGCACCGGCCACGCCGAGGCCGTGCAGATCACCTACGACCCCAGCCGCATTACCTATGGCCAGCTATTGCAGATCTACTTCTCGGTGGCCCACGACCCCACCCAGCACAACCGCCAGGGCCCGGATGTAGGCACCCAGTACCGGTCGGCCATTTTCCCGGCCGACGACGCCCAGCGCCGCGTCGCCGAGGCCTACATTGCCCAGCTGAACCATTCAGGAGCCTATGCGCGCCCGCTCGCGACCACGGTCGAAAAGGCGGGGGGCTTTTATCCGGCAGAGGAATATCACCAGAATTACCTGGTCCGGCACCCCGACAGCCTGTACATCGTCATCAATGATCAGCCCAAGGTGGAGAACCTGGCCAAGGAATATCCTGGCCGGTACCGGCAGGCGCCGGTATTGGTGGGGGGGTGATTTTGCAGCAACCGGGAGAACCACGGCGGCCGGCAGCTCGACGGCGCCGCGGCGGTCGCGGGCCCGGCGGGCGTCGACCGGAGCTTGCTTATGTAGCCTGGCCTGCCCGACGCACGACATCTTCGGCGCAAAGGTATCCCCAGCTCATGAAAGGCCCCAAGGTAGTCCCGGCGCCCATGCCGCGGGTGCCGATGGGGTTGGCCATGGATGCGCCGGCACAGTACAGGCCCTCGATCACGCTTCCATCGGGCCGCAGCGCTCGCCCCCGCGCGTCGGTGCGCGCGCCTCCCTTTGTGCTCATGATCGAACGGTTGAAACGGATGGCGATAAAGGGAGACTGGACGATGGGCTCGAACCCGCCCCGCTTCCGTTTATCGGCCGCCTGCTGCGCTTTCGTGCGTCCGCGGCCGAAATCGCTATCGACGCCCGTGGCGCAAAGGGCGTTGTAGCGCGCGACCGTGTCCGCCAAAGCGCCGGGCGGCACGCCGATCTTCAGCGCCAGCTCTTCTAGGGTCGCGGCTTGGACCAGCCAGCCCGGCGCCAGCCTGGCCAGCCAGCGAACCAGCGGCATCCTGGGCAGGTAGCGCGCATCGGCCACGACATGGGCCGGCAAATGCAGAAACTCGCCCGACCCGGGATCGCGGCGATCTATCACTTCGCCGATATTGGGAATGAGCTCATCCGTGAAGCGGCGCCCATCTCTATCGATCAAGATCGAGTTGGCCTCTCCGTGGTACGGAACCGGCATGCCGTGCACGGCGCCGCGATAGCGTTTGGGGATAGCCGGCGTGAAGGTCGCCTGGTCCATGCGAGCGAGTTCGGCGCCGGCCTGCGCGGCCATGGCCTGGCCGTCGCCTGTCAGCGATCGCGGGCCGCCCAGAAACCCCAGGGGCCCCGGCAGATAACGGGCCATCATTTCCGGATTCCATTCGAATCCCCCCGTCGCGACAAGCACGCCATATCGCGCGCGGGCATCGTGCGCGCCACCTCGCCAGGCTATGCGCGCCCCTGTGACCCGGCCGCCCTCGAGCAACAGCTCCGTGCCGCGCGCCTCGCGCAGAATCCGGCATCCCGCGTCGACGCAGCCGCGCACCAACCCGGTTATCAGCGCGACGCCCTTTCCCGCGGAAAGCGTGGACATCCGGCCCAAGAGCCGCGGCAAGAGCTGGAACGTAGTGGAAACGGGTCGATGGTACAGATCGGTTTCCAGCACCTCATGATAGGTATAGGGTTCCGGCAGCGTCGAGCCGCGTATGCTGAAGGCAAAACGCCCCGCCGCCAGCCGGCTAAGCGGCAATGGCGACAGCATGCGCCCCTTGCGCCGCGCGCCTGGCACGCCGGCATAAGGGTCGGGCTCGCCCGTCAGGCGGAAACGCAGCGGCGTGCGTTGCTCCAGCAGTTCGAGCATGGGCGGCCCGGCCGCCAGCATGGCGCGCCAGGATGGCATTTCGTCCCAACCCTCCGGAGAAGCGCCGGCAATGTAGCGCAACGCATCATCCAGGTTGTCTTCAAGGCCCGCTTCCCTGGCCAGGTGATTACCCGGCACCCATATTCCTCCGGCAGACATGGCGCTGGTGCCGCCGAGCAGGCCCGTTTTTTCGCAGACCAGGACACTCAGGCCGGCTGTCGCCGCGCGCAAGGCAGCAGTCAGCGCGGCGCAGCCCGACCCCAGGACGATGAAGTCGTAAGCTGAATCGAAAGGCGAGGCATTCGCCATGGACAGCCCCTGATGACGATGTGGGGATGCCACTCTACCAGCAACCGTGCGCCGGCTCTACGCCGCAATGGCCTGGGCCAGCTTCTGGATGGACAGCGGCGCGCAGCCCTCGGCATCGTTGCTGACCGTCACGTAGGCCGGCTGGCCCGCGCCCGTGATCCCGCGGATCGTGCGCGCCAGCACCGTGCGGGTAGGAAGATCCTCGCTGAGAATGGCATTGAACGGGTCGTGCTTTTTCTGCGCGTCGACATAGCCATACGCGCCGAAAATGCGGTTCAGGTTCCACCGGCAGACCAGCGGCCCCGGCCATAGCGCGCGCAGCATCGGCAATTGCTCTTCGATCGGCGGCATCTTGCCATGCAGGCCCAGGCAGAAAGTAGCCCCATGCGCCTTGAGGGTGTCGACCAGCGCCTGGTCCAGTAGTTCAGGGTCCCGCACTTCCACCGCGACGATCACGGCGCCATGCGCGGACAGAGCCTCCCGGACAGCCGCCAACATGCGGCCCAGCTTCTCAAACAGCGCTGCGGGGCGACTCAGCCACCCCCAAGGCAGGGGACTCAACTGGAACACCAGAACGCCGAGCTTGGCGCCCAGACCTTCGAGCGCCGGCCGCACGAATTCCTGGATGGCCAGCGACGGATCCAGGAAAACCGGGTTGATCTCGCGCGTCCTGCCTTCTTCGCCCCGAACCTGGGCGTCGGTAATGCTGGCCGGACATTTGACGACGAAACGGAAGTCGTCATCGACCTGCCCCGCATAAGCGGCATACTGGCTTGCCGTCAGCGGGCGCCAGAACGTGCGGTCCACACAAACCGTGCGCAAAAGCGGATGCTGATGGTAGGCGCCAAGACCATGCCTGGACAGCGTGCTCGAATCGTATTCGCCATCCCAGACCAGCCCTTCCCAGCCCGAGTATGACCAGGTAGAGACGCCAAAGCGCAGCTGCGCCGGAAGCTGCCGTGCGAGCGCGCCCCACCCCTGCCCCGCGGGAGCGGGAAGCACCTTGGCCATGCGCCGAAGGACGGAAAAATCCGGATTCGCCTGAGAGGCCGCATGGTTCGAGGAGTTGGCCGAAGGCTGGAGAAGCGCGTCTCCGAAAAGGTCGTCTTGCATACTTGTCGTACTGGCACGAAGGTAGGCTAAAGGGTACTTGAATAACACCGGGCCTATTTCGGATATGTACGTCAGTCAGCGCCGCTCTTGCATTCCGAATCCCAAATCAGGCAGGATGGGGCTCATGACCGTCACTGTGTGGGCTGGCGGCAGCGGTCATGCGGCACACCATGTTGATGGGCCGAAACATGTACCGAACTGAGGTGCCAGGGGTGGATTTTCCTGATCCAAACAGCATCAGGAATAAAAACATCGCTGCATTTCAACCACTTGGGGTTACTTCCCAAAGTGACGAGATGAGTGTGAAGCGCGAATGGAGCGGGTGATGGGAATCGAACCCACGCTTGAGGCTTGGGAAGCCGCCGTTCTACCATTGAACTACACCCGCTTAGGTGTCGTACCGCGCCCATGCAGGCGCAGCAGAGAAATCGAATTATAGCGGGGTTTCGGACCCGGGGCCGCGGCAGCGGAAAGGCGCCTCGCCCAACACCGCTGTATGCCGCGCCTGTCTCGGTCGTACGGTGTCAGGCACCCTGGCGGGAGCCTGACACCTGCCAAGACACCTGGTGACCCGGGTGCTCAGCCAATCAGCCTCAGTTGGCCTTGATCCCCGCGGCCTTCACCACTTTGCCCCAGCGGTCGTACTCTTGCTGGGTGTATTCGCCCAGCTGGGCCGGGCCCATGAATTCCGCTTCGGCGCCCTGCTCGGCGGCCTTCTGGCGGAACGCGTCCGTCTTCATAATGCCTTCGATGGTGCCGGCCAGCTTGTCCACCACCGCCTTGGGCGTCTTGGCCGGCGCGTACATGGCGAACCACGACGACACCAGCAGGTCGGGGTAGCCCGCTTCCGCGGCGGTGGGCACGCCGGGCAGCGAATCCAGGCGCTTCGGGCCGGTTACGGCCAGGGCGCGCAGCTTGCCTGTCTTGATGTGGGGAATCAGCGGCGGCGGGGTGGTGATGGTCAGGTCGACGGCGCCGCCCAGCAGGTCGGTCAGCGCGGGGCCGGTGCCCTTGTAGGGGATGTGAGTCATCTTGATGTCGGCCATCTGCTTCAGCAGTTCCGTAGCCACGTGCTGCAGCGCGCCGTTGCCCGACGAGGCGTAGTTCAGCTTGTCGGGATTGGCCTTGGCGTAGGCCACCAGTTCTTTCAGCGTATGCACGGGCAGGCTGGGGCGCACCACGATTACCTGCGGCGCCGACAGGATATTGGCGATGGGCGCGAAATCCTTGATCGGGTCCCAGCCTTGCGGGGGCTGCACGTGCGGGGAAATGGCGTTGTAGCCCGAATATTGCAGCAGCAGCGTATAGCCGTCGGGCGTGGCCTTGGCCACGGCCTGCGAGGCAATGGCGCCGGACGCGCCGGGCTTGTTTTCCACCACCACGCTCTGGCCCAGGGCCTCGCCCAGGGGCTGGGCGATCAGGCGGGCGGCCAGATCGGTGGTGCCGCCGGGCGCGGCCGGCACCAGCAGCGTAATGGCGTGGTCCGGATAGTCGGCGGCCAGGGCGGCGACAGGGTTGGCGGCAACCGCCAGGGCGGCGGCGGCCAGGCAGGCGCGCAGCGGTTTCGGTAGGAAGGGGATGCTCATGGGGAAAGTCTCCTGGTGATTTGTTATCGGCAAGAAAGTTACTACGCCTGAAAAACGCCCGGGTCAGGCGGGCCCGAACCGCTCGGCCAGCCACGCGGGCGGCGCATGGGTGGCCAGCCGGTGGCCGGCGGCCAGCAAGGGGGTGGAAAATTCGCGCTGCACCAGCTGCGGCAGGCCCCGCACGATGGCCAGCAGGGCCTGCAGGTCTACGCCGGTCTGGGTGCCCATGCACTCGAACATGTGCACCAGTTCCTCGGTATTTACGTTGCCGCTGGCGCCGGGCGCGTAGGGACAGCCCCCCAGGCCGCCGGCGGCGGCGTCGAAGCGCGCCACGCCGGTCTGCCAGGCCGCGATGGCATTGGCCAGGGCCATGCCGCGGGTGTTGTGCAGGTGCGCGGTCAGGGGAATGCCCGGCAGGGCGCGCGCCACTTGCTCGCACAGGTCCGCCACCTGGGTGGGGTAGGCCATGCCGGTGGTGTCGCACAGCGTGATGCCGGCGGCGCCGGCCTCGGCCAGGCGGCTGGCCAGGCGCAGCACTTCGCTGGCCGGCACGTCGCCGTCGAAGGGGCAGCCGAACACGGTGGACAGCGATACGTTGCAGGGCACGCCGGCCGCCTGGGCGGCCTGCAGGATGTTGATCAGTTCGCCCAGCGACTGTTCGCGCGTCATGCGCAGGTTGGCGCGGTTATGGGTTTCGCTGGACGACATCACCAGGTTCAGCTCGTCGGTGCCGGCTTCCAGGGCGCGTTCCAGGCCGCGGATGTTGGGCACCAGCGCGGTGTAGATGACCCCGGGGCGGCGCTGGATGCGGCGCATCACGTCCTGCGCGTCGGCCAGCGCGGGAATCGCCTTGGGCGAGGTAAAGCTGGTGACTTCGATGCGGGCGTAGCCGCAGGCCGACAGGGCGTCGACAAACGCCACCTTCTCGTCGGTGGGCACGAAGGCTTTTTCGATCTGCAGGCCGTCGCGCGGGCCGACTTCGTTGATTTCGATGCGAGGGGCGCCGGTGTTCATGCGATGACTCCACGGGCGCGCAGTTGCGCGCGTTGTTCGTCGGTAAGGCCGGCCGCGGCCAGCACGGCGTCGGTGTGCTCGCCCAGGGTGGGCGCGCGGTCGTGGATGGCGCCGGGGTTGGCGGACAGCATGGGAAACACCGCCGGCATCTCGACGCGCACGCCGTTGGCGCCTTCGATTTGCGCAATGGCGTTGCGGGCGCGGTAGTGCGGGTCGCGGGCGATATCGGCCACGTTGTAGATGCGCCCGCTGGGCACGCCGGCCTCGCGCATGGCGTCCAGCACGTCGTCGATGCTGCGTTCGGCCGTCCAGGCGCTGATGGCGCCGTCGATTTCTTCGACGCGGGCGGCGCGGCCGTCGTTGTGGGCCAGGGCCGGATCCTGCCCCAGGTCGTCGCGGCCGATGCGGGCCATCAGGCGCTGGTAGATGGTGTCGCCGTTGCCGGCGATCAGCACGTAGCCGTCGCGGCAGCGATAGGCGTTGGACGGCGCGATGCCGGGCAGCGAAGCGCCGGCCGGTTCGCGCACCGCGCCGAAGGCGGTGTATTCGGGCAGCAGGCTTTCGGTCAGGTTGAACAGGCTTTCGTACAGGGCGGCGTCGATGACCTGGCCTTCGCCGCCGCGCGCGTCGCGCTGGTACAGGGCCAGCAGCACGCCCAGGGCGCCGTGCAGGCCGGCAATGGTATCGCCCAGCGACAGGCCGC
The DNA here is from genome assembly GCF_017356245.1 of Bordetella petrii. Lineage (NCBI taxonomy): Bacteria > Pseudomonadati > Pseudomonadota > Betaproteobacteria > Burkholderiales > Alcaligenaceae > Bordetella > Bordetella petrii. The sequence goes on from NZ_JAFMZZ010000004.1 coordinate 274,918, forward strand.
CGCGCACCGGCGCGCGGCCGGGCTCGCCGTTCAGGTAGCGCAGGCCCGCCATGGCTTCGCCGATGGCGGCGAAGCCCGGTTCGCGGGCCTTGGGGCCGGTCTGGCCGTAGCCCGAAATGCGCAGCATGATCAGGCGCGGGTTCAGTTCATGCAGGGCTTCCCACGACAGGCCCCATTTTTCCAGGGTGCCGGGGCGGAAGTTCTCGATCAGCACGTCGGCATGCGCGGCCAGCGTGCGGATGATGTCCTGGCCTTCTTGCTGACGCAGGTCCACGCATACCGATTGCTTGTTGCGCGACTGGGCTTCCCACCACACCGAGGTGCCTTCGTGCAGCAGGCGCCACTTGCGCAGCGGGTCGCCCAGGCCGGGCGGCTCGATCTTGACGACCTGGGCGCCGAAGTCGGCCAGGGTCTTGGCCGCGAACGGGCCGGCGATCAGTTGGCCGAGTTCCAGCACGCGTATGCCGGCGAGTATCTGCCCTGCCATGCCTGCTCCAGACATCTAAATGATTATGACGGCTGGCAGTGTGCGCGAAACAGCCGCAGGCCGGAATGTTTATTGCGGGAAACGGGGGTTTCCCAAACAAGAAACCCCCTGCCGCCTCAGGCGGCGTCGCTGCGCAAATGGGCCAGCAGCAGGCGTGCGGCCACGGTCAGCGTGTCGGCGTCGCGCACGCCCAGCAACAGCCAGCGGTGCGCCCAGTCGTCGGTCAAAGGGATCAACCGGATTGACATCGAGCGCGCATGCGGTTCCGCCGCCAGGCGCGGCAGCACGCCCACGCCCCCGGTGGCCACCACCATGCGGCACATGGCGTCGAAGCTGCGCACCTGGATGCGCAGCCGCATGGTCTTGCCCAGGCGGGCGCATTCTTCATTCAGCCGGGTGGCCAGCGAGGTGGCCTGCGGCAGGCTGACGTAGGCATAGTCCAGCGTGTCCTGGAAAGCCACCTGCGGCAGGTTGGCCAGCGGATGGCGCTGCGGCGCGATCAGCACCAGGTCGTCGGGGCGGTACGGCACGGTCAGCAGCCCGTCGGCCTGCGTGCGGTCGGCAAACACGCCGATGTCGGCGCGGTTTTCCAGCACGGCGGTGACGATCTCGCTGCTGTTCAGTTCTTCCAGGTCGACGCGCACCGCCGGGTGCTCGTCCATGAAGCTGGCCAGGTCTTCGGGCAAGAACTGCGTCAGCGCCGAGGTATTGGCGGCAATGCGCACCTGACCGCGCACGCCCTGGGCGAAGTCGGACAGGGTGACAGCCATCTGCTCCACTTCCTGCAGCACGCGCTGGGCGTGGGCCAGGCAGGCCTGGCCGGCGTCGGTAAGTTCGACCCCGGCCGTATTGCGGTACAGCAGGGGCGTGCCCAGCGCGGCTTCCAGGTCGGAAATGCGCTTGCTGGCCGCCCCCACCGCCAGGTGCGACTGGCGCGCCCCGGCGGAAATACTGCCGGCGCGCGCCACCGCGACAAACAGCGCGAGCGTGGTCAGGTCGAAACGGGCGAAATTCATGCGGCAGATGCTACCCCACAACCGGGCAAAGCAGGCGCCGCGCCGTTTGTACGGCTGGAACTTGCCAGACTCCTGGCAGTCATCAATCCATGCGCTCGACCTTGGCCCCCTGCACGATCTGCCCCCAGCGCTGCGTTTCATTTTTCAGGAACGCGCCGAACTCCTTGGGCCCCTGCCCCAGCACATTGACCCCCATGGCGTCGAACCGCTGCCTGGCTTGCGGCGTTTGCAAGGTGGCGCGCACAGCGTCGTCCAGCTTGGCCACCACCGGGTCCGGCACGCCGGATGGCGCCATCACCCCCCACCATACCGATACCCGGTAGTCGGGATAGCCTTGCTCGGCAAAGGTCGGCACGTCGGGCAGCGAGGGCGAACGCCGGTCGTCGGCCACGGCCAGCGCGCGCACCTTGCCCGACTGGACCAGGGGCAGCGCGGTGATCTGGTTGATGATGATGGCCGAAATGCGGCCCGCAAGCAGGTCGCTCATGGCGGCGGCGCCGCCGCGATAAGGCACGTGCACGATATCGATGCCCGCCATGGCCTTGAACATTTCGCCGGCCAGGTGTTCCGACGTGCCGTTGCCGCCCGAACCGAAGTTCAGGTGGCCCGGGCGTTTTTTGGCCAGCGCGACGAAGTCCTTCAGGTTCTTGGCCGGCAGGTCTTTGTTGACGATCATCACGCTGGGCACTTTGCCGATCAGGGTCACCGGACGCAGGTCGCGGGCCGGGTCGAATGGCAGGCGCTTGTACAGGCTGACGTTGACGGCCGTGGCCGGCGAAGCCAGCAGCAGGGTGTAGCCATCAGGCGCCGACTTGGCCACGAAATCGGACCCCACATTGCTGCCGGCGCCCGGCTTGTTCTCGACCACCACCGGCTGGCCCAGCCGGTCGCCCAGCCCCTTGGCCGTGATGCGGCCCACGGTATCCACGCCGCCGCCCGGCGCATAGGGCACCACCAGGGTCACCGGCCGGGCCGGATAATCGTCGGCCGCCGCGGCGGGCGCCGCCGCGCAGGCCGCCGCCAGAGCCATGGCCGCGCCGGCCAGCCCCGGGCGCGCCCAGCCGCGCAATGCCATCATGGTACGGATATTGATATTGATGTTTTTCATGTCTCCTCCTGCGGAATAGTCAGGACGCCGCGGGGTACACCGGCCCGTAATGGGCCCGCAGTTCGTCCAATTGCCCGGCGGGCGGCATGGCATACATGGCGCGGCGCGAGGTCCATACACCCCCCATCGCGCGGCGCATGCGCACGGCCGCTTCGCCCATCTTCACCAGCGAGGTCACCCCGTTCAAAATCGGAATGCCCGGCGCCACTTCATGCACCTGGTGCTTGGCCAGCAGGGCCATCAGCACGCCGACGGCGGGAATGACCACCTCTGCCCCGCCTTCCACATGCACGCGCGCCTGCGCCAGAAACTGGTCGATCAGCGCACGGCCGGCCTGTTCATCGGCAAAGCCGCTATCCAGGTCGACCAGCCGCTCCACCGTCATGGACCGCACCGCCCACAGGCGGCTGGACAGCCCATACTTGCCCACGTTCTCGACAATGCGCGGGGCGTGCTTGGCGTTGCCGGTAACCAGCGCGAAATTGGCCCCCATCATGCAGGCCAGGTGCGTCGAGGTCTCGCACAGGCCCAGCACCGGCATCGAGGCGATTTCGCGCGCCTCGCGCAGGCCGGGGTCGCCGATGTTGCCGATCAGGAAGGCGTCATAGCCCTCGCGGGTGGCGCGCTCGACGTTGGCCAGCACTTCCTGGGCTTCGATGAATTCCAGGTAGCGGTATTGGTCGCCGATGCCGCCGCGCGCTTCGATGCCATGCACCTCGATCTGTGTGTCGGGGTCCTTGGCGTGCGCCAGCACGGCGCGCAGGGTTTCGTTGTAGGCCGGCCAGGCATCCGGTCGGGTCAGGCTCTGGTACCAGATTCTCATCGCGCCTCCTTGGCGCCGTGCTTGCGGATAACGGGGCCAGTGTAGGAAGCCGATGCGCCGGGATAAACCAGCTTGCCTTCAAAATACTATTAACCAAAAGCTAATAATGGCTAATATGAAGCCATATTTTTTCTTGGTTCCGCTTATGGCCACCCCATCGGATCACCTGAACCACATCGCCACCTTCGTGCGCGTGGCCGAGGCGCGCGGCTTTACCAGCGCGGCGCGCCGGCTGGGCATCTCTACCGCGGCGGTCAGCAAAAGCGTGGCGCGCCTGGAAAACCGGCTGGGCGTGAAATTGCTGAACCGCACCACGCGCAGCATCTCGCTGACCGATGACGGCGAACTGTTCTACCAGCGCTGCCGCGGCATCCTGTCCGACCTGGAAGGCGCCGAGGCCGCGGTAACGCGCGCCAGCGTTTCGCCGCGCGGCAAACTGCGCGTGCACTCGCCCATGGGCCTGGGCCGCCGCATCATCCTGCCGTCGCTGTCGCTGCTGACGCAGCGCTACCCCGACCTGTCGGTCGACATGGATCTCAGCGACCGCACGCCCGACCTGGCCGAAGAAGGCATCGACGCCGCCCTGCGGGTGGGCGCGCCGGCCGATTCGCGGCTGATTGCGCGGCCGCTGTCGCGCAGCGTGTTCGTCACCTGCGCCAGCCCGGCCTATCTGGCCGCCCGCGGCGTGCCGCAAACGCCCGACGACCTGGCCCGCCACAATTGCCTGGCCTATGTCGTGCCGCAAACCGGCCGCTACCACGACTGGGAATTCCAGCGCGACGGCCGGCATCTGGTCTACACCCCGGCCGGCACGCTCAATGTAAACAACGCCGAAGCACTGCTGGACGCCGTCATCGCGGGCGGCGGCATTGCGCGCGTGGCGGCTTTCCTGGCCGCGCGGGCGGTGCAGGATGGCCGGCTGCGGCTGGTGCTGGCCGACTGGATCGCGCCCGGCCCCCAAATCCACCTGGTGTATTTGCCGAACCGCCATCTGTCGCCCCGCGTGCGCGTGTTCGCCGACCTGATGGCGCAGGTGCTGCCGCCCGCCCCGCCCTGGGAAGCCGCGCTGGGGCTGGCCCCGCATCGCCGCTGACCCAGGCGGGCGGCAGCCCACTACAATCCGCCTTATGAACACGAACACCCCCGCATCCCCGGGCGGCGCCCCGTCACCCGCCCCCTTGTCGGACGCCACCCAGGCGGCGCTGCAGCCCGCCGGCCAGGCGCCCAACAGCCCCGGCGCCGCCCATATCCGCAGCTTTGTCCACCGCCGCGGCCACATTACCCAGGGCCAGCGCGATGCGCTGGAACAGCTGCTGGGCAAATGGTCCATTCCGTATGACAGCCGCCGCCTGGACCTGGCCGCCGCCTTTGGCCGCGAGGCGCCCACCGTGCTGGAAATCGGCTTCGGCATGGGCGAAACCACCCAGAAAATCGCCCAGGCGCGGCCGGGCGACAACTTCCTGGGCGTGGAAGTCTTCAATGCCGGCGTGGGCTCGCTGCTGCGCCGCATCGAAGAATCGGGCCTGCAGAACCTGCGCATCGTGCAGCACGACGCCGTCGAAGTGGTGCGCGACATGATCGCCCCCGACACGCTGGCCGGCGTGCATGTGTATTTTCCCGATCCGTGGCCCAAAAAGCGCCATCACAAGCGCCGCCTGATCCAGCCGCCGTTCGTGGCCCTGCTGGTCAGCCGCATCAAGCCGGGCGGCTATATCCATTGCGCCACCGACTGGCAGGAATACGCCGTGCAGATGCTGGAAGTGCTGGGCGCCGAGCCCTTGCTGCGCAATACCGCGGCCGGCTACGCGCCGCGTCCCGACTACCGTCCGCAAACCAAGTTCGAAACGCGCGGCCTGCGCCTGGGCCACGGCGTCTGGGACCTGATCTTCCAAAGGACCGCGTAAACATGCTGTACCCCGCCATCGAACCCTACCGCCACGGCATGCTGGACACCGGCGACGGCCACCAGCTTTATTGGGAACTTTGCGGCAATCCGCAGGGCAAGCCCGCGGTCTTCCTGCACGGCGGCCCGGGCAGCGGCTGCTCGCCCGTGCACCGGCAACTGTTCGATCCGCAGCGCTACAACGTGCTGCTGTTCGACCAGCGCGGCTGCGGCCGTTCTGTGCCGCACGCCAGCCTGGACAACAACAACACCTGGCACCTGGTGGCCGACATCGAGCGCCTGCGCGCCGAGATCATGGGCGCCGAACGCTGGCTGGTGTTCGGCGGTTCGTGGGGGTCGACGCTGGCGCTGGCCTATTCGCAGGCGCATCCGGAGCATGTCAGCGAACTGGTGCTGCGCGGGGTGTTCGGGCTGCGCCGCGCCGAACTGCAGTGGTTTTATCAAGACGGCGCGTCCTGGCTGTTTCCCGACCGCTGGGAAGCCTATGTCGAACCCATCCCGCCCGCCGAGCGCGGCGACATGATCGCGGCCTACCACAAGCGCCTGACCGGCAGCGACCCGGCCGAGCAGCTGCGCGCGGCCAAGGCATGGAGCAAATGGGAGGACAGCACCATCACCCTGCTGCCCAGCCCGCGCCACCAGCAAAGCCACGCCGCCGACCGCGCGGCGCTGGCCTTCGCGCGCATCGAAAACCATTACTTCATGAACAACGGCTTCATGGAAGAAGGCCAGCTGATCCGCGATGCCCACAAGCTGCACGGCATTCCCGGCACCATCGTGCAGGGCCGCTACGATGTCTGCACGCCGGCCCGTACCGCCTGGGACTTGCACCGCGCCTGGCCGCAGGCCCAGTTCCACCTGGTGCCCGACGCCGGCCATGCTTTTGACGAACCCGGCACCCTGGCCAGGCTGATCGAAGCCACCGACGCCTACGCCGCACAGTAAGGAAACCATCATGCACATCACGCTGAACGGAGACGCGCGCGAGTTTCCCCTGGGCACCACCGTGACCGAAATGCTTCAGACGCTGGGCTACCAGGGCAAGCGGGTGGCCGTGGAACGCAATGGCGAAATCGTGCCCAAGAGCCAGCACGGCGCCACCGTGCTGCGCGATGGCGACCAGGTCGAGATCGTGGTGGCGGTGGGCGGCGGCTGACCGGCTCGATGCGGTGCACAACACATTGTGAAATTTATCAACGGTGCGATACCCAGGCACCGTATGCGGCTTGCGCCGGCCGGCGCGCGTAGTACCCTGACGCCTGTGTTTGATGCCGGCACGCGGCCGCCATGCATGCCGCGGCGCGCCGGCCCCGCCATGGGAGTCCTCGCATGCCGCCCAAAGTCCTGACCGGAGATCTCTCCGGCCTGCCCTTCGGATCCCCCTTCCTGCGCCGCATGGCCGGCGCGGCCAGCCGCGCCACCGGCCATGCCGCTGGCCGCGTCGCCCGGCAATCGTGGGTGGCCGAACGCATCCGCTTCCTGCGCGCCTGGCGCGCCAACCCCAAGGGCATCGGCGCCATCTGGCCTTCGGGCTCGCGCCTGGCGGCAGCCATCACGCGCGGCATCGACCCGGCGTCGGGCCCCTGCCTGGAACTGGGAGCGGGCACCGGCGCGTTCACACGCGCGCTGGTGGCGCGCGGCCTCGACCCGCACCAACTCACCCTGGTTGAAATGGACGCCCAGTTCGCCCGGCAGCTGCGGCACGACTTCCCCGGCGCCTATGTGCACCAGGGCGACGCCGCCAGGCTGGCGGGCCTGCCGCTGTTCCTGGAAGGCCAGGCCGGCGCGGCGGTTTGCGGCCTGCCGCTGCTGAACATGCCCGTGAAGCAGCAGATCGGCATCCTGCGCGGCACGTTCTCGCAGCTGCGGCCCGGCGGCGCCATGTACTTGTTCACCTACGGGCCGCGCTGCCCCGTGCCGCAGCGTGTGCTCGACCGCCTGGGCCTGCGCGCGCGCCGCACCGAAACCGTGCTGGCCAACGTGCCGCCGGCCCACGTATGGAAGCTGACGCGCCGCACGGCGGCCGGCGCGCTGCATGCGCCGGCGCCATAAATAACCCGTTACATCTTGCCCCGGGTCCGGCGCAACATGCGACACATAATCGGCCCATAATCGGTCTGCAGTAGCGGCAAGTTCTGCCATCTTCTGCTTTTGAGCGCTTAACGTTTCTTAACAATCAAAAGGACACATCATGGGTCTGCTCAGCTTTATCAAAGATGTCGGCGAAAAACTCTTTGGCGCCAGCGAAGCCCAGGCGGCATCGGTCGACGAACTGAAGAAAGAACTGGACAAGCATGGCCTGAACGCCGACGGCCTGGACATCAAGGTCGATGGCGACAAGGTCACCGTGTCGGGCGAGGCGGCATCCACCGAAGAAGCCGAGAAGATCACGCTGGCGCTGGGCAATACCGTGGGCGTGGCCCAGGTCGACAACCAGCTCACCGCCAAGCAGACCGCCCCCGAAGCGCAGATGTACACCGTGAAAAAAGGCGACAACCTGTGGAAGATTGCCGAAGCCCACTACGGCAAGGGCCAGGGCGCCAAGCACACGGTGATTTTCGAGGCCAACAAGCCCATGCTGACGCACCCCGACAAGATCTACCCGGGCCAGGTGCTGCGCATTCCGCCGCTGAACTGAACCGCACAAACCGGCAAGCCCCGCAGCGTTTGCCGGTTTGCATCGGGGCGGGCCCTCCCCGTTCGCTCCGGTCAACTCGGCCAGGTATCACGCCTGGCCGTTTTTTTGCCTGGCGAGCCGGACCAGGCTCAGGTGTCTGACACCCGGCCAGACGATCAGCGCAGCCCGCCGAAGCGCCCCAGGCCTTTCATGCCGCCCATAGCGCGCATCATCTTGGACATGCCGCCTTTCTTCATCTGCTTCATCATGCCCTGCATCTGTTCGAACTGCGCCAGCAGGCGGTTCACTTCCTGCACGGGCACGCCCGAGCCGGCGGCGATGCGGCGCTTGCGCGAGGCCTTGATGAGTTCGGGCTTGGCGCGTTCGGCGGCCGTCATGGAATTCAGGATGCCTTCGGTGCGGCGCAGCTGCTTTTCCGCCTGGCCGCCCTGCAGCTGGCCGGCCGCCTGCTGGAACTGCGCGGGCAGTTTTTCCAGCAACGACCCCATGTCGCCCAGCTTCTTGACCTGACCCAGCTGCTCGCGGAAATCGTTCAGGTCGAACTTGCTGCCCGACTTGAGCTTGGTGGCCAGCTTCTGCGCTTCGGCGATGTCGATATTCTTTTGCGCCTGCTCGACCAGCGACACGATATCGCCCATGCCCAGCACCCGCTGGGCCATGCGGTCGGGGTGGAAGGGCTCCAGCCCGTCCAGCTTTTCGGACACGCCCACGAACTTCAGGGGCTTGCCCGTTACGTGCCGCACCGACAGCGCCGCGCCGCCGCGGGCATCGCCGTCCAGCTTGGTCAGCACCACACCGGTCAGCGGCAGGGCGTCGGCAAAGGCGCGCGCGGTATTCACCGCGTCCTGGCCCTGCATGGCGTCCACCACGAACAGGGTTTCAACCGGCCGCACCAGGTCGTGCAGGGCGCGGATTTCGCGCATCATGGCTTCGTCGATGCCCAGGCGCCCGGCCGTGTCCAGGATCAGCACGTCGTAGTGGTGGCGGCGGGCGTGGTCGACCGCGTTGCGGGCAATGTCTTCGGGCTTCTGGCTGGGGTCGGACGGCAGGAAATCGATGCCGGCCTGCTCGGCCACGGTTTTCAGCTGGTCGATGGCGGCAGGGCGGTAGACGTCGGCGCTGACGGTCAGCACCTTTTTCTTGCCGGTGTTGCGGCCGTTCTGCACGTGGCCGCCCTGCGCCAGCCAGCGGCCCAGCTTGCCGGTGGTGGTGGTTTTACCGGCGCCCTGCAGGCCGGCCATCAGGATCACCGCGGGCGGCTGCACCGCCAGCGACAGTTCGCCGGCGTTGGCGCCCAGGTCGCCGCCCATCAGGGCGGTGAGCTCTTTGTTGACCACCCCCACCAGGGCCTGCCCCGGGCTGAGGCTGCCGACCACCTCTTCGCCCAGCGCCTTTTCCTTGACCCGCGCCACGAAGTCGCGCACCACGGGCAGGGCCACGTCGGCCTCGAGCAGGGCCATGCGCACTTCGCGCAGCATTTCCTGGGTGTTGGCCTCGGTCAGGCGGGCTTCGCCGCGCAGCGTCTTCACGACGCGCGACAAACGTTGAGTCAGGTTATCGAGCATGAGAGGCGTTTCCGCTTACACTAGTTGATTGAACAGTGGCCCGGGCAGGCGCTTTGCCCCTGCCGGCTGCGAGCGCCCGAAAGGGGCCCCATCCAGACAACGGTTTTTATGTCATTAGGCATTGTATTTCACGCCGCGGCCGCACTGGCCTACGCCGTGCTTGCCGCGGCGCTGTGGCGGCGCCTGCGGGGCGCGGGCAGTGTCGAAAAAACGGGCCGCATCGCCCGGGCCTTCCTGCTGGGCGCGCTGGTGCTGCACGGCATCGGCCTGCAGCAGGCCATGCTGGGCGGCCCTCACCTGTTCATCGGCTGGGCCCTGGCCCTGTCGGCGGCAGTGTGGCTGGGCCTGGTGGTGTTCTGGCTGGAAAGCCTGCTGGTGCGCATCGACGGCCTGCAACTGCTGCTGGTGCCGGCCGCCACCCTGGTGTGCGCCATGGCGGCGCTGTTTCCCCAGGGCCAGATGGTTCCGCACGCCGAAAACGGCTGGCTGCGCCTGCACCTGCTGATCGCGCTGGCCGCCTACGCCCTGATCACCGTGGCCGCGCTGCACGCCCTGCTGATGGCCCTGCTCGACCGCCACCTGCACCGCCCGCTCGACGCGCCCACTGAACGCAGCATCGTGGGCCGTGTGCTCGATGCCCAGCCCCCGCTGCTGGTGCAGGAACAACTGCTGTTCCGGGTGATCTGGATCGGCTTCGTGGTGCTCACCGCCGCGGTGGTGTCCGGCTCGATCGCATCCATGCAGCTTACCGGCAAGGTCCTGCCGTTCGACCATAAAACCGTGTTCACGCTGCTGTCGTGGCTGACCTTCGGCGTGCTGCTGCTGGGGCGCCACATCCGCGGCTGGCGCGGCCGCGTGGCGCTGCGCTGGACCCTGACCGGCTTCGCTTTCCTGATCCTGGCCTACACCGGCAGCCGGTTCGTGCTGGAAGTCATTCTTCATCGGAGCTGATGTGGGCAAGTTGTTACTTTGGGTCGTGATCATCCTGGCGGTCATGATGATCGCCCGCATTGCCTCGGCGCGCGCCGCCCGCCGGCGCGACGCCGCCCGCAACCCCCAGCGCGCGCCGGCCCGCCAGCCGGGCGGGCAGCCCGTCGAATCCATGGTGCGCTGCGCCCACTGCGGCATCCACCTGCCGCGTTCCGAGGCGGTGCTGCTCGACGGCAAGGTCTGGTGCAGCCGCGACCACGCGCGCCTGGGCGAACCCCGAACCTGACGCCCGCGGGCCCGGCGGGCCGCTTGCGCAAGGCAGGCATAATGGGGGCTACGCTTCCCCATTCGATGAGCCGCATCCATGTTTCTACAGCTTGATCGACACGGGTGGCTGGCGCCCGCGCCGGGCGTGCGCCTCCTGCCTTCCCCCAATTGCGATGCCCGCCCCGCCGGCCTGCCGGTTTCGCTGCTGGTCATCCACAACATCAGCCTGCCGCCCGGCCGGTTCGGCGGCCCCCACGTGGCGCGCCTGTTCCAGAACCGCCTGGACTACACCGCCCACCCCTGGTTCGAACGCCTGCGCGGGCTGCGCGTGTCGGCGCATTTCTTCATCAACCGCCAGGGCGAGATCGTGCAGTTCGTGCCCACCGAGGCCCGCGCCTGGCATGCCGGCGTATCGCGCTTCGGCAAGCGCGAACGCTGCAACGACTTTTCGCTGGGCGTCGAACTGGAAGGCACCGACACGCTGCCCTACACCGATGCCCAGTACACTGCCCTGGCCAAGCTGGCCCGCGTGCTGAGCAGCCGTTATCCTCTGCGCGCGGCCTGGGGGCACGAACACATCGCCCCCGGCCGCAAAACCGACCCGGGGCCCGCTTTCAACTGGACACGCTTCGGCCGCATGGCGGGCATTGCGCGACGCCTGCTGGCCCCGTGCTGATCAAGGAATCATCATGCTGAAAATCTGGGGACGCCCAAGCTCGGTAAACGTGCAGAAGGTCTTGTGGACGGTGCGGGAGCTGGCCTTGCCGCATACGGCAACCCATGTGGGCGGGCAGTTCGGCGGGCTGGACACGCCCGAATACGGCAGGCTGAACCCCAACCGCAAGGTGCCGGTCATCGACGACGGCGGCCTGGTGCTGTGGGAATCCAATGCCATCGTGCGCTACCTGGCCGCGCGCTACAGCGAAGGCGGGCTGTGGCCCGGCGACGTGGCCGTGCGCGCCCAGGCCGACCGCTGGATGGACTGGACAGCCACCGAATGGCAGCCGGCCATGGTGCCGGCCTTCCTGGGCCTGATCCGCACCCCCGAAGCGCAGCGCAACGCGGCTGCCATCGAAGCCTCGACACAGAAGGCCAACCAGCTGGGCCTGATCCTGGAAGACGCCCTGCAAGGCCGCGAATACATCGCCGGCAGCCACTTCGGCATGGGCGACATCGTGCTGGGCTGCGTGGCCCACCGCTGGCTGGCCATGCCCATCGAACGGCCGGCCACGCCGGCGTTGTCGACCTGGTACCGGCGCTTGATGATGCGGCCCGCCGCACAGGGCGTGCTGACGCTGCCCCTGTCCTGATCCGGCCAGCGCCGGGGCGGCCGCACTGCGGCGGGTGCCCCGGGGCCGGCGGCCGGCTAGCCCAGCCGCCCCAGCAGCGCAATCAATTGTGAACGCTCGCCTGCGCTCAGCTTGGCGCTGATGCGCCGGTCGTGCGCCTGCACGGCGCGGGTAATGTCGGCATGGGCGCGCCGCCCGGCCGGCGTCAGCACCAGCGAATACGCCCGCTTGTCCGCCGCCGCCTCTTGGCGGGCCACATAGCCCATGGCCTGCAGCTGGTCCACCAGCTGCACCGCCCCCGAACGGGCGATGCCCAGAATGCGCGCCAGCTCGGTCAGCTTCAGCCTGGCGTTGGCCGCGATGACCGTCAGCGCTGAAAACCGCTGCGGCGTGATGTCCCAGGGCGCCAGCGCCGCCAGGAAATCTTCGTAGATCAGGATCTGCGCCCGCCGGATGGCGTAGCCGACCAGTTCGTCGAGCGCGCCGTACTCGATGCCGGCAACGTGCGGATCGAAGTGCTCGCCGCGGGCCAGGGGCCGGCGCGGCCGGAACGAAGAGGCTGGTGGCATGGCAAAAGCCGTGGGCAAAAGGGACTACACACTACCCCAGACCCGCCGCCGGCGCCACCTGCCCTGGGGTTAGCCCCAGTGTGGGCCGCGCGGCCGTTTTGTTATGGTACATAACAAATTAGAAACCGCCTGGAGAGACCATGGACATCATCATCGCCGGCGCCGGCATCGGCGGGCTGACGCTTGCCCTGATGCTGCACCGGCGCGGCATCAACTGCCGCGTCTACGAAAGCGCGCAGGAACTGCGCCCGCTGGGCGTGGGCATCAACCTGCTGCCGCATGCCGTCAACGAGCTGGAACAACTCAACCTGCTGGAACCGCTGGCGCGGCACGCCATCGCCACATCCGCCCTGCACTACTACAACAAGCTGGGCCAGGCCATCTGGCGCGAGCCGCGCGGCCTGCAGGCCGGCTATCCGTTGCCGCAGTTCTCGATACACCGCGGCGAATTCCAGATGCTGCTGGCCGACGCGGTGCGCGCCCGGCTGGGCGCCGACGCCATCGCAACCGGCATGGTGCTCGAGGCCGCCGACCAGGACGGCCAACACGCCCGCGCGCATTTCCGCAACCGCGCCACTGGACAGCTGCATACCGTCCGCGGCGACGCGGTGGTAGGCGCCGACGGCATCCATTCGGCCCTGCGCCGCCAGTTCCATCCATCGGGCGACGAGCCGCGCTTCTCGGGCCGCATGCTGTGGCGGGCAGTGACCGAGGCGCCGCCATACCTGGACGGCCGCACCATGTTCATGGCCGGCCACCAGGACCAGAAATTCGTCTGCTATCCGATCTCCGAACCGCTGCGGCGCGACGGCCGGTCGCTGATCAACTGGATTGCCGAACTGGCCGTGCCCGGCGCCACGCTGCCGGCCACCGACTGGAACCGCAGCGTCCACAAGTCGGTGTTCGCCGATCGCTTTGCCGACTGGCGCTGGGACTGGATCGACATCCCGGCCATTATCGACGGCGCGCAGGCCATCTACGAATTCCCGCTGGTCGACCGCGATCCGCTGCCGCGCTGGACCCACGGCCGCCTGACATTGCTGGGCGACGCCGCCCACCCCATGTACCCGATCGGATCCAACGGTTCCGCGCAGGCCATCCTGGACGCGCGCTGCCTGGCCGACTGGCTGGGGCAGGCGCGGCAAGGCCAGGTGCGCGCCCTGGAAACGGCGCTGCTCGAATACGAGGCCGACCGCCTGCCCCGCACCGCCGGCATTGTGCTGCGCAACCGGCTGAACGGCCCCGAACAGGTCATGCAGATGGCCGAAGAGCGCGCCCCGCAAGGGTTCGCCGACATTGCCGAGATCATTCCCGAACATGAACTGCAGGCCATATCGCTGCGCTACAAGCAACTGGCCGGCTTCGACCCGGCCGCCCTGCACCGCCCCACAAAAGGAACGCCATGACCGCCGCTGACCACCCCGCGCCGCCCCGGCTCGAACACCTTGCGACCCTGCACGTGCAGGTCGGTCCGCCTCAGGAAATCGGCGACACGCCGCAAGGCCGCCGGCGGGTCATTCCCATTCTGGGCGGCCGGGTCGAAGGCGCGCAGCTCAATGGCAGCATCCTGCCCGGCGGCGCCGATTTCCAGTCCATCCGGTCCGCCACGTTCACCGACATCCACGCGCGCTACGTCATCGAAACCACCGACGGGCACCGCGTGTATGTCGAGAACACCGGCATCCGCACCGGCAGCGCCGACGACATCGCACGGCTGGCCCACGGGCAGCCGGTGGATCCGGCCCGCATCTATTTCCGCACCTATCCGCGTTTTGAAACCGCCGCGCCCGGCCTGGCGTGGCTGAACGAGCAGCTGTTCATCGGCACGGGCGCACGCTTTCCCGATCGCGTCGAACTGTGCTTCTACCGCGTCTGCTGACCCACTCACTACCCACGCACAACCGCCGGCAACGCACCGGCGGCCCCACCCAAGGAGACCAACCATGCAATCACCCTTGCGCCGCCTGATGGCCGCAGCCCTGCTGTGCCTGCCTGTCGCCGCCTTCGCGCAGTATCCGGATGCCCCCATCCGCCTGGATGTCGGCTTTCCGCCCGGCACCGGGCCGGACATTGTGGCGCGCACGCTCTCACAGCAGCTGGGCCAGCGCCTGAAACAAAGCGTGGTAGTGGAAAACCGCGCCGGGGCGGGCGGGCAGATCGCGGCCCAGGCCGTGGCGCGCAGCCCGGCCGACGGCTACACGCTGCTGCTGGGCGAGGTCGGTTCGATCAGCATCTCGCCGGCCACCTACAGCAACCTGAACTACGACCCGGCCAAAGACTTCGCCCCCATCTCTGAAGTGGTGCGCGCCGACTTTGTGCTGGTGGTGCCGGCCAGCTCACCCTACAAAGACCTGGCGGCCTTTGTCGCGGCCGGCAAGGCGGCCAAAGACCGCCTGAACTTCGGCACCTTCGGCGCCGGCACGCCCGGCCATTTCGGGGCCGAGCTGTTCGCGCGCGAAGCCGGCATGAAGATCGAGCCGGTGCACTACCGGTCTACCGGCGACGCGGTGTCCGCCCTGATATCCGGCAGCGTGCAGGCCGCCTTCGTCACTACCGCGATGGCCGGCCCCCAGGTCAAGGGCGGCAAGATGCGCGCCCTGGCCATTACCGGCGCCAAGCCGTCGGCCCTGCTGCCCGGCGTGCCCACCTTCGGCCAGGCCGGCTACGGAAAAGTGGATTTCGGCGCCTGGTTCGCCCTGTTCGCCCCGGCCGGCACGCCCGCCGCGGTGCTGGACCGCCTGCAAACCGAAAGCGCCGCCGCCCTGCACGCACCCGACGCGGCCCGCACGCTGGGCGATGCCGGCTTCACCATCGTGGGCTCCAGCCGCCAGGACCTGCAGCGCCTGCTCGACACCGAAGCCCAGCGCTGGTCCGCCATCGTCAAAGCCACGGGATTCAAAGTGAATTGATTGCCCGCGGCAGGTCGCGGCAGGTGTCTGGCTCCACAGGTGCCAGACACCGAAGCAGGCAGCGAGCGCCTCAACAGCACGGTATCTGACACCCTTCGAGAGCCAGACATCTGAGTCCGCCTGGCTCGCGATCCCCGCTTATGCCTTCAGCAGCAGCGCGTTCAGGCGCTTCACGAACGCGGCAGGGTCGGCGATCTGCGCGCCTTCGGCCAGCAGCGCCTGGTCCAGCAGCAGCCGCGCCCACTGTTCGAACTCGGCGTCGTCGGCGTCGCGCACCCGCGCGATCAGCGCATGCTCGGGGTTGATCTCCAGCACCGGCTTCACATCCGGCGCTTCCTGGCCGGCCGCCTTCAGCATGCGCAGCAGGTGCGGGCTGATTTCATTCTGGCCCACCACCACGCACGCCGGCGAATCCACCAGGCGCAGCGTCACGCGCACCTCTTTCACCTGCTCGGCCAGCGCGGCCTGCAGACGCTCGACCAGCGGCTTGAAGGTTTCGGCCACTTCCGACTGGCGCTTCTTCTCGTCTTCGTCGGCCAGGTCGGCCAGATCCAGCCCGCCCTTGGCCACCGACACCAGCGGCTTGCCGTCGAACTCGCGCAGGTACGACAGCATCCATTCGTCGACGCGGTCGGACAGCAGCAGGACCTCGATACCCTTCTTGCGGAAAATCTCCAGATGCGGGCTGTTGCTGGCGGCGGTGAAGCTGTCGGCCGTCACGTAATAGATCTTGTCCTGCCCTTCTTTCATGCGCGACACGTAATCGGCAAACGACACCGTCTGCGCCGCGTCGCCGGAGTGCGTCGAGGCAAAGCGCAGCAGCTTGGCGATGCGTTCCAGGTTGCCGGCGTCTTCGCCCGCGCCTTCCTTCAGCACCTGGCCGAATTCGGTCCAGAATGCGGCGTAGTCTTCAGCCTTGTTTTCGGCCAGGTCTTCCAGCAGCGACAGCACGCGCTTGGCCGAGCCTTCGCGGATGGCGCGCACATCGCGGCTTTCCTGCAGAATCTCGCGCGACACGTTCAGCGGCAGGTCGGCCGAATCGATCACCCCGCGCACAAAGCGCAGGTATGAAGGCAGCAGCTGCTCGGCGTCGTCCATGATGAACACGCGCTTCACGTACAGCTTCACGCCGCGCCGGCCTTCGCGGTCCCACAGGTCGAAAGGCGCATGCTTGGGCACGTACAGCAGCTGCGTGTATTCGCTGCGCCCTTCCACGCGGTTGTGGGTCCAGGCCAGCGGGTCGTCGTAATCGTGCGATACCGTCTTGTAGAACTCTTTGTATTGCTCGTCGCTGATGTCGCCCTTGCTGCGCGTCCACAGCGCGTTGGCCTGGTTCACCGTTTCCAGTTCATCGCGCTTGACCTGTTCGCTTTTCTCGGCGTCCCACTCTTCTTTTGCCATGCGGATCGGCAGCGAGATATGGTCCGAATAGCGGCGCAGAATCTCGCGCAGCTTCCAGCCATTGAGCAGTTCATCCTGGTCGTCGCGCAAGTGCAGCGTCACGTCGGTGCCGCGCGATGGCTTGTCGGCGGCCACAATGGTGAACTCGCCCTGGCCGTCCGATTCCCAGCGTATGGCTTCGCCCGGCTGGACGCCGGCCCGCCGGCTGATCACCGTGACCTTGTCGGCCACGATGAACGACGAATAAAAACCCACGCCGAACTGGCCGATCAATTGCGCGTCTTTCTGCTTGTCGCCGGTCAGCTGCGAAAAGAATTCGCGCGTGCCAGACCGGGCGATCGTGCCCAGGTTGGCAATGGCCTCATCGCGCGACAGCCCGATGCCGTTGTCCGAAATGGTAATGGTGCGGGCCGCAGTGTCGTAGTCGACCCGGATGGCCAGCTCGCTGTCGCCCTCGAACAGGCCGGGCTGGTCGATCGCCTCGAAGCGCAGCTTGTCGCAGGCATCGGACGCGTTGGACACCAGTTCGCGCAGGAAGATTTCCTTGTTGCTGTACAGCGAATGGATCATCAGGTGCAGCAGCTGCTTCACCTCGGCCTGAAAGCCCAGGGTTTCGGGGGTGGAAGGCGTAGCGGGTTGATTCATATGGCGAATAAGTAGAAAAAGCAAAAAACGGGACGGAACCACGGCCGTGGCCATGGCAGCAAAACCGCAAAGTTGCAGGGGCCCGGCAGTTATAGGGGCATGGGCCCGGAATTTCAAGGCCGGGCCGGCTGGGCATTATCATGGTCTTGTAATTTGTGCCATTGTCCGGAATCAAGGTCATCGCTCTCGTCCCTGGATAGACTTTCACCCTGTGCGACACGCGGCTGGCATCGGCCGGCCCGGCGGTCGCCCTGTTACTGGAGATCCTCATGCTGGTCAAAGCCACTCTCGCCGTTCTGCTTTCCGCCGCCAGCCTGCCCGTGCTGGCAGCGCAGTGCGAGACCACCGTCGAAAGCAACGACGCCATGCAGTTCAACACCAAAGAAATCGTCGTCGATGCAAGCTGCAAGCAATTTACCGTGCACCTGAAGCACGTGGGCAAAATGGCCAAGGCCGCCATGGGCCACAACTGGGTGCTGACCAAGCAGGCCGACATGCAGCCCGTGGCCACCGACGGCATGACGGCCGGGCTGGCCAACAACTACGTCAAGGCCGACGACGCCCGCGTCATCGCGCACACCAAGCTCATCGGCGGCGGCGAATCCGATTCCGTCACGTTCGACACGGCCAAGCTTTCCGCCGGCAACGACTACGCCTTCTTCTGCTCGTTTCCCGGCCACTGGGCCATCATGAAGGGCACTCTCAAGCTCGGCAGCTAAACCCTTCCCGCCTTTTCTTGTGCCATCGGGCGCCCCACAGCGGGCGCCTTTTTCATGGCCCGGTGTTTGTCTTGACCTAGAACAACGCGCGTCCCGGCATGGCTGCTTAGTATGGGATGTAAACAATTCAAAAGAGTTGCCGCATGCCAGGGCTCGTTGTTCCAGCAGGTTTTCTCCGAACGCTTCGGGTCCTTTTCCATCTTCTTCTTGCCTGTGCCGCCGTCCTGGCGGCTCCCGCGCAGGCGCAGCGCCTGGCCCATTTCCTGTCCGCCTTCCCCCCGGCCGAGCTCTTCCCCGGCGCAGACCGCCTGGGCCCGCCCGAAGGCAAGCCGCTGGCGGCCCGCGCCTATGCCGGCAACCAACCCCTGGGCTATGTCTACCTGACCACCGATGTGGTCAATACCCGCGGCTATTCCAGCAAGCCCATCGACGTCATCGTCGGCCTGGCCGACGACGGCCGCATTGCCGGCGCCCGGCTGGTCGAACACCACGAGCCCATCGTGCTGATCGGCATCCCGCAGTCCAGGGTCGATGCCTTCATCCAGGGCTACGTGGGCCTGAATTTCATCGAATCGCCGCCCCGCCACGGCGCGCCGCCGCCCGTCGACATCATCAGCGGCGCCACCGTCACGCTGATGGTCATCGGCGACAGCATCACCCGCTCGGCCATCGCCGTGGCGCGCGCCCACGGCATCGGCGCGGCGGCCCCGGCCGCAGGCGCCGCCGCCGCGGCACCGCCGGCCCGCCAGGTCGACCCCGCCCTCGGCCCGGTCCAGCCGTGGCAAGCGCTGCTCGACAGCGGCGCAGTGCAGCGCCTGCACCTGTCGGTGGCCGACGTCAACCAGGCCTTCGCCAACACCGGCCGCGCCGACGCCGCCGCCCGCCCCGAAACCGGCAATCCGGCCGACACCTTCATCGACCTGTACGCCGCGCTGGTCAGCGTGCCCACCATCGGCCGCAGCCTGCTGGGCGACGCCACCTGGCAGCACCTGTCCGGCCGCCTGCGGCCCGGCCAGCAGGCCCTGCTGGTGGCCGGCAACGGGGCCTATTCTTTCAAGGGCTCGGGCTACGTGCGCGGCGGCATCTTCGACCGCATCGAAGTCATCCAGCAAGACGGCAGCTTCCGCTTCCGCGACCGCAACCACCAGCGCCTGGCCGACGTCGCCGCCCCTGGCGCGCCGTCGTTCACCGAAGTGGCGCTGTTCGTGGTGCCCGACGATGCCACGTTCGACCCCGCCGCGCCCTGGCGCCTGCAGCTCATGGTGCAGCGCGTGCTCAGCGTGCAGAACAAGGCCTTCGTCACCTTCGACCTGCCGTACGAACTGCCGCGGGCCTATACGCGCCCCGTCGCCGGCGCGGCCGCGCCCACCCCGCCGGCGCCCGCCGCCGCCGCGCCCGCCGAAAGCGCCGAACCGGCCATGGCCGAAGACGCGCCACCGGCGCTCTGGAAGCAAATCTGGTTCGCCAAGCGGGGGCAGGTAGCCATCCTGGCCATCGGGCTGGCCGTGCTGGTGGGCATTTTCTTCTTCCAGGACCAGCTGGCCCGCCGCCCGCTGCTATACGACCGCATGCGGCTGGCGTTCCTGGCGTTCGCGCTGTTCTGGATAGGCTGGTATGCGCAGGCCCAGCTGTCGGTGGTGAACGTCCTTACCTTCACGACGGCGCTGCGCACCGAATTCCGTTGGGACGCCTTCCTGATGGACCCGCTGGTGTTCATCCTGTGGTGCGCCACGGCGATTTCCATGGTTTTCTGGAACCGCGGCGCCTTCTGCGGGTGGCTGTGCCCGTTCGGCGCCCTGCAAGAACTGTCCAACCGCCTGGCCAGGCGCCTGGGCCTCCGGCAGGCCAGCGTTCCGCATGGCGTCAACCAGCGCCTGGCCACGCTCAAGTACGTCATTTTCCTGCTGCTGTTCGGCTTCTCGCTGTACGACCTGGCCCTTGCCGAGCGGCTGGCCGAAGTCGAACCCTTCAAGACCAGCATCATCCTGCGCTTCATGCGCGACTGGCCCTTCGTGGTGTTCGCCGTGGCGCTGCTGGCGGCGGGCCTGTTCATCGAACGCTTCTTCTGTCGCTACCTGTGCCCGCTGGGCGCGGCCCTGGCCATTCCCGCACGGCTGCGCATTTTCAACTGGCTGCGCCGTTATCACGAATGCGGCAATCCGTGCCAGCGCTGCGGCGTCGAATGCCCGGTGCAGGCCATCGAACCCACCGGCGCCATCAACCCCAACGAATGCATCCAGTGCCTGCACTGCCAGATGCTGTACCACCACGAAGGCAAATGCCCGCACTTGATCCAGAAAAAATCCAAGCGCGAACGCCGGCGCGCGCCGCCCCAGGAAGCAGTACTGCGGCGCATGCCCAATCCCGGGGCCGATGATGCATCGGCTTCCGTCTCCAATCCCTGACCCAACGGCGCCCGATGCCGTTCCAACCAAGGAGTTAGCCATGTCCGATCAGAAACCCGACCGAACCGGACTCAGCCGCCGGGGCTTCCTGGGCACCGCCGCATTGTCCGGTGCCGCGGGGCTCGTGGGCGGTGCGCACCTTACCGGTGCGCACGCCAAAGACAGCAAGGCAGGCCAGTCCGGCCACATCGCCCCGGGCGAGCTTGACGAATACTATGCCTTCAACTCCGGAGGCCAGTCGGGCGAAGTCCGCATCCTGGGCCTGCCGTCCATGCGCGAACTGATGCGCATCCCGGTGTTCAACCACTGCAGCGCCACCGGCTGGGGCGTTACCAACGAAAGCCGCAAAGTCCTGACCGAAGGCCTTACGCCTGAAACCCGCGCCTTCCTGAAAGACAAGGGCGGCGTGTACCTGAACGGCGACGCCCACCACCCGCACATGTCGTTCACCGACAGCACGTACGACGGGCGCTACATCTTTATCAACGACAAGGCCAACAACCGCGTCGCGCGCATCCGCTGCGACGTCATGAAAACCGACAAGATCGTCGAAATCCCCAACGCCTCGGGCATACACGGCCTGCGCCCGCAGCGTTACCCGCGCACCGGCTATGTGTTCGCCAACGGCGAACACATAGTTCCCCTGCCCAACGACGGCATCGTTTCCGACAACCCCAAGGAAAACTTCTTCGCCGTCTACACGGCCATCGACGGCGACACCATGAAGATCGCCTGGCAGGTCATGGTCGACGGCAACCTCGACAACGGCGATGCCGACTACCAGGGCAAGTATTCCTTCGCCACCTGCTACAACTCCGAAAAAGGCCTGACGGTCGAAGAGGCCTCGGCCAACGAGCAGGACTGGGTGGTGGTGTTCAACATCAAGCGCATCGAAGAAGCCATCAAATCCGGCGACTTCAAGACGATGGGCGGCGTGCCGGTGGTCGACGGCCGCCACGGGTCGAAGTACACGCGCTACATTCCCGTGCCCAACTCGCCGCACGGCTGCAATGCCGCCCCCGACGGCATCCACGTGGTGCTCAACGGCAAGCTCTCGCCCACCGTCACCGTGCTCGACGTGCGCAAGCTCGACGACCTGTTCGCCGGCAAGATCAAAGAACGCGACTGCGTGGTGGCCGAGCCCCAGCTGGGCCTGGGCCCGCTGCACACGGCCTTCGACGGCCGCGGCAATGCCTACACCACGCTGTTCATCGACAGCCAGATGGTCAAGTGGAACATCGACAAGGCGCGCCGCGCCTACCAGGGTGAAAAAGTCGATCCCATCATCCAGAAGCTCGACGTGCACTATCAGCCCGGCCACAACCACAGCACCATGGGCGAAACCCGCGAGGCCGACGGCAAGTGGCTGGTGTCGCTGAACAAGTTCTCGAAAGACCGCTTCCTGAACGTGGGCCCGCTCAAGCCCGAAAACGACCAGCTGATCGACATTTCCGGCGACGAAATGAAGCTGGTGCACGACGGCCCCAGCTTTGCCGAGCCGCACGACATGCTGCTGGTGCACCGCTCGAAAGTGCATCCCGCCAGCACCTGGAAGCGCGACGACCCCATGTGGGAAGACGCCCGCCAACTGGCCAAGAAAGACGGCGTGGTGCTCGAAGACGCCGCCAAGGTGGTGCGCGACGGCAACAAGGTGCGCGTGTACATGATCGCGGTCGCGCCCATGTTCAGCGTGAAGCAGTTCGAGGTCAACCAGGGCGACGAAGTGACCGTGGTGGTCACCAACATGGAAGTCATCGAAGACCTGACCCACGGCTTCACGCTCGAAGGCCACGGCATCGCCATGGAAATCGGCCCGCAAGCCACGTCGTCGGTCACCTTCACGGCCGACCGTCCGGGCATCTACTGGTACTACTGCCAGTGGTTCTGCCATGCGCTGCACATGGAAATGTCCGGCCACATGATCGTGCGTCCCAAGAAGGCCTAGGCTCGCATGCACGATGCGCCACCCGCCAAGCTGCCCGGCGCGGCCGTTCCTGCCGCCTTGCTGGCCGGGCTGCTATTGGCCGGCGGCGCGTCGGCGGCCGTCGTCGCGGTGCCGGCCGGGGCCAGCCTGCAGCAGGCGGTGGCCGCGGCCGCCGCCGGCGATGTGCTGCAACTGGCGCCCGGCGAATACCCGGGCAACCTGGTCATCGACAAACCCCTTACCCTGCAGGGCCCGCCCGACCGTTCCGCCGTCATACGGGGCGAACGCCAGGGCCGCACCATCTGGGTGCGCGCCGCCCACGTCACGCTGCGCCAGCTCAGCATCCGCCATTCCGGCCTCAGCCTGCCCGACATGGACGCGGGCGTGTTCCTGGACCGCAACGCGCACCACGCGGTGGTCGAACACAACGACATCCTGGACAACCTGATGGGCGTGTACGTGTGGGGGCCCGACGCCGCCCTGGTGCGCGCCAACCGCATCGTGGGCAACACCGAACTGCGCGTGGCCGAACGCGGCAACGGCGTGTCGGTATGGAACAGCCCCGGCAGCCAGGTGCTGGACAACGACATCTCGGCCGGCCGCGACGGTATTTTCTCGAACACCAGCAAGCACAACCTGTTCCGCGGCAACCGCTTCCGCCAGCTGCGCTATGCCGTGCACTACATGTACACCAACGACAGCGAAGTCAGCGACAACATCTCTGAAGACAACGACATCGGCTATGCCATCATGTATTCGCACCGCCTGGTGGTGCGCAACAACGTGGCCCTGCGCAGCCGCGAGCAGGGCCTGATGTTCAACTACGCCAACGATTCCATCATCGCCGGCAACGCGGTGCAGGGCGGCGCCAAGTGCGCGTTCCTGTACAACGCCAACAACAACCGCTTCGAATTCAATCGCTTCCAGGACTGCGGCATCGGCATCCATTTCACGGCCGGATCCGACGGCAACGCCATCACCGGCAACGCCTTCATCAACAACCAGAACCAGGTCAAGTACGTGGGTACCCGCGTCATCGAATGGTCGCGCGACGGCCGCGGCAACTACTGGAGCGACAACACCGCCTTCGACCTGGACGGCGACGGCATCGCCGACACCGCCTACCGGCCCAACGGCATCGTCGACCAGATCCTGTGGCGCGCGCCCGCGGCCCGCATCCTGCTCAACAGCCCGGCGGTGTCTGTCGTGCGCTGGGCGCAGTCGCAATTCCCGGCGCTGCTGCCGGGCGGCGTCATCGACAGCGCGCCCCTGATGCACCCGCCCGGCCTGCCCGACGCCGCCGATACAAAGGCCCGCCCATGACCGCCCCTCAAGTCGCCCTGTCGGGCGCCAGCAAACACTACGGACAGCACCAGGCGCTGGGCCGCGTCGACCTTGAACTGCGCGCCGGCGAATGCGTGGCCCTGGCCGGCCACAACGGAGCCGGCAAAAGCACTCTGATCAAGCTGGTGCTGGGCCTGATTCGCCCCACCCATGGGCGCGTGCAGCTGCTGGGGCACGACGCCGACAGCCGCCAGGCCGCGCGCCTGCGCCACAGCATCGGCTACCTGCCAGAAACCGTGGCCCTGCACCCCGCCATGACCGGCGCCGAAACCCTGGATTTCTATGCCCGTCTGAAGCGCCAGCCCCTGACGCGCAATGCCGCCCTGCTTGAGCGAGTCGGCATCGCCGACGCGGCGCGGCGGCGCGTGGGCGGATATTCCAAGGGCATGCGGCAGCGCCTGGCGCTGGCGCAGGCCTTGCTGGGCCGGCCGCGCATCCTGCTGCTCGATGAACCCACCACCGGCCTGGACCCGGCCTCGCGCCTGATGTTCTACGACCTGGTGCGCGAACTGCGCGACGCCGGCGCCACCGTGCTGGTCAGCACGCACGCCTTGGCCGAGATCGCCAACCACGTCGACCGCGTCATCGTCATGACGCACGGCCAGAAGATCGCCGACGGCACGCTGGCGCAGCTGCGCCAGGCCATCGGCGTGCCTATGCGCATCAAGCTGACGCTGGCCCACCCCATGCCGGCCGGTACCCTGCCCGCGCCATGGCAGCAGGTCGGCCCGGCGCGCTTCGAACGAGCCTGCCCCGAATCCGGCAAGGTCGAAGCCATCCGCGACATCGGCGCCATCGGCCTGCCCATCGCCGATATCGACATCCACACCCCCAGCCTGGACGAGATCTACGCCCACCTGCTCGAACGGAAAACCCCATGAACGCCGTCCTGACCATCACCGGCAAAGAAATCCGCGACGGCCTGCGCAACCGCTGGGTGCTGGCCACGGCCCTGCTGCTGGCCGCACTGGCGTTGTCGCTGGGCCTGCTGGGCAGTTCACCCACCGGCGCCGTCAAAGTCGACCCGCTGACGGTCACCGTGGTCAGCCTGTCCAGCCTGTCGATCTTCCTGGTGCCGCTGATTGCCATGCTGCTGGCCTACGATGCCATCGTCGGCGAAATCGACCGCGGCACGCTGGCCCTGCTGCTTAGCTACCCGGTATCGCGCTGGCAGGTCATTGTCGGCAAGTTCGTCGGCCACCTGGCCATCCTGGCGCTGGCCACCACCGCAGGCTACGGCTTCGCCGGCCTGGCCCTGCAATGGCTGCACGGCGGCGCCAGCGCAGCCGCCTGGCGGCCCTTCGCCCTGCTGATCGCGGCCAGCGTGCTGCTGGGCGCCAGCTTCCTGGCCATGGGCTACCTGATCAGCACGCTGGTGCGCGAGCGCGCCACCGCGGCCGGCATCGCCATCGCCGTGTGGCTGTTCTTCGTCGTCATCTACGACATGGCGCTGCTGGGCCTGCTGGCCGCCGACCAGGGCCGCAGCGTCACCCCCGCCGTGCTCGACATACTGCTGCTGCTCAACCCGTCCGACATCTACCGGCTGATGAACCTGACCGGCTTCGAGAACATTTCCATGTATGCCGGCATGGCCGGTGTCGGCAGCCAGGCCAGCCTGGGGCTGGCCACCCTGGCGCTGGCGCAGCTGCTGTGGATCGCCATTCCCTTCCTGCTGGCGGCGGCCTGCTTCCAAAGGAAATCGCTATGAACCGGCTACCCGCCCTTTACCGCCGCGCCGCGCGCCTGGCCGGCGCGATGCTGCTGGCCGGCCTGGCGGCCTGCGGCGCCGACGAACGCCAGACCGCCGCGCCCCCGCCGCCGCAGGCCGTCGCCAGCGAAGCCGTCGGGCACTACTGCGGCATGGCCCTGAACGAACACACCGGCCCCAAGGGCCAGATTTTCCTGCAGGGGCAGGACGCCCCCGTGTGGTTCTCGGCCATCAAGCAGGTGTTCGCCTACACCATACTGCCCGAAGAACCCAAGTCCATCCGCGCCATCTACGTCAACGACATGGCGGGCGCCGAGCGCGGGCAAGCACCCGACCCGGGCGCCTGGGTCGACGCCCGCCAGGCCTATTACGTCATCGAAAGCGGCTACATCGGCGGCATGGGCGCCGAAGACGCCATGCCGTTCGGCCAGCGCGCCCAGGCCGATGCCTTTGCCCAGGCGCATGGCGGGCGCGTCGCCGCCTTCGACGAAGTACCCGAAAGCTACATCTTCTCGCACGACACGCCCGCGCCCACCCCTTGATCGTCCGGACACCATCATGCCCACTTTCGCGCGCACCCGCCGCCGCTTCCTTGGCATTACCGCCGCCGCATCCGCCCTGGCCCTGGCGCCGGGCGCGCTGCGCCTGGCCCACGCCACCGCCGCCGCCCAGCCGGCACGCGGCATCGAGCCCCTGCACTGGCGCGGCGTGGCCCTGGGCGCCGACGCCGAACTGCGCCTGTACCACCCTGACCCTGCCGCCGCGCAAAACCTGCTGCGGCAGGCGCTGGCCGAAATCCAGCGCCTGGAAAGCCTGTTCAGCCTGTACCGTGAAGACAGCGCCCTGGCCGCCCTGAACCGCCAGGGCAGGCTGGACGAGCCGCCCGCCGACCTGCTGCGCCTGCTGAACGAAAGCACCCATTACAGCCGCCTGACCCGCGGCGCCTTCGACCCCAGCGTGCAACCCCTGTGGAACCTGTACGCCGACCACTTCTTGCAGCCCGGCGCCGACCCTGCCGGCCCCGCCGCCGCCGCGCTGCGGGCAGCGCTGGCCCGCGTCGACTACCGCGCCATCCAGGCCGAACCCAACCGCATCCAGCTGCAGCGCCCGGGCATGGCCCTGACGCTGAACGGCATCGCCCAGGGCTACATCACCGACCGCATCACCGAGCTGCTGCGCGCCGGCGGCCTGGACCGCGCCCTGGTCGACCTGGGCGAAATCCGCGGCCTGGACGATCACCCCGCCGCCGGCGCCGCGCCCTGGCGCGTGGGCCTGGCCCGCCCCCAGGCACCCGAGCAGGTCTACACCATGGTAGACGTCCACAACCAAGCCCTGGCCACCTCCGGCGGCTACGGCACGCCCCTGGACCCGGCCGGCCGCCATACCCATCTGTTCGACCCCCACACCGGCCGCGCCCAGCCCCGCTACCGCAGCGTATCGGTACTGGCCGGCACCGCCACCATGGCCGACGCCCTGTCCACCGCTTTCTCGAACATGGCGCTGGCCGACACGGCGGCCGTGGTGCGGAAACTGGGGCTAAGGGCATGGTTCGTACTGGCTGACGGCAGCGTCACGGAACAGGGCGCCCCGGCGTCTGCGCGAAGCTGAAAGTCCGCTTATAATGGCTAGCTTTCCGCCAGCCAGCCCATCTCGGGTTGCGCGCCTCCCGTGCCCGGGTGGTGAAATTGGTAGACGCAGGGGACTCAAAATCCCCCGCCGCAAGGCGTGCCGGTTCGATTCCGGCCCCGGGCACCATCTCTAAAGATCGCCGGTATTTACAAGCATTGAATCCGGTTCTTTACCTCGCCCTGATATAAGGGAATTCCCGAATCGATAGACTGGATGCCGCTTTTGCACAAAGGCGAAGCACTCGCGTCCTGTCCACGTCTGCCTAAATTTAGCTCCCGTCATAACGGCTTCGCTGCCCGCCAAAAAAAAAGCGTTATTCGATAGACAGGCGGGTCGCCTTCGTACAGTGCATGCAGACAAACCACGCGCTAAAGAGCGGTCCTGGCTGCACCGCAGACGAGGCGGCCGGCCGGCCCCGCGAACGGCGAATCCGTCGGCGACCGAAGCTCGAGACGGCGCAGGAACCTTGCCTTAACGAAGTCACGCCGATCGGGCAAGAATCGCCAGGGGCACACTCCAAAAGTGCAACTGGGCGCCAAGCGGTCTATCATGCTTTCCAACATCGTTCGCAAAGACAGGAAATGGAAAAAGTCATTCAGCGGCTGCGCCAGTTTCGCGACGAGCGAAACTGGCAGCAGTTCCACAACCCTAAAGACTTGGCCTTGGCGCTCAGCATCGAAGCCAGCGAGCTGCTGGAGGTTTTCCTATGGAAGCGCCCTGAAGCCGCCGATCGCGAAAAGGTGAAAGAAGAGCTTGCCGATGTCTTGGCTTACGCGCTGCTACTGTCCGATGCGTACGACTTCGACATAAAGAAAATCGTCCTGGAGAAAATCGAAAGGAACGAAAAAAAGTACCCCGTGCACAAGGCAAAGGGAACCGCTAAAAAATACAACGAGCTATGACCCAGCCGCACCTCGTCGAAGTGAACCGTTACCGGTTCTCGGCAGAAACGCTTACGGAAATCGAGACCAACGCGTACGCAGCGAACAACTGGCCGCTTGTTTATATTCTCAGCGATGGAAGGACACGCTGTGCCTATGTCGGCGAGACTACAGACACGCTCGCTCGCCTGGGTACGCATCTCAAACACCCTCAGAAGCGATCGTTGACGACGGTACACCTCGTCAGCAGTGAACGCTTCAACAAGTCGGCGACTCTCGATATAGAGTCTTCCCTCATAAAGTACATGGCAGCCGACGGCCGTTTCAGCATGTTGAACGGCAATCTCGGTCTGAGCGACCACAACTACTATCAGAGGGATGAGCTCTATTCCAAGATCTTTCGGGAAACCTGGAACAGACTGCTCCAGTACGGAATCGCCCAAAGATCAATCGAGGCCATCGACAATTCCGATGTTTTCAAATACTCGCCGTACAAATCGCTGTCGGTCGATCAACAACAGGGCCTGATCGAGATAATGCGGTCGCTTGTCGACCCCCGGCTTAAACATATCGTAGTCCAAGGTGGCGCCGGAACCGGAAAGTCGGTGTTGGCGATATTCCTATTCAAGCTCATCCATTCCGAACTTGAGGAATTGGATCTGCACGAGTTTTCCGAGGAAGAGCAGGAAGTGCGGGAACTGCTCCGGCAAATCAAGCAATTGCTCCCATGCCCGCGCATGGCCTTGGTAGTACCTATGAGCTCGTTCAGGAGCACGCTGA
The DNA here is from genome assembly GCF_017356245.1 of Bordetella petrii. Lineage (NCBI taxonomy): Bacteria > Pseudomonadati > Pseudomonadota > Betaproteobacteria > Burkholderiales > Alcaligenaceae > Bordetella > Bordetella petrii. The sequence continues at coordinate 303,858 of NZ_JAFMZZ010000004.1, forward strand.
AGAAGGCGTTCCGGAACGTTGCAGGCCTGCATCCCGATATGGTCATCAGCCCTTCCGAGCTGACGAAGCAACGCTACGACATCGTCCTGGTGGATGAGTCACACCGCCTGCGCAAGCGGGTCAACCTAGGGGCCTATTACGGAGCCTTCGACGCGGCCTGCGCGGCTCTTGGATTGGACAAGAATACGTCCAGCGAGGTGAACTGGGTCACGCACCAGTCAGATAAAGCTGTCTTCTTCTACGACCCGGATCAGAGCATTAAACCATCCGATGCCGACGCGGCTGACTTCGAAGACATGAAGTCTTCGTCGGACAGCACGGTCATAACGCTGGCTTCCCAGTTCCGGGTCCGCGCCGGGCGGAACTACGTGCGGTTTGTCGATGATCTACTGCATATGCGGCTTTCGGCTTACGAGAAGTTTAGTTCCAGCAAGTACGAGTTTCTGGTTTTTGACGAGATCTCCGACATGGTGAAGGAGATAGAGCAAAGAAATTGCAGCTACGGTTTGGCGCGACTAGTGGCCGGTTACTCCTGGCCCTGGGTTTCCAGGAAGTCCCCCCACCTGCATGACATCGAAATCGATGAAGTTCGATTGCGGTGGAACAGCACGACCGTGGATTGGATCAATGCGAAAGGCGCCGTGAGCGAGGTGGGCTGCATCCATACCACCCAAGGCTATGACCTGAACTACACCGGCATAATCTTCGGCCACGAAATCCGCTATGACGAAAAGCTCGACCAGATCGTCATTGACCGAAACAATTACCATGACCGAAACGGAAAGCAGACCATTGAAGATCCCAATGAGCTCAAGCAGTACATACTGAATATCTACCGGACCATCATGCTGCGAGGCATACGAGGTACGTTCCTCTACGCATGCGACGCCAGCCTGAGGCGCTATCTGAAGCGGCATGTGGAGAGCTACAAGTCCAACATCATCGCGTTCCCGGACGCTGGCAAGCCTTTGGAACCTTACGTCAATGCAGTCCCGCTCTATGACCTGCGAGCGGCAGCGGGCAATTTCAGCGCGCTCCAACACGTCGAACATGAAGAATGGGTAGCGGTCCCCGATGGAATGCCCGTGGGAAAGAATATTTTTGCCTGCCATGTAGTTGGCGAATCCATGAACAAGGTAATCCCTGATGGCGCCATCTGCCTGTTTCGCTTGAACCCGGGTGGCAGTCGTAATGGAAAAATCGTGCTGGTGGAATGCTCCGATACGCAGGACGGCGACGCTGGTTCGCGATACACGGTCAAGGAATATCAGAGCTTCAAAGCGCGTACCGAAGACGGCGCTGAGAATCAACGGATCCTATTGAAACCGCGATCTACCAATCCAGCGCTGGGTCCAATTAAGCTCAGCAAGGAAGACGACGAACATCGCTATCGGGTGGTAGGCGAGTTTTTGGGTGTGATCGGTTAGCCAGGATTCGTACGCAGATGTCGCCGATTGATGGGGCAAATTCCTTGCCCGAAGTCATCGGCATGACGACTCACTGGCCTCGCCCTGGCGAGTTTTTCTTAGTCTGATTGGAGAATGGTTCCGCACTTCGCTTCGGGCTGCTGCTTTTGGTCCCACCCTTGATGCCCTTTCAGCCAAACGACGTCAGGAGTGGCGCGTCTCAAGCGGATGGCGGGCCAAGGGGTAGGTGCGGCCCACGGCCCGGAGGGCGAGGACACGGCCCCTGGACGTGGTAGGAGTTCCGGACCAGAGGCCAGCAACCCCTGCCCCGAAGCTCCCGCCGGCGAGAATGGAGAGTCCAGATAGGCAAAACCTCGTTGGAAACTAACTACGAGACGCGTAACCATCTGCTGACTACGCCAGCCACCGACCTAGAAACAACAACCAGCGTTGAAAATGTCGATTCGTCGAGCAAATCGGCAATTTCGTCGAATAACACGCTCATCGCTCAACCCCTCATGCTAGGCTCAGCGACATTCGTGCCGTCACGAAGCAGCCGATCGAACTCTTTTGCTGGAAGCAAAACACGACCGGCGCCTATGGTCGGAGCGGACGTCGGTCGGATCGCTCAGTGTGTCGGTCGATCGCATTACACCGGTACCGGTGACAAACAGAACGACATGTCTTGAGCTGACTTCTTAATGAAGACAGAAGAGGAGATCGTAAAGTGTTGTCATACAACCAAGCCGTTGAACAGGACGGGCGCGCCACACTGTTTTCCCCACATCGCAATCGTCTGGTCCTGGCGCTCTGTGCGCTTGCCGTCGGCGTTCTGGTCGCCGGTTTCTGGAATTTTCATTTGGCGGACGGCTTCGGCCGGGAGATCGTCGCGGGCCAGACCATCGGAGACACGGAAAGCCTGGCCGGGTCCTATGGTGAACGGGGCGCGGCTTTCGGTTTTGTCTTCGCAATTATTGCTGGCCTGGCCGCGACTTTCACGGCGTGCAATTGCGTTGTATTTGCCATGCTTCCGGGCCTGGCTTGCGCGACGGAGAAGGTCGGGTCGCCCCGGCGGCTCGCCATCCAGGCAATCGGCATCTTCTCGCTTTTTGTCCTGCTGGTTTGCTTCATTTACGGAATGTATGTGGGCTCGCTGGGACCGGAGCGCGTGGACGCCTTCAACACCCGGGAAACGCGCCTGTTTCAGGCGCAGGTGACATTCACGCTGCTCGGCATTGTTCTGCTTCTGTGGGGTGCGATTTCGTTTGGATTTCTGGACGGGATGCTACGCCGCCTGCCGCCCAGGTTGCTGGGCTTGGCCGCCTCGCCGCTGGCCAAGGCAGGCTTCATGGGATTCCTGGTGGGGCTGTTCGCCATTGGGCGGCCATTTCCGGTGTTCAGGAATTTTCTGACCTATGCGGCCGCCTCGGAAAGCCCGCTGTATGGAGGCGCGGTGATGGCCTTGCAGGGGGTGGGGCAGATTCTGGTGATGGTTGTGCTGTTCCTGGTGCTGATCGTGCCGTTCTCCAAGCGGCTGACAGACTGGTCGGCGCGGCACCCTGGCAGGCTGGAACAATTCAGCTCGGCCATGCTGGTTGCCGGCGGGGCGTACTTTATCTTCTATTGGGGCATTGCCTTCGCCTTTAATGTCGGCAATTGGGGCTTCAAGCTGCACTGGTACAGCTAGTCTGGAAACGCCTCAGGGGTAGCCGCCCCCTACCCTTGGCTTAACGCCCTTTGCAGCACACAGGCCACGTGCTCTGCCCGCCGGCTGCCTTCTGCCCGGGTGCCGTCGGCGATCTGGTGCCGGCAGCTGGTGCCGTCGGCCACCAACAGGGTGTCGGCGCCCGCCTGGCGCACGGCGGGCAGCAGGGACAGCTCGGCCATTTTCATCGAGGTGTCGTAGTGCGCGGCTTCGTAGCCGAAGCTGCCGGCCATGCCGCAGCAGCTGGATTCGATCAGGTCGACTTTCAGGCCGGGGATCAGCGCCAGGATCTGCTGCACGGGCTTGACGGCGTCGAAGGCTTTCTGGTGGCAGTGGCCGTGCAGCAGGGCGCGCTTTTCCGGCAGCGGATGCAGTTTCAGTTCGAGCCGGCCGGCCTTGAGTTCGTTTGCCAGGAATTCTTCGAAAAGAAAGGCGTGGCGGGACAGCCGTTCGGCGTCTTCGCCCAGGCCCATGACCAGGAATTCGTCGCGCAGCGTCAGCAGGCACGAAGGCTCAAGGCCGACGATGGGCACGCCGCGCGCGATGAAGGGCCGCAGCGCCTGGACCACGCGGCGGGCTTCGGCTTTGGCCTGGTCGACCAGGCCGGCCGACAGGTAGGTGCGGCCGCAGCACAGGGGGCGCCCGGGCTGGGTGTCGTTGGCGGCGGGGCGCGCGACGTGGACGCGGTAGCCGGCCGCCTGCAGCACCTGCAGGGCGGCGCGGGCGTTGTCGGCTTCGAAATAGTTGTTGAAGGTGTCGGCGAACAGCACGATGTTGGCCGTGTCGGCATCGGCCGTCGAAGCCTGGCGGGTGAAGACGTCGCCGCGCCATTTCGGCAGGGTGCGCCGCGATGAAAAGCCCAGCAGGCGTTCGGACAGCCAGGCGGCGCCCGGCAGAGTGTCGCGCAGGTTGAACAGGAACGGCAGGCGGCCCGCCCAGGGCGCCCAGCGCGGCAGCGTGGCGATGATTTTGTCTTTCAGCGCCAGCCCGCGTTGTTGCCGCCACTGGTTCAGGAACTCGATTTTCATGCGCGCCATGTCGATGCCGGTGGGGCAGTCGCGCTTGCAGCCTTTACAGCTGACGCACAGGTCCATGGTGGCGCGCATGTCGTCGGAAGCCAGGGCGTGCGGCCCCAGCTGGCCGGACAAGGCCAGGCGCAGGGTGTTGGCGCGGCCGCGCGTCAGGTGCTGTTCGTCGCGGGTGACGCGATAGCTGGGGCACATGGTGCCGGCGTCGAATTTGCGGCAGTGCCCGTTGTTGTTGCACATTTCCACGGCCTTGGCCAGGCCCTGGGCGGGGTCGCCGCCGGTGCCGGGCGCGCTGACGGACTCGGTGGCCGGATCGTTGTGTACGTTCCAGGCGGACCAGTCCAGCGCGGGCGTGAGGGGGATGGTGCGGTAGCCGGGCTTGAAGCGGAACAGGGACCGGTCGTCCATCTTGCTGCTGTGCACGATCTTGCCCGGGTTCATCAGCCGGTCGGGATCGAAGGCGTCTTTGATTTCTTCGAAGGCGCGGCTCAGCCTGGGCCCGAACTGCCAGGCCACCCATTCGCTGCGCACCAGCCCGTCGCCATGCTCGCCGGAAAAGGCGCCCTTGTAGCGCCGCACCAGCGCGCCGGCCTCTTCGGCGATGGCGCGCATTTTTTCCGCGCCGTCGCGGCGCATGTCGAGTATGGGCCTGACATGCAGCGTGCCCACCGAAGCATGGGCGTACCAGGTGCCCTTGGTGCCGTGGCGGGCGAATACGTCGGTCAACTGGCTGGTGTATTCGGCCAGGTGCTCCAGCGGCACGGCGCAGTCTTCGATGAATGACACCGGCTTGCCGTCGCCGCGCATGCTCATCATGATGTTCAGGCCGGATTTGCGGACTTCCCACAGGGCTTTCTGGGCCGCCGGGTCCGGCATTTCGACCACGCAGCCGGGCAGGCCCAGGTCGCCCATCAGTTCGACCAGCCTGGCCAGGCTGGACAGCTGTTCGGCCTGGGATTCGCCGGCGAACTCGACCAGCAGGATGGCTTCGGGCGTGCCGATGAGGGCGCTGTCGATGATGGGGCGGAAGGCCGGGTTGCTGCGGGCCAGGTCGATCATGGTGCGGTCGACCAGTTCCACCGCGCAGGGGCCCAGCCCTACGATGTGGCGGGCCGTGTCCATGGCCTGGTAGAAGGTGGGGAAGTTGACCACGCCCAGCGCCTTGGCGGCCGGCAGGGGCGACAGCTTGAGCGTGATGCTGCGGGTGTAGGCCAGCGTGCCTTCGCTGCCCACCAGCAGGTGCGCCAGGTTGACGCGGCCGTCGGCCGTGTAGGGGCGCGGGCTCTGCGGATGGAAGATGTCCAGGTTGTAGCCGCCCACGCGGCGCATCACGGCCGGCACCATGCGCTGGATTTCGTCGCGCTCGCGCGCGGCGATTTCGTCGAGTTTGTTGATGATGGCGCGTATGCGGGGCGGCGCATTGCCCATGCGGCCGGCTTCGGCGAAAGTGGCGGCGGTGCCGTCGAGCAGCAGGGCATCGATGCTGAGCACGTTGTGCACCATGTTGCCGTAGGCGATGGATCGCGAGCCGCAGGAATTGTTGCCCGCCATGCCGCCCAGCGTGCACTGCGCCGCGGTGCTGACATCCACTGGGAACCACACGCCATGCGGCTTGAGCCAGGCATTGAGGTGGTCGAGCACGATGCCGGGCTCTACCGTGACCGTCATGGCGTCCAGGTTGAAGTCAAGAACGCGGTTCAGGTATTTGCTGTTGTCGATGACCAGCGCGGCGCCCACGGTCTGGCCGCACTGCGAGGTGCCCCCGCCGCGCGCCAGCACGGGCACGGACAGTTCGCGGCACAGGCTGAGCGCGGCCGCGACGTCGTCGCCCGACTTGGGCACCAGCACGCCGACCGGCTCGATCTGATAGATGGATGCGTCGGTTGAATAACGCCCCCGCGCGCCCCGGTCGAACATAACCTCGCCTTGCGTGCCGCTGCGCAGGCGGGCGGCCAGTTCGAGATGCAGCGGATTCAGTTCGGCGTGCTGCTGTGGGGGTAGGGGCGCGTTCATGGGGCTCCTGGCCGGATGGGCTTAGGGTTGTCTGGGTTCGCCTGCGGCATCGGAAGCATCGGCGGTGCCGCAAGCCCCTTCGGCGTCGGCGGCGGCGAGCTTCAGGTTTTCCAGCACGGCCTCGCCCTTGCGCCGCAGATGCTGCCGCAGTATCTGCGCCAGCCGGGGGCCGTCGCGCGAGGCCAGCGCGTCGGCCATTTCCAGGTGTTCGCGCATGGCCTTGTCCCATTTTTCGGGGTTGAGGTTGGAACGGAAGCGCAGGTTCTGCAGGCGCAGGTTGATGTTCGTGTAGACCTGCGACAGCAGCTCGTTGTGGCCCGCGGCGTTGATGCGGTCGTGGATGGCGCGGTTGACGTGGTAGTAGGAAGACAGGTTGCGCCTGGCGTGGCAGGCCTGCATTTCGAATGTCAGGGCCTTGATCTCGGCGATTTCCTGGTCGGTGATGTGCTGGCAGGCAAGTTCGCCGGACAGGGCCTCGAGCACGCCCATGACTTCGAAGCTTTCGCGGATGTCTTTTTCGGACAGGGCCACCACGTGCGCGCCGCGGTTGGGCTGCATGCGCACCAGCCCATCGGCGGACAGCAGCCGGAAGGCTTCGCGCAGGGGCGTGCGCGACACCTGCAGCCGGTCGCACAGCGCGCGTTCGTTCAGGCGGGTGCCGGCGGCCAGCTCGCCCTCGATGATCATTTCGCGCAGGCGGTCGGCGATGGTGGCGGGCAGCGTGCGCCTGTCGACGGCCTCGGACGAGGGACCGGGTTCCGTCGCCGGCGGGGCGGATGGGTTGGATAGGCTTACGGGATCAATTTTCATTTGTATACAAAAAAAGCGATAGCGCGTGAATTCAGCGGTGCCGCGCGCCATGCCTGGCCAATCGAAGAAACCCGCCCAGTTTAACCTGTACCTTTCTCTCCCAATTGCTGTGGCGCCGCATAAATTCCCCTTGCAGGAGGGCGCCTTTGCTGCTTATTCTTCATCAAGATTGGTATTTTGTATACCAAATTATCAGGAGCCCCTCATGCTGCCGCTGCATTCGCATCCGTCCGGCCGTCACTTTCTGCAGATTCCGGGCCCCACCAATGTGCCCGACCGCGTGCTGCGCGCCATCGACCATCCCACCATCGACCACCGCGGCCCCGAGTTCGGGGAGCTGGGCAAGGCCGTGCTGGCCGGCATGAAGAAGGTGTTCCAGACCGAAAGCGATGTGATCATCTACCCGGCCTCGGGCACGGGCGCCTGGGAAGCGGCCCTGGTCAACACTATGTCGCCCGGCGACCAGGTGCTGATGGCGGAAACCGGCCATTTCGCGACGCTGTGGAAAAAAATGGCGGAACGGCTGGGGCTGCGGGTGGAGTTCCAGGAAGGCGATTGGCGCCATGGCGCGAACCCCGAACACATCGGCAGGCGCCTGGCCGCGGACAGCGGGCATCAGATCAAGGCGGTGTGCGTGGTGCACAACGAAACCGCGACCGGCGTGGTCAGCGATGTGGCGGCGGTGCGCAAGGCCATCGACGCCGCCGGCCACCCGGCCCTGCTGATGGTGGACACGATTTCATCGCTGGGCTCGGTGGACTACCGGCACGACGAATGGGGGGTCGACGTCACCGTGGCGGGCTCGCAGAAAGGAATGATGCTGCCGCCCGGGCTGTCGTTCAACGCCGTCGGCCCCAAGGCCTTGAAGGCCTCGCAAAGCGCCGCGCTGCCGCGTTCGTACTGGGACTGGAAAGAGATGCTGGCCATCAACCCGCGCGGATACTTTCCCTACACGCCCGCGACCAACCTGCTGTACGGCCTGCACGAAGCGCTGGAAATGCTGTCGGCCGAAGGGCTGGACAACGTGTTCGCGCGGCACCGGCGGCATGGCGAAGCCACCCGCCGCGCCGTTCGCGCATGGGGGCTGGAGATTCTGTGCCTGAAGCCCGAAGAGTACAGCCCTGCCCTGACGGCGGTGATGATGCCCGAAGGCCATAGCGCGGATGCTTTCCGCAAGACGGTGCTGACGAATTTCAACATGTCGCTGGGCCAAGGCCTCAGCAAGCTGTCGGACAAGGTTTTCCGCATCGGCCACCTGGGCGATTTCAACGACCTGACGCTGTGCGGCACCTTGTCGGGCGTGGAGATGGGCTTGAAGAAGGCCGGCGTGCCGCACCACGGCGGCGGCGTGCAGGCGGCCCTGGATTACCTGGCGCAGACCAGCCGGCCCCAGCCGGCGCAGGACAGGTAGCGGCACGCCGCGCGCGCCGCAGGCGATGGATCACGCAGCATCACAGTAGGCAAAGTCCGCAGCAGGGGGAACAAGAACAGGACTCGCTGGACAGGAAGGCTCAAGCAAGGCGTACCGATACCGGACGTCCCCGTGGCACCACCCGGAGGAGACACACATGAAGCACCTGACTCACAGACTGTTGAAGAAATCGTATCTGATCGCGCCGCTGGCCGCGCTGGCCGGCATGACCGCCCTGCCCGCCCAGGCATGGGAACCCACCCGCCCGGTCGAGATCATCGTGCCCGCCGGCGCGGGCGGGGCATCGGACCAGATGGCGCGCACGCTGCAAAGCATTATCCTGAAGCACAAGCTGATGAAGCAGTCCACGCTGGTGCTGAACAAGGGCGGCGCCAGCGGCGCCGAAGGCATCATGGACACCAAGGGCTCGCCGGGAAATCCGCACAAGCTGATGGTGGCCTTTTCCGCCATCTACACCCTGCCCATCGCCGTCAACCTGCCGTTCAACTGGCGCGACCTGAATCCGGTGGCGATGATCGCGCAGGACGAGTTCCTGCTGTGGACCAATGCCGAGGCCCCCTACAAGACGGCCGCCGACTACCTGAAAGCGGTCAAGGCCGCGCCAGCCGGCCAGTTCAAGATGGGCGGCACGGGCGCCAAGCGCGAAGACCAGATCATTACCGTGGCGCTGGAAAAGGCGGCCGGGGTGAAGTTCACCTATGTGCCCTACAAGAGCGGCGGCGAGGCCGCCACGCAGCTGGTGGGCAAGCACACCGATTCGAACGTGAACAACCCCAGCGAGAATATCGCGCAGTGGCGCGCCGGCCAGGTCAATGCCCTGTGCGTGTTCTCGGATGAGCGCATGGCCTACAAGAACAAGATCACCAAAGAGCAGTCCTGGGCCGATATCCCGACCTGCAAGGAAGCCGGCTACGACGTGCAGTATCAGATGCTGCGGGCATTCTTCCTGCCGCCCAAGACCACGGCCGAACAGGCCGCGTTCTACGCCGACCTGATCAAGAAGATCAGCGAAACGCAGGAATGGAAGGACTACCTGGCCAAGCAGGCGCTCAAGGGCGACTACCGCACCGGCAAGGATTTTGTGAAGTTCCTGGAGCAGGACGAGGCTAACCACAAGACCCTGATGGAAGAAGCCGGCCTGGCCGCGAAGAAATAAGCCCCCGGGGGAGCCAGGATGGATCATCAGCAGACACAGGGCGGCCCGCCGGCAGGCGGGTTGTCGCACAGCGCCGTCGACGCGATTACCGCCGCGGTTTTTTTCGTGGTGGGCGTGGTCATGATGGTGGACAACCACCGCATCGGCATCGCATGGGCAACAGATGGGCCCGAGTCGGGATATTTTCCGTTTCACGTGGGGCTGATCATCTGCATCGCCAGCGCCGCGGTGTTTCTGAAGGCGCTGTTCGGCAAGCACCGCAACCGGCAGGTCTTCGTCACCTGGGACCGGTTCCGGCTGGTGCTGCTGGTGCTGCTGCCCACCGCCCTGTATGTGCTGCTGATCCAGCTGCTGGGAATTTACGTCGCGTCGGTGCTGTTCATCGCCGCCTTCATGCGGCTGCTGGGCAGGATCTCCTGGCTGAAGACGGTGCTGGTCAGCGTGGGCGTGAACGTGCTGCTGTTCTGGATGTTCGAAATCCAGTTCCTGGTGCCGCTACCCAAGGGGCCGCTCGAAGCCCTGTTCGGCTATTGAAACCAGGAACGGGAGACTTCAAGTGGATGAACTGAACGCGTTATTCCATGGCTTTGCCACGGTTCTCAGCTGGTACAACCTGGGCATGATGTTCATCGGCCTGGTGCTGGGCGTGATCATCGGCGTGCTGCCCGGGCTGGGCGGGCCCAACGGGGTGGCGATACTGCTGCCGCTGACCTTCACCATGCCGCCCACCTCGGCCATCATCATGCTGTCGTGCATTTATTGGGGGTCTTTGTTCGCCGGGGCGATTACCTCGATTCTGTTCAACATCCCGGGCGAGACCTCGTCGGTGGCCACCACCTTCGACGGCTATCCCCTGGCCCAGCAGGGCCGCGCCGGCAATGCCCTGACGGCCTCGTTCACGGGCTCGTTCTTCGGCGCGCTGTCGGGCGTGCTGCTGATCACCTTCCTGGCGCCCATGGTGTCGAAGTTCGCCCTGCGCTTCGGCCCGCCGGAGTTCTTCGCGGTGTTCCTGCTGACTTTCTGCAGTTTCGTGGGCACCGACAAGAAGACGCCATTCAAGACGATTATTTCCATGATGCTGGGTTTCGGGCTGGCGGCGATAGGCATGGACACCGTCAGCGGCGGCCTGCGCATGACCTTCGGCTGGTCGGAATTGCTGCGCGGCATCGATTTCCTGGTGGTCGTCATCGGGCTGTTCGGCATCGGCGAGATCCTGGTCAGCATGGAAGAAGGCCTGAAGTTCGAAGGCAAGAACGGCCGCATCAACCTGAAGGTGGTGCTGCAAACCTGGAAGGAAATGCCCAGATACTGGGTGACGCTGGTCCGCAGCACGGTGGTGGGCTGCTGGATGGGCGTGACGCCCGGCGGCGCCACCGCGGCGTCGTTCATGGGCTACGGGCTGGCGCAGCGCTTTTCGCGCAACGGCCGCAAGTTCGGCACCGGCGAGATCGAAGGCGTGATCGCGCCCGAGACGGCCGCCCATGCCTCGGGCACGTCGGCCCTGCTGCCCATGCTGGCGCTGGGCATACCGGGCTCGGCCACGGCGGCGGTGCTGCTGGGCGGCCTGATGATATGGGGCCTGCAGCCCGGCCCCCTGCTGTTCGTCGAGCAGAAAGAGTTCGTCTGGGGCCTGATCGCCAGCATGTACCTGGGCAACTTCGTGGGGCTGATCATCGTGCTGAGCACGGTGCCGCTGTTTGCCGCGATACTGCGCATCCCCTTTGCCATCGTGGCCCCCATCATCATCGTGGTGTGCGCGATCGGCGCATATTCGGTCAATAACGCCATGCTCGATGTGTGGTTCATGCTGCTGTTCGGCGTGATCGGCTATGTGCTGAAGAAACTGTCGTATCCGCTGGCGCCGATGATTCTGGCGCTGGTGCTGGGCGACCGCATGGAAGATGCCTTCCGGCAGTCCATGCTCGGCCCCGGCACGGGCCTGCACGTATTCTGGTCCAACGGCCTGGTCGGCACCATTACGACGCTGGCGCTGCTGATGCTGTTCTGGCCGCTGGTGCCGGTACTGTGGCGGCTGGCGCGCAAATGTATGGGCGGCGGCAAGAACGGCGCGGCCATGGGCAAGACAAACGAGGGGCTGAAATGACCGGACTCGTGTTGCAGGAACGGACGGGCGCGATCGCCACGGTGGTGCTGAACCGGCCCGCCAAGCTCAATGCCTTGACCAAGCCGATGTGGCAGGCGCTGGGCGACACCGTGCGGGAGCTGTCCGCGGACGACTCGCTGCGCTGCATTGTGCTGCGCGGCGCCGGAGAAAAAGCCTTCTCGCCCGGCAACGACATCGCCGAATTCCAGACCGAGCGGGCCAACAAGCGCCAGGCCATCGAGTATGGGCGCGTCATGCACGAGACCGCCCGCGCGCTGTCCGAATGCCGGCATCCGCTGGTGGCACAGATCCACGGCATATGCGTGGGCGGCGGGCTGGAAATCGCCGCCTTGTGCGATATCCGGATCTGCGGCGAGTCCAGCCGGTTCGGCGCGCCCATCAAGAACCTGGGCCTGGTCATGGCGTATCCGGAAATGGAGCCGCTGATACGCCTGGCGGGGCCCGATGCGGCGCTTGAGATCCTGCTCGAGGGCCGCATTTTCGGCGCCGCCGAAGCCAGGGAAAAAAGGCTGGTGACGCGGGTGGTGCCCGACGGCCAGGTCCAGGCCGAAGCCCTGGCCGCGGCGCAGCGCATCGCCGAGGGCGCGCCGCTGGTGGCCCGCTGGCATAAGCAGTTTGTGCGGCGCCTGGCCCAGCAGCGCCCGATTTCCGCCGCCGAGTACGACGAATGCTTCGACTGCTTCGACACCGAAGATTTCCGCATCGGCTACGCGGCCTTCCTGGACAAGCGCGCGCCGGACTTTACCGGCAGGTAGCCGGCGGCGGCGCACGCGGCGCCGCGGCCGTTCGTCGCCATGGAGATGGAATGACAACAGCATCGACTCACACCGGCCCGCTGGCCGGCATGCGCGTACTCGAACTGGCGCAGATCATGGCGGGGCCGACCTGCGGCATGATGCTGGCGGACATGGGCGCCGACGTGGTGAAGGTGGAGAAACTGCCCGGCGGCGATGATTCGCGCGGCTACAGTGAACCGGTGGTCAACGGCGTGTCGGCGCCCTTCATGATTTTGAACCGCAACAAGCGCGGCATCGCCCTGAACCTGAAAACCGAGCAAGGGCGCGAGATTCTGCTGCGCATGGTGCGCGATGCGGACGTGCTGACCGAAAACTACCGGCGCGGCACGCTGGAAAAACTGGGCCTGGGCTACGACCTGCTGTCCGGCATCAATCCCGGCCTGATCTACTGCGCGGTATCGGGCTACGGCCGCGACGGCCCGTACGGCGACAAGGCCGGCTTCGACCTGATCGCGCAGGGCTTTGCGGGGCTGATGTCGATCACCGGCGAGCCCGAAGGGGCGCCCGTCAAGACCGGCAACTCTATCGCCGACATCAACGCCGGCATTCTTGCCACGGTAGGCATTCTGGCGGCGTATGCGCACAAGCAGAAGACGGGGCGCGGCCAGGTGGTGGAAACCTCGCTGATGGAGGCGGCGCTGCAGCAGACGTATTGGCATGCCGCAACCTACTTCGCCACCGGCGTGTCGCCCGGGCCGACCGGATCGGCGCATTTGCTGACGGCCCCTTACCAGGCATTCGAAACGCAGGACGGCTGGATCAATATCGGCGGCGCGAACCAGGCCAACTGGGAACGCATCGCGCAGGTGCTGGGCCACCCCGAATGGTGCGCGGACCCGCGCTTTAACAACAACAAGGCGCGCATGCAGAACCTGGACAGCCTGACGGCCGCCATGAGCGGCGTGTTGCGCCAGCATGGGCGCGACCACTGGCTGGCGGCATTCGACGCGGCCGGCGTGCCGGCGGGACCGGTGCACGACATCGGCCAGGCGCTGACGCATCCGCAGGTGCTGGCGCGCAACATGGTGGTAGAGCTGCGGCATCCGCAGGCCGGCCCCACCCGGGCGCTGGGCTGCCCCATTCACTTTTCCGAAACGCCCGCGCAAGTGCGGCGCCCGGCGCCGATGCTGGGCGAGCATACGCGCGAACTGCTGGGCGAGTACGGCTACAGCCCGGCGCAGATTGACGGCTTCGCCTCGGCCGGCGTGGTGCAGGACGCCGCGGCCGGCAATGCGCCGCCGGTTACATGAACACAGATATAACTAGAATCATCCAGACAAAATAACTAGCATGACTGCTGCCGCCATTTGCAGAAATCAAGATACTGCCCTATGCCGCATCGGCGCGGGCGTGGCGATTGGGTCGATACGAGGTTCCGATTCCGCCAATCCATCCGAGCCCGGCATCAACCAGCTGGCATGTCGACATGGGGCGCCAGCAATAAACCTGTTCGTGGCAGGCCTGCAGTACAAGTTCTAGGGCCGCGCCCCGATGGCGGGGACGAAGCCCTGGTCGGCGCTCAGCGGGCCGGCCGGCGGCGCGATGCGTTCGATGATGCCGTCCTGGTCGATGGACACGCCTTTTGCCGACACCCCGACCAGCGTGACGCCGGGCGCCAGGTTCTGCCCCACCCGATAAGCCTGCGCCGGGCCGCCGTCAATAGAAAGCAGCGCGGCGCCTCCCGAGGCGTCGCCGGTTGCGATCAGCCCGTTCACGCTGACACGCACGCGCAGCGCCGCGCCCCCGAACCAGCGCGCGGCGGGCGCCGTATCGGGGCCCGCGTCGGGCGTGGCCTCCAGCATCGGGGGCAGCGCGCGGGGCGCGGGCGCGAAAATCAGCGCGCCCCATACGCCCACGCCCACCGTGAAGGCCAGCACCGACAGGCGCCGGACCCACACCGGCCCATCGGCCACGAAGAACCCTGTGGGCCCTACCACCGGACCAGATCTCCAACGCTGGCAACAGCCTTCAATTTCTTTCCCCGGCGCCTGCATGGCGCGGCAGCAATTTGATGTAGAAATGACTCAAAATGACTTGTTTTATATATACTTGTACTAATTTTTAACATAACGGTCACAAGATTAAAAACTTGTGCCAAAAGACAAACCCATCCAAGGGGGAGACAAGGTGGGGCATCCAAGGGGCAGTTCCGCGCCGTGCCCTGGCAACCGCCGCCAGCAGGGCTTCTCGCTGATAGAGATCATGGTCGTGGTGGTCATCATGGGCATCATGGCCACGCTGATCGTGCCCAACCTGATGGACCGCCCCGATCAGGCGCGCATTGTGGCGGCGCGCCAGGATGTGGCTGCCCTGATGCAGGCGCTGAAGCTCTACCGGCTGGACAACGGACGCTATCCCACCGCCGAGCAGGGCCTGGACATCCTGGCCGGCGCGCCGCAGCCCGGCCAGCCGGGCAGCCGGCGCGCGTACATGGACCGCCTGCCCGCGGACCCCTGGGGCACCCCGTATCAATACCTGAACCCTGGGGTGCATGGGGAAATCGACGTCTTTTCCCTGGGCGCCGACGGCAAAGCGGGAGGCGACGACAACGATGCCGACATCGGCTCCTGGTCTTTATAGGCCGCGCGCGTGGCAACAAGGCTTTTCCCTGCTGGAAATGCTGGTGGTGCTGGCCATTATCGGCATCGCGACGGCAACGATCAGCGTCCAGGCCTTTCCGGACGCCGATGCCCGCGCGCTGCGCCAGGACGCCCGCCGCCTTGCGCACCTGTTCGCCGCGGCCCAGGCCGAAGCCCGCCGCGACGGCAGCCCCATTGCCTGGCAATACGATGGCCAGGGCTATGCGTTTGTGCATGAACCGCGCAATCTGTTCCTGCCCACCGGCCTGGCGCGGCAAACCGGGCCGGCGCGCGCAGAACGCTTTGCCGAAGCCAGCCCGCTGCGCCCGCGCGCCTGGATGTCCGGCAATGCCATCGAGGTGCGTGTCGAGCCCCCCGCGTCGACCCTGTTCAGCGCGGAATGGGCGTCGGGCCCCGCGGCCGTGGAACTGCATGACGGCACGCACACGGTGCGCATCGTGCGTACGGGCGCGGGCCGGTATCTGGTGCGGCCATGAAGCCGCCGCGCCGCCAACAGGGGTTCACGCTGCTGGAAGTGCTGATCGCGCTGGCCATCGTCAGCATTGCCCTGGCGGCGGCCATGCGGGCGCTGGGCGTGGGCGCGGGCAATGTCCTGGCCGCGCAGCAGCGCAGCCTGGCCCTGCAGGCCGCCGAGAATCGCCTGGCCGAACTGCGCCTGATGCGCGCCTTTCCCGCCCCCGGGCGCAACGCCGAACCCTGCCCGCAGGGGCCGCTTGCCTTGATATGCGAGCAGCAATTCCAGCGCACGGTCAACGGCAGTTTCAGGCTGGCCACGGTGCGGGCGCGCCTGCCCGGCGGGCCGGTGCTGGCAGAGGTCAATGGCCTGCTGTCGCTGTTGCCATGAGGCGCGCGCGCGCGGCCCAGCAGGGCTTCACCCTGATCGAAGTGCTGGTGGCCCTGGCGCTGATGGCGCTGCTGAGCCTGATTTCGTGGCGCGCCCTGGATATGGTGGAACGGTCCAGCGAGCGCCTGCAGGCCAGCGGCGACGACACGCTGGCGCTGGTGCGGGTGCTGGGCCAGATAGAAAGCGATATCGGCCGGCATGCGGGCAACGGCGTCCTGCCCTCGGGCACGCCGTGGAATCCGTCGGCCCGCGCCGGCGCCCTGCTGCCGCCCGGCATCCAGTGGCACGACCCGGTGCTGTCGCTGGTGCGCTCGGCCCAGGGCGGCGCCTGGCAGCAAGTGGCCTGGGGCACGGAAAACGGCAGCCTGCGGCGGGCGGCGGGGCCGGCCGCGCGGACATTGCCTTTACCCGAGGCCCGGGCCGGCGAGGTCATGCTGGAACATATCAATGTGTTTGCCGTGCGGGCCTGGATACCGGGCCAGGGCTGGACGCTGCCCGGGGCGTCCAATGCCCGGAAGTCGGCGACCGGGCTGGAGATCACCATCGGGCGCCGGCACAACGGCCGCAACGAGATCTACCGCAAAGTGGTGCAGCTGCCATGACCGCGCCCTGGTCCGCCTTGCGCAGCCCGTCGCCGGGCCCGGAACGCCACCCCGGCTCGCAACGGGGCATGGCCGTAATTGCCGCGCTGGTGGTGGTTGCGGCGGCCGCCATCACCGCCGCTGCCATTCTGGAACGGCAGGCGCTACTGGTGGACACGCTTACCGTTGAACGCGACCGCACGGACGCGCAATGGATACTGCGCGGCGGCCTGGACTGGTCGCGCATCATTCTGCTGAACGACGCCCGCCGCAATGCGGTCACCCGCAACAGCGCGGTGTGGGCCCAGCCCATCGTGGGGCTGGAAATCAGCACCCCCGACGGCATGCGCAAGGCCTATTTTTCAGGGCAGATCGAGGACGAGCAAGGCAAGTACAACATCTGGCGCTTGGCGCAACAGGGCGTGGTGCGGCCCCGGGAACTGGCGGTGCTGCGCAAGCTGCTGGCGGCCCTGGGCCTGCAGGAATCATTGGCCCAGACCGTGGCCAGCCGGGTCGCCGATTCGCAGGGCGGCCCGGGCCGCCGGCAGGCCCGGCCGGGCTTGCGCACGCCGGGCGAGCTGGCCGGGCTGGAAGGCATATCGCCCGACGTCGCGGCCACGCTGTCGGGCTATTTGACAGTGCTGCCGCAGGAAACGCCCATCAACGTCAACACCGCCAGCGCCGAGGTGCTGAGCGCCGGCATTCCCGGCCTGGACCTGGCGCGCGCCCGCGATCTTGCCGGCCAGCGCGACCGCGGGCAATGGTTCAACGACGGCGCCGATTTTTACCAGCGGCTGGGCAAGCCCGGCGCCGCCCACGGCGTTCCGATCAGCGTGCGCAGCGAATGGTTCAAGGTGACCGGCCAGGTCAGCATCCACGACACCCCCATCACGATGCAGGCGCTGCTGTATCGCCAGGGCGACGAGCCGCCCGCCATACAGTGGCTGGGAGGCTGACATCAAACACACACTACGCCTGGCTTTGCCTCCTGTTGCGGCCATCACGCCGCAGTCGATGATGGCTTTTGCGCTGTTCGGCCGCGGCGGAAACCTGCTGCGCAGCGGCGAAATGCCGCTTGCGGCGCTTGCCCGATCCGTTCCGGTCGGCCACGTGGAAGCCATTCTGCATCCTCACGACGCCGTGGTCGTGACGGCGCAGCTGCCGCCCGTGCCGGCAAGGCTGCTGGAGTCCGCGGTGCGCGGCAGCGTCGAATCGCTGGCGCTGAGCGACACGGCCGAGCTCTGCATCGCCCACGGGCCGCGCGCCGCCGATGGCAGCGTCTGCATTGCCTGGGCCAGCCGCCAGGCGCTGCTGGACGCCTGGCGCGGCCTGGCCGATGCCGGGCTCGAGCTGGCCGCGATTGTGCCCCACGCCCTGGCGCTGCCCGCAGGCGATCCCCACCCCGGACAGGCGCTGGCGCTGCCGGTGGACGCGCGCTGGCGGGCCACGCTGCCCCGCTGGTCGCTGGCGCGGCCCGAATGGCGCCCGGTGCGGTCCGCGCACCGCTGGCGCGGCGCCGCGCTGTGGGCGGGCGCCGCGGCGCTGCTGTGGCTGCTGGGCTTGAACATCTATGCCGCGCAGTTGCGCAGCGAAGCCCGGTCCGTCCAGGCCGCCACCGAGCAGGCTGTGCGCAAGGCGTTTCCTTCCATGAGCATCATCATCGATCCGGTCCGCCAGGTGCAGAACCTGCGCAACCAGCTGCGCGTGGCCGGCGGCGCCGCCAGCGCGGACGGCTTCATGCCGCTGGTGCTGGGCGCGGCGCAAGTGCTGGGATTCGCCGCCGGGCACGTTGCCTCGCTGCGCTACGAAGAAGGCGTGCTGACCCTGGTGCTGGCGCCAGGCTATCAACCCCCGGCCAATGAGGCTGCGCTGCACCAGGCCGCGGCGGTGCGGTCGCTGCTGCTGCAAAAGGACGATGATGCCGCCCATACCTGGCACGTCCGGCAGGCCGGCATTGCCGAACCCGACGCGAGGCGCCCATGAGCACGCGTCCCGCGGCCGCCGCACCCGTACGCCGGCGCATCGCCGTTATCGGGCAGCAGGCGCATGCGTGGTGGCGCACGCGCACGCCGCGCGAACGCACGCTGCTGAGCGTGGCCCTGGCTGCCCTGGCCGCAACGCTGGCATGGACGCTGGCGATACGGCCCGCGCTGCACACCATCGCGCAGGCGCGGCAACAACTGCCGCGACTGCACGCCGACGCCGCCCGCGTAGACGCCTTGATTGCCGAAGCGCGCGGCCTGGAACAGGCCGAGTCGGGCCGCATGGATGCGGCAAACCTGGCCGGCGCCTTGCGCGCCAGCCTGCAGCGCGCCGGCCTGCAGGCATCGGCGGTGGTCAGTGAAGAGCCTGCGGCGGGCGACGGCTTGCCGCGGCAGTGGGATATTGCGCTGCTCAATGCCGACGTCGCGCGCGTGATGAAGTGGCTGGCCGAGCTGCCCTACCTGTTGCATGTGCAGACCCGGTTTGTGGAACTGGCGCGCGCCAATATCGACGGCCGCGATCGGCCCGGCAGCGTGACCGGGCGTGTGCGCGTGTCTTTGCCGGTGGAGCGCAAGCAATGAGCCGGCGCATCGCGCTGCGCATCGCCGGGCTGGCCCTGCTGGCCTGCTGCGCGGCCGTGCCGGTTCTGCCCGCGCGCTGGATCATGGCCCTGCTGCCGGCCAGCTGGCCGCTGACCGTGGTGGATGCCCGCGGAACCCTGTGGGCCGGCAGCGCGACCCTGGCCGTGGGCACCGCCGCGCGCCGCCGCACCCTGCCCGACCCCGTGCAATGGCGGCTGTCGTTCGCCCCGATGCCCAGGCTGGCGGTCTCGCACCCCTGGCTGGGCGGCCCCGTCAACATGACGCCCGGGTGGCAGGGCATCAAAGTATCGGGCCAGACACTGCAATTGCCCGCTGCCGTGCTGGGCACCCTGGACGCCCGCATCGCCGCCGTCGGCCCGGGCGGCGAACTGTCGGCCCGCTGGCCGGCGGTAGTCATCGGGGCCGCCGGCCAGCCGGCGGGCACCCGGCTGCTGGACGTGGAATGGCGCAACGCCGCCTCGTCGCTGACACCCGTGCGGCCGCTGGGCGATTACGTGCTCGCCCTGAAACAGGGCCGGCACGGCCAGGCCGACTTGCTGCTGAGCACGCGGCAGGGCCCGCTGCTGCTGAATGGCGCCGGCACCCTGGGCAGCCGCGGCTTGCGCTTCGAAGGCAGCGCGCAAGCCGACCCCGGCGCCGAAGCACACATCCATGCCGGGCTGCACGACCTGCTGGCCGCGCTCGGCCCCCGGAAAAACAACCAGGCGCTCTTGAGCTTTCGCTAGCGCGTCCTGAAGAACCAGGCCATCGATACTGTCATGAAAGATTTCCGCGCTACCCCGTGTCACCGCCGCCGCTTTCACCCAGCCTGGCCGACACTGACATTATCTTTGGCGCTGGCCGGCTGTGCCGCGCCCATCGGGCCGGGCGCCGATGTGCAAGACCCTTCGCCGCTGATCGTCAGCACCTCGACCGGCCAGGGCTGGCGGCAAGAGGCGCCGCCCCCCAGGGCCGCCCCGGTGCCGCGGCCGCGGCCCGCCGCCGCTGCGCCCGAACGCCCCGCCAGCCAGCCGGCCGCCGCCTTGCCCGACGCGCCGGCGGCGGGCAGTACCGCGGGCGGCGGCATCACGCTGAATTTCGTGGACGCCGACCTGCCGGGCGTGATACGCGCCCTGGCCCGCTTCACCGGGCGGAATTTCCTGGTGGACCCGCGCGTCAAGGGCAAGCTGACGCTGGTGTCGGAAACGCCGGTCGACCGCGCCACCGCCTACTCGATGCTGCTGGGCGCCCTGCGCATGCAGGGGTTTGCCGTCGTGGATACCGGAGGCGTCAGCCGCGTGGTGCCCGAAGCCGACGCAAAGCTGCAGGGCATGGCGGTAACCGACGGCACGGCGCCGGGCACCGCCCACAGCGGCGAACTGGTCACCCGGGTGTTCCAGCTGCGCTACGAAAACGCCGCCAATCTGGTGCCGGTGCTGCGGCCCATGATCGCGCCCAATAACTCCATCAATGTCTACGCGGGCAACAACACGCTGGTCATTACCGACTACGCGGACAATATCAAGCGCATTGCCGAGGTCATTGCCAGCATCGATACCCCCGATTCATTCAGCACCGACCTCGTCACCGTGGATCATGGCGTTGCCGTCGACGTGGCGGCGCTGGCCTCGCAGGTGCTGAACCAGGGCGCGGCGGGCAATGCCGCGCAACGGGTCACCGTCGTGGCGGACCCGCGCAGCAACTCGGTGCTGCTGCGCGCCAGCAGCCCCGAAAAGCTGCAGCAGGCGCGCGCGCTGATCCACCGTATCGACAACCCGGAAACGCGCGCCGGCAACCTGCACGTCGTGTACCTGCGCAACGCCCAGGCCAGCCGCCTGGCCGAAGTCCTGCGGGGAGCACTGAGCGGCCAGCCCACCGGGCAAGACAACCTGGCCGGCGGCGGCCTGTCGGAATCCGGCCTGGGCGCCGATTCCACCCTGACCGGCGCCGCGTCCGGCATGGGCGCGGGTTCCGCCCTGGCCAACGCCGGGCTCCGCGGCAGCGGCGGCACTACGCTGGCCGGCGCCGCGCTGGCCGATCCGGCCGATGCCATGGCCGGCGCCGGCGGCAACGACACCCGCAGCGTGGCCTTCACCGCGGGCGGCGCCACGGTGCAGGCCGACCCCGCGACCAATACGCTGATCATCTCGGCCCCGCCGCCCTTGTACCGCAGCCTGCGCGAGATCATCGACCAGCTCGACCAGCGGCGCGCGCAGGTGCTGGTGGAAAGCCTGATTGTCGAAGTCAGCAGCGACAAGGCCGCCGAATTCGGCATCCAGTGGATGACGGGCGGCGGCGGCATCGATTCCGGCAATTCGTCGTTCATCGGCGGCGCGAATTTCGGCGGCAGCGGCCTGAACACCAGCGGGGTCACCACCATCGATGCGCTGGGCCAGGGCCTGAGCCTGGGGGTGGTGAAAGGCACGGTAAATGTGCTGGGCAAGGAAATCGTCAACCTGAGCGTGCTGGCCCGCGCCCTGGAGTCGACCGGAGGCGCCAACATCCTGTCGACCCCCAACCTGCTGACGCTGGACAACGAAGAAGCCAGCATCATGGTGGGCAGGACGGTGCCGTTCGTTACCGGCCAGTACACGACATCCGGCGATGGCGCCAGCAACCCCTTCCAGACGATCTCGCGCGAAGACGTGGGCCTGACCCTGCGCATCCGGCCGCAGATATCCGAAGGCGGCACGGTGAAACTGGCCTTGTACCAGGAGGTCAGCAGCATCGACGCCAGCGTGTCCGTCGCCGCCAACGGGCTGGTGACGCGCAAGCGCGCCCTGGAAACCAATGTGCTGGTCGACGACAGCCAGATCATTGTGCTGGGCGGACTGATCGAAGACGTGGTGAACGACACCACCAAGGCCGTTCCGGTGCTGAGCAGCATTCCGTTCATCGGCAATTTCTTCCGCTACGACAGCCGCAGCCATTCGAAGACCAACCTGATGATTTTCCTGCGCCCGCACATCCTGCGCACGCCGCAGGACAGCGCCAGCATGACGCTGGACCGGTACAACTACATCCGCGCGGTGCAGACCAACCTGCCGCCGCGCTCGACGTGGTTCTCGCCCGACGCCAGCAGCGTCGCGCTGCCCGATATCGACCGCGACGCGAACACCGGCTTGCTGGACCTGCGCATGCCAGGCGCCGCCCAGGCCGCGCCGGCGCCCACGGCGGCCCAGCCGGGCGGGGCCGCCCGGCCCGCCGCGCCCGCCGCGTCCACACCAGGCGAACATCTGTGAAAACACGGCTTCCCTATGCCTGGGCGCGCGAGCACCGGGCGCTGATCCAGGCCGGCGCCGGCGGCGGCGCCGTGCTGACGACCTCTGAACGCACGCCAGCCTGGGCGCTGGTCGAGATTCGCCGCTGCCACGGCGAACTGCCCCAGCGCGTGGTGCCCGACGCCGAGCTCGACACGCTGCTGGCGGCCGCCTATGCGCAGACCGACGATGCCGCCACGGTGGTGGACGAAGCCGCCAGTGAAATAGACCTCGACCGCCTGATGCAGGACATACGCCCGGTGGAAGACCTGCTGGAGGCCCAGGACGATGCGCCGGTGATCCGCATGATCAATGCGCTGTTCACCCAGGCCACGCGGGACGGCGCCAGCGACATTCACCTGGAGGCGTTCGAAATGCATTCGATGGTGCGCTACCGGGTGGACGGCATCCTGCGCGACATCGTCAGCCCGCGGCGGGCCCTGCACAATGCCCTGGTGTCGCGCATCAAGATCATGGCCAACCTGGATATCGCCGAGAAGCGCCTGCCGCAGGATGGGCGCATCGCCCTGCGCGTGGGCGGCCGCCCCATCGATGTGCGGGTATCGACCCTGCCCACCGGGCACGGCGAGCGCGCCGTGCTGCGCCTGCTGGACAAGGAAGCCGGGCGCCTGGAACTGGGGCGCCTGGGCATGGCGCCCGACGTACTGGCCGAGCTCGACAAGCTGATCCACCGGCCCAACGGCATCGTGCTGGTCACCGGCCCCACCGGCAGCGGCAAGAGCACTACCCTGTATGCCGCGCTGGGCCGCCTGGACACCGCCACCACCAATATCCTGACGGTGGAAGATCCCATCGAATACGACCTGCCCGGCATCGGGCAGACCCAGGTCAATTCCCGCATCAACCTGAGTTTCGCGATGGCGCTGCGCGCCATCCTGCGCCAGGATCCGGATGTAATCATGATCGGCGAGATCCGCGACCTGGAAACCGCGCAGATCGCGGTGCAGGCTTCGCTGACCGGCCACCTGGTGCTGGCCACGCTGCACACCAATGACGCGGTGTCGGCGGTAACGCGGCTGATCGACATGGGCGTCGAGCCCTTTCTGCTGGCCTCGACCCTGCAGGGCGTGCTGGCCCAGCGCCTGGTGCGCAAGCTCTGCCCGCACTGCAAGCTGGACCAGGCCGGCGCGGCCGCCTGGAACCCCGCCGGGTGCGCGGCCTGCAGCCATACCGGGTACAGCGGCCGCACAGGCGTGCACGAACTGTTCGCGGTGGACGACGCCGCGCGCGGCCTGATCCACAACGGCGCCGACGAGCAAGCCCTGCGGCAGGCCGCCGAGCGCACCGGCATGCGCAGCCTGCGGCAGGACGGCATGCGCTGGGTTGCGCAGGGCGTCACCACCGACGAAGAAATCGCCCGGGTCACGCGCGAGTCCTGAAGGCTTTCAATAAGGAAACGACATGCCGGCCTACCGTTACGAAGCTGCCGATGCGCGCGGGCATGTAGAGCGCGGGCTGATCGACGCCGACAGCGGCCGCAATGCGCGCCAGGCACTGCGTTCGCGCGGGCTGTTGCCGCTGTCGGTCAGGCCCGCCCATGGCGCCGCCGCGGGCGCGGGCCGGCTGCTGAAAGGCCCGCGCATCAACGATGCGGATCTGTGCTGGCTGACGCGCCAGCTGGCCAGCCTGTTGGCGGCCCGCCTGCCCCTGGACACGGCGCTGAGCGCCACGCTGGAACAGGCCGAGCGCCGGCACCTGGTCGACACGCTGGCCGCGGTGCGGGCCGACGTGCGCGCGGGCCACCGGCTGGGCCAGGCGCTGGCGGCGCACCCGCGCGACTTTCCGCCCATTTACCGGGCCTTGATCGACGCGGGCGAAGAGTCGGGCGACCTGCCGCAGGTCATGGAAAAGCTGGCCGACTATATCGAGTCGCGCAGCTCACTGCGCAACAAGATCCTGACCGCATTCATCTACCCCATCATCGTAACGCTGGTGTCGATCGCGATCGTGATTTTCCTGCTGAGCTACGTGGTGCCGCAGGTGGTGGGCGCCTTCAACCAGGCGCACCAGACGCTGCCGCTGCTGACCCGGCTGATGCTGTCGGCCAGCGGGCTGGTGCGCGACTGGGGAGCCGTGGCGGCGCTGGCCCTGGCCGCCCTGTTCGCGCTATGGCGCTGGCGCCTGCGGCACCCGCCGGCCAGGCTGGCCTGGCACGCCCGGGTATTGCGCCTGCCCGTGCTGGGCCGCTATGTGCTGGGGGTGAATACCGCGCGCTACGCCGCCACGCTGTCGATCCTGACCAGCGGCGGCGTTCCGCTGCTGGCGGCGCTGGACGCGGCCTGCCGCACGCTGGGCAACGACAGGCTGCGCCTTGCCGCCGACGAAGCCGCGCGGCAGGTGCGCGAAGGCAGCTCGCTGGCCGGCGCCCTGCAGGCGCAAAAGACTTTTCCCCCGCTGCTGATCTACCTGACCGGCAGCGGCGAGCGCACCGGCGCGCTGCCGGCCATGCTGGAGCGCGCGGCGCGCACGCTGTCCAGCGAGCTGGAGCGCCGCGCCATGACCCTGACCGCCCTGCTCGAACCCCTGATGATATTGGCCATGGGCGGCATGGTGCTGGCGATTGTGCTGGCCATCATGATGCCCATCATCGAGATCAACCAGATGATCCATTGACCGCGCCGGGCCCGCCTAGTAGACGCCGTAGGAAGCCGGGCAGTTGGTGTTCAAGCTGTTCTGGATGATGGTCTCGTCGGTATTGTCGGTTCGCCCGTCCAGCAGGCCGCCCACGAAAAAGTCGTAAACGCTGGAAAGCCCCCAGCCGTTGGCGAACTCGCGCCAGTTTTCCAGGTCTTGCGCATTCACGACCCCGTCTTTGTTGCCGTCGCCCGGGCAGGCGGGCTCGGACGCCAGGATATTTTCCATGGTGTCTTTCAGGTCGTCGTAAATGGCCAGGTTTTCCGGGGTGGGCGCGGTGGCCAGCAAATTGCGGTCCGGCGTGTCGAGCTGCGGCGCGGGCACGGCCTGGTCGATTTCGTACAGCTCGTCGACCACGTCGGTTTCGGTGTTGCCTGTGGCGGTGTCGAAATTCTGAGTGGAATTGCGCACCAGCTTGTAGCGGTCGTTGCGAACGGCGATGGACGTCTCGGGCAGAATGTCCACCAGGGGGCGGCCCGCGTCATAAAGCGCGTGGTTCACATCGGCGCACATCTTGTACCCCGCGCCGCCATTGTCCACCACGGAGGGGTCGTCATAGCCGGGCCCCCAGAAAATGCCCTGGTTGTCTTCGCACACGGCCTTGCTGACCGGAATCTGCGTGCAGCTGGTATTGATGACGCAGGGCGCATTTCTGGCGCCGTTGGCCTGCAGGTTCACCCCGCCCATGGTGAAATTGATAGTGCGCAGGCTGGCCTGCCCGGGGTTGGTCAGGTACGGCAGCACCGCCACCGAATCGACCGTGCGCGGCACTTCTTTGTGCACGTCCAGCCCGGCGATTTCGCCGAAGAACTGGAACAGGTCCACCGCATTGACCATGTGGTTGACTTCGCGGTCGGGGTCGACCACCTGCGGCCCGGCGATGATCAGCGGATCCCAGACGCCCGTCTGGTAAGCCGTGCCCTTCGCCTGCGAACCCGAGAACGGCAGTTTCACAGCAGAGCCCAGCGAACCGTTGTCGCCCATGATGACCACCACCGTGTTCGACGCCTTGGGGTCGTAGGCCAGGCTGCCGTCCGCGGCGCGGCTGGCCAGCCCCGTTTCCACCATCAGCCGGCCGAACTCGGTATCCATCGCTTCGGTCATCTTGTTCTGGATCTGCCGCCCCGTTCCGGTGGCCTGGCAATTCCACGCGTCCGAGGCGGGCCCGCTGATCGAATCGAGCAGATCGCCGGGCGGCTGCTGCCACGGCGTATGGGCGGCGCTGAAGCTTACCGTCGCCATCCAGGGCTTGTTGCCGGGACGCGACTTGATCCATTCGATCGCCGCGTCGGCTTCGGTCTTGGTGCGGTATTGCCGCGCCCGCGGGTCGGTCAGCGGCACCTTTTCCAGGCTGGGCCCGTTGATGATGACCAGCGGCGACACGTAGTAGCCGTTTTCCCGGTCGAACTCCAGCGTGGGCGGCGGCGTGCCGCAGGTTTCGTCCGGCACGAAAATGCCGCCCGACGACAGGCATTGCAGGCCGGCTGCGTCCTGGCCCGGCGACGTGCGCGTGATGACGCTGCAGCTGTTGTCGGCCTGGTAGCACGCCCCCGAATCCGTGCCGCCGGCCGCCGTTCCGGGCACGAAGCCGCACGAATAGGTGCCCGTGGCGGCGACGCCGCCGGCCGTGGTGTCGATGGAGCCCGGCAGCCCGCCGATCCAGCCGTAGAAGTAATCCCAGCCCAGCTGGCTGGGGGTGGCGTTTTCTGCCTTGTTGTTCTCGGGCCCGGCCAGGTGGAACTTGCCGAACATCGCGCTTTCATAGCCGGCCTGTTTCAGCACCTTGGGCACGGTCATGTCATACGGAGAGATCTGCGAATTGGCCAGGTCGTTGGGGCCGATGGCCTGGTTGATGTTGGTACGGAACGGATAGCGCCCCACAAAGAACGAGGCGCGCCCGGGCGAACATTCGGGCATGGACCACGCGTTGTGGAAACGCACCCCCGCGCGGGCGATGGCGTCGATGTTCGGCATGCTGGGCGGGGTGGCGCCGCCGTAGCCGAAAGACGCCATCTGGTCGATGCCCACATCGTCCATGATGACGAACAGAATGTTCGACGCCTGCGCCTCGTCCGGCGGCTGGCCGCTGTCATCGTACGAGCCGCCGCCGCTATCGCATGAACTCAGCAGAACCGCGGCCAGCGCGGCCGCCAGCAGGGTGGGAAGCGTTTTCTTCAAGGCCGTCTCCATGATTCAGCCCCCGGCGCTGGCGACGGCCGGCGGGGCATCCTTGACCAAGCGAAAGCCCAGGTGCGACATCGGGCTGTAGGGGTCGGCGCCGCGCCGCGCGCTGGGCCGGTACGAGGTGCAGAAATCCTCGTTGCACAGGAACGAGCCGCCGCGGATGACCCGGCGCGGCGCATTGGCCGGCACGCCCGGGTCAGAGGGGTCGTAGCTGTCGGCCGGACCGGCCGGGTTGTTGATGGCCGCACCGTGGGCCGCCTTGCCGGCCTGCCGCGCGAAATAGTCGGCGCGGTACCAGTCGGCCACCCATTGCCAGGCGTTGCCAGTCATGTCGTACAGGCCGTAGGCGTTTTCGGGGTAGGTCTTGACGGGCTGGGTGCCCGGCGCGCCGACCTTGGCGCCCGGCGGCAGCACGGGAAACACGCCCTGGCTGGCGTCCCAGTAATTGGCGCGCTTCTTGCCGCCGGGCGCCAGTTCGTTGCCCCACGCGTAGTCGGCCTGTTCCAGGCCGCCGCGCGCGGCGAATTCCCACTCGGCCTCGGTGGGCAGGCGCTTGCCGGCCCATTTGGCGTAGGCCTGGGCGTCTTCGTAGCTGACCTGCACCACGGGGTGATCGCCCTTGCCTTCGATGCTGCTGCCCGGCCCCTGCGGGTGGCGCCAGTCCGCGCCGGGCGCAAAGCGCCACCAGCGCCAGTACTCGTCCAGGCGCACCGGCGCGGCGGTGCCCGTGAACACCATGCCGCCCGGCACCAGCACGCTGTCGGGCGGCTTCGGGGTGCCCGGCGGCAGCTGCACGCGCACGGTATCCCAATCGGGCTTGCGCTGCGCCGTGGTCACATAGCCGGTCTGGCGCACGAATTCGGCGAACTGGTCGTTGGTGACGTCGGTAACGTCCATCCAGAAACCGCGCACCCGCACCTGGTGGGCCGGACGTTCGTTGGCGCTGGCCAGCTTGCTGTCGCTGCCCATCAGAAAAGTGCCGCCGGGCACCCAGGCCATGTCCATGGGCGTGTCGACGCCGTTGCCCAGAATGGGCTGGGCCGCAATGGCCGTGCGTGGAGCGGGGGCGGTCAGGGCCCAGGCGGCAAGCCCGCCGGCCGCCCCCATGGCGATGCAGGCGGCCGCGGCCAGGCGTTTCTTAGTGATGGAGCGCATGTGGTGTCTGGCTGTTTGGGTTCATGTTCTGTCGCGCGGCGGGCGCGCCGCTGGCGTGGCTTAGCTGGCGGCGCAGGTGTTGCCCATGTGGCCCTGGATGATCGCCTGGTCGGCCGCGTCGGTCTTGCCGTCGTGGTTGAAGTCGTACCAGCTCGACTGGCCGCCGTTCAGCTGGCTGAGCTCTTGCCAGTTGTCCAGGTCTTCCTGGTCTACCACCAGGTCGTGGTTGCCGTCGCCCGGGCAGTTCACGGTGTCGTAGTCCTGGTTGTAGCTGGCCACCGCATCGTGCTGCGCCATCTCGGTCTTGAGATCGGTATAGGCCTGCTGCTGCACGGTGCTCAGCGAGGTGGTGTCCAGCGGCGGGGCCGTAACCGCCGTGAGCTGGGTACCGTCCTTGTCCAGCCTGGGGTCGGGGGTGGCGGTGTCGATCTGGTAAAGCTCGTCGGTCACGTCATAGCCGGTGGCGCTATAGCTGTAGGCGGCGGGATCGGGCGCCGTGCCCATGGCCGGATCGCACTGGTTGCGGGTCTGGCGCACCAGCTTGTAGGTGCCGTCGGTAACCGCCTTGGTGGCGACGGGCAGGAAAGTGGTGTCTTCGCCCAGCGCCTGCCGGTACGCCTGCACCTGGCAGCAATTGTGATAGCCCGTGGCGGGCACGCCGCTGGTTTCACTGGACAGATTGTCGCCATACCAGATGCCGCCCTGGGCCAGGCACACGCCTTTTTGCGGGAACAGGGTGGTGCAGACATTGTTGGCGGCGGGAATGACGCAGGCGTACTGGTCGTCGGCCGAGCCGACCGCCCGCAGGTTGGTGCCCATTTCCGTGAAGTTGGTGCTGCGGATGCCGGCCTGCCCCGCCTTGGTCAGGTAGGCCAGCATGGGCTGCGCGTCGAGCGGGCGGCTGGCCGCGGCCTGGTCCACATCGGCGCCGGCAACATCGGCAAACAGGCGGTACAGGTCGACCGAACCCACCATGTGCGGCACCTCGCGCCCCGGCGAGGCGACCATCGGGCCGGCCACCAGCAGCGGCACCCATACGCCGGTCTGGTAGGGCGAGGCCTTGGCGCGCATGGGGTCGAACTGGCCCGGCGAGGTGAACTTCACGCTGTTCACATAGGTGCCGTTGTCGCCCACCACCACGACCAGGGTGTTGGTTTTTTCAGGATGGTAGTCCAGCGTGCCGTCGGCGTTGTACCGGGCCAGGCCCAGGCCCACCAGCAGGTCGCCGATCTTCCTGTCCACGGCCTCGACCATCAGGTTGGTAATCAGATGGGCGTCGACCAGATCGGTAAAGGCCGTCAACACTGGGGTACTTTCCGCGTCGGCCAGCGGCGAGCACACCAGGTTGTCGTTGCGGCCCGGCGTGCCGTCGGAGATCAGCGATACGGGCGGCACCTGCAGGGGCGTGTGGATGGCCGAGTAGCCCACTGTCAGCATCCACGGCTGGCCGGCGGGCTGCTGCCCGGCCCATTCCAGGGCGCGGTCGGTTTCCAGGATGCTGCGGTAGCCGCGCGAAGACGGGTCGGAAGCAGGAATGACCTGGCCGTCGCCGTTGGCCGTGCTTTTAACCCACCGGCCGGTGTAGTAGCCATTCTGCGCGGTGAAGTCGATGTAGCCGGGCACGCTGGCCTGGCAGGACTGGCCCGGGTCCAGGATGCCGCCGCGTTCCATGCAGCTGCGCCCTGGTGTGGTGATATCGCCGCCGATGGCCAGCGGCGTGCAGCTGCCGTTGGCGAAATAGCAGGCGCCGGCATCGGCGCCGTTGGCCGCGTCGATGCCGGTGGTGGGAATGAAGCCGCACTTGTAGGGGCCGCTGTCGACGTCGGCGCCCTTGGTCGTCAGGCCGGCGCGGGTATCGACGTTGTAGGGCGCGCCGTCCAGGAAGCCGTCGAAGTAATCCCAGCCCAGCTTCCACATGCTGTCGTAGCCGTAGGGCAGGTTGAACCCGCCGTTCAGGTCCGAGCCGGTAAGGTGCATCTTGCCGATCAGGGCGCTGGTGTAGCCCCGGGTTTTCAGCAGCTTGGGCAGCGTCATCTCGTACGGCGAAGGCGCGGAATTGGCCAGGTCAGTGGCCACCAGCGCGTTCAGCACATTGTTCTGCGACGGATAGCGCCCGGTAAAGAAGGTGGCCCGCGTGGGCGTGCAGTCGGGCATGGCCCAGGCATTGCGGAACTGCACGCCGGCCTGGGCGATGGCGGTCAGGGTGGGCGTCCTGGGCGGCGCGGCGCCGCCGTAGCCGTAGGACGTCATCTGGTCTACGCCCAGATCGTCGAGCACGATGAAAAGAATGTTGGGCCGGGCCGAGGCGGTGGGCGTGGCAGGGCTGCCGCTGTCCGATGACGAGCCGCCGTCGGAGCACGCCGCCAGCAGCGCGGCCATCGCCGCCAAGGTCGCCGCAAGCAGGGGCCGGGGGTGTCTTGCGGGCATGGACGTGCACTCCTTTCTTGGGGCGGAACCGGAGTGACAAGCCGCCCGGGCCGTGACAAACTAAAAAAACTGGTGACAATAGATAAAACTAGTGACAATAGATTAAAGGCCGGCCCGCCGCCGGCCTATACCATGAAAAGGGTAAGGTCGATGGAATCCGCGAGCAGGCGCCCTGCCACCGACACGGGCCCGGACAGCGGCGCGGCGCTTTGCCGCACGCTGCTGGTCGAAGACGACGAGCCCCTGCGCCTGCGCTTCGCGTCGATTCTGTCGGGCTGGCGCGGCGGCCGCCTGGTGGCGGCCTGCGGCACGCTGGACCAGGCCATGGCCGTTCTGCAAAGCCAGCCCATCGACCTGCTCATCACCGATCTGCGCCTGCCCGACGGCCACGGCATCCAGGGCATCCGCCGCCTGCGCGCGATCAATCCGCAGGCCGAAGCCATGGTGGTGTCGGCGCTGGCCGACAACGAGATCGTGATCGCCGCCATCGAGGCCGGGGCCACGGGCTACCTGCTGAAAGACGTGGGCTCGGCCGACCTGATCGAAGCCATCGAAGAATTGCGCGCCGGGCGCTCGCCGATTTCCTCGTCGATCGCGCGCGTCATCGTGCGGCGGCTGGGCCAGCGGGGCCAGGCCGCCGAGGCGTCGGCCCCCTGCCGCGAAACCACCGCGCTGACCCCGCGCGAAACCGAGATCCTGTGGAGCATCGCCAAGGGGCTGACCTACGCCGAAGTGGCCGAGCAGCTCGGCCTGTCGCGCCAGACCGTGCCCGTGCACATCAAGAGCATCTACCGCAAATTGCAGGTCGGCAACCGTTCCGAGGCCGTGTTCGAGGCCTCGCGCCTGGGCCTGATATGGCTGTAGTCCGGCGGTGGTTCTGGGCCGCGCTGGCAGTGCTGGCGACGGTGGCCGCCAGCACGCCGCTCTGGCTGACGCTGCCCGTGCCGCCGCACACCCTGGTGATCGACCAGGCCCAGTTCACGTCGGCCGACAACCCCACCGGGCTGGTGGACCTGCCCCACGTGCAGGGCCGCCGCCGCGCCCAGGGCTACTACCGCATGGCCTTCGAGCTGGCCCAGGCGTCGCCGCAGCAGCTTTACCTGTTCATTCCCATGCTCAGCTACCGCGCCGTGATCGCGGTGGACGGCGATGTGGCGCTGGACACCGGCGCCAACTCGCTGATTCCCGGCATCACGCTGGGCGTATCGGCCCTGGTGCCGCTGTCGGGCCGTCAGCTGGCCCAGGGCCGCCACGTGGTCGACATCCTGCTCGAGGCTCCGGGCGTGACGCGCGGCTACCTGTCACCCCTGTACGTGGGCACCGCGCAGCAGATCGCGCCGTACCAGCGGTTGCGGATCCTGGTGCTGGAACACACGCGCATGATGGTGCTGGCCTGCCAGCTGCTGCTGGCCATCGCGACCCTGATGGCATGGATCTACCGGCCGCAGGAATCGCTGTACGGCTGGCTGTTCCTGCTGCACGTAGTGTCCACGGCTTCGTATGCGGGCATGCTGGCCGACATCTTTCCCGGCGTATTCGGCTGGCTGCCCTATGCCTTCACGGTCAGCATGTCCAGCGTCTTCATCCTGCATATCATCGCGCTGAAAATCAACGGCGCCGCCCCGCCGCGCTGGCTGCGCGCCTGTGTGGTGGCGGTGCCCGGCGCGTGCCTGCTGGCCATGGCGCTGGGGCTGGCGCCGGCCCGGGTCCTGCTGTTTGCCGTGGTGATGCCCATCATGGTGGTCTCGCCGCTGATCACGGTGGCGATCTCGGCCTGGGGCGCGCTGGCAAAGAAAGTGCAAGAAGCCTGGCTGCTGCTGCTGCCCCTGTGCTTCTTTTCGCTGGCCACCCTGCATGACGGGGCGCTGGTCGCCGGCAAGGTGGACGGCCCGGTCTTCCTGTCGCTGTACTACCGGCAAATGCTGATCGTGGCGATCGCGGTGATCCTGATGCGCCGGCTGGGCCTGAGCCTGATGCGCGTGGACGGCGCCAATGCCCATCTCAAGCAGCGGCTGGCCGCGCGCGAGGCCGAGCTGCAGCGCCTGCATGAAGAAGAACGCAGCGAAGCCGCCCGCAATGTGCGCAGCGAAGAGCGCCACCGGCTGACCGTGGACCTGCACGACGGTCTGAGCGGCCACCTGGCATCCATCATCGCGCTGGCCGAGCGCGAACAGTCGGCCAGCATTGAACACACCGCGCGCGAGGCGCTCGACGACCTGCGCCTGGTGATCCATTCGCTGGACATCGGCGACCGCGAACTCATGGCCGCGCTGTCGGGCCTGCGCGAGCGGCTCGAACCGCAGCTCAGGCGCCTGGGCGTGGAACTGGAATGGTCGATGCTGCGGCTGCCCGAAGTCTCCGGCGTTACGCCGGCGCACGCGCTGAACGTGCTGCGCATTGTGCAGGAAGCGGTCACCAACGCCCTGCGCCACGGCCCGGCCTCGCGCATCGAAGTGCGCGGCAACGCCGGCCCGCAAGGCCAGGCGCTGATCACCATCGACAACGACGGCGCCCCTTATGCCGGGGCGGGCAACGGCGGCGCGGGCATACGCAACATGAGCCGGCGCGCGGCCTTCCTGGGCGGCACCCTGCGCATCGAAGCGCTGGCGGGCGGCACGCGGGTTACGCTGGCGCTGCCGCCGCGGCTGGCGGGCGAGCCGGCGGATTGCTGCCCAGCGCACTAAGACCGATTCAGTGGCTTCCGGTTATTGCCAGGTGTCCGACTCCCGCAAGGAGTATTGCCAGGTGTCTGACTCCCGGAGGGTGTCAGACACCGTACAACTGAGACGGCTGCGGCGTACAGCGGTGTCAGGCACCTGGCGGAGCCTGACACCTGGGCAATACCGCCGTCGTTCGTGTCAGCGCGCCAATGCAACGGCCGCCGCCCCGGCCTTGTCTTGCTGGCCGGCGCCAAAGCGCACGGCCAGCGCGCACAGCACCGAGAAGATCACGAACCCCGCCAGCACCGTCACGGTCTGCTGCACATCGCCCACGCCTTTCATCAGGAAGCCGGCCGCCACCGCGCCGACATTGCCCCCCGCGCCCACGATGCCGGCCACGCCGCCCAGGGCCTTGCGATCGACGAATGGCACCAGGGCGTAGGTGGCGCCGCAAGCCATGTGCGTGAACAGGCCGAAGGCCACCATGGCAACAATGGCTTCGCCCACGCCCTGCGCGTGCGCGAACCAGAGCAGGCCCAGGCCTTCTCCCAGCATCATCGCGGCCAGCAGCCTGGGGCGCCACGCCAGGCCGCCGCGCCGGGCGGCCCGGTCGGAAAGAATGCCGCCCAGCGCGCGGGCAAACAAGGCCAGCAGTCCGAAGACGCCCGCGGCCAGGCCCGCCTGGCCCAGCGACAGCTGGAAGCGGGTCACGTAGTACATGGCCGCGATGTTGTGCACGAACAGTTCCACGCCGAAACAGGCGCCATAAGCAATGGCCAGCATCCAGACGCGGTAATTCGCGCAAGCCGCGCCGAAGCTGGCCCATCCGCCCTTCTTGCCGCCGTCGACCGCAACACCGCGCCGGCGCAGATCCAGGGCATCGCCCTGCGGATAATCCTGGGTATAGCGCCAATACACGACGGCCATGGCCAGCAGCGCCACGCCGGGCACGACCATCGCCGCCCGCCAGGCCGATGATTCGTCCAGCCCCAGGGCAATGAACGCGGCCAGCGCCATGGGCACCAGGGCCTGTGCGCCGCCCGCGCCGGCGTTGCCCCAGCCGGCGCTGGCGGCGTTGGCTGTGCCCACCACATTGGGCGCGAACATGACCGAGGTGTGATACTGGGTAATCACGAAGCTGGCGCCGATGGCGCCGATACCCAGGCGGCATAGCAGCACCGAGGTGTAGTCCGTGGCGAACGCCAGGGCAACCACCGGAATGGCGCCCAGCGCCATCAGGCCGGCATAGACGCGGCGGGGGCCGTACCGGTCGCACAATGGCCCGACAATCAGGCGCACCAGTATCGTCGCCGCCACCGCGGCGATGTTGATATCGGCCACCTGGCCCGGCGTCAATGCGAATTCGCGCGCGATCACCGGCATCAGCGGCGCGCTGGCGAACCAGGCGAAGAAACAGACGAAGAACGCCATCCACGACAGGTGGAAGGCGCGCATGGGCACGCTGTTGAACGTGAACAGATCGATGCGGCTTGCTTGGGCGGACACGGCTTCCCCCTGAAAAATGGCCTGTCACCCAGACATCAAGCAAACTGCATGCCAGGATTTCCGCCCAGGAAAGACACGGGCGCGACGCCCGTTCGCCGCGCCCGTTCGGTGCGCATGCATCAAGTTGAGGCAGGGCGCGCGGGAAAACTGCACTGCCCAGGTGCCGGGCAGCGGGCGGCTATTCCCGCCCGGTCATCACCATGTGCGCCAGGCCGTCGGCATCCAGCCCCGCCACCTCGCGCTCGATGACCTTGGCGCCGCTCTTCAGAATCGCCACCCGGTCGGCCAGCGCCACGACATCGGCCATGTTGTGGCTGATCAGGATCACCGTGCGCCCTTCTTCGCGCAGCTTGCGCACCAGATTCAGGACCAGGGCGGTTTCCTTCACGCCCAGGGCGGCGGTGGGCTCGTCCATGATGACGACGCGCGCGTCCCAGCGCAGGGCGCGGGCGATGGCCACGGCCTGGCGCTGCCCGCCCGACATGCGCTCCACCGGGCGGTTCATATCGTCGATGGGCACCGACAGGCGCTGCAGGTACGCCCGCGCGTCCGTGGCCATGCGGCGCTTGTCCAGCACGCTGAACGGCCCCGCGCGGCGCACCAGCTCGGCGCCCATGAAGATGTTTTCCCAGATGGACAGGCGCGGGGCCAGCGCCAGGTCCTGGTAGATGGTGGCAATGCCCTGCGCCAGCGCATCGTGCGGCGAGGCAAACACCACCTGGCGGCCGTGCAGGCTGAGCTCGCCGCCGCTGGGCGCCTGCGCGCCGGAAATGATGCGGATCAGCGTCGACTTGCCCGCGCCGTTGTCGCCGCAGATGGCCATGACCTTGCCCGCGGGCACGTCCAGGTCGATGCCTTTCAGGGCTTCGACGGCGCCGTACGATTTCTTGATCTGGCGTAGCGACAAGGCGGTGGACATGGGGCCGGCTCTTACTTGGATTGCAGGAATTTCTGGACGTTGCCGCTGTCGACCAGCACCGAATCCATGAACAGGTAGGGGCCTTCGGTAATGCTTTGCCTGGGCTGCTTCTTGACGACGATACGGTCGAGGGCGTCGATGGCGCTGGCGCCCATCTGCTCGAACGGAATCATCATGGTGGCGGTGATCAGGCTGTTGGGATCGGCAATGCGGCGATAAGTTTCGGCCGCTCCGTCCACCGACACCAGCGTTATATCGCCCTTCTTCATGCCCTGCGCCTGCAGCAGGTCGTCAATAACGTAGGCCTGGCCGTCGAACGACGCCCAGATGCCCTTGAACTGGCCCTGGTGGCGCAGCAGCAGGGCCTGCATGCCGTTGCGCACATCGTCGCGCCAGCTCTGGGTGCGGGCCATGCTGAACTTGCCCAGGTCCTTCACGGCGGTGTTTTCGGAAAGCACCGCGTCCAGCATCTTGCCGCGGATGCGCGTGCCGGAATTGCCGTCGAAGCGGGCCGACAGGATGTTGCCCTGGTAGCCCATCTTGCCCAGCAGGTACAAGACCGATTGCGCGCCGGTGGCGTATTCGTTGACTTCGATGTCGAACAGCATGCGGGGGCTGGCGCCGGACATCACCCCGATAACGGGAATGCCCTTTTCCTGGGCGGCCTGCAGCTGGGCATCGGTCTCAACCGGCTTGCCCATGGCGATGACGATGGCGTCGACCGGCTTGTTGACCAGCGTGTCCAGCTGTTCGGCCAGCTTGGGCAAAGCGCCGCCGGCATTCAGCTGGGTTACCGTCCAGCCTTTGGCGCGGGCCGCCTCGGCGGCCGCGTTGGCCACGCGGGCGTGGGTTTCCGAAGACATCTGGAACGCGACGATGCCCACATCGAACGCATGCGCGGCGCCGGCGGCCAGGGCCTGGGCGGCAAACGCGCCGGCCAGCAGCGTGCGCTTGATAAGCTTGGTCATGGTTGGTTCTCCCCTTCCGATCAGAATTTGAAGGCCGCTTTCTTCAGCACGGCCGATGACACCGCGACGGACGCGATGATGATGAAACCCAGCACGATATCCTGCACGTAGTACGGCGCGCCCATCAGGATCAGGCCATTGCCCAGCACCTTGAGAATCAGCGCGGCCACCAGCGTGCCGGGAATATTGGCGTGGCCGGGGCTGAACATGGTCATGCCCAGCAGCACGGCGGCGATGGCGTACAGAAAATAATCGCCCGCCATGTTGGGCGCGGCCGAAGACAGGCTGGACGTCAGCAATACCGCGGCCAGGCCCGCGCACAGGCCCGACAGCGCCAGGCCGATGCTCTTCATGGCGCGGATGTCGATGCCGGCCAGGCGCGCGGATTCGCCGGCCTCGCCGGTGGCCGTCATGCGGGCGCCGGTGCGGGTCCACCTGACCAGAAAGAACGACAGCAGCACGGCGCCCACCATCCACCAGACCAGCGCCGGGATGCCCAGCGGCTTGCCGCGCGCCAGGTCGGTAAAGGCGGCAGGCCAGCGGCCCACATACGATACGCCGTCGGTCAGCATGAAGGCGAAGCCGCGCGCCATGGCGGCCATGCCCAGGGTGGCGATCAGCGAAGGCACGCGCAGGCGGGTGACCGCGATGCCGTTGGCCAGCCCGCACAGCAGCCCTATGCCCAGCCCCGCGCCGATGGCCAGCGGCACGGGTTGGCCGGTGTGCACCAGGGCACCGGTCACCACCGCCGCCAGGCTGGCGACGTCGGCCACCGACAAATCCAGTTCAGCCGTGACCAGCGCCAGCGTGAAGCCGATGGCCAGAATGGCCAGAAAGCTGGTTTCTTTGGCGATATTCAACAGATTGCCGGGCGCCGCGAAGTTGGGCGCGGCCAATGCGAAGAACCCCACCAGGACCAGCCCTGCGATAGCCGTGCCGTACTTTTCCAGGATGCCGCGCATCAACTCAACCCCTGCCGCTTTTAATGATGGTGCGGGCGCGGCCTGCCGGCCCCCGCATGCCGGGCCACTGCCCGGCGCTGATGGCGTCGTAGTTTATACCCCGGCGGCGCCGGGCAACGGCGCGCGCATGCCGGCCAGCGCGCGCGACACGGGCGCCAGCGCGGCCTCGGCGGCGCGGAACTGCGCGTACAGCTGGCGATAGGCCGGCATCCGCTCGGCCCGCGGCTCGTAGCGCCGCGCCACCCGCGGCAGGGCGTCCTGCGCGGCCGCGAAGCTGCCGTAGCGGCCCAGCGCCGTCCAGGCGGCAACCGCCGCGCCCAGCACGCCGGGCTGCTCGGCCTGGCCCACGGCCACCGCGCGTTCGCACACGTCCGCCTTGACCTGGCACCACTGCGGATTGGACGCCGCGCCGCCGCCGAAGCGGATTTCGCGCACCGGGCCGCCCAGGGCGGCTTCGGCGCGTTCCAGCACAATGCGGTTCAGGAAGGCCACGCCTTCCAGCACCGCCCAGGCCAGGTCGCCGGGCCCGTGGCGGCGGCTCAGCCCCACGAAAGCGCCGCGCAGGTCCGGGTCCCAGTACGGCACGCGTTCGCCCTGCAGGTAAGGCAGGAACAGCGCCGGCTGCGGATCGCGCGGCGCATTCAGCAAGGCGTTCATGGCGTCCGCCACGCCGGCCATGCCCTGGTCGCCCAGGCGGCCCAGCAAAGGCAGCAGCCACGCCACGGTATCGGCGCCGTTCTGGCCCGGCCCGCCGATCTGGTGATGGCCGCCGCCCCAGTCCACCGTCATCAGGCCCTGTGCCTGCGCCGGCTCGGCCCCCACCGCGCCGAAGACTTCGGTGGTGCCCGATATGTTGTAGGCGTAGCCCGGCCGCAAGGCGCCCAGCCCGGCCACCGCTGCCCAGGTGTCGTTCGAACAGGCCAGCACGGGGCGGCCGGCCAGGCGGGCCAGTGATCCGGGCAGGCCGGCCTGCGCCGGCCCGACAATATCCAGCGGCTGCAGCAAGGGGGGCACCCAGGCGGGGCTGGCGCCCAGCGCCGTCAGCAGGTCCGGCCCGGCCGCGCCGGCGGCGGCCGTTGCCGCCAGGCGGGCCATCGATACCGTATCGCTGGCCGCGCGGCCCGTCAGGCGGAAGTTCAGGTAGTCCTTGGGTTCCAGCACCACATGCACCCGCGCCGCATGATGCGGCTCGGCTTGCAACAGCCAGGCGATGCGGGCCCAGGGATGAAAGGCGTTGATCTGCCCGAATTCGGCGTGCGATGCCGGCATGGCGGCCAGCCACTCGGCGATGTGCGCCGCCGCGCGCGTATCGCGCCAGGTGATGGCCGGGCGGATGGCGGCGCCCTGGGCGTCGACGAACACCTGGCTGCGGGTGACGCCGCAGATGGCGATGGCTTCGACCGCGTCGAAATCGGCGCCGGCCTGGGCCGCCAGGGTGTCGCACAGAAACTGCAGGCCGCGCCACCAGGCGCCGGCGTCGATTTCGTCCCAGCCGGGGCGGGCGCCGGCGCCCGCCGGGCTGTCGATGACGCAGGAATGGGCGATGTTGCCCGCCGCGTCCACCAGCGCGGCGCGAAAGCGCGTGCCGCCCAGGTCTGCCGCCAGGACGCAGCTCATGCCTGCCTCGGCGCCGGGCGGGCTGGGCCGGGCGCGCGGTGGATGACTGTCTTGATGGTGATCGCGATGGGCATGGCTTGACGGTACGGCCGGAAGATCAGGTGCCGATCATAATCTTCTTTGCGCCCGCGGCGAAAACCCCGGCGCGGCCAGGTTCCGGCCGTGCACGACCATGTCCGAAAACGGCGAGAAACAGGCCGGCCCGCTGGTTAAACTTTCCGGCATGGAGAAAACAATGGCGGCACACGGCGGCCCAGACGCCTGGTACTCGGCGCTCAAGGCCAAAGACGCAAGGTTCGACGGGCGATTCTTCGTCGCGGTGTCGTCAACGGGCATTTATTGCCGGCCGATCTGCACCGCCAAACTTCCCCGGCCTGAAAACTGCTCGTTTCACCGGACGGCGGCCTCGGCTGAACAGGCCGGCTATCGTCCCTGCCTGCTTTGCCGCCCCGAACTGGCGCCCGGCAATGCGCCGATCGACGCTTCGGCATCTCTCGCCCGGCGCGCGGCGCGGCTGCTCGAAGACAACTGCGGCAGCGACCTCACGCTGGAAGAGCTGGCAGGCCGGCTGGGCTGCACCGGCCGGCACCTGCGCCGCGTATTCGTCGCCGAATTCAGCGTCACGCCGATCCA
The DNA here is from genome assembly GCF_017356245.1 of Bordetella petrii. Lineage (NCBI taxonomy): Bacteria > Pseudomonadati > Pseudomonadota > Betaproteobacteria > Burkholderiales > Alcaligenaceae > Bordetella > Bordetella petrii. Next base: position 343,865 of record NZ_JAFMZZ010000004.1, read on the forward strand.
GTACCTGCAGACCTGCCGGCTGCTGCTGGCCAAGAACCTGCTTACCGATACCGGCCTGTCTGTCGTCGATGTGGCAATGGCCTCGGGGTTCGGCAGCCTCAGGCGCTTCAACGCCCTGTTCAAAAGCCAGTATCGGCTTGCCCCCACGGCGCTGCGCCGCGGCCAGGAAAAGCGCGCCGATCCGGCTGCCCGGATCAATCTGGCGCTGGGGTATCGCCCACCCTATCAATGGGAGGCGATGCTCGATTTCCTGGCTTCGCGCGCCATCCCCGGCGTGGAAGCCATCCACAAAAACACCTACGCGCGAGCCGTGCTTCTTGCCGGGCCCGACGGCAACGCGCACCCGGGCTGGATACGCGTCAGTCACTTGCCCAAAAAAAGGTCGCTCAACGTCGAAGCGTCGGCGTCGTTGCTGCCGGTTCTTCCGCAAGTGCTGGCGCGGGTGCGCCATCTGTTTGACCTGGGCTGCGACCCCCAGGCTGTCCATGAGGGGCTGTGCGCGATGAATGACCTGGCGCCGGGCATGCAAGTGCTGGGAACGCGCCTGCCCGGCAGTTTCGACCCCTTCGAGATGGCGGTGCGGGCCGTGCTGGGGCAGCAAATCACGGTGGGCGCCGCGCGCACGCTGGCGGCCCGGATGGTGGCCCAATACGGCACGCCGGTACCGGCCGCCGTTGCCGGCCTGTCTTGTACGTTTCCATCGCCGGAGCGCATACTCGGCCTTGCAGGAGACATCGAAAGCCATCTGGGCCCGCTGGGCATCATACGCACGCGCGCCAGAACCATACACGCGCTGGCGCAGGCCCTGGCCACGCGGCAGATCGACTTCGGCCCCGGGGCGGAACCCGCGCGCGAAGTCGAAAAACTGCTGGCGCTGCCGGGCATCGGCCCCTGGACCGCCCAGTACATCGCCATGCGCGCGATGGCCTGGCCCGACGCCTTCCTGCCGACGGACTTCGGCATAAAAAAGGCCCTGGCCCCCCGCACTCCGCGGCAAATCAGCGAACTGGCGCTTGCATGGCAGCCGTGGCGCAGCTACGCCGCCATCAATCTGTGGAATTCCCTGCATTAAAAAGCAAGGCCGGGGGGGCGCGGCCGGCCCGGCCCATGGCGGCCGCCTGCCGCGATGAGTAAGATTCCACATACGCCCGCGGGCGCGCCGCCGAGTTCCGATCAACAACGTCTCGAGTAGGATCCATGGAATACCTGTCTCAACTGCTCACGCTGTCCGGCATCGTTCTACTGGCCTGCATCAGCCCCGGGCCGGACTTCGTTGCCGTCACGTCCAATGCCTTGAATCACCGGCGATCCGGCATCTTCGTCGGCCTGGGCATCGCCTGCGCGGTGGTCGTGTGGGCAAGCCTGGCCATTCTTGGATTCGGCCTGCTGATCAAGCAGCTGTTCTGGCTGTATGAAGCCATCCGCCTGGCCGGCGCGGCCTACCTGATCTACCTGGGCGCGCGGATGCTGATGGCCTCTTTCAAGGCGGGCAACCGCCAGCCGCACGTGGCCGGCGTGCCGCGGCTGGGGGCGCTGCAAGCGTGGCGCCAGGGTTTCATGGTGGGCATCACCAACCCCAAGACGGCGACCTTCTTTGCTACCCTGTTCGTGACCGTGCTGCCGGTCGGCGCGCCCACCTGGGTATACGTCAGCGTGGTGGCGCTGGTCGGCCTGATAACGGCCGCGTGGCTGGGAACGCTGGCCACGTTCTTCTCGGTGGGGCGCGTTCGATCCGTCTACGCGCGCGTCAGCCGGGTAGTCGACGCCGTGATGGGCGCGGCCCTAGTGGGCCTGGGGATTCGGCTGGCCAGCAATCGCTAAGGCTTGCCTTAAGGCGAGAAACGGCGTTTTGCCTGGGTATAGCCCAGGTGTCAGGCTCCGCCAGGTGCCTGACACCGCTGTAGGCCACAGCCATCTCAGTCGTGCGGTGTCTGACACCCCTATGGGGAGTCAGACACCTGGTACACACCAGATCCGTGCTTCAGGCGCAGGCCAAGTGCACCCCGCCATCCACGGGCAGGCACACGCCGGTGATATAGGCCGCCGCGTCCGACGCCAGGAATACCGCCGCCTTGGCGATGTCCCACGCCGTGCCCATGTGGCCCATGGGGCAGCGCGCGTTGCGCGCGTCTACCATCTCTTGTTGGCTGCCGTACTGGCCCGAGATGTCTTTGTAGATAAGCGGCGTGTCCACATAGCCGGGCATGATGGCGTTGACCCGTATGCCCTGCCGGGCGTATTCCAGCGCCAGGCCCACTGTCAGCTGGTTCAGCCCGCCCTTGGACGCGTAGTACACGGGGTAGGGATAACCGGTGTAGCGGATGGCTGCCAGGCTGGAAATGTTGATGATGCTGCCGCGCTTGTGCGCCTGCATCACCGGCAGCACGTGCTTGCAGGCCAGGAAGGCGCTTTTCAGGTTCACGTTCATGGCGGTGTCCCACTGCGCCTCGGAAAGCTCCGTGACGCTGCCCATCTTCGCCATGCCCACGTTGTTGTGCAGGATGTCGATGCGGCCGTAGCGGTCGGCCACGCCCTGCACCAGCGCGGCCACCTGGTCGGCCTGGGTGACGTCGGCCGCCAGGGCCTCGCTTTGTCCGCCCTCTTGCTGGATGATGCCGTGGGTTTCGCGCGCGGCGTCCAGGTTCAGATCCACGGCGATGACGGTTGCGCCTTCACGCGCATAGGCCACCGCCGCCGCTTTGCCGTTGCCCCAGCCTTCGCCTACCGATCCGGCGCCCAGCACCAGGGCCACGCGTCCGGAAAATTGCTTGTCGTCCATGTGCGCGCCCCCGCTTATTTATCCAGGAAACCCGTGGACAGCCAGGGAATGGCGGCCACCAGCAGCAGGCCGATGAAGATCGAGCACATGTACCCGACAATAGGCTTGATGCCCTTGTCCGGCGCCACCCGCCCGATTGCGCACGCGGCGTAGTAGCCCACGCCGAAGGGCGGAGCGAACAGGCCGATGCCCATGGCCAGAATGGCCACCATGGCGTAGTGCACGTCGTTGATGCCCAGTTCTTCGGCAATGGGAAACAGCAAGGGCCCCAGCAGCACCATGGCGGGAATGCCTTCCAGCACGCTGCCCAGCACGATGAAGGTGATGATGGACACGCAGAAGAAGGTGAACGCGCCGCCCGGCAGCGAACCCATCAGCTCGGCCAGGTCGGCCGAAAAGCCCGACTGCGTCAGGGCCCAGGCCATGCCGGTGGCGGTTCCGATGATCAGCAGGATGGCGCCCGACAGGGTCGCCGTGTCGATCAGGATGGGGTACAGGCGCTTGACGTCGAACTTGCGGTAGACGCAGATGCCGATAATGCACGAATACACAATGCCGATGGTCGAGACTTCCGTTGCCGTGGCAACCCCTTCGACCACCGCCGCGCGGATCACGAAAGGCAGGGTCAGGGCAGGCAATGCAATGACAAAGCTCTTGAACACTTCCGAGCGCGGCTGGCGCACCATGCCCGTCAGGTCGACATTGCGGTTGCGCCACCACACCACCAGGCACAGCATCACGCCCAGCACCGCGCTGGGCACCAGGCCGCCGATGAACAGCGAAGTGATCGATACGCTGGTAACCGAACCGATGGTGATCAGCACCAGGCTGGGCGGAACGGTTTCGGTTTGCGCGCCGGTGGCCGACAGCAGCGCCACCAGTTCGCCCTCGTCGGTGCCGCGCGCTTTCATTTCAGGGAACAGCACCGGCGCGATGGCGGCCATGTCGGCCGCCTTGGCGCCCGAGATGCCCGACACCAGGTACATGGCGCCCACCAGCACATAAGACAGGCCGCCGCGCACATGGCCCAGGATGCTGGCCAGGAAGGACACCATCTTGTGCGCCATGCCCGTCATGTCGATCAGCAGGCCCAGGAACACGAACAGCGGCACGGCCAGCAGGATGAGGTGGGACATGCCCTCGTCCATGCGCCCCACCAGCACCACCACGGGCACATACGTGCTAAGCGACAGATAGGCATAGGTGGCGATGCCGAACGAAAAAGCGATCGGCACGCCGGTAAAGACCCCGACGGCCACCAGCACCACGAAGAAGATCACCAGGGTGTAGTTGCCCAGGTCTTCGAACAGCGGCGTCATGGCGTACAGCGCCAGGCCTATTGCCGCCATCAGCAGCAGCGCCTTGCCGACCAGCCGCCAGTTCGAGACTTCGATCAGGCGCATCACCGCGAAGATGGCCATGAACACCAGCCCTGTGGGCAAGGCGGCGGTGCGCCAGCCCATGCTGATGCCCATGGCGGGCGTGGTAATGACGGACTGCTCGGTTACCGAACTGAAGCCGGGCCCCAGCACCAGCAGCACGAAAAACAGCGACACCGAAATGGCGAACACATTCAGGAAGGCCTGAGTCGATGGCGACGCCCGGTTGACGAACGCCGTCATGCGCATGTGTTCGCCACGCCGGAAAGCCACCGCCGCGCCGAGCATCGCCAGCCACAGGAAAAGCAGCGAGGCGAGCTCGTCGGACCAGATCAGCGGGGTGTTGAGTACATACCTGGCAAAAATGCCCGAGAAAAGAATGATGACTTCCGCGATGACAAGCAGCGCGACGGGTATTTCTATCAAGTACCCCAGGAAAGTGTCGAGCGGGCGTATCCATTTGTGCCCAATACGCGGGCTCGGCGCAATCGTATCTGGCATGGCGGTGGTTTGAGAGGACATCGGGCCTTTCCCCTTTTACGCCAGCGAGCCGACCGACCCTTCCAGGATGGCCCACGCCTTGTCGCCGAACTTGCCTTTCCATTCGGAATAGAAACCGGCCTTCTTGAGCTGGGCGCGAATGGGGGCGACATCCGGCGTATTGAACTGCATGCCTTCTTCGGTCAGCTTCTTCTGCAGTTCATCGTTCAGCGCGTGCACGTCGTTGCGCTCGTTCATGCCGGCTTCGTTGATGTGCTTGGCCACCACGGTCTGGATGTCTTTGGGCAGGCGGTCCCAGGCAGCCTTGTTGCCCAGGAACCAGAAGCCGTCCCACATATGGTTGGTCAGCGAGCAGTACTCCTGCACTTCAAACAGCTTGGCCGTCTGGATGATGGCCAGCGGGTTTTCCTGTGCGTCCACCACTTTGGTCTGCAGCGCGGAATACACCTCGTTGAAGTTGATGCTGGTGGGCGCGGATTGCAGGGCCTTGAACATCGACGTCCACAGGGGGCTTACCGGCACGCGGATCTTCAGGTCCTGGAAGTCTTCCGGCCCCTTGATGGGCTTGGTGCTGGTGGTGATTTCACGGAAGCCGTTGTCCCAGATTTTTTCCATCACGATCAGGTCGTGCTTGTCGATCTCGCCGCGAATGTACTCGCCCAGCTTGCCGTCCATGGACTTCCAGACCGTGTCGTAATCCGGAAAGGCAAATCCGATGCCGCTGATGGCCGCCGCGGGCACCAGGGTGGAAAGAATCAGGCCCGACAGCGTAAAGAACTCGACCGCGCCCGAACGCAGCTGGTTCAGGGTTTCGGTGTCGGAACCCAGCTGGCTGCTGGGAAACACCTGCAGTTTGAAGGCGCCGTCGGTTTCATCGGCGATTTTCTTGGCCATTTCCTTCGCGCGCAGATTCATGGGATGCGACGGCGGCAGGTTATTGGCGTACTTGTAGCGGTACGTCTTGGCGGCGAAGGCCGACTGCAGGGGAACGCCGAGCATGGCTGCGCCGGCGATGCCGGTGGTCGAAAGCATGAACGAGCGACGGGAAAGCGTCATGTTTGTCTCCTAGGCCGAGTCGGGCCTGTTGTTAGTAATAGGTATGGGCACTGGTCAACACGATCGAGCCCGGTTCACAATATGGACCCAAAATGAATCCTGGCCTGTCGGTTTCGTTGATTTTATAAAGCCGGCGCGTAGAATTGGCAATTAGTAAATTTCTTACGGTCCACCATATGGAACTACTGGACTCTCCTTCTGATACCGCACGTGCCAATGGGTCGCAGGCCATACACCGTGCGATCAGTGTGTTGCGCTGCATTGCCCGCGGCCGCAACCAAGGGGTGGCCCTGTCGATAATATGCCGGCAAACGGGCCTGAATAAATCCACGGTGCATCGCCTTACCACCGCCCTGATCACCGATGGCCTGGTCCAGCAAGACGAACAGACGCGCCGGTATTTCCTGGGCGCGGAATGCTATGCCCTTGGGCTGGTGGCGTCCGACCGCTTCGGCCTGCACAACTTCGTGGGCCAGCCGGTGCTGAGGCTGGCCGCCACAACAGGCGATGCCGCTTTTTTCTCGCTGCGCCAGGGTTCTCATTCTTTGTGCCTGCTACGTGAAGAAGGCAACTATCCGCTGAAGTCGCACGTTCTTCAAGCCGGAGACCGCCATCCCCTGGGGGTGGGCGGCGGCAGCCTGTCGATGCTGGCCGCGCTGGATGACGACGAAGTCGAATCCCTGCTCGACCAGAACATGGCGGACATCACGCTGGTCTACCCGCACTACACGCGCGAAGCGCTGGCCCAGCAGGTGCGCGACACCCGCGCCCAGGGGTACGCCATCAACCGCGGCATGGTGCTCAAGGGATCATGGGGGCTGGGCGTGGCGGTGCGCGACCCGGACGGCAAGGTCGTGGGCGCATACAGCATCGCCACCGTCGAAAGCCGCATGTCGCCCGAACGCGAGGCGCAGCTGTACGGCCTGCTTCGAAAAGAAGCCGAGGCGCTGGAAGACTACTTGCGCAAACGGGGGCTGCCGCGCGCATTCAACACGCAGGCCCACGCCTGAATCAGCAACAAGACACTATTCACCCAAGGAGACACAATGACCAAGGCAGTAATTGCAGGATGGTCGCACATCCCTTTCGGCAAACTGGCGGACCCCGATACCGAAAGCCTGATGGCCCAGGTGTCGGGCGCGGCGCTGGCGCACGCGGGAATCAGCGGCAAAGAGGTCGACGGCATTTACGTCGGCGTGATGAACAACGGCTTCCAGAAGCAGGACTTCCAGGGCGCGCTGGTGGCCCTGGCCGACCCGGACCTGGCCCATGTGCCCGCCACCCGCCTGGAAAACGCCTGCGCCACCGGCTCGGCCGCCCTGTACACGGCCATGGACTTCATTGAGTCGGGCCGCGGCCGCATCGCGCTGGTGGTGGGCGCGGAAAAAATGACCAGCCGCCCCACCCCCGAAATCGGCGATTTGCTGCTGAACGCCAGCTACCGCAAAGAAGAAGCCGATATCAAGGGCGGCTTCGCGGGCGTGTTCGGCCAGATCGCCGGCGAATACTTCAAGCGCTATGGCGACCGCAGCCACGAGCTGGCCATGATCGCGGCCAAGAACCACAAGAACGGCGTCGCCAACCCCTACGCGCAGATCCGCAAAGATCTCGGCGTGGAGTTCTGCGATACGGTGTCCGAGAAGAACCCCTATGTGGCCGCGCCCCTGCGCCGCACAGACTGCTCGCTGGTGTCCGATGGCGCGGCCGCCATCGTGCTGGTGGACGAAGCCCTGGCCGCCCAGTTTCCGCGCGCCATCGGGTTTCGCGCGCGGCAGCATGTCAACGACATCCTGCCGCTCAGCCGCCGCGACCCGCTGGCGTTCGAAGGCGCCACGCGGGCCTGGCGCCAGGCGCTGCAGGCGGCGGGCATCACCCTGGACGACCTCAGCCTGGTCGAAACGCACGACTGCTTCACCATTGCGGAGCTGATCGAATACGAAGCCATGGGCCTGGCGGCGCGCGGAGAAGGCTACAAGGTCGTGCGCGAAGGCATCACCCAGAAAGACGGCAGGCTGCCCGTCAACCCGTCGGGCGGCCTGAAAGCCAAGGGCCATCCCGTGGGGGCCACCGGCGTGTCCATGCATGCCATGGCGTGCATGCAGCTCACAGAGTCGGCCGGCGACATGCAGATCCCCGGCGCCCGCCTGGCCGGTGTGTTCAATATGGGCGGCGCGGCCGTCGCCAATTACGTCAGCATCCTGGAGCGCATCAAATGACGACAGCGCAGCAAGATGCTCCGGCGGGGGGCCTGGCTGCAGTGTCGCAACGGGTCATGAACCTGGCCACCTTTCTTGGCCAGGCTGCCGCGCGGCTGCCCGGCGAACCCGCCCTGATCATCGACGGCCAGGTCACCACCTGGCGCGAACTCGAGCAGCGCGTGCAGGCCCTGGCCGCCGCCTTCCAGGCGGCGGGCCTGGCCAAGGGCGACCGCATTCTTACGCATTCCCCCAACTGCCGCGAACTGCTGGAAGTCATGCTGGCCACGTTCCGGATCGGCGGCGTATGGGTGCCCACCAACTTTCGCATCACGCCGGATGACGTCGATTACCTGGCCCGCAGCTCGGGCGTGTCGGCCTTTATCTGCCACGCCGATTTCCCCGATCATGCCCGGCTGGCCCAGCGCCTGGACGGGCTGAAGCTGGTGGCCGGCATGGGGCCCCAGGCCGGTGCCGGCGGCGTCGAGGCCATCATCGACGCCGGCCTGGCCGCCGGCGCGTCTCACCAGACGCAGCGGGTGGACTACAACGACCCGTGCTGGTTCTTCTTCACTTCCGGCACCACCGGCAAGCCCAAGGCGGCGGTGCTTACCCACGGCCAGATGGCCTTTGTACTGACCAACCATTTGTGCGACCTGATGCCGGGCACCACCCACCACGACCGCAGCCTGGTCGTGGCGCCCTTGTCGCACGGGGCGGGCATCCACTACCTGGCCCAGCTGGTGCGCGGGGCCACCACCATTTTTTCCACCAGCGCCCGATTTTCGGCCGAGGCCGCCTGGCAAACCATAGAGCGGTATGGCGTCACCAACTTCTTCACGGTGCCCACCATCCTGAAGATGCTGACCGAACACGAAAGCGTCGACCGCTACAAGCACGACACGCTGCGCTACATCATCTACGCGGGCGCGCCCACCTACCGGGCCGACCAGAAACTGGCGCTGCAGAAGCTGGGGCCGGTACTGGTGCAGTATTTCGGCCTGGGCGAGGTAACGGGCAACATCACCGTGCTGCCGCCCTGCGATCACTCGCCCGATGATGCGGCCATGCCGCGGCTGGGGTCCTGCGGCTATGCGCGCACGGGCATGGAGGTCAGCATCCAGGACGCCGAAGGCAACCCGCTGCCCGCCGGGCAGCCGGGCGAAATCTGCGTGTGCGGGCCGGCGGTGTTCGCGGGCTACTACAACAACCCCGAAGCCAACCGCAAGGCATTCCGCGACGGCTGGTTCCGCACCGGCGACGTGGGCTACCTGGACGAACAGGGCTATCTGTACATTACCGGCCGCGAATCCGACATGTATATCTCGGGCGGATCCAATATCTATCCGCGCGAAATCGAAGAAAAAATCCTGGCCGCGGGCCTGATCAAAGAGGTATGCGTGCTGGGCGTGCCGGACCCCACCTGGGGCGAAATAGGCGTGATGGTGGGCGTACTGAAAGACGGCGCGCAATGGGACCAGGAAGCTTTCCAGGCCTGGCTCGACGCCAATATCGCCCGCTACAAGCACCCGCGCCGCTTCGTGATCTGGCCCGAGCTGCCCAAATCCGGCTACGGCAAGATCACCAAGAAAATCATCTACCAGGAGCTGCTCGACCGAGGTTCACTTTCCCAACCCTGAGGGCTACCCGCCCTTGTTCCGACATAAGAAGGCAATAAGATGATTACCCCATCTACCGTCCAGTTGCTGAAACACCCTGGCCCCGTTTCGCCCACAAGGCGCGACGTGATGGCCGGCCGGAATCAAAAGACCTACCGCTTCACCCTGCGCCGCGGCGCCAGCCTGTACGACAGCGTGGCAAGCGCCATGGCCGCCACGGGCGCCAGCGCGGCCGCCCTCAATATCGAGCGCGCGGTGTTCAGCCGCCTGCGCTATTTCCTGATCACCACCAGCCCGGAAGTCGAGCAGGTGGCGCATTACACCACTCCGCTGGATCTCGACCGCACCGCCATGCTGGTGGGCGCCGGCGCAACCGTCGGCACCACGGACCAGGGCAAGCTGGCCATCCACTGCCACGGCCTGGTCACCACCGATTCCGGCGAGCTGATCGGCGGCCATTTCCTCACCGAACATTGCATCCTGGCCGAGGACGGCGTGGCCTACCTGAACACCCTGGGCCACATGAACCTGGTCATCGGCGTCGATCCCGAGATACGCACGCCGGTGTTCCAGCCCAGCTACCGGGAGGCCTGACATGGCAGTCATAGAACAAGGCCGCACCGGGCGGATTTTCTACATACGCATCCACCCCAACGAAGACCTGGTGCAAAGCCTGGAAAAAACCTTTATTGAATCGGGGCTGTCGCGCGCCATCGTGCGCAGCAGCGTGGGCAGCCTGGCGCATTGCAGCCTGCAATGCGGCGGCGCGCAGCACACCCTGGAACTGGAAGGGCCGGCGCTCGAGATCCTGAACATGAACGGCGAGATCCGCTGCGACGATGGCGGCTACCCGGTTGCGCATGTCACGGGCATCGTCATGGACATGCAGGGAAAAATCCACGCCGGACGCTTCACCAGCGGCCGCAATCCGGCCTGCATGACGGTCGAGGCGGTAATAGAAGAGTGGATCGTCGAGCAGACCCTGCATCACAACTGAAGCCAAGGCGGGAGACACAGCATGGGTGGAGCGAGTGAAGATCAGGGCGGCATCGTGGCCGTCACGGGCGCGGCGTCGGGCATCGGCCTGGCGCTGGCGCAGGGGCTGCTCGACCAGGGCCGGCGCGTGCTGGCCCTGGACGTGCAGCCGGAACGCATCGAGGCGGCGCGGACCAGCCTGCGCGCGGGCTCTGCCGGCCAGTTAAGGCTGGGAACCCTGGACGTCACTGACGAGGCCCGCGTCGAACAGGTGGTGGCCGACTGCGAGGCGGGCTTCGGCCCTGTCTCGGGCCTGGTGAACTCGGCCGGCATCGCGGCCGAAGTCGCCTGCCTGGATACCGATGTCAGCACCTTCCGGCGCATCCTGGACGTCAACGTGATCGGCTCGTTCATTACCGCGCGCGCCGTCGCCCGCCGGATGCGGGCGCGCGGCGCGGGCTCGATCGTGCACATCGCGTCGGTATCCGGCCTGCGCGGCAACTACGGCCGCGTGGCCTACGGCTCGTCGAAAGGCGCCATCGTCACCATGACCCAGGTAATGGCGGTAGAGTTCGCGAAATTCGGCGTGCGCGTCAATGCCGTGGCCCCCGGCCCCATCGAAACCCCGCTGACCCGAGCGGTGCATTCCGAAGCCACCCGCGACAGCTGGCGCCGCGCCGTGGCGCTGGGGCGCTACGGCCAGGCGCGCGAACTGTGCGGCACCATCAACTGGCTGCTGGACGACACGGCCTCTGGCTATGTCACCGGGCAGATCATCGCCGTGGACGGCGGCTTCACCGCGATGGGGCTGGCGGTTCCGGAAACGGGCCGGCAGGCGCCGCCATCCTGAGGCCGCGATCCGGGCACGTCCGCCAGCGTGGGCGGCGCGCCGCACGGCTACAATCCCGGCCATACAAAGTATGCATCCGAGGAGGGAAGCCCCATGTCGCAGCAATTCAAACGCCTTGCCGGCCTTGCCGCCGGCATTTTCATCAGCGCGGCCGGCGCGGCCCACGCCGCGTATCCCGACCGGCCGGTCAATCTGGTGGTGCCCTTCCCGCCCGGGCAGGCCACCGACATCTTTGCCCGCATGGTGGCCGAACAACTGGCCAAAGACATCGGCCAGCCCGTGGTCGTGGAAAACAAGGCCGGCGCGGGCAGCAATATCGGCATGCAGCATGTCGCGCGCGCCACGCCCGACGGCTACACGCTGGTGGTGGGCGGCAGCGCCGCCGCGGTCAACCAGACGCTGTACGGCAACCCGGGCTATTCACTGCAAAAAGACTTCGTGCCGGTGGGCGGCATCTTCACCGTGCCGCTGATTTTCCTGGCCACGCCGCAAAGCGGCATTACCTCGCTGCCCCAGCTGATCCAGCAGGCCAAGGCCAAGCCCGATGAACTGGCCTACGCCAGCGCGGGCATAGGCGGCACGCAGCACCTGTCGGCCGAGATGTTCAAGGCGGACGCCCATGTCGAGCTGCGCCACATCCCCTACAAAGGCAGCGGCCCCGCCCAGGCGGATTTCCTGGGCAACCACGTGCCGCTGATGGTGGACTCGGTCACGGCGGCCCTGCCGCATATCGCCTCCAAGGCGGCCGTGCCGCTGGCGGTGACCACGCGCGAACGCATTCCGCAGTTGCCCGATGTGCCGACCGTGGCCGAAACCCTGCCGGGCTTCGAGGCGGTGGGCTGGGCCATGGTGTTCGCGCCGGCGCAAACGCCCGCCGATGTGGTGGCCTATCTGAACCAGAAGATCAACGCCATTCTCAAGTCGCGCGGCATGGCCCGCGCGCTGGCCGACCGCGGCGCGCAGCCGCTGGTCTATGAACCGGCGGCGGGCAAGCAGTTCGTGGACAACGAAATCGGCAAATGGGGCAAGGCCGTCAAGCGGTCGGGCGCCTCGGTCGACTGAAGCCCGCGCGGCGGTACGGCTCGGACAGCGGCGGAAACAGGCCATGATGCTGACCTTCAAGCAGATCGAGGCGCTTTACTGGGTGGTGCAGCTGGGCGGTTTCGCCAATGCGGCGGAACGGCTCAACACCACCCAGTCGGCCATTACCAAGCGCATCCAGGAACTGGAAACCAGCTTCAACATCCAGATCTTCGACCGCAGCGGCCAGAAGGCCACCCTGACCCGCACCGGCGAAGAACTGCTTGAAATGGCGGCCGACCTGCTCGGCCGGCGCGACCAGATGCTGCTGAAGATGAAGGGCTTCAAGCCCTTTTCGGGCTCGCTGCGGCTGGGTATTACCGAAATCACGGCGATGACCTGGCTGCCCCAGCTGATGCAGGCGCTGCGCACCTCGTTTCCCGAGCTGATCGTGCAGCCCAAGATCGGCATGGCCTGGCAGCTGCAGCAAAGCCTGCTGAACGGCCAGCTGGACATGGCGATCCTGCACTGGGAAATCCGCCATCCCTATCTGGAAATCGAGCCGATCGCGCAGGTGGATTTCGGCTGGGCCGGCAGCCCTGCGGTGATTTCGCCGGCCAGGGTGTACACGCCCGAAGACATCTCGCGCATGAACATCATCCGCCAGGACCCGGATTCTGCCCTGAACGCCATTTATGACGAATGGCTGGCGCCGTACACGTCGCAGTCGAACCTGTTCACCATCAACAGCCTGCAGGCCATGGTGGGGTTGACGGTGGCGGGGTTCGGCGTGGCCTGCATTGCCACCGGCTATTTTTCCGAGCTGTTCAAAAGCCGCAAGCTGGTGCTGGCGCGCACGACCAAGCCGATGCCCACGTCGATGTACTGCGCCATGTACGCCAAGCAGTCGAACCCCATGTTCTACCAGGAAATCGCGCGCATCGCGCGCGACGTGTGCGATTTTTCCCGGCCCTACGGCGGCGGGCTCAGCGCTTGAAGGGCGGGCCGTTGCCCGGGCTTTCGCGCCAATTGCCGCAATGCGGGGCCTCACTGCGGCAGCAGCCCCGCTTTCTGAATGACGGCACGCCACCTGTCATGGTCTTCATGCAGGAACTTCGCAAATTCCTGCGGCGTATCGTCTACGGGCTGCACGCCCATGCCTTGAATCCTGGCCTTCAGGCCTGAAGCAGACAGGGCTTTTGAAACGGCCAGCGACAGCTGCTCGACGACGGCATGCGGTGTTTCTTTTGGCGCCAGCAGGCCCAGCCATATCGCCGTGCTTTCAAAACCCGGGAAACCCGCTTCTTCCAGGGTGGGCACGCCGGGAAACTGCGGCAATCTTTGTTTGCTGGCAACGCCCAGGGCCCTGATCCTTTTTTCGCTGATTTGCTGCGCGATGCCTATGGTCGGATAGAACATGAAGGAAATCCTTCCCGCGATCACTTCCAGCAGCGCGGGAGCATTTCCCTTGAACGGCGCGTGCAGCATGGTGGTTCCCGTTGCCTGTTCCAGCATTGCGCCGGCCAGATGGCCCGATCCGCCCACGCCGGCGGATCCATAGCTGACCGTTCCCGGATGGGCGCGCGCCTGCTGGATGAGGTCGTCCAGGGAATGAAAGCGGGATTCATGGCCGGTGGCCAATACCAGCGGCAACACGCCCACCCGCGAGATGGGCGAAAAATCCTTGACCGGGTCATAGCCTGCCTGGCCGGGAGTCAGGATCGGGTTCACGACGTGCGACAGGGACGCCATCAACAGTGTGTATCCATCCGGCTCGGCCCGCAGGATCTCGTTGGTTGCAATCAGCGCATTGGCGCCCGCCTTGTTTTCCACGACGACAGGCTGCCCCAGGGATTTACCCATTTCCTGGGCCAGGGCGCGGGCAACAACATCGGCGGTGCCCCCGGCGGAATAGCCCACGATCAGCCTGATCGGTTTGGCCGGAAAAGGCGCCGCGCCGGATGCGGCGGGCAGGCCGGCACAGCCCAGTACGGCGGCCAACAGGCATGCAACGGTTTTCACTATGAGCCCCTTGCTGTGGATGCCATGGCGCCGGCCGCCGGCCGGGCCATTGCCGATGCGCGGTTTGATGATGGACGGCTCAAGACAGCTTCAGATCGAGTTCCTTGACCCAGTCTTTCCACTTCTTCAGATCGGTCTTTATTAATGCGGAGAAATCGTCGGGCGTTCCCGTCCCCAGGACCTGGAAGCCGATGTTGCCCAGCTTGGCGCGGATGTCGGCGTCGCCAAGCACGGCCCGCAACTCCTGATTCAGCCTGGACACAATGGCCTCGGGCGTTCCTGCCGGCGCAAGAATTCCGTTCCACGAGGTTATTGAAAAGCCGGGCACGGTGTCGCCGATGGCCGGCACGCCGGGCAACAGGTCGGTGGCGGTTCCGGCGACGGCCAGTGCCCGTATCTTCTGGTTTTTGATGTGGCCCAGGCCCGTCCCGAAATCAATGAAGTAGAACTGGGTTTCGTTGCTGATCAGCCCCAGCGCCGCCTTGGGACTCGACTTGTACGACACGCCGATCGCATTGAATCCGGCATCCCGGATGAATATCTCGCTGGCAACCTGCGCCGTGGGCGACGCATAGGCAAAAAACAGGTCCTTGGATGCCGACTTGGCGTGATCGATCAGTTGCCGGACCGACTGGACCGGCTGGTCGTTATTCACCACCAATGCAAAAGGCACCTCGCCAACCAGCAGGATCGGGGCAAAGCCCTTGACCGAGTCGTAAGGAATATCGTCGTAAAGCGCCGGGTTGACCGCAAGCGTGCCGCTTGTCGCCATCAACAGCGTGTAGCCGTCGGGCTCGGCCTTTGTCACGTAGTCTGTGCCGATGCGCCCGGTGGCGCCCGGCTTGGACTCGACAATGACAGTCTGGCCCAGGCGCTTGCCCAGGCCGTCGGCGACAATGCGCGCCACGCTGTCCGTGGCGCTGCCCGCCGCGAATGGCACGACCAGGGTAACCGGCTTGTCGGGATAAGCGGCTGCAGCCGTACAGGCGAACGAAAATCCAAGCGCCATCAACAGCCAGCGCGATAGGGCCTCTTTCATCTCTCCTCCGTTTCGTTTCAGGATTTAGTGTGATGGCGCGCCGCCCTCTTCTGGCGAAGCGGCGGCGCGATATTTTCCCTGACGCAAAAGGCCGCTTTAACGAGGCCTGAGGCACTGCCTAGAAAACCTGGGAGCCCGCCACGGTGGTCCGATGCATGCGCCGGCGCTGCGGCAGCGCGTAGTCCGCAATCGCTAGGTGCTGCGTGGCGCTGTTGTCCCACATAAGAACGTCGCCCTTGCGCCACTTATGGCGATACATGAACTTCTCTTGAGCGCAGTGCGCAAACAGCCGGCCGAGCAGCTTCTCGCCGTCGGCCTCCGGCAACCCGACGATTTCCGTTGTGAAACCCTCGTTCACATACAGGGATTTCCTGCCCGTGTACGGGTGCGTGCGCACCACCGGATGCACCACCGGCGGAACTTCGTTCTTCTGCTGTTCCGTCAGTTCTTGCCGCGCCTGATTGCTGGCCTTCATCTTGTGGTACCGCGCCTGGTAATGGTGGCGTGCTTGCAGGCCCTGCAGGTATGACTTCATTTCGTCGTCCATGGCCTCGAACGCCGCGACGGTGCTGACGAAGCATGTGTCGCCGTACGTTTTCTCCGCGGAAGGAGCCGGAATTTCCAGGGCATACAGCACGGAGCAACGGCTGGGATTGTTCTTGTAGGACAGATCGGTGTGCCAGTACTGGCCCGCGTCGCTGATGCCGATGCCGCGGCCATTTTCCTCGATATTCGAGATCACCAGGATCTCGGGGTGATCCGGCAGCAGGTATTGGCGCAAAACATGGATTTCCAGCTTTCCGAAGTGCTGGCTGAAGGCAATGTGCTCTCCTTCGCTGATATTCTGGCCGCGGAAAAGCAGCACGCTGTGCTCGTTGAAAGCGTCATCGAGCGCCCGTGCCGCCTCCGCGTCGAGGCGTTGGGAAAGATCGATATTCAGAACCTCGGCGCCAATCGAAGCGGCCAAAGGCTTCAATTCCAGTTTCATCACAGTCATCCTTTATGCCAAGTACTGCAGGTGCTGAAAGAGTGAGTCCGAGTGTAGGTACGCCTGTAATAAGAGTAAATTCAGAAGATATGATCTCGTGATAAACAGGGTTTATGATGAGCCGTCCAATATCTTCCCGACTTTCCAAGCTGCGAGTACGGCACCTGGCGCTGCTCGAGATCGTTGCCGAAAGCGGATCCCTGCGCCAGGCGGCGAATGCCCTGTCCGTCACGCAGCCGGCCGTGACCGCGATGCTGCACGAGCAGGAATCGCTATTGGGCGTAAAGCTGGTAGAGCGCGACCAGCAAGGCGCCCGCCTGACGCCGGCAGGCGAAGCCGTGCGCGAAAGGCTGCGCCTTGTCTTGAATGCGCTGCAGGGGGTTGAAGCGACATTTCTGGCAACGCCGCCCCGCCCGCATTTGCGCATAGGGGCGTTGTCGTTTGCCCTGCTCGACCTGATACCCAAAGTCCTGGCCACCCTGAGGCAGACGCGGCCCGACATTACTTTTGAATTCGTGGAAGGCACGGTCGAAGAAATGGTCGCCGGCATCGCGACCGGCGATTTCGACTGCGCCATGGGGCGCCTGGGTTCGGAGTTTCACGCCCTGCAAGGCAGCGACATCGAATTCAAGACCATATGCAATGTCCCGATGAAAATCGCCTGCGCGAAACACCACCCCATCCGCAAGCGCGCCAGCATCACCCTGGAAACACTGCAGCAGGAAGGCTGGATTCTGCTGCCGCAGGGCACGGGAGCCCGCCGGGTATTTGAACGGGCGTTTTCACAGAAAGGGCTGATTCCGCCCTTCCCGACGGTGGAATCGATGTCTTTCGTGTCCAATTTCCATCTGGCCGCGGCGACGAACCTGCTGACCATTTCAACAGCCACCGCCGTCGAGGAATACTGCCGATACGGCCTGGTTGCGCAGGTGGATATACAGTGGCCGGTCAGCCTGGCGCCGCTGATGTTCTTCGCGCGCAAAGATGCGCTGGAACTGGAGTCGGTGCAGACTTTCTACAAGTGCGTCGAGATGCACTCGAAAACGCTGCTTTGAACCCGCCAGGCCGGGCTGGATGCAGCCCGGCCCTCGCGTGGCGGCGGGCTCAGTGCCTGATATCGGCCAGGAACTTGCGCGCCCGGTCGGTCCGGGCCTGCGCGAAGAATTCTTCGGGCGGCGCCTGCTCGACGATGCGGCCGGCGTCCATGAACCATACCGTGTCGGCCACGTCGCGCGCGAAGTTCATTTCGTGCGTGACGCACACCATGGTCATGCCCTCGGCTGCCAGCGATTTCATGACCAGCAGCACCTCGTTGACCATTTCCGGGTCCAGCGCGCTGGTGGGCTCGTCGAACAGCATGATGCGCGGCTTCATGGCCAGCGCGCGGGCGATGGCCACGCGCTGCTGCTGGCCGCCCGACAATTCGCCCGGATAGGCCCCCGCCTTGTGGCCCAGGCCCACCCGTTCCAGCAGCGCCTGCGCGTGCTCGCGCGCCTCGGCCTTGCCCATGCGCTTGAGCATCACGGGCGCCATCATCAGGTTTTCCTGCACGCTCATGTGCGGAAACAGGTTGAACTGCTGGAACACGAAGCCGATGTGGCTGCGCATTTCGTCCAGCGACCCGCAGCGGTAGACGTCCACCCCGTCGACCAGGATGTTGCCTTTCTGGATGGGTTCCAGCCGATTGATGGTGCGGATCAGCGTGGACTTGCCCGACCCCGACGGCCCGCACACGACCAGCACTTCGCCCTGGCGCACCGTGGCATTGATGTTGTCCAGGGCGAGATAGTCGCCGTACCACTTACTGACGTTCTTGAATTCGATCATGGAAATACCTAGTGCCTATGCCGCCACGGTGCGCGTGCCGCCCATGCGGGTCTCGACCAGCTTGACGACCCCGGTAAGAATCACGTTCAACACGAAGTAGGTCAGCGCCAGCAGCGAGAACACTTCAAACGGCTTGGTCAGCAGCATGTTGTTGACCTGCGCCGCGGCGAAGGTCAGTTCGTGCACGCTGATGACGAAACCCAGCGAGGTTTCCTTCACCGTCGAGATGAACTGGCTGAGCATGCTGGGAATGGTGTTGTACAGCGCCTGCGGCAGCACGATCTTGCGCATGGCCTGCATGTGGCTCAGCCCCAGCGAACGGCCCGCCTCCATCTGCCCGGCGGGCAATGCCTGGATGCCGCTGCGGATGATTTCGGACAGGTATGCGCCTTCGTAGATGATCAGCGCGGCCGCCATGGTAGCCACGCCGCTGACGGTATTGCCGATCAGCAGCGGCAGGAAGAAGTACGCCCAGAAGATGAACATGATGAGCGGCAGCCCGCGCACCACGTACACCACCGCCGTCGCCGGCCAATAGAAAATCTTGTGCGAGCTGATGCGCCCCAGGGCCAGCAGCACCCCGATGGGAAACGCCAGTGCCAGGCTGACCAGGGCCAGTCCCACGGTGGCCACCAGGCCGCCCATGGGGCCGTTGGGCCACTGGCCCACCAGCAACAGCAGCCAGTTGTCGGAAAGTATGTCCAGCATGGCGGCTTACCGGGCTTTGGCCGCGTAAGCGGCCCGTTTGGATAGAAGCGCGCCGCCCAGCATCAGCAGCAGCGAAATCGCCAGGTACAGCACCGTAACCACCAGATAGGCCTCGAACGTCTTGAAGGTAGCCGATTCGATCTCGCGGCCCGCGCCGGTGAGCTCGACCAGGCCGATGGCCATGGCCAGGCTGGTGTTCTTGAACAGCAGCAGCGTCTGGTTGGTGAGCGGGGGAATCGAGATCTTGAATGCCTGCGGCAGTATCACCTTGCGCATGGCCTGCAGGTAGCTGAGGCCCAGGCTGCGCGCGGCTTCCATCTGGCCGCGCGGAATCGCCCGGATGGCGCTGCGCAGGTCTTCGCTGACGTAGGCAGCGGTGACCAGGCCGATGGCGATGGTGGCATAGAAGAATTCGCCGCCGATGATGTTGATGGCGTCATTGAGCGCCGGCGGCACGATGGCCGCCACGCCGAAGTACCACAGCAGGATGTGCACCAGCATGGGCACATTGCGGTGGAACGCCACATACAGCATGATCAGCCAGTTCAGCGCGCGCAGGTTCAGCATGCGCAGCACCGCCAGCAGGCTGCCCAGCGCGAAGGCCAGCAGCCATGCCAGCAGGGTCATTTCGAGGGTCGTCGCCAACCCTCCCAGGATCAGCGTCGGGTAGCCGTTACTGAGTAACGCACCGAAATCCAATGTGTAGTTCATAAGCAGCTACCCGCCCCGCCGGGCTCAACCCTTGATTTCTTCGACCTTGAAGACGCGCTTGGTCGGGAACTTGGTGTCCGGGCCGAACCAGCGGTCGAAGATGACCTGCATCTTGCCCGAGGCTTCCAGCCCGGACAACACCTTATTCACCTCGGTGCGCAGGCCGTCTTCACCCTTGGCCATGCCGATGCCCCAGGGCTCGACGAACAGCGGGTCTTCGATGATGTCGAGCTTGACGGGCGACGATTCGGCGTCCTGCTTGAACTTCAGCAGCATCAGTTCCGAGCCGACGAAGCCCGACACCTTCTTCTGCTGCAGCGCCATGAAAGCGGTCGGCGGGTCTTTGAAGGTAACCGTGGTCACGTCCGGGATCAGGCGCTTGGCGCCGGCTTCCGACGACGAGCCCGCCACGGCGCTGACGCGCTTGCCGGCCAGGTCGGCGTTGGTTTTCAGGGTGCCGGCATCTTCGCGGCGGATCAGGATTTTTTGCGGGCTGACATAGTGCTGGTAGCTGTAGTCGATCTGCTTGGCGCGGTCGGGGCTCCAGCCCAGGTTGGCGGCCACGACATCGACCCGGCCGCCGGCCAGTTCGGGAATGCGGGCGGCCACCGAAATCATCTTCACCTCCAGCTTCACGCCCAGGTGGTCGGCGATCGCCTTGCACAGGTCGATTTCGTAGCCGACGACCTGGCGGGTTTTCGGGTCCTGGAAGCTGAAGGGCTCGGACGTGCCCAGCGTGCCGCACACCAGCGCGCCGCGTTCCTTGATGTTGGCCAGCGCATCCGCATGCGCCACGCCGGCTATGCCCAGGCATGCCAGCAAGGGCACGGCCTTCAGAAGGTTCTTGAAGTTCATGGTTTTCTCCCGTGAAATGTTATTTAAGTTGGCTGCACGCCCAGGACAGCTTTTCGCAGCCGGCCCGGATCGTTTCCAGGTCGGTGGCGAAACTCATGCGCATGTAGCCGGGGTTGCCATAGGCGGTGCCGTCCAGGACGGCGACGCCGGCGGCGTCCAGCAGGTAATGCACGAAATCCAGGTCGTTCCCGATGGTCTTGCCGTCGGGGGTGCGCTTGCCGATGAAGCCCTGGATGTTGGGAAACACATAGAACGCGCCTGCCGGCATCGGGCACGACATCGATTCGATGCCGTTGAGCAGGCCCACGATGATGTCGCGGCGCTCTTTGTACAAGGCGATGATGTCGGCCACGCATTGCTGGTCGGCCGACAGCGCGGTGGCCGCCGCCATCTGGCAGATCTGGCTGGCGCACGACGTCGATTGCGATATCAGCGTCGAGATCGCCCGGGCCATCCAGGCGGGGCCGGCCGCGTAGCCGACGCGCCAGCCGGTCATGGCATAGGCCTTGGACACGCCGTTGACCAGCAGCACGCGCGGTGCCAGGCCGGGGCTGACGGCCAGCGGCGACACATAGCGGCCATCGTAGCAAAAGTGCTCGTAGATCTCGTCGACCATCAGCAGCACGTGCGGATGCCGCTCCAGCACGGCCAGCAGCGCCGCCAGCTCGGCTTCGGTGTAGATGGCGCCGGAAGGATTATTGGGCGCATTGAGCAGCAGCCACTTGGTGCGCGGCGTGATGGCGGCTTCCAGCGCCTGGGGCGTCAGCTTGAAGCCCTGGGCCTCGACGGTGGGCACGATGACCGGCTTGCCGTCGTTGAGCAGCACCATGTCGGGGTACGAGACCCAGTACGGCGTCGGAATGATGACTTCGTCGCCGGCGTCCAGCGTGGCCTGCAGCGCCGAGAAGATCAGCTGCTTGGCGCCGGTGCCCACCACCAGCTGGTCCAGCGAGAACGACAGGCCGTTCTCGCGGCTGAATTTCTGCTGCACGGCCACCAGCAGTTCGCGGATGCCGGACGACGAGGTGTACTTCACCGCCCCGCTTTCGATCGCCGCGATGCCGGCCTGGGCAATGTGCGCGGGCGTGCGGACATCGGGCTCGCCTATGGTGAAATCGATGATGGTCTTGCCTTCGGCGCGCAGGTTGTCGACTTTGCGCTTGGCCGCCATGCTGGGCGAAGGCTTGATGGCGCTCATGCGCCGGGCCAGGAATGCGGCCGGGTCTTGTTGCGTAAGGGTTGCGGTCATGACGGTCTACAGCAGGTTCTTCGCTTCCAGTACGGGGTGCAGCCAGCTCTGGCGCTCAGCGCCCGCGGCGATCTCGGCCATGATGCGTTCTTCCTTGGCGGCGTGCTCGCGCGCCTTTTGCACCAGGGTATCGGCCACGGCCACCGGGAACGACACGATGCCGTCCTCGTCGGCCACGATCACGTCGCCGGGCTGGATGACCTGGCCGCCGATGTTGACAGGCACGTTGACCTCGCCCGGGCCGTCTTTGTACGGGCCGCGGTGCACATGGCCGCGCGCATAGCAGGGAAAATCGTCGTTCTCGAAGGCGGCAACGTCGCGGATGGCGCCGTCCACGATCAGGCCCGCGCAGCCACGCTGCTGCAGGTAGCGCTTCATGATCTCGCCCACGCAGGCATTGGTCAGGTCGCCGCCGGCATCCACCACCAGCACGTGGCCGGGCTGGACCAGGGTCATGGCCTTGTAGATGAACAGGTTGTCGCCCGGCCGCGTCTTGACCGTCAGTGCGCTGCCCACCAGCTTGCCGCGCCGGTTGTAGCGGGCCAGCCCGACCACGCCGCGCTGGCGGTGCAGGTTGTCGCTCAGGTGCGGGGTCACAATGGGCTGCAGCGCGGCAGCCAGTTCGGCGCTAAGCACCGGCGGGGCGGAATTAAGGGTAAATGGCGATGGATTCTGCATGGGCTCGTACTCCAGGAGCAGCGATCATGCAAAAAACCCGGACAACTCAAAAGGGAATTAAACGCTTAAGTTCTTATTCCTTTAAGGAATGATTGTTTACACTCGCGGCGCGGCGAGGGGGCAGAACGCCAGTTTTATGATTGATAACAAGAGCTTACTGAAGCCGTAAGCAACTGCTCTGTGAGATTGCTGCACGGAATGCGGGCGCACCATTGCGAAGCAAATACGGGTAAGTCCTCATACGGCGTCGCTCTTACCCCCGGTATTCCTGCTCGGCAGCCTTCACGAACGCCTCAACCAATTGCATGCGCGGGCACGAGCGGGCCCAGATCAGGCCGAAGCGGCGCGGCTGGCAGGGCACGGGCAAGGGCAGGCTGATGACGTTCAAGCCCTGTTTCCACAGGTTCCAGGCATTGGGCACGATGGCCACGCCCAGCCCCTTGTTGACCATCAGGGCGATGGATTCGGTCGAGGCCAGTTCGTAGCGGTCGCGCGTGGCGATGCCCGACTTCTTCAGGTACTGGTCGATCAGGTTGCCGATCCAGCTGCCGGCTTCGTAGCGGATGAAGTCTTCGCTGTTGAGCAGGTCTTGCGCGCTGCGCCCCTGATGGCCGGCCGATGCCAGCAGCGAAAAATGCTCTTCGCGCAGCAGGCGCCACACCAGTTTCTTGGGCAGTTCGAACGGCGCTTCCAGGGCGATGGCCACATCCAGTTCGCCGCTTTCGACGCTGGCGTAGAACTCGGTGGACAGGCCGGCCCGGATGAAGACATGCAGGTGCGGGTAGCGCCTGGCCAGCGTGGCCAGGATGTTCGGCACGGTGCTGTTCAGCGAGGTATTGCCGGTGCCCAGGCGCAGTTCGCCGCGTATTTCGCGGGTGTGCGCCAGGGTCGCCAGTGAATCGACATCGTCCAATATTTTCTGCGATGTATCGAGAATGCGGTGGGCGGCTTCGGTCAGATGCACCGTTTTGCCCGAGCGCGCCACCAGGGGTGCGTTGACGTGCGCCTCCAGGGCACGGATCTGCTGCGCCACGGCGCCGTGCGTGATGTTCAGGCGGCGGGCGGCCTCGGCCATCGAGCCGTAACGATGGATGGCCAGCAGCGTGTGCAGGAAATGGGTGTTCACATCGTAGATTTTATATCTTCTGAAGCTAGATTAAACACAGCCGCGCGAGGCCCGGCGTCTCCATAATCGCTGCAACAAGGAGACCGCATGAGAAGCAAGCTGTTCGTACCGGCGTCCCGGCCGGAACTGTTCACCAAGGCGCTCAATAGCGCGGCCGACGCTATCAGCTTCGACCTGGAAGACGCCGTGCTGCCCGACCGCAAGGCCTATGCGCGCGAGCAACTGGGCCTGCTGCTGGATCAGCCCGCGGCGGCCCGGGCGGGCAAGACTCTGATCGTGCGGGTCAACGCCATGGACACCGGCCATTTCCTGGATGACCTGCGCGTGGCCTGCCGGGCCGGCATCGACATCGTCAATATCCCCAAGATCGAATCGCGCGACGGCCTGCTGGCCGGCATTGCACAGCTGGAACAGATCGAGCCGACGGTGCGCGGCGCGGACCAGGCGCCCGTGAAAGTGCTGGCCAATATCGAATCGCCGGCGGCCCTGCTGAACGCGGCGCAGATCGCCGGCGCGCACCCGCGGGTATGGGGCCTGCAGTTGGGCCTGGGCGACTTGTTCGAGCCGCTGGACATCGCCCGTTACGACGCCCCCAATGTGCATGCCGTCATGTTCGCGCTGCGCATGGCGGCGGCCGCCTCGGGCCGCGTGGTGCTCGATTCCGCCTATGCCGATGTCGCGAACGCGCAGGGCTATCGCGAAGAAGCCCTGCTGGCGCGGCGCGTGGGCTTTCTGGGCAAGACCTGCATCCACCCCGGCCAGATCGCCCTGGCCAACGAAGTATTCAGCCCCACCGAGCAGGAACTGGCGTGGGCGCGCAAGATTCTGGACGCCGAGGCGCGCAATGGCGCGAACGGCGCCTATCTGCTGGACGGCAAGATGATCGACGCCCCCTTCGTGCAGCGCGCGCGGCTGGTCCTGGCGCGGGCCGGGCAGCCGGCGGCGGGGAACTGACATGAGCCAGCCATCCGCACCCGCCGGCTCGGCCCCGCTGGCCGGCATCAAAGTCATCGACCTCAGCGCCTATATTGCCGGGCCGTATGGCGGCGCGCTGCTGGCCGACCTGGGCGCCGAAGTCATCAAGATCGAGCCGCCCGACGGCGACAACCTGCGCAAATATCCTTCTACCCTGGCCGCCGAAAGCCGCGCCTTCCTGGGCGTGAACCGCGGCAAGCGCGGCGTCTGCCTGGACCTGAAGCAGCCCGCCGGCCAGGAAATACTGCGGCGCCTGGCGCGGCAGGCCGACGTGCTGCTGCACAATTTCCGGCCCTCGGTGCCGGCGCGCCTGGGCATCGACTACGCGGCGCTCAGCGCGGTGAACCCGCGCCTGGTGTATTGCGCCATGACCGGCTACGGGCAAAGCGGCCCGCTGGCCGACAACGCGGGCTACGACCAGGTGCTGCAGGCGCGCACCGGCATCTGCGCGGCGCAAGGCATGGGCCAGGGCGGCCCCGAGATCGTGTATGGATCGGTGGTGGACTACTACGCCGCCGCCATGGTGTCCAACGGCATCACGGCGGCGCTGTACCAGCGCGAGCGCACGGGCCGCGGCCAGGAAGTGTCGGTCTCGCTGCTGGGCAGCGCGCTGGCCATGCAGTCGGCGCGCCTGGTCATGCAGCGGGACGAGCCGCGCGACATCAATCGCGACATGCGGTCGGGCGGCATCACCGGCATCCATCCCACCAAAGAAGGCCACCTGTACCTTTCTGCCAATACCGCGCACTTCTGGAAATCGCTGTGCACGCTGATCGGCATGCCCGGGCTGGCCGGCAACGAACGCTACGACTCGGTGAAGAAGCGCGCGGCCCACGCCGACGAGCTGATTCCCATGATCCGCCAGGGCCTGGCCGCCCGCACGGCGCTGGAATGGGAAGAGACCTTCGGGGTAGCGGTACCGTGCGCGGCGGTGCGCAAGGTGGAAGACATGTTCGACGATCCGCAGGTCGCCGCGCAGGGGTTCATCATGGACATGCGCCACTGCAAGGCCGGCGCCTACAAGGGCGTCGCCAACCTGATCAAGTTTGGCGAGCACCCCGAGGGCACGCGGCCCTATGGCGCGCCCGGCCTGGGCGAGCACAGCCGCGCGGTGCTGGCCGAACTGGGCCTGTCGCCGCAAGAGATCGATGCCGCGTTTGCAAGCGGGGCGGCCGCCGAACACGACACCGGCGCATGACGCCGCGAACGCGGCGCGCATGCGCCCCCAGGCAGTACCCATAAACAATCCGCCGGCGGGAACTGGCGAACTACGGAGACAAACCTATGCGTCATACCAAGAAAATGCTGAAAGCAGCCGCGCTTGCCTGCCTGCTGGGCCCGCTGGCGCAGCCCGCGATGGCGGCCCAGGACTACCCCGACAAGCCCATCACCATGCTGGTGCCTTACCCGGCCGGCCAGTCGGTGGATTTGCTGGCGCGCGTGATCAGCGACGGGCTGTCGAAGGTGCTGGGCCAGCCCATCATCGTCGAGAACAAGCCGGGCGCCGGCGGCACGCTGGGCACGGGCCTGGTGGCGCGCGCCGCGCCCGACGGCTACACGTTGGGCATGAGTTCCAGCGGCCCGCTGGGCATCGCCCCGCACCTGTTCAAGAACACCAACTACGATCCGGTGAAGGACTTCACCGCCATCATGAACGTTGCGGCCGTGGCCCAGACCATGGTGGTGTCGGCCAAGTCGGACATCAAGTCGGTGCAGGACCTGGTGGCGGCGGCCAAGGCCCAGCCCAACAAGCTCAACTTCGGCTCGCCGGGCAACGGCTCGACCAGCCACCTGACCCAGGAAATGTTCAAGCAGCGCGCCCATGTGCAGATGCTGCACGTGCCGTACAAGGGTGGTCCGGCCGCCATCACCGACCTGATCGGCGGGCAGATCGACGTGCTGTTCGAGGCATCGCCCACCGTCACGCCCTTCATCAAGCGCGGCGACCTGCGCGCGCTGGCGGTGACTACGCGCACGTCGATCCCGGCGCTGCCGCAGGTCAAGCCGCTGGCCAGCCAGGGCTACGATAACTTCGAAGCCGTGGGCTGGATGGGCATTATCGGGCCGGCCCACATGAAGCCGGAAGTGGTGCAGAAGCTGCACGCCGCGCTGGTCAAGACGCTGCAGGATCCCGCCGTGCGCGAAAAGCTCGATACCCAGGGCATGCTGACCGTCGGTGACACGCCGGAGCAGTTCGCCGCCTTCATCAAGAGCGAATCCGAGAAATGGGGCGCGGTGATCCGCAACGCCAATATCAAGGTTCAATGATCCCGCAGCAGCAGACCACTGGAGGACAGCCATGACTGGCGAACGCGGACAACAACGATGGAAGCACCGGCCGCCGGGGTCGAACTGGGGCGACTTCGGGCCCGACGACCAGCTGGGGCGCCTGAACCTGCTGACCCCGGAACGCGTCGCCGCCGCCGCGCGGGAAATCACCAGCGGGCAGCGCTTCTGCCTGAGCCTGCCGCTGGACTACCCGGGCGGCAACCTGCTGAACCCGTTCCGGTATCCGCCGCAGCTGCGCGCCACCACGCGCAAGGGCAAGTTCGCCTACAACATGGCGCACTGCTGCGAACACCCCGGCGTTACCGACGTGATCTGCGATGACTACGTCGTGCTGTACACGCAGTATTCCACCCAGTGGGACAGTTTCGCGCACGTGGGCTCGATGTTCGACGTGCACGGCACGGGCGAGCCGGTGCCGGTGTACTACAACGGCTATGCCGGCGGCGAGCACATCCAGGGCGCATCGCGCGCCGCCGAAGAAGGCGAGCACCAGCCGGTGCGCGCGGCCAGGCTGGGCATCGACAATTTCGCCGCCACGCCCATCCAGGGCCGCGGCGTGCTGGTGAACCTGCGCAAGCACTTCGGCGACGAGCGCCGCGAAGTCGGCTACGACGACCTGATGCAGGTGCTGCGGGCCGACCGGATCGCGGTCGAGCCGGGCGACATCCTGTGCCTGCACACAGGCTTTGCCGACGTGCTGCTGTCCATGCAACGCCAGCCCGACCCGCACGTGCTGCACGGCGCCTGCAGCGTGCTGGACGGCCGCGACGAACGCCTGCGCGACTGGATCCGCGACAGCCAGATCGCCGCGCTGGTGGCCGACAACTACGCGGTAGAGCGCCGTCCGCCGCAGGGGCCGCTGGGCATACAGGGCGCGTTCATGCCCATTCATGAACTGTGCCTGTTCAAGCTGGGCGTGCCGCTGGGCGAGCTGTGGTATTTGTCGGACCTGGCCGCCGCGCTGGCGGCGCAGGGGCGCAGCCGGTTCTTCCTGACCGCGCCGCCCTTGCGCCTGCCGGGCGCGGTGGGGTCGCCGGTGACGCCGGTGGCCACCCTGTAAGGCGGCTGCGCCTAGCGCAGGTGCCTGGGCAGGGCGTCGCCCACTGGGTACTTCTGCCGGTTCACCTCGATCTTGTGGATGATGGCTTCGTTCATGTCGACGCCCAGTTCCATGGCCAGGCGCACCAGGTACAGCATGACGTCGGCCAGCTCGTCGCGCACGGCCCGCGCGGTGCGGGGGTCTTGCGCGACGCGCCGGGATTCGGCTTCGGTCAGCCACTGGAAGATCTCGACCAGCTCGCCCACTTCGCCGGTCAGCGCCATCGCCAGGTTCTTGGGCGCGTGGAACTGGTTCCAGTCGCGTTCGTCGGCGAATTTCTGCAGCACGGCTTCAAGCGGCTTCAGGTCGATCAGTGGGGTGGCATTCATGGCGTGCTTCCAGCAGGGTCAGTGGCTGATCCGGCCAGTGTAGCGGCTGCCGCCTACGGGAAAACCCGTGTGGCGGCCATGCCTCGCCCCGGTAAAGACTGGCCCGCCCGCGGCGGCCAACACTTCAAAACAAGAACTATTTCCATTACCATCTAGGCGCACCCTCTTTATTGAGGACTCCCCAAGAGAGTTCGACCGTGGACGCCGCGCCTTCCCTTTTGCTTTCTTCGCCGTCGATCGATACGCTGTACGCGGATCATCACGCCTGGCTGCGGGCCTGGCTGCAACGGCGCCTGGGCAACGCCGCCGATGCGGCGGATCTGGCGCATGAAGCGTTCCTGCGCCTGATTTTGAAGCCGGCCTCGCGCGGCTTCGGCAGCCCGCTCGAGGCCCGGGCGTATTTGCGCGCCATGGCGCAGGGCATGTGCATCAACCTGTGGCGCCGCCGCGAAATCGAGCAAGCCTGGCTGGACACGCTGGCCGCCCAGCCGCAGGGGTACGCGCCGTCGGCGGAACGCCAGGCCATTGTGCTCGAGGCCCTACAGGAAATCGCCGAGCTGCTGCACAGCCTGCCCGGCAAGGCGGCGCAGGCGTTCCTGATGTCGGCCGTGTGCGGCATGACCGCGGCGGACGTGGCCGGCGAACTGGGTGTGTCCTCGCGCATGGTGCGCAAGTATGTGGCCCAGGCCATGCTGCGCTGCATGCAGGCCCAGGCCGTGCAGACGGCCGCCGCGCTGCGGCATGCGCCGCCGCTGTGACATGGCCGGGCCCTGATCCATGTCCGCCGATTCCGCATTTCCGGCCGCACCTGGCGACGACGCCCGGCCTTCGCACGCCGTGATGGAGCACGCGGCGCAATGGTATGCGCTGCTGATTTCGGGCGAAGCCAGTGCGGCCGACCAGGCGCGCTGGCAGGCCTGGCTGGCTTCGCACCCGCATCATCGACAGGCCTGGCAATACGTCGAATCGGTCAGCCAGCGCGTGCTGGCGCCGCTGCAAAGCACGCCCGACCCGCGGCAGATGGCCGCCAAGGTCGGTGCCGTGCACGCGCGCGCGCGGTCGCGCCGCCGGGTGCTGGCGGGCATCGGCGCGCTGGCCGGCGCCGGGTTCCTGGGCTGGGCGGCCCGGCCCGGATCGCCGGCGGCCGCGGCCATCGCCGCCTGGACGGCGGATTACCGCACCGGCACGGGCGACATACGCCGCTTCACGCTGGCCGACGGATCGCAGGTCTGGCTGAATACCGCCAGCGCGCTCAACGCCGACATGCGGGCCGGCCTGCGCAGGCTGACCCTGGCCGCGGGGGAAATCCTGGTGTCCACCGCCCAGGGCGACGCCCGGCCTTTTGTCATCGACACGCCGCAGGGCCGCATGCGCGCCCTGGGCACGCGCTTCACGGTGCGGCGAGAACCGGCCCGCACTTTCCTGGCGGTATACGAAGGCGCGGTGGAGATACGCACCGCCGATACCGGCGCGGCCGGCGTCGTTCCGGCCGGCCGGCAGACCTGGTTCGATGCCGGCCGCATCGCCGCCGGCGCCCCCGCCGACGCCGCGCGCGAAGCCTGGACCCGCGGCGAACTGATCGCCTGGGATCTTTCCCTGGCCGATGTCATCGGCGAACTGGGCCGCTACCATGCGGCCCACATCAGCCTGGCGCCCGATGTCGCGCAACGGCGCGTGTTCGGCACGTTTCCGCTGCGCGACGTAGACGGCGCCCTGGCCATGCTGGCGGAAGCGGCTTCATTGCAGGTGCGCCGGCCCTGGCCATGGTGGATATCGGTCAGCGCCCGCACGGCGCAGGCGCCGTCCACATGAATTTTCCAAAAACAGTTCCGCTTTTTGCCTTCTCGATTGATTAGGGAATAGAGAGGGTCGCATTGCCGGGCGGCGCGCCGCGCGCGCACCGGCGGCTGGCCTGCTATTTACCATCATCGTTGAAAGGAATACGTCATGTACCGGCGTTTATCGCATGCCCTGCCCCCGGCCCGCGCCGGGCAGCCAGCCCCAGCACTGCGCCACGCGCCGTCTGGCCCGGCCGGGCTGGCGCCGCGGCCCCTGGCGGCATGGGTGCGGACAGCGGCAGCGTCCGTGGCCATCGCGGCCGGCGCCTGGATGGCGCCCGGCCAGGCCGGCGCGGCCCAGGCGCCGGCGCCGGCCGCCGCCGCGCAGCACAGCTATGACATCCCCGCCGGCCCCCTGCGCACGGTGCTGACGCGCTTCGCCAGCGAAGCGGGCATTTACCTGGCCGGCTCGATCGAACTTGCCAACGGCAAAAACAGCCCCGGCCTGCAGGGCAATTACACAGTCGCGCAGGGCCTGGCCCGCGTATTGGCCGGCACCGGCCTGCAAGCGGTTCCCGATACAAACCGGCGCTACGTGCTCAAGCCGCTGCCGCCGGCCAGCGTCAGCGAACTGCCGGCCGTCACCGTTACGGGCCAGTCCGAATTCGCCACCGGCCCGGTGATGGGTTACATGGCGCAGCGCAGCGCCACCGCCACGAAAACCGACACCCCCATCGTGGAAACCCCGCAGTCGATCTCGGTGGTCACCGCCAACCAGATCCGCGACACGGCTTCCAACACGCTGGACCAGGCGCTGACCTACAGCGCGGGCGTGCGCACTTCCATCTACGGGGCCAGCACGCGCATGGACACAGCCCAGGCGCGCGGCGTGGAAATCGAGGACATCTTCTTGGACGGCCTGAAAGACCGGGTGAACTTCTGGACCAGCACCCCGCGCGTCGAGCCTTACCTGATGGAACGCATGGAAGTGCTGCGCGGGCCGTCATCCATGCTGTATGGCCAGGGCGGCACGGGCGGGCTGATCAACAACGTCAGCAAGCTGCCCCAGGCCGAGGCGCAGCATGAAATCGGCGTGCAAGTGGGCAACCACGATGCGCGCCAGCTGCAGGCGGACCTGACCGGCCCGCTGACCGAAGACGGCACCTGGCTGTACCGGCTGGTGGCCCTGGGCCGCGAAAGCGGAACGCAGGTCGACTACGGCCAGGACGACCGCCAGCTGATCGCCCCGTCGCTGACCTGGGCGCCCAGCGCCAGAACTGAGCTGACCCTGCGGCTGAAATGGCAAAAAGACCGGGCCAGCGGCGATTCGGGCAGCACCCTGCCCTGGGAAGGCACCATTCTGCCCAACCCCAACGGCCGCATCTCGCGGCATACCTTCGTGGGCCAGCCGGGCTACGACCGCTTCGACGCCGACAGCATGCAGGCGGGCTGGTCGTTCCGCCAGGAGCTTGGCGAAAACTGGACGTTCCGGCAAAGCACGCGCTGGACGGACAACAAGACCGACTACGGCGCCTTCGACGTGTACGCGCCATATCTGGACGCGGATCAGCGCATGCTGGACCGTGCGGCCTATTTCTGGAAGCACCACACGCAGATCCTGGCAACCGACCAGAACCTGGTGGGCAAATTCTCGACCGGCTCAGTGGCGCACCAGATGCTGGTGGGCGTGGACTTCCTGCGCTACCGAGATTCGGGCTCGGGCGTCGACGACTACACCGGCCTGGACCCGATCGACGTCTACAACCCCATTTACCAGGTGGGCTACCAGCCCCCGCCCCGCGAGCCCATCGCAACCAACGGCATCAAGCAGCTGGGGGTCTATATCCAGGACGAAATGCGCTGGCGCAACTGGATTCTGCTGGCCGGCTGGCGGCACGACGAGGCCAAGAACTGGGAAGACGGCGCCGACGACCGCAACGACCGGGCCGATTCCATGCGCTTCGGCCTGATGTACGAGATCGTGCCCGGACTGCTGCCGTACATCAGCTACGCCGAGTCGTTCCTGCCCCAGGCCAATACCAGCTATGGCCAGCGGCTGAGGCCCCTGCGCGGCAAACAATGGGAAGCCGGCGTCAAGTATGAGCCGCCCGCGCAAGACTGGCGCGCATCGGCCGCCGTATTCGAACTGCGCGAAGTCAACCGCACGGTGGAAGTTTCCGAAACGCAGGTTTCGCAGCGCGGCAAAACCCGCAACACCGGCCTGGAACTGGAATGGGTAGGCTCCATTACTCCGCGGCTGGACATCAACGCCAGCTTCACCTACCTGAACGTCGACAAGGAACTGACCGGCGTACCCAAGCGCCAGGCCGCCCTCTGGAGCACCTATAAATTCTCGCTGGGCAACATCGACGGCTTCACCGTCGGCGCGGGCGTGCACTATGCCAGCAGCTTCGTGGACGAATCCGGCGACGTCGCCGACGTGCCCCGAACCCCTTCGGTAACCTTGCTGGACGCCATGCTGGCCTGGGAAAACCGCAGCTGGCGCGTCGCCCTCAACGCCAGCAACCTGACCGACAAGGCCTATTTCTCGCAGTGCTGGTCATGGGGCGCCTGCGCCTACGGCCCCGGCCGGCTGGTCACCCTGACAACCTCTTACCGCTGGTAGCAAGGCATTTCGCGCCAATCGCGCAGGTGTCTGACTCCGCAGGTGTCAGACACCCGGCCGACCCAAATACCGCGTTTTACTGAAACCCCAGACTAGTGCAATATGGCGTTTTGCATTCAAGAAAGGAGTCATTCCATGGCCCAAGCTACCGCACGCCACATCCTGGTTTCCACCGAAGCAAAGTGCAACGAGCTCAAGGCCGCCATCGAAGGCGGCGCCGACTTCGCCCAGGTGGCGCGTGAAAACTCCAGCTGCCCCTCGGGCCGCGACGGCGGCAACCTGGGCACGTTCGGCCCCGGCCAGATGGTCAAAGAATTCGACACCGTCGTGTTCAGCGCGCCGGTCAACGTGGTGCAAGGCCCGGTGAAAACCCAGTTCGGCTACCACCTGGTCGAAGTCACCGACCGGCAAGACTAAAGCCCCGCCGGCGGCGCGCCCCCGTGCGCCCCGCCGGCCCGCATGGCCTTACGTTCCCGCGGGGCGGCCCTGCGCAATGCCGCGGTATTTCTGCGCCGCCTGCTTCAAATAGTCGCCGAACGCCTGCGGGCTGCCGCTGACTTTCACCTCTATCCCCTGCCCTGCCAATTGTTCGCGCAACGCGGGCTGCGCCAGCACCCTGCCGATTGCCTGGTGCAGTTGCGCCACAATCGGCGCGGGCGTGCCGGCCGGCGCCAGAATCGCATTGAACGTCACATCTTCATAACCCGGCAGGCCCGATTCCGCGATGGTGGGCACATCGGGCAGCAGCACCGAGCGCGTGGCCGTGGTTACCGCCAGCGCGCGCAGCTTGCCGCTCTTGATGTACGGGCTGGACGTGCTGACCTGGTCGAACATAGTCATTACCTGCCCGCCCACCACGTCGGTCAGCGCCTGGCCGTTGCCCTTGTAGGCCACGCCCAGCATCTCGATGCCCGCCTGCCGGCTGAACAGCTCGGCGGCAATATAGCCCGTGGAACCGATGCCCGATGACGCGAACGACACCTCGCCCGGCTGCGCGCGTGCGCGCTCGATCAGCGCCTTCACCGTGTGCTGCGGCACGGCCGGATGCGCCACCAGCACCATGGGAATCTGGCAGGTCTGGGTAACGGGCGCGAAGTCTTTCAGCGGGTCGTAGCCGGCGTTGGGCACGAAAGCCGGCGCCGAGACAAAGGTATTGGCCACCGCCAGCAGCGTATAGCCGTCGGGTTCGGCGTGCGCCACGTCGCGGGTGCCGATCAGCCCGCTGGCGCCCGGCTTGTTCTCGACAATGACGGACTGCTTCAGCTCTTCGGACAGGCCCTTGGCGATCAGCCGCGACACCAGGTCCACGGTGCCGCCCGGCGCCAGGGGCACCACGACGCGTATGGGTTTTTCGGGATAGGCTGCGGCGGCCGGCCGCGGGCCGGCGGCACAGGCCGCGCCGGCGGCCAGCGCCGCCAGCGCAAGTAAGCGCATGGTCATGAGTCTCTCTCCGTATGGTGGATATCGTTGTGGATCGCGGCCGGCCGCATCAGCCGAAGCCGTACAGCCGCGCCGGGTTGTCCGCCAGTATCTTGCGGGCGCGCTCGGGGCTGCCGGCCCATTCCAGGCAGCGGGCCAGCGCGCGGCGGTTGTCTTCCTGGCGGAACGGGGTAATGCCATCGATCGACAGCGGACCGCCGGCCGCCGAGCCGGGGTGCGGCCAGTCGGACCCCCACAGCATGCGGTCGGGGTTGGCATCGATCAGCGCGCGCGCCAGCGGCGCCGCGTCGGCGTAGTCGGGCTCGCGCGAGATGCGGTACGGGGCCGACAGCTTCACATACACGCGGCCGGCGGCCACCGCATCCAGCAGGCGGTCCAGGCCGGGCTGCGCCAGGCCCAGCCCGGCCTGCGCGCGGCCGAAATGATCGACCACCAGCGTGGCCGGCAGGCCGGGCAGGCTGTCGGCCAGCGCCGCGAAGGTGGCCAGGTTGGTATAGGTTTGCACATGCCAGCCCAGCGGCGCCACGCGCTCGGCGGC
The DNA here is from genome assembly GCF_017356245.1 of Bordetella petrii. Taxonomy (NCBI): domain Bacteria; kingdom Pseudomonadati; phylum Pseudomonadota; class Betaproteobacteria; order Burkholderiales; family Alcaligenaceae; genus Bordetella; species Bordetella petrii. Next base: position 378,516 of record NZ_JAFMZZ010000004.1, read on the forward strand.
GCGCTGCAGCTTGCGCCGCGCCACCGCCGGGTCGTGCTCGCCGGCGGTTTCCAGGTTGACCCGCACGCCGCGCACGCCGGCCTGCTGCATGGCGGCCAGCGCCGCGTCGGTGGTGCTGTCGTCGATCACGGCCACGCCGCGCCCGGCGCCGTCCAGCCGCGCCAGCGCGTCCAGCAGGCAGCGGTTGTCGGCGCCATAAGGGCTGGGCTGCACGATGACGGTGCGCGCGATGCCCAGCTCGCGATGCAGGGCCGACAGCTCAGCCAGGGGCGCGTCGGCCGGGGTGTAGGTGCGCGCCGGGTCGTACGGGTACTGCCGGGCGGGGCCGAACACGTGCACGTGGCAGTCGCACGCGCCCGCGGGAATATCGAAAGGCATGAAGGCGGTCTCCGGTAGGCGGTCGAAGGGCAATCAACTGGCATACGGCGGATAGCCGCCCGGTTCGGCATCCAGCAGGCGCAGCATGGCGTGCCATTCCAGTTCGCCATAGGGCCGGCGCGTGCCGGGCTGGTACAGGTGGGCCGAACGCTGCAGCACGGCCTCGTCGGGCAGCAGCACCTGATCAATGCCCGCCGCCATGGCGTCGACCTGCGTGCGGCAGGCCATTTCCAGCTGGTACATCAGGTTGAAAGCCTGCGCGATCGACGCGCCGCACACCAGCAGGCCGTGATTGCGCAGAATCATCGCATTGTGCGGGCCCAGGTCCGCCACCAGGCGTTCCTGTTCGGCCAGGTCGACGGCCGGCCCCTCGAACGCGTGGTAGGCGACGTGGCCATGAAAGCGCGACGCCGTCTGCGTAATGGGCAGCAGCCCCTGGCGCATGGCCGACACCGCCATGCCCGCGCGGGTATGCGTATGGATCACGCAATGCACATCGGCGCGCGCGCGGTGAATGCAGCCATGGATGACATAGCCCGACTTATTGATGCCGTAATCGGTATCGGGCTTGTGGCGGATGTTGCCGTCGTAGTCGATCTCGACCAGGCTGGACGCGGTGATCTCTTTGTACAGCAGGCCGTACAGATTGATGAGCAGGCGGTCGGGCTTGCCCGGAATCTGCGCCGTGATGTGGTTGTAGATCATGTCGGTCATGCCGTAGCGGTCCATCAGCCGGTAGCAAGCCGCCAGGTCTTTGCGCGCCTGCCACTCGGCCTCGCCGACCTGGCCTCGCAGCGAAGGAAATTCAGTGCTGTATCGCATATTCACCTGCAAACTCCTCGTCAGGCATAATAAAAACTAATCTTTGAAGAATAAGTCGCGCCGCGCGGCACGCCGCCGCGCCGCGGAGGCCCGCGCATGAATCCGCAACTGCCGCCCTTGAACCCGCTGCGCGTATTCGAAAGCGCCGCCCGCCACTTGAGCTTTACGCGCGCCGCGCAGGAACTGCATATCACCCAGGGCGCGGTCAGCCACCAGATCAAGGCGCTGGAAGCGTGGCTGGGCTTCAGCCTGTTTGAACGGCGCGCGCGCCAGCTGCAGCTGACGCGCGGCGGCGAACTGTATGCCGCCGCGCTCAGCGGCGCTTTTGCGCAGATCGTGCGCGCCACGCAAGACCTGGTCTCGACCGGCGCCAAGCAGGTGCTGACGGTGCGCGGCCATACCACGCTGTTCCTGCGCTGGCTGATCCCGCTGCTGCCGGCCTTCCAGTCCGACCATCCCGATATCAACGTGCGGCTGGCCGCCAGCGTGGAAGGCGTGGACTTCAAACGCGACAACGCCGACGTGGGCATCGTGTACGGCGACGGCCCCTGGGAGGGCCTGCGCAACGACCTGCTGTTCAGCGACGAGCTGACGCCGGTCATGGCCCCCGAACTGGCCGCGCGCCTGCCGCGCCCCTGTACCACCGCGGCGCTGCTCGAGCTGCCCCTGCTGCATTCGAACCGGCGCCCGCAACACTGGCCCGACTGGATCCGGCTGGCGGGCGCCTCGCGGGGCCTGGCGGTGGGAGACATGTATTACGAAGACCTCAGTGTGATTTATCAATGCGCCGCCGAGGGCCTGGGCGTGGCGCTGGGCCAGCTGCGCTACCTGGAAAAAGACCTGGCCCAGGGCCGGCTGGTGGCGCCGCACCCGCTGGTGCTGCGACGCCGGCGCGGCTACCACCTGGTGTGCCCCGCAGCGCGCGCCGACGATGGCAAGGTGGTGTGCTTCCGCAAATGGCTGCTGGCGCGCGCTACTGTGCCCGTATCCCTCGTTCCTGGATGATCTTGCCCCACTTGGCCCGCTCGTCGCGGATAAGCCGGCCGAACGCCTCGGGCGTGGTGCCCGCCGGCACGGCGCCCATGGCGCTCAGCCGCTCGCGCACCGCGGGCTCTTGCAATACCTGGCGTACGGCCGCGTTGAGCTTGCCGATGCGCTTGGCGGGCGTGCCGGCCGGCGCAAGCAGCCCGAACCAGTTGGTGAAGCTGTAGCCGGGCACCCCCGCCTCGGCCAGGGTGGGCACCTGGGGCAGCAGCGGCGAACGCTGGCTGGCCAGCACGGCCAGGGCGCGCAGCTTGCCGCTCTGGATGTAGGGCAGCGCCTGCACCAGGCTGTCGAACGTCAGCGACACCTGCCCGCCGATCAGGTCGGTAAAGCTGGGGCCGCTGCCCTTGTACGGAATGTGCGCCAGCTTCACCCCGGCCATGTCGTTGAACAATTCGCCCGCCAGGTGGGGCGCGCCGCCCACACCCGACGACGAATAATTGATCTGCCCCGGCTTCTGCTTCGCCAGCGCGATCAGCTCTTTCACGTTGTGTACCGGCAATTTCGGATTCGCGACCAGTACGAAGTTCACATCGACCACATTCGAAATGGGCGCCAGGTCCCGCGACGGATCGACATCCATCTTGTACAGGTGCGGGTTGATCGACATATTGCCCAGCGTGGCCATGAAAATGGTGTAGCCGTCGGGCGCCGAGCGCGCGGCGATCTCCGTGCCGATCACGCCGCCCGCGCCGCCGCGGTTGTCGACGATGACCTGCTGGCCCCACAGCGCCGTCAGCCGTTCGGCAATCAGGCGCGCCACGATGTCGGTGCCGCCGCCGGCGGGAAAGGCCACGATCATGCGCACTGGCTTGTCTGGAAACGCGTCTTCGGCGTGCGCGGCCGGCGTACAGGCGGCGGCCCCGGCGGCCAGCGCCAGCCGGCCCGCCTGCCGCAGCCAGGCCCGGCGGCCGGAGTTCATGCCGGTTCTCCGGCCTGGGTGGCCAGGAATGCCTTGGCCGAATCTTCATCCAGCAGCGGGTACACGTCGAAATGCGCTGGAATGATGTCGGCCCATTCGTTCATGTAGCGATGCAGGGTCAGGTTGGAGTCGACATCGAACAAGGCCACCGCGCCGCGCCCGGCGCGCGCGTATACGGACCTGGCCTGGCCCGACTGCAGCAGCGGCCGCATCCAGTCCCAGTAGCGGCTGCGCGAATCGATCAACGTGGAAGGCCGTTCGGGCCGGGGCGTGCTGATGACGAGAAATAGCATGGTGTCTCCTGTGGTTTTGCAAAATGGTAGGAGCCGCCCGCGGTTTGATACAGCGACGATATCTCACGTATGCATGAGGAAAAATAATCTTGCCCCACGGCGCCGGGCCTCTATAGACATCATGATGTCATGATGACAAAATGCGCCCATGCCGACAGCCCCTGCCAGTTCCCTGCCCCTGTACGCCCAGGTCGAACAGACGCTAGCCGCCGAGATCACCTCGGGCGCCCTGGCGCCGGGCGACCAACTGCCGCCCGAAGCCGCGCTGGCCACGCGTTTCGGCGTCAGCCGCATCACCGTGCGCAAAGCCGTCGAAGGGCTGGTCGGCCGCGGGCTGCTGGAAATCCATCGCGGCCGGGGCACGTATGTGGCTTTACCCAAAATCCGCCAGGAACTCACCGAACTGAGCGGCTTTGTCGAAGACATGCAGGCGCTGGGCCGCATGCCCACGGCGCGCGTGCTGGACAAGCGGGTGGCCGCGGCCGACAAAGAAGTGGCCGCGCGGCTGGCGCTGTCCGCCGGCACGCGGGTGTACCGCCTGGAACGCGTGCGGCTGGCCGACGGCGTGCCGGTCTCATTCGACGAAACCTACCTGCCCTTTGATATCGGCCGCAAAGTGGTCAAGCACGATCTGCGCACCGAGCCCATCTTCACGCTGCTGGAAGAAAAATACGGATTGCCGCTGATCGAGGCCGAATACCAGCTGGAAGCGACCGCCTGCGATGCGCACGTCGCGCAAGCGCTGTCGATTGCAGCGGGCAGCCCGGTGTTTCGCATCGAACGTACGTCGTATTCGCTGGACAGCCGGCCGGTCGACTACGAACGGCTGTACTACCGGGGCGACCTGATCCGCTTCGTGACGCGCCTGGCGCGCTCGGCCAAGACACGGCGCGGCTGATGGACCCTTTATATTCACTGGGCCTGTGCCTTGCCGCGTTCGGCGCCAGCGCGCTGGGCGGCGTGCTGGGCATGGCCAGCGGCATCTTCATCGTGCCGGCCCTCACATTGTGGGCAGGCGTCGACATCCACACGGCCATCGCCGCCAGCCTGGTGTCGGTCATCGCCTGTTCGTGCGGCAGTGCCGCCCCATTCCTGAAGCATCGCCTTACCAACATCCGCCTGGCGCTGGTGCTGGAAGTGGCCACCACGCTGGGGGCCCTGATCGGCGTATTCCTGATCGGCATTGTGCCGGTGGCGTTTTTGTACGGGCTGTTTGCCGCGGTGCTGGCCCTGTCTGCCCGGCAAATGCTGGCTCGCCGCCACGATCCCGTGGGCGCCGTCGCCGACCGGCTGGCCACCCGACTGCGCCTGCACGCCAGCTACCCCGACCACAGCTCGGGCCGCGAAATCGCGTACCAGGTCAGCCGCGTGCCGATGGGCCTGTCGCTGATGGTCGGGGCCGGCCTGATCTCGGCCCTGTTGGGCATCGGCAGCGGCGTGCTGAAGATTCCCGCCATGGACACCGCGCTGCGCCTGCCCATCAAAGTCTCGTCGGCCACGTCCAACTTCATGATAGGCGTGACGGCGGCGGCCAGCGCCGGCGCGTACTTCGTGCGCGGCGCCATCGACCCGGCCATTGCAGGGCCGGTGGCGCTGGGATCGGTGGCCGGCGCCCTGCTGGGCGCGCGCCTGCTTATGGGGCTGCCGGCCGACAAACTGCGGCTGTTCTTTGTGGCCGTGCTGGCCGTGCTGGCCATACAGATGCTGGGCAGCGCGTTCGGCCTGGACTGGAGCAGCCTGATATGACGGCGCCCGCCCCCCGGCGGCACGAACAGCGCATCGCCATGCTGCTGCACTACGGCACGTGGTTTGCCTCGGCCCTGATCGGCATCGGCCTGCTGGCGCAATGGCTGTGGCAAACCCCACCCGCGGGCCTGGCCGCGGTGCAGGCCGGCATTGCCATGTTCATTGCGCTGCCCGTGCTGCGCGTGGCGCTGATGCTGGCCCTGTTCCTGCGCGAGCGCGACCGCCTGTACAGCGGGCTGGCGCTCGCGGTGCTGGCCATCATCGGCGCGGGCCTGGCGGCGGGGCTGATGGCTTGAAGGCCCCCCGAAGCGCGGCGCGCTGCTAGTATTGGCAGGCAACCAAGGAGCCCCGACATGCATACCCGCGCAGACTGCCTGCAGGCCGACCAGCAAGACCCGCTGGCGCCGCTGAAGCAGCAATTCGAACTGCCGCCCGGCGTCATCTACCTGGACGGCAATTCCCTGGGCGTGCTGCCCAAGGCCGCGGCGGCGCGCGCCGCGGCGGTTATCGGCCAGGAATGGGGCAACGGCCTGATCCGCAGCTGGAATACCGCGGGCTGGTTTGACCTGCCCGCGCGGCTGGGCGACAAGCTGGGGCAGCTGATCGGCGCCGGCCCCGGCCAGGTGGTGGTTACCGACACCACTTCGCTGAACCTGTTCAAGGCACTGGCGGCCACCCTGCGCATCCAGCAGCAGGCCGCACCGCAGCGCCGGGTGATCGTGTCCGAACGCGACAACTTTCCCACCGACCTGTACATGATCCAGGGCATGATCGACCTGCTGCAGCAGGGCTACGAACTGCGCCTGGTCGACGACGATCTGCCGCTGGCGCAGGCGCTGGACGAGTCCGTGGCCGTGCTGCTGCTGTCGCACGTCAACTACCGCACCGGCGCCATGTACGACATGGCCGCCGTCACCGCGCAGGCCCATGCCCGGGGCACGCTGGCCATCTGGGACCTGGCCCACGCCGCCGGCGCCGTGCCGGTGGACGTCACTGGCGCCAAGGCCGACTTCGCGGTGGGCTGCACGTACAAATACTTGAACGCCGGCCCCGGCGCCCCGGCCTACATCTGGGTGGCGCCGCGCCACACCGACCAGTTCTGGCAGCCTCTGTCGGGCTGGTGGGGTCACCAGCGGCCGTTCGACATGATGGCGGCCTACGAGCCGGCGGGCGGCATCCGCCGCTACCTGTGCGGCACGCAGCCCATCGTGTCGCTGTCACTGGTAGAGTGCGGCCTGGACATCAGCCTGGCCGCCGACATGAACCTGGTGCGCAAGAAATCCCTGGCCCTGGGCGACCTGTTCATCCAGCTGGTGGAAAGCCGCTGCGCCGGCCATCCGCTGACGCTGGCCACGCCGCGCGAACACGCCCGGCGCGGCAGCCACGTCAGCATCCGGCATCCGCACGGGTATGCGATCATGCAGGCGCTGATCGCACGTGGCGTCATCGGCGACTACCGTGAACCCGAAGTACTGCGCTTCGGCCTCACGCCGCTATACCTGGGTTATGCCGACGTATGGGATGCTGTTGACGTATTAAAAGACGTGCTGGACAGCGAAGTGTGGAAGCAGCCGCAATTTTCGCAACGGGGCGCGGTAACCTGACGCTGGGCGCACGGTAAGCATCGGCGGCCGGCACGGGAAAATCGGACAATTCCCGGGTTTCCTGCAGAATTTTCCTACCGACCGGCAAGGGCGCATCGACCATTATCGGCAGGCATGCAAGCAGATTTTCCTGCCAGCCGCAGGGGCATGCCATTCCACCGCCACGGAGCCGATCATGAAAACATCCCGCACTGCCTGCCTCGTCGCGGGCATCGTCGTTCTGGCCAGCACACACGCGGCCTGGGCGCAACGCGGCACCATCACGTTCACGGGCGCCGTGGTCGCCGAAAGCTGTGAAATCCGCGGCGGCCACGCTTCCATCGCGCGCAGCGTGTCCCCGGACTTCACCATCTCCCTGCCCAGCGTTGGAACCGACGCACTGACCGCACACGGCCAAACCGCGGGTTGGTCGCCATTCGCCATCACGCTGCATCGCTGCGGCAACAGGCCAGCCCTGGTGCGTACCCACTTCGAGCCCGGCCCTTTCGTGGACATGGCCACCGGCCGCCTCAGCCTGGACAGCAGCAGTTCAGCCGGCAACGTGCAAATCGCCCTGCGCGCACTGGGCAGCACCCAGCACATCCTTATCGGCGCTCCCCATGGCGGCCAAGGCGCCATGCCTGTCGTGCTGCAAGACCACATCACGCAGGTATACGAGGCCGGATACTACGCCCTGGGCCAGGTGTCGCCAGGCAGTGTGCACACCAGCGTGGAATACAACCTGGTCTACCAGTAACCCCGCCCGCTCAGCCGGCGACCGGTACTGATAAGAACTTTCCCCTGCATCCGTCAGACTTTTCCTCAGCCTTGCAGGCTCCATCATCTCTAGACTCCGTCTTGCTGCGATCGGCTTTTGATATTCCGCCAGTTCGCCAGCCATTCCAACTTATTTTTCACGGAGTCAACCATGAAACTGTCTCGCATTACCGGCCTTCTGGCGGGTGCTGGAATCCTGGCCGCCGCGCAAGTGGCGCTGGCCAGCGACGGCACTATCACTTTCAACGGTGAAATCACTGCTTCCACCTGCGACATCGTCAATTCGGGCGGCCCGGACTTCGACGTCGATCTGCCCACCGTCAGCACCAGCACGCTGGATGCATCCGGCAAGACGGCCGGCTGGACGCAGTTCGACATCGAGCTGGCCAACTGCACCGGCAGCCTCAGCAACGTCATGGCCTACTTCGAAGCCGGCCCTAACGTCGATACCGCCAGGGGCCACTTGAACAACACCATCCCGGTCGGCGCGGGCGGTGCGACCGAGGTGCAGATCGCCCTGCGCGACGCTCACGGCGCTGGAAACATCGTCATCGGCTCGCCCGGCAACCAAACCGTCGACGTAAGCGGTGGCAGCGGCGTCCTCTCTTACGAAGCCGGCTACTTCGCAACCGGTGCGGCTACGGCAGGCGCCGTCGAGTCCAGCGTCACCTACTCCCTCGTCTACCAATAAGCCCACCAGGCTTACGGTACCAACGGGCGCGCACCAAGCGCCCTGTACTTCGGCTGCCCGCGCTTCGGCGCGGCGGCCGGCTGCCCGGCCTGCCATACGCGTGGCCCGGGCCCGCACTACCGGAAATCGCCATGCGCTTTCACCGCTACCTGTCCATCATCTTTTCGGCCGCTGCGCTATCCCTGGCTGTGGCGCCGGCAATCACGCACGCGTCGGTCGTCATCGGGGCAACGCGGGTCATCTATGAAGCAGCAAGCGGCGAAAAAACCGTCCGCCTCACTAATAAAAGCCAGGCGCCCAGCCTGGTACAGGCGTGGTTGGATACCGGCGCCTCGCAGGCCGAACGCAGCACGTTGGAAGTGCCTTTTGTCGTCTCTCCTCCCATGTCGCGCATCGACCCCGGCAAAAGCCAGACGCTGCGCATCATGCATTCGGGCGAGCCCTTGCCGCCAGACCGCGAGAGCATCTTCTGGCTGAACGTGCTCGACATTCCGGCCCGCCCCAACGCGAAGAACGGAGAAAACTTCCTGCAGCTGTCGTTCCGTTCGCGCATCAAATTCTTCTTCCGGCCGGCTGGGCTAGCCGGCACCGCCATGCAGGCTCCCCAGCAGCTGACCTGGCAGCTTGCGGGCGAAGGCAACCGCGCTGTGCTGCGGGTATCGAATCCCACGCCTTACCACGTCAGCTTTGCGGCCGTCGAACTGGCGTCCGGCGAGAAAACCTTGGCAGTAAAAGACCCCGCCATGGTGGCGCCGTTTGAAACCCGCACTCTCGAATTGCCGACCACGGCAATGGCATCGACGAGCATGCGCGTGCGCTACCAGTTCATCAACGACTACGGCGGCATCAGCAGCGGTGAAGCCGCGTTGCAAGAGCCCGTGCGCTAGCGTCAAAGCGCAGCTACCAGGCAAGAGAGGCATCATGCAGGCTTCCCGCAAAAATTTGCCGTCCCCCCGCTATGCCTATCATCTGATTTCGGCATTGTTCGCTGGTGGCATCTGTGTATCCGCAGTGGCGGAGTCGGCGCCCACGCAAGTGGCCGACGTTCAGTTCAATACCGACATGCTGCGCGGATTCGGCGACGCCCCGGTGGACATCAGCCGCTTCAACCGTGGCAACTTCGCGGCCCCCGGCGACTACACCGTGCCAGTTGTGGTCAACACTAGACAAGTGGGGCGCAGCTCGGTACGCGTGCGCCAACTTTCCGGCGAAGCCCATCCGCAGCCGTGCGTCGACGCCGACTTGCTGACGGTTGCCGGCGTCAATCTGCAGCGGCTTGATGACGCCGCGCAGGCGCGGCTGCAAGAAAGCCCCTGCATGCGGCTGCCAGACCTGATCCCGGATTCGCGCGCCGACTTCGACAACGGCGAGCAACGCCTGGACCTGAGCATTCCCCAAATCTGGCTCAACCGCAGCGCCCGCGGCTATGTCGATCCAAAATACTGGAACGAAGGCATCACCGCAGGCATGGTGCGCTACAACGGCAACATATACCGATACGGCAGCCGCCACGGCGATTCGACCACGCAGGGCTACATGGGCCTGGACAGCGGCTTTAATATCGGCGCGTGGCGGTTCCGCCATCGCGGCAACCTGAATTACCGGGAATCGCTGGGCACGCACTATCAAAGCATTCAGACGTCGGTGCAGCGCTCGCTGGCGCCCATCAAGAGCCAGCTGACGGCGGGCGAGTTCTTCACCGATGGCACAGTACTTGAAAGCGTGGGCCTGCGCGGCATGCGGCTATCGAGCGACGATCGCATGTATCCCGAATCGCAGCGCGGCTACGCGCCAACGGTGCGCGGCATCGCAAGCAGCAATGCACGCGTCAGCATCCGCCAGAATGGCCTCGTCATCTACGAAACCACGGTAGCGCCGGGCGAATTCGAAATCGACGACCTGTACCCTACCGGCTTCGGCGGCGACCTGGAAGTCGTGGTAACCGAGGCCGACGGCAGCACGCACATCTCGCGAGTGCCGTTCTCGGCCCCCGTGAACGCGCTGCGGGCGGGTACTACGCGTTACAGCATGGCCGCAGGACAATACCGCAACACCATGGTCCACGAGACCCCGTACGTGCTGCAAGGCACCGTGCGCCATGGGTTCAACAACCTGGTCACGGGATACGGCGGCATTACCGCATCCGAGCACTATCTGGCCGGCGAAATCGGAACCGCGCTGAACACGGCGTGGGGCGCGTTCAGCCTGGACGCCACGTACGCCAAGGCCGAGCTGCGCGGCGAACCCGACCGCAGCGGCCAAAGCTACAGCCTGAGCTATTCGCGGCTGTTCGAACCCACCTCCACCAGCGTCACGCTGGCCGCCTACCGCTACTCCACCAGCGGCTTCCTCAGCCTGGCCGATACCATGGCCTTGCGCTCGCTCGACTCGCGCTACGCGTTGCCGCGCGGCTACGGCAACGCCAAAGGCCGCTTCCAGGCCATGCTCAGCCAGCCGCTGGGCGATCGCTGGGGCTCGCTGTACTTGTCCGGCTATAGCCAAGACTACTGGAGCCGCAGCGGGCGCGACACCGAATACCAGGCCGGCTACCGCAACTCCTTCAAGCGCCTGAACTACAGCATCAGCGCTTCGCGGCAATACAGCATGCACTCGGGCAACTGGGAAAACACCTACATGGTGAACCTCAGCCTGCCGCTAGGCAGCGGCGCCAAGGCGCCGCGCTCCAACACCACCATCCAGCACAACAGCCGTGACAACAGCACGTCCATCTACGAAACGGTCAATGGCAGCCTAGGCTCATCCGACAACCCGTTGTACTACGGTGTCAGCGCCAGCCACGCCCGGAGCAGCGGAGGCGGCGGCAATAACAATAATGTCAGCGGCAATGCCTCCTGGGTTTCGCCCTATGCGCAATTGGGCGCCAGCGCCAGCCGGTCCAGCAGTGGCAACCAAGTCAGCGCCAGCGTCTCGGGCGCGGCCGTGGCGTGGGGTGGAGGGGTAGCCCTGACGCCGACACTGGGTGATACTTTCGCCATCGTCGACGCACAAGGTGCAGCAGGCGCTCGCATCGCCAACGCGAGCGGCTTACGCGTCAATTCGCGGGGCTACGGTGTGGTGTCGAACCTGACTCCGTTCGCGCAAAATACCGTCGAAGTCGACCCCCATGGCTTGCCCTTGAACGTGCAGTTCAAGTCCACGATCCAGCATGTGGCCCCAACCGCGGGCGCCATCGTGCCTGTGAAGTTCGAGGTCGAAGCGGGCGGCCAAGCGGCCGTAATTCGCGCCAAGCTGCCAGACGGCTCGGCCCTGCCCTTCGGCGCAGAAGTGCTGGATGGCAACGGCAGCCACGTCGGCACGGTCGCGCAGGGCAGCCGCATCATCGCCAGCCGCCTGAAAGACAGCTCGGGCCGGTTAACCATCAAGTGGGGCAATGGCGCCACAGAGCAATGCGACCTGGACTATGTCATTCCTGAGGCAGCCGGCAAGCCCGCTCAGCCATTTCATCTGTTGCAAGGCACTTGCACGCGAGGATAATAGCCATGCCATTCAAAGCCTTGAGCGCTCACATCGCGTCACGCATTCTCTCACCGAAACGCCGGCACAGAGCGCTGTCATTCGCGTATATAACGGCCGTCGCCATGGGTTTACTCGTCTATAACGAAGCGATGGCGTACCAATGCAGGTTCGACAACGCCAACAAGACGGTACTGCTATCCACCCCCAGCACGGTCGAACTGATGGCAGGCGTAGTAGGTCCCACAGGCACTGTCGTTACAGGATCGTACGGTGGCCCGACCTCATATGTAAATTGCGATAAAGGCGCGGCCTCTGCATCAGGCGTCTATAGAGCGATTCCCGTATACCTCTATTTTGACTCCTTTTATAGCTATGTAGATTCAAGTACTGTAAGGCTAGGAACTTCTAATTTCGGATTGAAAATCAACGGCAGCACTAGACCGATCAAGAATGGCCCGCCTCGATTGGAAATCGGTAATATCGTATTCAACATTGGCGCCTCGAATCCCGCGCTTGAAACTGACGGCAGCGTTACCTTTTACTACAGTCCATTCATCAAAATGGAACTCGTCCGCTTAGCGATGGGAACCCCCGAAAGTGGCACCATTCAGCTCGCATCTTCATCATTGATCCTCGGCAACGTACTAGTGGGCACAGGAGCTGACGCAGAGGGACGAACTCTCACATCCGACGTATGGGGCACCCTAAAATGGCCGCTGCAAGATATTCCCGTAACGCAGGCAGGCTGCAAGGCAAATAGTCCGACGGTTCAACTAGGCACACATACCCTCGCCGGAACCAGCGTAGGCACCGCTACGCCGCCGGTAGGGTTCTCGATTTCGTTGACCGAGTGTCCGACCAACATGGCAATCTATTATCGGGTCGACCCCGCCACTGACATCGTCCCTCCTCAAAGCAATGATGGCCAGGGCTCTTCATTAATGAAGTCGGACTCTACTTCCGGCGCCAGCGGCGTAGGTGTTCAACTCTTGTACGAGAACGGCCAAAACCACCCATTGGCAACCAAGATTACCCTGACTTCCACCGGCCTCGCCACGCCAAACACCGACATCATGCTGAAGGCGCGCTATATGCAAATAGCCCCCACCGTTACGCCGGGAACCGCCAACGCTTCAGCCACCGTTACGATCACTTATCAGTAAGCGAATATAAGCTTCAAAAACGCTGCCCCGGCGGAAATTTCGCGAACATCTTCAGGAAAATTCCGCAGAAACGAAGCCGATCTAACATGTAGTATTGCATGTGACACTCACAAACGTGGTCATAGCCGAGCCACCGCATGAACATCACGCGCGACACCCTATGTCACGACCTACTTTTTCTTCCCCTTCATCCTTCTTCGCCATTGCCGCCTCGTTCTCATGGGCCAGGACGCGGCCGCTTATCCAGCGGGCCACGTTTCGCCTGCGCGCCTGGGCGCTTGCGCTGGCCGGCATCATAGCCGCGTTGCTGCTACCCGCTACGGTGTCAGCAGAACCCTGGCTGCTGCAGTGCGAGCTGACGCCCGCTCCAGGGAAATTCCGGTTCGATGTTCCAAGCTCCCTAACTATCAACCCCGCGTTGCCCGTGGGCGCAATCGTCGGCACCTATTACGCGTCTGCGGGAGTCAGCCAGTTCCAGTCAACGTGTGGCAACACAGGCTTCGTAGCCTCGCATACCAGCCACCTCGACATCTTCCTTCCCGGCCCGTCAACTGAAACCGCCAATGGGGCGATGCGCATAGCAGGCACGAATCTGGGTTTCAAATTCGTGGGGTACACAGGCGGCCCCGCTTATGAATCTGGCGGCTATGTCATCCAGAACACAAGCCTGTTCAAGCCGCTGGTATGGGTGCGCAACCAATCGACGACGCAAGATGTCTACAACAACGGCACCATGGCCCTGCAGATTGTCGTCATGGGTCCGGTCGCAAGCGGCGAGGTCATTCCCGGGGGGGTGATTGGCCGTGTCCAGGCCACTGACATAGACAACATGGGCAGCCCAGGCGCGGCTTTGAAATACTACGACATCGAGCTAAGCAACAGTATCACCTTTACTGTCCAAACCTGCACCGTTCAAAGCCGCACAGTCAATCTCGGTTCACACAATCTGGACGGCGGCCCGGGCGCCTTTACGCCCGCGACCGCATTCCCTATTCAACTGGCCAACTGCCCCACCGGCATACCCATCTTTTACCGTATAGATCCCTCCACCGGCATCGTTCCGCCGGGCGGCTCGGGCATGTATTCGGCCTTGATGATGCTGGACAGCACGTCGACCGCTGCAGGCGTGGGCATCGAGCTGCTGAACATGGACGGCTATCCACACGTCCTGGCGTACAAGCACCAACTGACCGCTGGATACGCTTCTCCAGACAACCAACTCTGGCTGCAGGCGCGCTATAGGCAGATTGTCCCCACCGTGACGCCCGGCTCGGCCAATGCGTCAGCCACAATTACGATCACCTATCAGTGAAATTGCGCCCCTGGCGCACATTTCATGCCTACATTCAGAAATTTCTGACATATTCGGCGAAAATTCCGCATTTTCGACGTAGCAGTGGCGCGTATCTTGCGCACATGCCTCGCCGTCCGAATCTTTCTCCTTTGCCGGCTCATGCGTATCCGCCGCTGCATATCGCCGGGCACACCTTGATTTTCATTCCCGCGGCAGCCGCCGCCGACGATCGGCTGGTAACTATGCTTGCCCTGCAGCCATGGCGGGCATTCATGGGCTCGCCCATGCTGCTTGCAGTCGTGGTGAGCACGCTGGCCATCGGCGCTACTCTGCTTTTGCTGGTGCGGGCTCGGCGCCAGCGGCGCGGCATGCATTCGATGAGAAGCCTGTTGTACACCTACATGACCGCGCTGGATGCCATTCCCATGCCCATCTACATGCGCAACCGCGCCCTCGAACTGACAGCCTGCAATACTGCCTATGCGCAAGCCTGCGGCCAGCCTCGCCATGTCTTGAACCTGGCGTCGATTGAAACCGCTATGCGGTGGATGGGCGCCGACACTCTGGATGCACATGAACTCGAGCGTCTTTATCGGCACACCATCAACAGCGGCCGACCAGCCGTCGAAGATCGCACCGTGCGGCTGCATGCAGGGTGGGTTACGCTACAGCACTGGACACAACCGCTGCGCGATGGCCGGGGCGATGTCATCGGCGTAATTGGCGGCTGGCTTGACGTTACAGAGCGGCAACGCGCCCTGACCGAACTCGCCCAGGCGCGCGATCGCGCCGAGGCCGCGCTTCGTGCCAAATCCACCTTCCTGGCGTCGATCAGCCACGATATTCGCACGCCCATGAATGCCATCATGGGCATGCTGGAACTGACATTGCACGGCTCGCTGGCGACGCAGGAAAGGCAGCAGCTGGAAGCCGCGTTGCAATCGGCTCGCTCGCTACTGTCGCTCATCGACGACTTGCTGGATCTGTCGAGAGTGGAAGCCGGCAAGCTCAGCCTGAGACCGACGCCGACATCATTGCGCGATGTCGCCGCCGAAATAACCGGCGTGTTCGCGCCCGTGGCCCGTAGCAAAGAGGTAGCACTGAACGTTGCCATCGCCCCCTCGGTCGCCGGCTGCCATATGGTTGATCCGCTGCGCCTGAAGCAGATTCTGAACAACCTTGTGTCCAATGCCATCCGCTTCACCGCGCACGGGCACATACACCTCGAGATCAAGGCGGCGCCGATCCGGGATGGACACCAGTGGGTGCAGTTTTCGATCACGGATACAGGCATCGGCATCGCACCCGAGGCGCTACCCGTACTGTTCCAACCATTCATGCAGATGGGCGCATCGGCCGCGAACGGTGGCGTGGGCCTGGGCCTGCCTATTTGCAAGCGGCTGGTGGACGCCATGGACGGCGATATACGGATCAGCAGCCAGCTCGACCAGGGCACCCGCGCCATCGTACGCCTGCGGCTGCCCGTCAATGCCATGCAGGAAACCGCAACGTCCGCGAAGCCTGGCGCGCACACACCGATTCTGGTGGTGGATGACCACGCATCCAATCGCATTCTGCTCAAGCGCCAACTGCAAAAACTGGGCCACCATGATGTCGTATGCACCGAAAACGGCTTGCAAGCGCTGGAAGCCATAGAAAGGCAGGTATTCAAGCTGGCTATCTGTGATTGTTCCATGCCGCAGATGAATGGCATGGAATTCGTGCAAACCTTGCGTTCTCGCCCCGGCATCAATGCCGACATACCGGTACTGGGCTATACGGCCGGCGCTGAGGACGACAACGTACAAGATGCGATCGCCGCGGGCATGAATGCCGTGTTGCTCAAGCCGGTAAGCCTGGCCGAACTGCGAGTGGCGCTACAGACCCATCTGCCGATGACGCCGCGGGCCGAAGCTTCCGTGCCCGGCGGTGCGATCGCCTAGTACCCGGTCAGGCTGGCCTGGCCGCCAAGACAGCCAGCGTCTGGGACAGGCGCTCCACCGCCGGCACGTACAATGCCGCCAGGGCCAGCACCGCATCATCGTGATTCTGCCGGGCATGCGTTTCGACGCTCTGGCTGAGGGCGACCAGCGAGGCTGCGCCCACCAGATGGGCCGTGCCTCTGATGCGGTGCGCGCTGGCGCGCGCATCGGCCCAGTATCGCAAGTCACAGGCTTGACAAAAGTCGCGAAGGTCGGACTGGTTTGTGTCGAGCAGGCTGGCGATCAGTTCCGCCATGATGTCCGGGTCGCCGTCCACCAATTGGCCGATGTGCAGCCCGATTTCCGGCTCGGTGGGCAATGGCAGCATGAAGCCTGCGTCGGCCAGTATGGTCGCCAGCTTAATTTCGTCTGCAGGGTCTGCCAGGTGCCGATACGCGGGCGGTAGCTCGCCAGGCACGGAGTCGCAAATCAGCACGGTAGCGCCGGACAGGCCCGCCTGTTCCAGGTAAGCGGAATCGGGCGCAGCCGTACGGCCGTCCAATTGAATAACAGCCACGCGGTAGCCCGCACCGAAGAATGACGCGGCCAAGGGCCAGGGCGCCTCGTGCACAGACAAGCCCAGCCTGAGCAGGCTGTCGGCCAGGCCGTTTTGCGCAGCCCAGCCCGGACTCGAAGACAGGATCACGGCGTTTTGCATGGTGGACGGAAGAGGGGGTTCGACCGGCAATGGGTCAGGGCGTAGTCAGTGCACAATTTGGTGCTTGCGTGCCAAATCAACCAGCTCGACCAGCGAACCAACTTCCAGCTTGGCCATGAGACGGGTTTTATAGGTGCTGACGGTTTTGTTGCTGATGAATAGCGCATCTCCGATGTCCTTGTTAGACATGCCGCGTGCCAGCATTTGCATGACAATGATCTCTTTGTCGGACAGTCGTTCGATTTTTCTTGCGCTATCTGCGTCAGCGTTCCCGGCGGGAGCCTTGGCAATGTCGGGAAAAATGGTGTATCCGGCCAGCACAGCCTCGATGGCGCGCACGATTTCGGGCAGTTCCTGCACCTTGCTGATGTAGCCTTGCGCGCCGGCCGCCTTTACCCGCGGCGCGAAAACGACGGGATCTTGCGCGGAGATCACCAGAATGCGGATGTCGGGCTTGATGAGCCTGATGCGGGGAATGGCTTCAAGGCCATTGATCTTGGGTAGATCGATGTCCAGGATGACCAGGCCGGGCTCATGCTGGCGCACGGCCTGCACGGCGTCCTGGCCATTGCCGGCCTCGATGATCTGCGACACGCCCAGCATCTGGGACAGTTGCTGCCTGAGTATCAGCCGCAACGAGGGGTGGTCGTCGACGATGAGTACGCTGGTCACGGTTTCAGTTGATCCATTTATTAATGCATTTTTGAAGGTCGGTGAAAGCGACGGGCTTGGCAAGGTAGTCGTCCATGCCGCTGGCGCGGCAGCGCTGCATCTGCTGAGTGCTGCAGTCGGCCGTAACGCCCACGATGGGCAGGCGCGGCCGCAGCGCCTGCGCTTCCTGCTGACGCACGCGCCGCGCAAGTTCGCAGCCGTCGATGCCGGGCATCTGGCAATCGGTGAACAGCATGGCGTAGTCGTGCTGGTGCAGGGCTTCGAGCGCCTGCTCCGCATCGGCCGCGGTGTCGCAATTCAGGCCAGCCCGAAGCATCAGTTGGCCCAAGATGATGCGGTAAGGTTCGTGGTCGTCCACGGCCAGGACGCGTACGGTTTGGGCGCCTGGAGCGGCGCGGCGCGCTGCAGTGCGGGCGGCTGGCCGCGCCGCTCTGCCGGAGTCGATGTCGGAGTCGATATCGATGTCGGCCTTGGCGCTCGCGCCGGTGCCGGTGTCGGCGTTGATCCTGGCGTCGCCGTCGATAGTGCCGGTGATCGCGTCGGCGGTGGCGGTACCACGCGCCACGGGCAGCGGCAAGCGCACCTGAAAAGCGCTGCCTTGCCCTGGCGCGCTGTGCAACAGACTGATGGACCCGCCCAGCAGGCCGGCCAACCTGTGGCAAATGGCCAAGCCAAGGCCGCTGCCGCCGTATCGCCGCGCGGTGGAAACATCGGCCTGGGTGAACGACTGGAACAGCTGGTTGTGTACCGACTCGGGAATGCCGATGCCTGTGTCAGCGACCGTAAGCGCGATGTGCGGCACGTCGGGCGAAGCGGACGCCTGCGCATCGGTGCGCGGAGCCACATCTAGCGCACCATCTTGCCCACCATGTTGCCCGTCATCTTGCGTGCCGGTGCGCGGCGCGGCTTCGAGACGGGCGCTCACGTGGATGCCGCCCTGCTCGGTGAACTTGACGGCGTTGCCCACCAGGTTCAGCACGATTTGCTGAATGCGGGTGGGGTCGCCCGTTAGCGTTTGGGCCACGCCCGGCGCGACGTCGAGCGTCAGCGCGATGCCTTTGCGGCGCGCCTGCAGTTCGAATACACGCAGCACCTGGCCGAGCACGTCGCGCAGATCGAAGGGCACGGCTTCGGGTTCCGTGTAGCCAGATTCGAGGCGCGAAAAATCGAGAATGTCGCCGATGATTTCCATCAGCAGGCGGGCGGCGTCGTCGGCAAGCTGGTAGTGCTGGCGCTGTTCGGCTTGCAGGCCGGTTTCACGCATGAGGTCGAGCGCGCCGATGATGGTGGCCAGCGGCGTGCGGATTTCGTGGCTCATGGCCGCCAGGAAGCGGGCCTTTGCCTCG
Source organism: Bordetella petrii (assembly GCF_017356245.1). Taxonomy (NCBI): domain Bacteria; kingdom Pseudomonadati; phylum Pseudomonadota; class Betaproteobacteria; order Burkholderiales; family Alcaligenaceae; genus Bordetella; species Bordetella petrii. The sequence goes on from NZ_JAFMZZ010000004.1 coordinate 397,364, forward strand.
GCGCTGGCTTCCGCGTCGTGCTTGGCCTGGGCCAAGATCCGCGCCTGTTCGTGCTCGGGCGTGGTGTCGGCCCAGTAGCCGGCCCAGATCACGGATCGATCGGGCCGGCGGTCGGGCATGCCGGTGCCCAGCCGCACCCAGCCCGTCCCGCTTGAGCGCCGCACTTGCAGATCGGCACGAATGGGGCGCGATTCGGCCAGCGAACGGGCGATGGACTGTTCAAGCGTGGCGCGGTCGGCGTCGGGCAGGCGACGCAGCCAGTTGTCAGCATCGGCGATGATGTGTTCGGCCGGGCAGCCGATAAAGCGCTCGGTGCGGCCCATTACATGGAAGAAGCTGCGCTGCCCGCGCGTGTCCTGGCGCATGAGGAACAGCGCGACCCGGCCGGTGTCGGTGATGCTTTCGATGGCGCGGCGGGTGTATTGTTCGCGCGACTGCAGGGTGTCGCGCTCGTGCCGCAAATGGTGGCGGTCGAGAAACAAAAAGGCCACCGTACCCATTGCAATGGGCGCAAAGAGCAACAGGGCGGCGACCCAGGCCGCTTCGGGATGGGTGGCTGACATGGAAGCCTCGGCCCGATGGAAATGATCCCACGCTAGATAGCGTACATCCGGACGAGTATTGAGCAAACGATTTCGTAGGGATTCAGGTGGAAAGCGCAAGCGCGGAAGGCCAGGCGGATTGCCGCGCTGGCGGGCTTGCTGGGCCTGCAGGCCAGGCATCGGGCGCAACGCGGCGGGTGGAATGACGAACAAAGAGCCGAGCAGCGCGGCTACGAGATGCTTAACCTGTTGATTTTGATGAAATAATCAAGAAATCCATTTGCTTATTATCAAGACTGGCTCAATCAATCAGCGGCCTGGGCCGGTAAGGCGGCCCTGGGCGAGGTCGTCTTCTACATAAGTGCGCGGCACCGGGCTCAGGCCGAAGCCGGCCCGCAGCGCGTCGCGCACGGCCAGGCTGGAATTGACCTGGTAGCGCACGGGCACGGTCTGCCCGTGCCGGTGGAAGTTCCATTCGTGGGCATGGCCCGACAGGGTGAAGCGCAGGCAGTTGTGGCCGCGCAGCGCCTGGGGGGTGTCGGGCACGCCGTGCCGCCGGAGGTACGCAGGCGCGCCGCACAGCACATGCGGCAGCACGGTGAGCAGGCGCGCGCCCAAATGGGCTTCGAGTTCGCCGATGTTCTTGCTGACCGTTGCTGACCGCCGCGGGCGATAGCCGCAGTTGGCGGGCGGCTTGGGCAAAACTGCCCAATTGGACGACGTTGCGGAACACGCGCAGGGCGGTGAGGTGCTCCATGATTATTCACTCACAGATGATAGTGAATGCACCTTAGTGAATATTATCAATTCAGGATAGAGGGATTAGTCTGGCGGGTATGGGCTTGAACGGGGTTTCGGTTCTTGCGGCGCCCCCGGGTACTCAGGTGTCTGACTCCCGTAGGGTGCCTGACACCTTCTTAACGCGCTTCCACTGGCGCAGATCGAGCGGCTGACGGAACTGGCTTAAGGCGCCGCGCCGGAAACCACATCAGGAGCCACACCATGCCTCGCAGCGCCGACGTGCTTGCCACGGCCCTGGCCCCGGCCATCTGGGGCAGCACATATATCGTGACCACCGAATTGCTGCCGGACGGCTATCCGTTGACGGTTGCCATGCTGCGGGCCCTGCCGGCCGGCCTGCTGCTGCTGTGGTGGGCGCGCAGCCTGCCACGCGGCATATGGTGGCTGCGCAGTTTCTTGCTGGGCGGGCTGAACTTCTCGGTGTTCTGGGCGATGTTGTTTGTTACCGCCTACCGGCTGCCCGGCGGTGTGGCGGCCACGCTGGGCTCGATCCAGACGCTGATCGTGATCGGCCTGGCCCGGCTGCTGCTGGGCGCGCCGGTGCGGGGCTGGTCGGTGGCGGCCGCGCTGGCCGGCATAGGCGGCGTGGGCCTGCTGGTGTTGACGCCCGACGCGGCGCTGGACCCGCTGGGCGTGGCCGCCGGGCTGGCCGGCGCGCTGTCCATGGCGCTAGGCACGGTGCTCAGCCGCCGCTGGCAGCCGCCCGTGCCGGCACTGACCTTCGCCAGTTGGCAGCTGACGGCGGGCGGCCTGTTGCTGCTGCCCGTCGCGGCCTGGCTGGAAGCGCCGCTGCCCGCGCTGAGCATCGCCAACCTGGGCGGCCTGGCCTACCTGGCGGTAATCGGCGGCGCCTTCACCTATGCGCTGTGGTTTCGCGGGCTGGCGCGGCTGGGGCCCGCCGCGGTCGCCGCGCTGGGTTTCCTGAGCCCGGTAACGGCGGTGGTGCTGGGCTGGGCGCTGCTGGGGCAACGCCTGAACGCGCCGCAACTGGTGGGCATGATGATCGTGATCGGCAGTGTGTGGGGGGTACAGCGGGTGCAGGCGCAGGCTGCTCGCGCGCCGACAGAAGCGGCGGCGGGCACGTTAACCTGAAGTTAACAATGTTTTGAATCGCCGGCGGCCCGCCGCGGCGATGCGCTGGGTACAGTGCCCGGGAAACAAGCCGGCGGCGGTCGCCGGCCAGGAGCCAGGCACATGAAGACGTACCGCATCGCAACCATTCCGGGCGACGGCATCGGCAAAGAAGTCATCCCCGCGGGCCGGCAGGCCATGCAGGTGCTGGCCGAGGCCGATGGATCGTTCGCGTTCGAGTTCCAGGATTTCGACTGGGGCGGCGACTACTACCGCCGCCACGGCGTGATGATGCCGGCCGACGGGTTGGAATACCTGCGCGACAAGGACGCCATTTTGTTCGGCTCGGCGGGCGACCCCGACATTCCCGACCACATCACGCTGTGGGGCCTGCGGCTGAAGATCTGCCAGGGCCTGGACCAGTACGCCAATGTGCGTCCCACCCGCCTGCTGCCCGGCATCGACGGGCCGCTGAAGCGCTGCGCGGCCGGGCAGCTGGACTGGGTGATCGTGCGCGAGAACTCCGAAGGCGAGTATTCGGGCGTGGGCGGCCGCGTGCACCAGGGGCTGCCGATCGAGGCCGCCACGGATGTATCGATGATGACGCGCGCCGGGGTGGAACGCATTCTGCGCTATGCATTCCGGCTGGCGCAGTCGCGGCCGCGCAAGCAGCTGACCGTAGTAACCAAGTCGAACGCGCAGCGCCATGCCATGGTGATGTGGGACGAGATCGCGCTGGAGATCAGCCGCGAGTTTCCCGATGTGCGCTGGGACAAAGAACTAGTGGACGCCGCCACGGCGCGGATGGTCAACCGCCCCGCCTCGCTGGACACCATCGTGGCCACCAACCTGCACGCCGACATCCTGAGCGACCTGGCCGCGGCGCTGGCCGGCAGCCTGGGCATTGCCCCCACCGGCAATATCGACCCTGAACGGCGCGGCCCGTCGATGTTCGAGCCCATCCACGGCTCGGCCTTCGACATCATGGGCAAAGGCCTGGCGAATCCGATCGGCACGTTCTGGTCGGTGGTGATGTTGCTGGAACACCTGGGCGAGCACCAGGCGGCGGCGCGCATGATGCGGGCCGTGGAAAGCGCGACCGCCGACCCGGCGTTGCATACGCGCGACCTGGGCGGCACGGCGACCACCGGGCAGGTCACCCAGGCAGTCTGCCGCCATCTGCAGGCGGCGGCGGGCCAGGCGCGCGCGGCCTAGAGGCGGCGCGCCATTCATTAATAAGAAAACAGGAGACATCATGAAACTTGCAAAGAACAGCCTGCGCCGTTCGCTGGCCGGCGCGCTGTGCGCCATGGGCATCATGCTGGCGGGGGGCGCCGCCGCGCAGTCGTACCCCACCCGGCCGGTGAATCTGGTGGTGCCGTTTCCGGCCGGCGGTACGACCGATGCGCTGGCGCGCGCGCTGGGCGACGAACTGGCCAAGAGCCTGGGGCAGCCGGTGGTGGTGGAAAACAAACCGGGCGCGGGCGCCACGCTGGGCGCCGACTACGTATCCAAGGCCAGGCCCGACGGCTACACGCTGCTGATGGGCGCGGTGCACCACACAATTGCCACCAGCGTGTATCACAGCCTGAACTACGATTTCCAAAAAGATTTCGCGCCTGTCACCACGGTGGCGCTGGTGCCGAATATCCTGGTGGTGAACCCCAAGGTGCCGGCCCACAGCGTTCAAGAACTGCTGGCCCTGGCGCGCAAGGAACCGGGCAAGCTCACTTTCGGTTCTAACGGCATGGGCACGGGGCAGCACATGATCGGCGCGCAATTCCAGAACCTGGGCGGTGTGACACTGCTACACGTGCCGTACAAGGGCAGCGGCCCGCTGACCACCGACTTGCTGGGCGGCCAGATCGATATGTCGTTCGACACGATTACGCCGGTGCTGCCGCACATCAAGTCGGGCAAGCTGCGGGCCCTGGCGGTAACCACCGACCAGCGCTCGGCTGCCCTGCCCGATGTGCCCACTTTGCAGGAATCCGGGCTGAAGGGCTTCAACATGGGCACCTGGTTCGGCGTGCTGGCGCCGGCCGCCACGCCGCCCGAGGTAGTGGCGCGCCTGAATGCAGAAATGGTGAAGATCATCAAGTCGCCCGGCTTCGGCCAGCGCATGGCCGAGATCGGCGCGGTGCCGGTGGGCGACAGCAGCGCGCACATGGCGCAGCAGATCAAGGACGACACCGAACGCTACGCCAAGCTGGTGAAGCAGGCCAACGTGGCCATCAACTGAGCCCGGCGGCTTACCAGGCGGCGCCGGTGCCGCCTTGCCGCCTGTCCTGGAAGTAGTCGACCAGGAAATCGATGAACACGCGCACCTTGGCCGACAGGTGATTGCGTTCGGGAAACACGGCGTGGATGTCGGCGGGCGGCAGGGCGTAGTCTTGCAGCAGCAGTTCCAGGCGGCCCGAGCGCAGGTAGCGCGCCAGGTCCCATTCGGCGCGCTGCAGAATACCCAGGCCGGCCAGCCCCCAGGTCAGCGTGACTTCGCCATCGTTGCTGCTCAGGTGCCCGCGCACCTTGACCGTTTCACTGTGCTCGCCGCGCGTGAAGCGCCACAAGCCATAAGTTTCTTCATTCTGGCGCAGCACGATGCACTGGTGGCGCGCCAGGTCTTGCGGCGCCTGCGGACGGCCGTGTTTTTTCAGGTAGGCCGGCGCGGCGCACACCAGGCGGCGGTTCGGCGCGATGCGGCGGGCGATCAGCCGGGCATCGGGAATATCGCCGAAGCGGATGGCCACGTCGAAAGCATCCTGCACGAAATCGCCGGGTGCGTCGGTCAGCTGCAGTTGCACGTCGACATCGGGGTAGCGGCGCGCGAACAGCACGATGGCCGGGGCGATGTAGCTGCGGCCGAACCCCAGCGGCGCATTCACTTTCAGCAGGCCGCGCGGCTGCGCCTGGCGGTTGGCCATGAGCTGGTCCAGGTGCTCGATGTCGCTGAGGATGCGGCGGGCGTTTTCCAGGTACAGCTCGCCTTCGGCCGTCAGGCTGATGCGGCGCGTATTGCGGTTGAGCAGGCGCACGCCCAGGCGGTCTTCGATCTGCGCCAGCCGCTTGCTGACCGCGGCGGTGGTCACGCCCATCTCGCGCGCGGCCGCCGAAAAACTGCCGGCGCGCACCAGTTCGACCAGCAGCTGCAGTTCTTGGGACTGGCCCATGGCATTTGGCATGTTGCGGGGAATGGCGGCCATAGTAGCCCAGCCCACGGCGGGGAACAGGACTTGCATCTCATCCTTTATTATTTAGAATGAGTTTTATTTTCGTTTGTGCCAGAATGAGTGCCCGATACCCTGCGGACCGCGGCCGATGCGGCGGCGTCCGGTAGACTGGGGCAGACGGGAGCAGACTTGATGAGCAACAGCTTGTACATCGAACGGGCAGCCGAGCTGCGGGCCCTGAACGACGCCATGGCGGCGTCGCAGCCTGGCGTGCGCGCGCGCAATCTGGCGCGGGCGCTGGGCGTGTCCGAGGCCCAGTGGGTGGCGGCGCAGTGCAGCGGCGTGCGCGCCACCGCCCTGACCCGCGCCGAATCGCCGCAGGAAATCTTCCGCGAGCTGGGCACGCTGGGCGAAGTGATGGCGCTGACGCGCAACGAATGGTGTGTGCACGAGCGCCACGGCCGCTACGAATCGATCCACGCCGACGGGCCGGTGGGCCTGGTGCTGGGCCCCGACATCGACTTGCGCGTGTTCTTCAGCGGCTGGGATACCGCCTGGGCCGTCGAGCAGGACGGCAGGCACAGCCTGCAGTTCTTCGACCGCGCCGGCGAAGCGGTACACAAGGTGTACCGCACCGACGCCACCGATGCCAACGCCTACGATGCGCTGGTGGTGCGCTTCGCGGGCGAGCCGGCCTGGCCCGAAAACCTGCCCTACCCCGCCAGCGACGAGGCCGGCACCGTCAGCGACCCGCAGGCCCTGCGCGCCAGCTGGCAGGCCATGCAGGACACCCACGAATTCTTTCCGATGCTGCGCAAGTTCAAGGTGACGCGCCTGGCGGCCCTGGACGCGGCGGGCATCGACCTGGCGCAGCGCGTCGAGGCCGACACGGCCGAACACATGCTGCAGGCGGCGGCCGGATCGGGTCTGCCCATCATGTGCTTCGTGGGCAACCGCGGCATGATCCAGATCCACACCGGCGCGGTGTCGAACCTGCGCCGCACCGGCCCGTGGTTCAATGTGCTGGACCCGCGCTTCAACCTGCACCTGAACACGCAGGCCATCGATTCGGCCTGGGTGGTCAGCAAGCCCACCAGCGACGGCTGGGTGACGTCGCTGGAGCTTTACGCGGCCAGCGGCGACCTGATCGTGCAGTTCTTTGGCGAACGCAAGCCCGGCAAGCCCGAGCTGGCCGAATGGCGGCGCCTGCTCAGCAGCCTGTGCGCGCAGCCCTTGACCGCCTGACGCAAGGAGCATCATGGCAGCAAGCCTGTTGAAAACGGCAATGGCGGCGCTGGCGGCGGCATGCCTGGCCGGCGCGGCGCATGCCGCGGAAAACGCGCCGGCCCGGCGCGTGGTGGCATTGGGCGGCACGGTCACCGAGATTGTCTACGCGCTGGGCCAGGGCAGCCGCCTGGTAGGCGACGACCTGTCCAGCCTGTACCCCGAAGCCGCCACCAGACTGCCGCGCGTGGGCTATTACCGGGCCGTGCCCGTAGAAGGCGTGCTGGCCCTGAAACCCGACCTGGTGCTGGCGTCCGACCAGGCCGGGCCGCCGGCCGCCATCGCCCGCCTGAAAGAAGTGGGCGTGCCGGTGGCGGTGGTGTCCGACCAGCCCAGCACACAGTCGCTGGATGACCGCATCCGCCAGATCGCGCAGGCGCTGGGCGTGCCCGAGCGCGGCGAACAATTGGCGGGATCGGTGGACGCCGCGCTGCGCGACGCGCGCGCCCTGCCCGAATCGCACGCGCGCGCGGTGCTGATCATGAACCGCACCGGCACGCCGCTGGGCGCGGGCGGCGGCACCGCCGCGTCGCTGGTGCTGGAACTGGCGGGCCTGGTCAACGTGCTGGCCGATCAGCAAGGCTACAAACCGCTGTCGGCCGAAGCGCTGGGCGCGCTGGCGCCGCAGGTGATCGTGGTGCCGCGCATGTCGCTGGACGCGGCGGGCGGCATGGAAAAACTGCGCGCCATGCCGGGCGTGGCTGCCACGCCGGCCGCCGCCAACGATTGCATCGTCGTCATGGACGACCTGCTGGCGCTGGGTACCGGGCCGCGCCTGCCGCAGGCCATCCGCGCATTGAAGGAGACCGATTGTGTCGCTCGCCAGGGCCGGCCGTCTCGCCCGGCCGGCTAGGCGCGCCGCGCCGCCCGCGGTGCTGGCGGGGCTGGGCGCGGCGGCCCTGCTGGTGGCGCTGCTGGCCGCGCTGAGCGGCGCGGTGCACATCCCGTTGGCCGATGCGCTGCGCGTGCTGGCCACTGGCGTCTCGCAGCCCGACGACGCGCTGTGGCGCAATGTGCTGCTCGACATCCGCCTGCCGCGCGTGCTGTTCGCCGCGGTGGCGGGCGCGGCGCTGGCCATTGCCGGCGCGGCCATGCAGGCGCTGTTCCGCAACCCGCTGGCCGAGCCGGGGCTGGTGGGCATCTCGGCCGGCGGCGCGCTGGGCGCGGTGTCGGCTATTGTGCTGACCGCCGGCGGCTTTGCCGTGACCGCGCCGGCGGCGTTTGCCGGCAGCCTGCTGGCCACCGGCGCCGCCTACGCCGTGGGGCGACGCGTATCCGGCGTGGCGGGGCTGCTGCTGGCCGGCATCGCCATCAATACCGTGGCCGGCAGCCTGATCGGGCTGCTGACCTACATGGCCTCTGACGCGCAGCTGCGCGACCTGACATTCTGGAGCATGGGCAGCCTGGCCGGCGCCAGTTGGCCCCTGCTGGCGTTCCTGGCGCCCTGGACCCTGCTGTGGTCGGCCTGGCTGATGCGCCAGTGGCGCGCCATGAACGCCCTGCTGTTGGGCGAGCGCGAAGCGCAGCACCTGGGCTTCGCGCTGGTCACCGTGCGCTACAAGCTGGTGCTGGCCACGGCCCTGATCGTGGGCCCGCTGGTAGCCGCCACCGGCGGCATCGGCTTCGTGGGGCTGGTGGTGCCGCACCTGGTGCGCATGACCCTGGGCGCCGACCACCGCTGGCTGCTGCCGGCTTCCATGCTGGCCGGCGCGCTGGCGCTGACGCTGGCCGACTGGCTGGCCCGCATCGTGGTCATCCCGGCCGAATTGCCGATCGGCCTGGTCACCAGCCTGGTGGGCGGACCGTTCTTCTTGTGGCTGCTGGCGCGCGGACGCCGATTCTGATGAGCCTGCAAACCACCGACCTGGCCCTGTCGCGCAACGGCGCGCGCATCCTGTCCGGCGTGTCGCTGGCGGTCGAGCCCGGCCAGGTGCTGGGCCTGCTGGGCGCCAACGGCGCGGGCAAATCGACGCTACTGGCCGCGCTGGCTGGCGAGCTGCGCGCCGATAGCGGCGCCATCGAACTCGACGGCGCCGCCCTGGCCAGCCTGCCGCCGCGCCGCCAGGCGCGGCAGCGCGCGGTGCTGCCGCAAAAACCATCGCTGAGCTTCGACCTGGGCGTGGACGAGGTGGTGGCCATGGGGGCTTATCCGTTTCCGGAACTGGATCCGGTGGAAGTCGAAGAACTGGTGGGCCAGGCGCTGGCCCTGGCCGGCGTGCCGCACCTGGCGCAGCGGCGCTATCCCGAACTGTCGGGCGGCGAGCAGCAGCGCGTGCAGTTCGCGCGCGTGCTGGCGCAGTGCCAGGCGCAGCGCGATCCGGGCACGCCGCGCTATCTGCTGCTGGACGAGCCGATTTCCAGCCTGGATCCGAAGCACCAGATCGAGCTGCTGCGCACGATTGCCGCGCTGGCCCATGAACAGGGGCTGGGCGTGCTGGTGATCGTGCACGACGTCAACCTGGCGGCCCGCTGGTGCGACCGGCTGGTGATGCTGGGCGGCGGCACAGTGGTGGCCGACGGCGCGCCCGATGCGGTGCTGACGCCGCAGAACCTTCGCGCGGTGTACGACATCGAGGCGGATGTGCTGCCGCATCCGACGCTGCCGGGCAGATTGCTGGTACTACCAAGATAACCGCCGAGGGCATCAAGTACAGCAAGCTGGCTGCTATGCTAGCGTGAACGTCCATGCCGCCGAAAGGCCGCAATCAGCCAAGGCCCGCTATGCCGTCTGCCGCTTCGGAACGCCTGCTATTCAAACGCACCGCGCTTGTCATGTTTTGCGTGGTGCTTCTTTCTTGCATCGCAATATGGGCGGTATGGGCGCAACACCAGAATGTCGAAAACACGCGCGCCGAATTGCAGGAATCGTACCAGGTACAGGTACAGCTGCAGAACGTGTTCTCATTGATCCAGGATGCTGAAACAGGCCAGCGCGGCTACATCCTTACGGGTGACCCATCTTTTCTGGTGCCATATGACCAGGCGACTCCCGCCATCATCTCCAGTGTAGGAAGCCTGAAGACGCTGCTGCAGCGAGATGCCGAACTGCTGCGGCAGGCAGAGCAACTAGAGCGTCTGATCGAGGGCAAACAAGTAGAAATGGCGCGCACCATCGACATTCGCGACAACCAGGGGCGCTACGCGGCAAGCATGGCCGTGCAAGAGGGCACCGGCAAGATCATGATGGACAACATCCGGGTCGCCATTTCGTCGTTGCGACACGCCGAAGAAACGGCGCGGATGGCGCGGCGCGCCGTCGAAGAGCGGGAATTTCGGCAGCTGGTTGCGCTGTTCCTGACCTTGATTGCGGTGATCGTCGCCGTACTTATAGTGTCGGGCACTATCGTCTTCAAGGCCCTGAGGCAGCGCATGGCCAGCGAAGCCGCGTTGAAAGCCCGCGAGCGCCAGGCGCGGGGTTTGCAGCGCATCGCCGAGGCAGCGGGAGTCGGCCGCACATTGCATGATGCATTAGCCAACACGCTGGCCGAGCTGATGCGTCTGCTGAAAGGGCGGCACGGCCTGGCGCTATGGCGAACCTCTGCGTCAGAACAGGCTGCCGTGCGGCAAATCACTCAATCGCTCCAGCGCGACGGCACGATCGAGCATGCAGAATTCGCAACGGCGGCCGCAGACTCGCAACTGGGCTGGCCGGACCGGTACACGAACCAGGAGGTCTGGATCGAGACGCTGGCGGCGCACGAAGATACACCCGCGTATCAACGTGTGCATGTACCGGTCGCTGACGAGGCCGGCCCCAGCGCCCTATTGGTTTTAACCATAGACCAGGATGATGCTCCGGACGAAACCGTAGAGTCTTTTGCCGCGGCGGCAGGCGCACAATTGCGCCATGCGGCCGATAGGCAGCGCATCGTCAATACGCTCAATGATTCGCTGACGCGCAGCCAAGGCATCTTCAACAACGCGATCGACGGCATACTGACCATCCGGCGCAACGGCATGATCGAGGACATCAATCCAGCCGCATTGCAAATGTTCGGGTACGCCGACGCCGATGCTTCCAATATCCATATATCACGGCTTCTCGCCGACGAATTCTCCAGCCCGGGCAATTCGGAAGCGAGCCTGCACATCCATGCAGGCATCGGAGGTGTCCACGAATCGGCCGGACAACGCCAGGACGGCACCCGATTTCCCATAGACCTCGCACTTTACGAACTGGCGCTATTCAACCAGACATTGCTCGTAGCGACGGTGCGCGATGCCACCGAACGCAAACGGCTGGATCAAATCAAGAACGAGTTCATTGCCACAGTCAGCCACGAGCTTCGTACTCCGCTGACCTCTATAAGCGGGGCGCTTCAGTTATTGGAGGCCGGCGCAGGCGGAGGCTTGCCCGAAAAGGCAATGCATCTGGCCAAGATCGCGCATTCCAATAGCAATCGGCTGGTTCGCCTGGTGAACGATATTCTGGATATACAGAAAATCGAAGCAGGGCTGATTCACTTCGACCTGCGGCCGCAACCGCTGGATGCCATCGCCCACTTGGCCATAGAAGCCAACCAGGGGTTCGCAGAACGTTATGGTGTTACGTTGGAGGCTCAACTGCACTCCACCAACCTGATAGTGCTGGTTGACGCCGACCGCCTGAACCAGGTGCTGACGAACCTGATATCGAATGCGGTGAAATTCTCGCCGGAAGGCGGCGTCGTCACACTGGCGGTGCAGAAACGCGACAGCGTGGCGCAACTGGCAGTCAGCGATCATGGGCCCGGCATACCTGCGGAATTTCAAGAACGGATTTATCATAAATTCGCCCAGGCCGATGCGTCGGACCAGCGCCGCAAGGGCGGCACCGGCCTGGGCTTGAGCATTACCAGGCAGCTTGTCACACAAATGAACGGCCGGATCAGCTTCACAACCGGGCCGTCCGGCACGGTGTTCACCGTGGAAATCCCGCTGGCCCCGCAAACGCCCGACTCGACCTCCTGCAGCCAGTCATGAACGAAAGCCTTATGGAACGCCTGCGCATCCTCTACGTCGACGATGAAGACGACATCCGTGAAATCGCCGTATTCGCACTTGAACTGGACGGCGGTCTGGAGGTCAAAAGCTGCAGTTCCGGCGCACAAGCCGTAGAACAAGCCGCCGCCTGGCAGCCTCATTTGATCTTGCTGGACGTCATGATGCCTGGCATGGACGGCCCCACCACCATGCGGCGCATCCGCGAACAGCCGGGGTGCGAGCAGTTGCCGATCGCTTTCATCACGGCGCGGGCGCAAAGCGAAGAAACGCAGCGTCTGTTGGCCCTGGGCGCAGTGGGTGTAGTGCCCAAGCCTTTCGACGCGTTGCAACTGGCCCGGATTACCCGCACACTGGCACGAGGCAAGACATGACGCTCTCTCCCGACGCCACGGCCGCCTACGCCAGCATGCAGCAGCGTTTCCGGCAGCGCATAGTGACTGAAAGCCAGACACTGCATCAAACGCTGCAGGCCTTGCGCAAAGAAGGGCCCGCATGGTCGGGCCATGATGCGATGCGCCGGCTGGCGCATCAGTTGGCGGGCCTGGGTGGCACCTTCGGATTCGACGCCGTCAGCGAAGCCAGCGTGCGCCTGGAAGATACATTGATCGCACCCGCCGGGCAATACGACCGCCAAGCAATCGAAACCGCCGCGCAAGATTTATTGCAGGCCATGGACCAGGCCACCGGTATTCTGCGGTAAGGCGCATGCGTCAGTCTCGCCGGAATCCCACGCGAGTCATGGCTCCCCAGGATTGTTCCCCGCGCAGAAACTGCCACCAGCCTCTCAGCCTCCACAGGTTGCTTAGCTGCCGGTACCCGAAGTTTTCCAGCAATGCGCCCAGCGCCAGGCGCAGCAGGTCTTGTTCGGCGGGATAGCGCCGTAACCCGATCTCAGACAGCACCAGCGAAGCAATGCTGACAAACGTGCCGAACGCGAAAGTCAAACCAAGAAAGGCCAGAAGATAGTCAACACTCAACCATCCGCTTGCCCACAATAACGGAAGCAGAATGTATCCTGCCATCTCGATTGGCGGGCCCAGTACATCGACCAGCAGCACGTGCCCGAGGCCCAGCGAGCCGATACGGCCATATCGGGGGTGGAACAGCATGTTTCTGTGCTTGAAGAATGCTTCCAGCGCCCCGCGCTGCCAGCGGCTGCGCTGCCGGCCCAGCACGGCCAGTGATTCTGGCACCTCGGTCCAGCAAACCGGTTCCGGCAAAAAGACGATTTCATAGTCGCGCTGCTCGTCGAGCATGCGACGATGTATCTTGAACCCCAGCTCGAGGTCTTCTCCCACTGTGCCCAGACTGTATCCGCCTACAGCCATCACAATATCCCTGCGGAACATGCCGAACGCTCCTGATATCAGCGTCAGGGCTCCTGCGCGGCTCCAGGCCACGCGCGCGATCAAGAAAGCGCGCAAGTATTCGACCGCCTGGAATAAGGGCAGCAATTTACGTGGCGCACGGATTTCCACCACCTGGCCGCCCGCGATACGGCACCCGTTGGCCACCCGCACCGTTCCGCCTACCGCCACCGTACGCGAGGGTCGATCTATGAAGGGCTGGACCACCCGCAATAAGGCATCCGGCTCGATCAGGGAATCGGCGTCGATGGCGCAAAAGAGCGGCGCGCGCGATAAATTGATGCCGGCGTTCAGCGCATCCGCCTTGCCGCCGTTTTGTTTGTCTATCACGACCAGGTTGGCGTGCAGCGGCGACCCGTACACCTGGCGGATCGCCGCATGCGGGACCGTCGGCTCGTAAGAACGCTTCAGCGCGTCCAGATGAAACGCGCTTTTCAACACGTCCATGGTGCCGTCCCGCGACCCGTCATTAATGACGATGACTTCTATGTTCGGATAGCGAAGGGAAAGCAAAGCCTTGACGCTATCGGCTATGCTGGCTTGTTCGTTATATGCAGGCACCAGCAAGGCAATGGGCGGACAGACGTCGCCGTAGCGCTGCCACAGCTCATCAGCCGAGCCGGCGCCATCGGTCTTGTCACGGGGCGCGGCAACAATGCATAGCTGTAGCAGATAGACCAAGTCCTGGGCCACGCCGGTGGCAATGATGGCCAGCACCACGATCTGGGCGCCCTGCACCAGCAGCTGGAAGAACTCGGACATTACGCCTCCTGCCCAGGCAGGTGCAGCGCGGCGGCGTCGCGGGCCGGCGACGCGGGCCCCTGAGCAACGCGCGACAACACGGCTTGCCCCACGGCGCCGACGGCGCGCAAGGCGTCCGCGGCTCGCGAACGCACCCACCAGTTTTCGTCGTTCAATGCATCTTCCAGGCCAGGCGCGAGGTCTGCAGAAGCAACGCGGCCGGCAGCCTCGGCTGCCGCCGCCCGCACCGGCCAATACGGGTCCCGCAACAATGACCGCAGCGTTGCGGCGGCACGTGGATGCGCCAGTATCCCCAGTGCGACAGCGGCGGCTTCGCGCAGCGTGTCGTGACGCGAAGATGCCATTTCCAGAAACAGCGGCAAAGCCTCATAGCGGCCGGCGCTGGCCACCGCTTGCGCGGCGGCCGCACGCACGCGGAAATCCATTTTTTCGTCGACCGCCAACATGGCCAGATCATCAGCCTGATAGGAGGCAAGCTTGCCGAAGAGGTCCTGAATCAGGACCGAATCGCCAAACCACGCGGGGTCGGCTGCCAGGCGGGCCAGGGGCACCGGCCGGCCTTGGCCGGCCAGCGCACGTGCCGCGGCCAGCCTCACGGCCACATTTCGGTCGTCCAGCGCCGTAACCAGGGCGGCGACAACCGCATCGGCCTCGAACATTACCAAGGTTTCGGCAGCCTGACGCCGCTGCACGGATCCCCCGCGCCGCAATTTGCGAAGCAATCGCTCCTGCAAGCCGAGTGCCTGCGCCAGAGCAATCAGCCGCGTCCGCTCATCGCCCTGCACCAGATCAGCTGTGCGAAACAGCAAGTTTTCGATCATCGAAGGGCGTGCGGCGGCGACCGGCCGGATGGCAGAAATATCATGAGACGAGTCGTCCAGCCAGATGATCAGGTGGCGCGACAAGTCGCGAACCAGAGCCTGGTCTCGCAGATCGCGCCGGCGCCGATAGGCGCGCACGCAGATCAATGCGGCAAGCGCGGCCAACGCGGCCGCGCAGAGTACCCAGGAACCCCACCAGATAGCTAGCAACATACGTGCTCCATCAGAACCGGGTCGTCAGGCCCAGCGTAATGCTGTTGCGATCGTAGAGGCCCGCCCGTTTTTCGTGTGCACCGATAAGCTGGATGCTATTGCGTTCATCCAGATCGTAGGCCAGGCCGCCATAAATGGCGCGCGTACGCACCGTGATGCCATCGCTGGATTCCGGCGCATTGGCATAGCCGGCCAATAACCGCGCGCGATCCCAGGCCTGCCAGTCGGCTCGCAATGACCAGCCTGTCAGGTAATGGTTTTGTTCGTCGAGGGTGTTGATCCATCTGGCGGTCAGCCACAGGCGATCAGAGGCCAGATACTGGACCAGGCCCGGGTTCAGCGACCAGACGTTGCCTGTCACGTATCGAGCAAAGCGCCCATCCAAGGTCGCAAAAGTGGCATGACGGCCGCCCGGCTGCTGCAGGCGCGCGCTGATGCCGCTGCCCAGCGCGACTTCGGGCAACAATGACGCGTCGGGCGTTCCGCCCGCGTAGACATAGGCTGCCAGGCGTCCAGTAAATTGGTGATCGACCCGGCCTTCGATATACGTATCAGTAGTGCCAAAACGATGGCTGACGTCCATGCCGCCTGAATAAGTGGTCCGGTCATTGGCGGCATACGCCAGCCTGACCGCGCCTTCGCGCCAATGGGGCAAATCATTTGATAAATGGCTCAGGCTGCCGTTGATATCCAGCCGGAAGCGTGGCCGTTCGGCCGCCTGTACCCGGCCGCTCTGCACCAACAGGCGGGCTTGCAACAATCGGGCTTCCCGGTTGGCAGGTTCGACTGTCAGCACTTTCTGCAGTTGCGCCTGGGCCTGTGCGGTTTGATTCTCGCGCAGGGCAATGCGTGCCAATGCCAGCCGCGCATCGGCATAGTCAGGCGCCAGCCGCAGGACTTCGTTCAGGTCGGCCCGCGCGGCCTCGAGGCAGCCCGCGTCCGCTTGGGCCAACCCGCGCTGCAACAGCACGTCCGCATTCCGGGGCTCTGCGGCCGCGGCGCGCGACAGCAGTTCGATCGCTTCGTCGGTGTGGCCGGCCCGGCGCGCGCGCACCCCGTCCAGATAAAGTTGTTCGGCCGTTTGCGCCGGCATCGCCTGGCCGGCAGCCACATCCGGCATACCCACGCTCGCCATTCCGCCGGCGAACACCGCAACGCCAATCATCCAGCTGCCCAATGGCCGCATCAAACGGACTCCGGTGGGACGACCCTGACGACGCGCGACATTAGCTCTTCGGGCTTGAAAGGCTTCTGCAGATAATCGGCCGCGCCCGCGCGGAATGCACCGACAATGTCACTTTCGAGTTTGCGCGCGGTCAGCATGATGACGCGCGTGTATTGCAGCAGGCCTTCGGCGTTCAGCCGGCGCAGCAATGCGAAGCCGTCGAGGTCGGGCATCATGGCATCCAGGACAGCCAACGCAGGCCGGCGCGCCTTGATGAATTCATAAGCGGCCATCCCATCGGCAACCTGCTCGACCGTGTATCCTCTGAGAGACAGCTTGTGCTGGACGAGATCCCGCAGCAGATCGTCATCGTCCGCGATCAGAACCAGGGGTGCCGTCATGCAAGATCTCCTTAGTCGAGCAGTCCGTGCAGGGACATGCCAGCGTAGCTGGGCCAGGCGGGAAATATGTTCTCCAGCACGCCGACGGCGGCGCGCATGCGTGGCCAGTTTCCCAGGAAACTGACCCGCGAGGCGGGCGTGGTGCTTTCGCGCAGCGGCTGGTAGCCACGGCCATGCTCGATCTGCATGGGCTGGCTCAGCCGTACGATCACCTCAGTGCCTGCAACCGGGATCGCCCACAATATCGATTTCCCGCCACTATGGTCTACAGCGTAGTATTGCGTCAACTCGTCCTGCAACGGCCCGGCCTCGAGCGCAACGCGCACCGGCACTTTGTTGGACGCCCCCCAAGCCAGCAAGGGTTCGGCAGCGGCCTGGATGGCGGCCACCTCAGTACGGTAGGCCATCACTGTTATTGACCGACCGGGCATACGCACGGATGAAGCCACTTCTTTTCCGCCCGGGCTGTCCAGCACCCAGAACGGCAAGACGACATCCATGGGCATCGATCCGGCCGCGTCACCCAGTGCGAGCAGCGTGTCGCGCCATTGACGGGCAATGTGCGACGGGTTTTCGGTATATGCGGATAGCAGATAAGGTTCGATGTCATACTGGATACCGGCCAGCCGCGCAGCGGCGGCAACGGCTGACTGATATTGTTTGATGGCATTCAGCCTGCTCAGCGCATGTTCGCGGCCTGCGGCAAGAACCATGCCGGGATCGCCTTCGACTGCCCACACGGCCACGCCGCTGGCAGACGCTGCCTGCACGAAGCGCTCCAATGCCGCGGGCTCGGCCAGGCGATCGCCCGCCAGCGATACGGAAATATAGATGCTGCGGATGCCATGTTGCAGAGCCGCATCCAGCAGCGCGCCGCCCCCATCGCGCCACCGGCTTTCCGCCCAGGCCCAGCCGGCCCGCGTCGCCCGTTGCGAAGCGCCAGCCGGTAGCAATTGCACATCAGTCAAAGTCAAGGTGGCAGCCGAAGCAGGACACACAACCACTATTGAATCCCGCGCAGGCTCGAGCTCGCCTTCCGCCTGCGGCAAGGGGATATCGACAGAATCTCGTTCTTGTGCAACATCGGCCGGCCATAACCCGTCAGGATCCTGGCCGGCACTGCCCAGTCCGAGCAGAAAACCGGCATCGCCAGAAGCCGCAACGCGCAGCACGCCGGAAGCTCCGCGAGGCAGGCGAACCCCCGGGCCGCGCAGCGTCACGCCAGCGGGCCGTGCTCCTGGCCGGCAGGCAATGGTTACCCGATTTGCAGCACTATGCGCCAGAATGGCCCGCTCTTCAACGCCAAACGGCGAGGCGATCAGGCGGGGCAACAGCGGCTGCCCGAAGGGTAACGCGACAGACGCCGGTGGGCCGGGAACATCGGCCAGCACCTGAACGGCCTGAAATCGCGCGTTGCCGCCAGCGCCGGTAGCGGCCAGGCGGGGCGAAGAAGATAATGGCTGTGCCGGCATGAAGGCCCATTGCACTTCGGCATGAACAGGCAGGGGCACGTCTTGACAACGTATCGCGCGTTGCGCCGGCGATGCATTCTCTTGCCATTTCCCCGCAGTATCGAAACACAGTACAGCGGCGGGCGCCGCAGCGACGAACGCCAGGGCGGCCGCGCCACCCATGCCAGTGATCGCCAGGCGCACCGTTGAAGCCAGATACGGGCGGCTTTTGAGTGGCAATGAGGCCAGGAATTGCTGTCTGCCGGTTCTGCCCCGTTGCGCTCGCCTGGTCAGGATTCCAATAACGCGAGAAGTTGGCATGATTCTCATTATTGGATCAGAGGCCTCGAATGAGCTACATCATATCCCGGTCGACGGGAATCTGTCCCCTCGCTTGATCACTCATCCGGCAAGACGCCTTGCACGTCGCAATGCCTGAAGCACCCGCACGCCGCCAGCGTATCAACTGGCCAGCGCCTTCATCTCGGCATACAGATCGGCCTTGCCTTCGAACCCGATGCCCGGCAGTTCCGGCAGGGTGACGATGCTGTCTTGCACCCGCACGCCGTCCGGAAATCCGCCATAGGGCTGGAACAGGTCCGGGTACGATTCGTTGCCGCCCAGGCCCAGGCCGGCCGCGATGGCCAGCGACATCTGGTGGCCGCCGTGCGGAATGCAGCGCGAGGCCGACCAGCCGTATTCCTTCAGCATGTCCAGCGTGCGCAGGTATTCCACCAGCCCGTAGCTGAGCGCGCAGTCGAACTGCAGCCAGTCGCGGTCGGGCCGCATGCCGCCGTAGCGGATCAGGTTGCGGGCATCCTGCATGGAAAACAGGTTTTCGCCGGTGGCCATCGGTTTGTCGTAATGGTTGGCCAATTCGGCCTGCAGAGCGTAGTCCAGCGGATCGCCCGCTTCTTCGTACCAGAACAGGTCGTACTGCGACAGCGCCTTGGCGTATTCGATGGCGGTCTTCAGGTCGAAGCGGCCGTTGGCGTCGACGGCCAGGCGCTGGCCCGGGCCCAGCAGCTTCAGCACCGCCTCGATGCGCTGGCAGTCTTCGGCCAGCGACGCGCCGCCGATTTTCTTCTTCACCACTGAATAGCCGCGGTCCAGGTAGCTTTGCATTTCGCGCCGCAGGCCGTCCAGGCCCTGGCCCGGCCAGTAGTAGCCGCCGGCGGCGTACACGAACACGTCGCGCCTGGCCTGGCCATTGCCGTAGCGTTCGGCCAGCAGCTGGTACAGCGGCTTGCCCTCGATCTTGGCCACCGCATCCCATACCGCCATGTCGATGGTGCCCACCGCCACCGAGCGTTCGCCGTGGCCGCCGGGCTTTTCGTTGGTCATCATGGCGGCCCAGACCTTGTGCGGGTCGAGGTTGTCGCGCGCCTGGTCGCGCAGGCTGGCCGGATCGGCTTCCAGAATGCGCGGCGCGAAACGGTCGCGGATCAGGCCGCCCTGGCCGTAGCGGCCGTTTGAATTGAAGCCGTAGCCGATCACGGGTTTGCCGTCGCGCACCACGTCGGTTACCACGGCGACCAGGCTGAGCGTCATCTTGGAAAAGTCGATGTACGCATTGCGGATATTGGACTTGATGGGACGCGTGGACTCGCGGACTTCGACGATCTTCATAAAGAAAGGCTCCGGCAGTGACGGGGGCGGCGCCGGCGTGCCGGCGGATGATGCAGCGTATTATCGGGGCCGTGCGGCACGCTTGCCCAATGCCGTTTTTTTCTGCTTTCATGCTTTGTAGGCATCGCCCATGAACCTGTCCTGGCTGGAAGACTTCCTGGCCCTGGCCGCCAGCGGCAATTTCTCGCGCGCCGCGCAAGACCGCCACATGACGCAGCCGGCCTTCAGCCGCCGCATCCGCGCCCTGGAAGACTGGCTGGGCGTGGCCCTGTTCGACCGCGCCACGCATCCGGTGGCGCTGACCGAAACCGGCGAATGGTTCCGCGCCACCGCGCAAGAGATCCTGGGCCGGGTTGCGCGGGTGCCCGACGAGGCGCGCGCCGTGGCCGCCGCCGGGTCGGCCACGCTGCGCTTTGCCGCCACCCACGCGCTGTCGCTGACCTTCCTGCCGCAATGGCTGCGCGGCCTGGAATCGCGCACCCCCATCGGGCCGATCCAGCTGGTGTCCGACATGCTGCAGCAATGCGAAGCCTGGATGCAGCAGGGCCGCGTGCAGTTCCTGCTGTGCCACACCCACGCGCAGGCCCCCGGCCGCCTGGACACGCCGGCTTACCGTTCACTGAAAGTGGGCACCGACACGCTGGTGCCGGTGTGCGCGCCAGACCGCACCGGGCGGCCGCGCCATGCCTTGTCGATGCGGGCCCGCAAGGCCGTGCCCCTGCTGGCGTACAGCGCCGAATCGGGCCTGGGCCGGCTGGTGCGCGCGCTGCTGGGCGCCTCGCTGCCGCAGGCGCGGGTCGAGCCCGTGTTCACCGCCCACCTGGCCGCGGTGCTGAAAAGCATGGCGCTGGACGGGCGCGGCGTGGCCTGGCTGCCGCACAGCATGGTCGACGCCGAACTGCGCGACGGCCGGCTGGTCGAGGCGGGCGACGCATCCTGGCGCCTGCAGGCCGATATCCGCCTGTTTCGCCCGGACGAGACGCTGGCCCCGGCCGCCTGCGCCTTCTGGCGGGCGGTGCAGGCCGCGCACGGCGAATAGCGGGAACTATTCCTTTGTGCGGCATCTAATTTCCAGAAGAACAATATACGCACGATATGGACCTGAACTGGCATCAGCAACTCGGCAGCAGCCTGCTATGGCTGCTGGGCAGCTTTGCCATCGCGGGCCTGGCCTCGGCGGCCCTGGTGTGGGCCCTGGCGCACGGCACGGCCTGGGGCCGCCAGTTCTGGCGCCTGGCCTGGCCCTACCTGACGCCGCGCCGCAGCTGGCGCCCGCTGGGCAGCCTGGTGCTGCAACTGCTGCTGACGCTGGCCGCGGTGCGCATGACGGTGCTGTTCTCGTACTGGTACAAGGGCTTCTACGACGCCCTGCAGGCGCTGAACATGGCCGCCTTCTGGACCATGCTGGTCATCTTCGGCGTGCTGGCCACCGTGCACGTGGCGCGCGCCCTGGTCGACTACTACGTGGGCCAGGCGTTCGAGATCGACTGGCGCACCTGGCTGAACACGCACCTGACGCACGACTGGCTGGCGGGCAACGCGTATTACCGCGGCCAGTTCCTGGACCACCCGATAGACAACCCCGACCAGCGCATCGAACTGGACATTGCCTCGTTCGTGACCGGCTCGCGCACCCTGGCGCTGGGCGCGGTCAGCGCGGTAGTGTCGCTGGTGGAATTCACCGCCATCTTGTGGCATTTGTCCGGCCCGCTGCAGCTCGGCAGCCTGGAAGTGCCGCGCGCCATGGTGCTGCTGGTTTATCTTTACGTGATCGTGGCCACGCTGCTGGCCTTCAAGGTGGGGCGGCCGCTAATTGGCCTGAACTTTCTTAGCGAACAGCTGACGGCAAACTTCCGCTACGCGCTGGTGCGCCTGCGCGAAAACGCCGAGAACGTCGCCTTTTACCAGGGCGCCGAAGTCGAGCGGCAGACACTGGGCACGCGCTTCGCGGCGTACATCGGCAACCTGTGGGCCCTGATCCGCCGCACGCTGAAATTCTCGGGCCTGAACCTGGCGGTGAGCCAGGTGGCGGTGGTGTTCCCCTTCATTTTGCAGGCGCCGCGCTTTTTCAGCGGCGCCATCAAGCTGGGCGATGTCATGCAGACCTCGCAGGCCTTCGGCCAGGTGCAGGATGCGCTGTCGTTCTTCCGCACCTCGTACGACGCCTTCGCGCAGTACCGCGCCACGCTGACCCGGCTGGACGGCTTCCAGGACGCCAACCGGCAGGCACGCAAGCTGCCCGGCATGCGCATCGACACCCTGGCCGATGGGCTGCGCATCGAAGGCATGACCGTGCAGCGCCCCGACGGCCAGGTGCTGCTGCAAGACCTGCACCTGCAGCTGGCGCCCGGGCAGGCCCTGCTGATCAAGGGCCCGTCGGGCAGCGGCAAGACCACCCTGCTGCGCGGCCTGGCCGGGCTGTGGCCGTACGCGCAGGGCCAGGTGCGGCGCCCCGTGGGCGGCCAGGCATTGTTCCTGTCGCAGCGCCCCTATCTGCCGCTGGGCGACCTGCGCACCGCCATCGCCTACCCCGCCACGGCCACCCCGGCCGACGACGCGCGCCTGCAAGACGTGCTGCGGCAGACACAGCTGGGGCACCTGGCGGGCGCGCTGGACCAGACCGGCGACTGGTCGCGCATTCTGTCGCTGGGCGAACAGCAGCGCCTGGCCTTCGCGCGCGTGCTGTTCAACCGGCCGGCCATCGTGTTCATGGACGAAGCCACCTCGGCCACCGACGAAGGGCTGGAACACGCGCTATACGGCCTGCTGCGCAGCCAGCTGCCCGACTGCATGATCGTCAGCGTGGGGCATCGCAGCACGCTGGATGCCTTCCATGACATGGGCGTCAGCCTGGACGGCCAGGCGGGCTGGAAGCTGGCCAGCATTCCTGCCGCGCCGCTGGCCGCGGCATAAGGCGGCCGGCACGCGGCGCCCCGGCCGTGGCGGGTCAGCCTTGGCGCAGCGGAAACGTCATGTCCCCATAACGCACAAAGCGCGATCCGCGCGACAGCCGATAGCCCGCCCAGATCAGCAGGAATACGGGAATGCCAATATACGTGGCCCCGGCGCCCACCCAGTCGATGCGGTCTTGCAGAAAGGCCTGGTAGTTCTGGCCCAGCGTGATGACCAGGCACAGCACGAAAGCGAAAATCGGCCCGAACGGAAAAAACGGCGATACATAAGGCAGGTCGGCCAGCCGGTTGCCCTGCGCCACATAGCCGCGGCGAAAGCGATAATGGCTGATGGCGATGCCCAGCCATGCAATGAAGCCCGTCATGCCCGACGTATTCAGCAGCCAGATATAGACCTGGTTAGGGCTGAACACAAACGACAGAAAGCACAGCGCGGCCAGCGCGGTGGTGGCCAGCAGGGCCAGCACCGGCACGCCGCTGGCCGACACCCGCCCGAACACCGCCGGCGCCTTGCCTTCGCGCGCCAGCGCGTACAGCATGCGGGTGGCCGCGTACATGCCGGAATTGCCTGCCGACAGCACCGAGGTCAGCACCACCGCATTCATCACCGACGCGGCCGCCAGCAGGCCGGCCCGGTCGAAAATCAGCGCGAACGGGCTGACACTGATGTCGGTAACGTCGTTGCGCAGCAGCTGCGGGTCGGTATAGGGGATAAGCAGGCCGATCACGCCGATGGCCAGCACGTAAAACAGCAGAATGCGCCAGAACACCTGGCGCACCGCGCGCGGAATATTGCGCGCCGGGTCTTTGGATTCGCCGGCGGCAATGCCGATCAGTTCGGTGCCCTGGAAAGAAAAGCCCACCACCATCGCCACGCCGATCAGCGCGGCGAACCCGCCGGCAAAAGGCGCGTCGCCCACCGTCCAGTTCTGCCAGCCGCCGGTTTCGCCGCCGCGGATAATGCCCAGCAGCATCAGCACGCCCAGGGCAATGAACGCCAGCACGGCAATTACCTTGATCAGCGCGAACCAGAATTCCGCCTCGCCGAAGCCGCGCGCCGACAAGGCATTCAGGCCGAAGGTAATGGCCAGGAACAGCGCGCTCCAGTACACGCCCGGCACATCGGGAAACCAGTAAGCCATGACCAGCTGCGCCGCCACCAGGTCCACGGCCACCGTCACCGCCCAGTTGTACCAGTAGTTCCAGCCCAGCGCGAAACCGAAGCCCGGCTCGACATAGCGCGAGCCATAAGTGGAAAACGAGCCCGCCACCGGCATGGCCGCGGCCAGTTCGCCCAG
The DNA here is from genome assembly GCF_017356245.1 of Bordetella petrii. Lineage (NCBI taxonomy): Bacteria > Pseudomonadati > Pseudomonadota > Betaproteobacteria > Burkholderiales > Alcaligenaceae > Bordetella > Bordetella petrii. The sequence goes on from NZ_JAFMZZ010000004.1 coordinate 421,234, forward strand.
GCTGGTCATCAGAAAATAGACCATCAGGCCGATCAGCGCATAACCCAGCAACGCCCCGCCCGGGCCGGCCTGCGCAATGGTGTTGCCCGACGCCACGAACAGGCCCGTGCCGATAGAGCCGCCCACGGCAATCATGGACAAATGGCGGGATGCCAGCGTGCGCCGCAGCCCGCCGGGCGTGGACACGTCTTTGCTGGGCATGCCGGCGGCGTGGCGGGTATCGGATTCGGCCAAGATGGGGTTCCTGTGAATGGCGGGGCGCCCTGGAAGGCTGGCAACCCCGCAAAACCAGGAAGAATAACGCGTCCCGCCCAGGCCCAGGGCGGTGCACAGGACTAGTCCTGCGCGGCGACCCGGTCCAGCGCCGCCATGGCGCCGGCCGGCAGCGCCAGCGAACCGGCGGCCAGGTTTTCCTGCAAATGCGCCAGCGACGACGTGCCCGGAATCAGCAGAATATTGGGCGAACGCCGCAGCAGCCAGGCCAGCGCCACCTGCATGGAGGTGGCGCCCAGGTCTTGCGCCACCTGGGACAGCCCGGCCGATTGCAGCGGGCTGAAGCCGCCCAGGGGAAAGAACGGCACGTAGGCGATGCCATCGCCCGCCAGGGCGTCGATCAGCGCGTCATCGCCACGGTGCACCAGGTTGTAGTGATTTTGCACGCACACGATCGGGCACAGGCCGCGGCCCTGGGCAAGCTGCGCGGCGGTCACGTTGCTGAGGCCGATGTGCCTGATCAGGCCTTGCTGCTGCAAACCCGCCAGCACCGCCAGGGGTTCCTCGATCGACCCTTCGGCCGGGCCATGCACGTCGAACATAATGCGCAGATTCACCACGTCCAGCACGTCCAGGCCCAGATTGCGCAAATTGTCGTGCACCGCCTGCGTCAGTGCCCGCGGCGAATAGGCGGGCAACCAATTGGCCTGGTCGTCGCGCACCGCGCCCACCTTGGTCACCATGGTCAGGTCCGGGCGATAAGGGCTGAGCGCCTCGCGGATGATCTGGTTGGTAATGTGCGGGCCATAGAAATCGCTGGTGTCGATGTGCGTTACCCCGCTTTCCACCGCCGCGCGCAGCACCGCCACGGCGGCGGCGCGGTCCTTCGGCGGGCCGAAGACTTTGGGGCCGGCAAGCTGCATGGCGCCGTAGCCCATGCGGGACACCTTGCGTTCGCCCAGCAGATACGTGCCGGCCTGGTCGACATGGTTCATGGCAGTCACCTTGAATAATGAAGCGCCCAGTCTAGGCCTTGACCCGCCGCTCGATAAGTACGCACAATCAGCACAGTTTGTGCGGAAATCCGGACAATGAAAACCAACTTGAGCGACCTGAACGCCTTCGTCGCCGTCGTGGCGGCCAAGGGCTTTCGCGGCGGCGCCCGGCAAAGCGGCGCCAGCGCATCGGCCGTCAGCGAAGCCGTGCGCCGCCTGGAAACCCAATTGGGCGTGCGGCTGCTGCATCGAACCACGCGCTCTGTAGTACCCACCGAAGCCGGCCAGCGCCTGCTGGAACGCCTGGCGCCGGCGCTGGGCGAGGTAGAGGCGGCGCTGGATGTCGTCAACCATTTCCGCGACCGGCCTGCCGGCACGCTGCGCCTGAACGTGCCCGTCAGCGCCGTGCGCCTGGTGCTGCCCGCCATCGTGCCCGGTTTTCTGGCGGCTTATCCCGACATCGTGCTGCACGTGGTGGCCGACGACAACTTTGTCGACGTGCTGGCAGAAGGCTGCGATGCCGGCATCCGGTACGACGAGCGGCTGGAACAGGACATGATCGCCGTACCAATTGGTCCGCGCGTACAGCGCTTTGCTTGCGCGGCGGCGCCGGGTTATCTGAAGCGCCATGGCCGGCCCAGGCATCCCCGCGAGATCCTGGAACATTCATGCCTGCGTTTTCGCTTTCATAGCGGAGTAATGCCGGCCTGGGAATTCAAGCGGAAAAAAGAGATGCTGAAGCTCGATCCCCCGGCGAAGCTAATCGTACAGGCAGGCGCGGCAGTCGATCTGGCCATCGAGGCGGCGGCGGCAGGGACGGGAATGATTTATTTGTTCGAGGACTGGCTACGGCCGTACCTGGACCGCGGAGAGCTCGAACCGGTGCTGGAAGACTGGTGGCCGGAGTTTTCAGGGCCGTTTCTTTATTACCCGGGGCGAAGATTGGTGCCGGCGGCGTTGAAGGCATTCGTGGAGTATGTGCGGGAATGCAATATCAACCAGGGGCAGGCACTGGTCTGACCAGTTCAAGCAGCAGAAAGGCCTCCAGAGCGTAACTTTCCGTTTATTCTGATTGACATTTCCTAACCTTCGGAGCAATGTCACCAACGTTTCAACACGGGGATTAATTTCGATTTACTGGGGCGTGGGTTTGTAGATTTATCAGCAAGTACTGATAAACGCGGCACATGCTAGCTCGCCACAACAGGAGACAGTTCTAAATGAACGACAGAGTGGACGACATAAGCAATTCGAAAGGAATCAGCCGCCGCACCCTTCTCAAAATGGCAGCCACCACAGGCGCTGCCGCGATAGTCTCGCCGCGTATTGTCATGGCGGCCGGCGAGCAACCCGTGAAGTTCGGCGTAGACAATCCGGTGACGGGAACCTACGCAATCACCGGCAGGAATGAGTTGCAAGGCATGCAACTCGCCATCGAGGAAATCAATGCCAAGGGCGGCATCCTGGGGCGCCAGGCCGTGCTGGTCGTTGAAGATTCAACCAGCGGCGATGCCGGGGTGGCGGTACAAAAAGCGCGCAAACTCATCGACCGTGACAAGGTCGATTTTCTTATCGGCAATGTGAATTCCGGCCTGACCGAAGCCATTTCCCAGGTGGCGCACGCGAAAGGCGTATTCATGCTGGACCCGGGCGGGCACGCCGACCCCATCACCGGCACCGAATGCCACTGGAACGTGTTCCAGACCTGCCCTTCCACCACCTTGCTGGTCAACGCAATCGCGCCCGATCTGATCAAACGCTTCGGCAAGAAGTTCTACTTCCTGGTTCCCGATTACGCGTTCGGCCATGGCCTGCTGCAAGCCTATAACGCCAACCTGAAAAAGTATGGCGCCACCAACGTCGGCGCCGACCTGATCCCCCTGGGCACCGCCGACTATTCCTCTTACCTTATCAAGGCGCAGTCGGCCAGCCCGGACGTAATCGTCATTCTGCAAAACGGTGACGACCAGACCAACGTCCTGAAGCAGGCGGTACAGTTCGGCCTGGACAAGCGCTTTCACATCGCGGGCGCGAACATCGAGCTCGAAACGCTGGAAGCGCTGCCGCCGAACGCGCGCATCGGCAACTGGGTCATCGAGTGGTACTGGAACCAGCCCGATGTGCCGCACGTGCAAGCGTTCGTCGACGCCATCAAGAAGAAGACCGGCCGGGTGCCCACAGCGCGCACCTGGTTCGGCCACACATCCATCCACGCCTGCGCGCTGGCGGCCGCAAAGGCAAAATCGCTGGATGCGGTGAAGATGGCCAGGGCGCTGGACGGGCTTGTGCTGCCGCCCGAGGTCGCGCTGCAGCCTGGCCAGGCCGTCTATCGGGCCGACCAGCACCTGCTTATCGGCACGCTGTGGGCCGGCCACGCGCAGACCCAGGGCAAGGGCGACGACGACCTGTTCCATATCGATACCATCATCGATAGCAAAACCATCGCGCCAACCATCGCAGAAGCCGGCTGCAAGATGTCCTGGCCCACCTGACGGCCTGCGCCATTGAACAACCGGGCCCATCCGCGCGCTAGCGCGGATGGCCCGGTTCGCATCAATCCCGTCATACCCTGAGCCAGGCAGATGCGCCCCTGCCGGGGACGAATCTTGCCGCTTTAACGGAGAACTGGCGTGACCCAGTTGATCCTTTTCAACATATTCAACGGGTTGGTCATCGGCGCGTTCTATGCGCTGATGGCCCTGGGCCTGTCCCTGATCATCAACCTGACCAACGTCATCAACTTCGCCCACGGCGAATTCCTTGCGCTGGGCGGCTACATCGCCTTTACGCTGGACCCCTACCTGGGATTCTGGTGGGCGCTGATCGTGTCGCCGTTCATCACGGCGATCATCGGCCTGATCGTCGAGCGCGTGCTGATACGCCCCCTGTACAACCGCGACCCGCTCTACAGCCTGCTGCTTACATTCGGGCTGGCCTACGTGCTGCAGGATTCGATCCGCTTCATCTGGGGCGCGCAGGGCTTGCCGCTGCAGACTCCCGCCATCCTGAACTCGCCGCTCAGCCCCACGCTGTTCTTCCTGACGGGCTACCGGGTCTTCATGGTGGCCCTGGTGGCGGCGGCCGTGACGGTGCTGTTCTACGTATTGAAGAAAACCCGCGTGGGCATGCGCATACGCGCCGGCACGCTCGACCTGGAAATGGTGTCCGCCCTGGGCGTGGATGTGCGCATCCTGCGCAATCTCAACTTCGGCCTGGGCATCTTTTTTGCGGGCCTGGCCGGCGTACTGGCGGCCGGCATGCTGGGGCTGACGCCCACCATCGGCGAAGCCCTGATCATGCCCAGCTTCGTGGCGGTCATCGTGGGCGGCCTGGGCAGCCTGGTCGGCACCCTGTTCGGCGGCCTGGTAATAGGCGTAGCAGCGGGCGTCGTGACGGTGTTCTATCCGTCGGCCTCGGAAGCGTCCATCTACGTGATCATGGCGATCGTGCTGTTGTTCCGGCCATACGGCCTGTTTGGCGAAAAAGGCGGGACCAAACTGTGAATCACCGCATGAACATATCAAAGCATTATCAGTGGATTCTGTGGGCCGTGCTGTTGAGCATGCCGTACTGGATCACGGCCCTGGGCGGATATACCGACCTTGCCACACGCCTGCTCGTCATCGGGCTGGCGGCCATGGCAACCAACCTGCTGGTCGGCCATACCGGAGTCAATTCGTTCGGCCATGCCGCCTACTTCGGCCTGGGCGCGTACGCCACGGGCCTGACCCTGAAGTACCTGATGCCGAGCACGCCCGCGGCCTTCGTCGTGGGCGTCCTGGTCGGCACACTGGGCGGCATGCTGATCGGCGCCCTGATCGTCAGGCTGCGCGGCATTTACTTCGCGCTGGCCACCATCGCCTTCGGCCAGGTGTTCTACTTCATTGCCTTCCGCTGGAACTCGGTCACCGGCGGGGACAACGGCCTGCGCGGTTTCCACCGCCTGGCCATAGACCTGGGCTTCGTGGAATTCGACATCACGTCCAGCCTGGCCTTTTACTACGTCGCGCTGGCCGTCCTGGCGCTGTGCGCGTATGCCATGGCCACCATCCTGCGGTCTCCGTTCGGGCATACGCTGCAGGCCATCCGCGAAAACGAACGGCGTGCGCAGTTCCTGAGCATTCCGGTCAACCGCCACATCTGGATCGCCTACACCATCTCGTGCTTCTTCGTGTCGGTGGCGGGCTCGCTGTACGCCCTGCTGAACAACTTCGCCAGCCCCCACGACCTGTACTGGACGCAGTCGGGCGACTTCGTGCTCATGGCGGTCATCGGCGGCATGCGTTCTTTCTGGGGCCCGCTGCTCGGGGCCGCCATCTTCGTGCTGGCGCAGGACTACCTTTCCGGCGTTACGCAAGACTGGATGTTCTTCATCGGGATGATCTTCGTGCTGGTCGTGCTGCTTATTCCCCGCGGTATCGCCGGACTTTTCCAGCGGAGGGCACAATGAGCCTGCTCCAGGTCCATAACGTTTCCCAGCATTTCGGCCAGCTGGTGGCGGTGAACGACGTCTCGCTCACCGTCGAACCCGGAGAACTGCACGCGATCATCGGCCCGAACGGCGCGGGCAAGACCACGTTCTTCAACATGATCAGCGGGTTCTACCGGCCCACGCGAGGCCGCATCGTGTTCGACGGCGCCGACGTCACCGACGTGCAGCCACAGAACCGCGTGGCCATGGGCATGGCGCGCACCTTCCAGATTACCGAAGTGTTTCGCGAGCTGACCGTGCGGGAAAACCTGCGCGTTGCCGTCGAAGTGACGCAAGGCCTGAGGCTGAAGCTGTTTCGTTCGCGGCAACAGGCCCGTGAAACCGAAGACCGCATCGACGAATTGCTGGATTTGGGCGGGCTGACGGACAAGGCCGAACGCCTGGTCGGCGAACTGTCGCACGGCGACCAGCGTTCGGCGGAAATCATGATGGCGCTTGCATTGAAACCCAAGCTGCTGCTGCTGGACGAACCGGCGGCGGGCATGGGCAACAAGGAAACCTACGAAACCGCGCTGCTGATACGCAAACTGCACCGCGCGCAAAAGCTGACGATCGTGCTGGTTGAACACGACATGCGCGTCATTTTCAACCTGGCCGACCGCATTACGGTGCTGACCGAAGGCGAAGTGCTGGAACAGGGCACACCCGAGCAGATCGCCGCCAGCGAGAAAGTGCAAGTTGCTTATCTGGGGGAATCACATGAAGGCGCTTGAGGTACAGCAACTGAATACCTTCTACGGCAAAAGCCACATCCTTCATGGCATTGATATTGAAGTCAACGAAGGTGAACTGGTCACGCTGCTGGGCCGCAATGGCGCGGGCAAATCCACCACGCTGCGCAGCATCATGGGGCTGACGCCGGCCCGCGCCGGCCACGTGAAAATATTCGGCACCGATTCCACGCACCTGCCGCCGTTTCGCATCGCCGGCCTGGGCGTAGGCCTGGTGCCGGAGGGGCGCCGTGTTTTCTCGAACCTGACCGTTGAAGAAAACCTGAAGGTGCCGGTAGACCGCCCGGGGCCGTGGAATATCGCCCGCGTGTATAAAGCCTTTCCGCGGCTGGCCGAACGCAAGGGCCACAAGGGCGGGCAGCTATCCGGGGGCGAGCAGGAAATGCTGTCCATCGCCCGCGTCCTGCTGCTTAACCCCAGGCTGCTGATGCTGGACGAGCCATCCCAGGGCCTGGCGCCGCTGATCGTGCAGAACGTATTCGACATTATTGTGGCCGCGCGCAACGAAGGCGCGGCGGTGCTGCTGATCGAACAGAACGTGCGGGCTGCAATTGGGGTGGCCGATCGTGCCTATGTGCTGGACCGGGGGACTATTACGTATAGCGGCGTTGCGTCGGAGTTTGGGAAGGACGAGCAGCGCGTGCAGGAATTGGCGGGGGCTAGTGCGCAGAAATGGGAGTTTCCGGAGGATTGATTGGGGTGGGGTGGTGGAGGCCGGTTGGGTCGGAGACTGTCATTCGCGAGTGTCTGCTGTCGACCCTGAACGGACATCATATTCGACGATAACCATATCTGGGGAGCGCCTTGGGATCGCTGAAATTACAGTTTGAGACAGCCCTCCTCAATCGACAACTCCAAGATCCTTAGCAATAGCTTCACGTAATGCGCTTACTTCCGGACTGCTCAGAATCAACTCAATTGCAGCAATAAACTCGAGGTACACGACATCGATCTTTTCCGGCTCGTATGTGAATTTTGAAGATTGGTCTTCTTCGAAAGTGTCCGGGTTGAAGCCGATAGTTGGAATCCCATCTGGCAGTCCTAGTCCTATCGAATCACGCGCCTCATGCGCCCCAGCTCGTGGAGTTTCACTTCGGAAAGGTTGCCCTTCGGCATCGGATCGCATAGACCACGACGATAACCAGCGAAAACAGGATGTGGAATCCGTTGCCGCCCCAGTTCACCGCGGTCTGGTTGAACACGTAATTCACCGATGCCGCATCGATGCCCATCATGTCGAGCAGCCCTATCCGCGGCTGCACCGCCGTGGGCGGCCGGGGCGGAAGCACGGTTTCGACGCTGGACTTGACCAGGGCAGAGACAAAACCGGCGACGATACCCACGCCAACCAGGGCACCCAGCGTGCTTTTACAGGGCTGAAGCGTGTCCGATGCCTGCACAGTAAATTCCTTTAAGAAAGAATCCGGGCTGGTGACCCGACACAAAGACTTCGGTTCCTGGATGCTGCCTTGGCTGTATTGGATAGGCCTGCGGCGTGATCGGGGTGGAAGTGTCCTCCCATCGCCGGCGCCTGGGCTAAATCGATATCGAGACGTCAAAATCGAAATCCCCAAGAAAAATCAGTACATTAACCCGAATCGATTAAGCAGAAGAAAGGCGGGTTTTTGCTACGGCCACAGTCAATGACCAGCTCTGGTTAAGTTTTCCCCACATGTCATCGGCCCACAGCATCGACAGGTAACCCCAACGCGGCTCGGCTCGCAAAAGTAGAGGTTTAATCTCCAACTATGACCGATAAGTGCTGCGACCAATATAGATTAGAAGGAAGAATCGATGACCGATCAGCGCCTCGCTAATAAATTTGCTGGACTAGATGATGCACATACCCGCTTTGTTCTGATGCACAGAACTCTGGGGCTTCCAGTTCTGCACCACCCTCGCCCTCTTGGAATAATCAGAACTAAGGCCCGTGCAAAGTGGATGCAATCTGAAATCGACGAGCTACGTCGAGCGGTAGATATTGTCGACCAAGTTGACGCGTTAATGGACATCCTATGTCACGTGATGGGAGCGTTGGTGGAAATGGGGGTACGTCCTGGAGTGCCCATGACGTTAGTTTATGAAAGCAATCTGGCAAAATTGTGGCCGGATGGTGTTGCCCGACTCGATGTCGATGGGAAGTTGTTAAAGCCGCCAAATTGGGAGGGGCCGGAGAAAGCAATACAGCGCTGGCTGTCGGAATTAGGACTAAAGACGGCGGTGGACGAGGGAAACCCCTGATTAGCATATGTAACCGATATGTTCTACATTTTGCTGCATGGTTACCTTAGCCCGTTCGGACAAGCGGTTGCTTTTGCTCAGTGGTGCGGTAGCGGGAGGCAAAACCTCCATAGCTAACGCGCTGCTGAGCACCCATGGATTTCGCAAGATCAATACCAGTGCCCACCTTAGCGCGCTCGCCTCGGCCCAAGCACTCCCCATTGAGCGAACCGCTTTACAGAATTTGGGTGACATGCTCGATGTGCAGACCGATTACCGCTGGCCGGTAACGGTAGCCTTAGAACAGATCCACGAAGCCCAGAGCAACGCGCTGTATTGGCTACTTGATGCAGTAAGAAAGCCGCAACAGGCAGCACAATTCCGAACTGCTTTCGTTCATGTACTACACGTGCATGTCATCGCATCTGAAGAAATTCTGCGCAGGCGCTTCGCACAGCGCCAGACCGTAGATCAAGGATTAGACGCAAGTATCAACTATGAGGCGGTAGTGTGCCATCCGAACGAGGTGGCATCGCGGGCGCTCGGCTCCATTGCAGACGTCATCTATGACTCGGGAAACAAATCTGCAGAAATTATTGCTGAAGACATTTTCAAGATAATCCAAGGACTACACCATGGACCAAGTAGTGTTGATCAGCGGGCACCTCGGCGCTGGTAAAAGCGGGCTAGCCCGGATACTGGAGTCCGAGTTTGATTATCTTCGCTTTAGTAGCAGTGAGTTCTTAAGACAGGAGGCCACACGACGAGGCAGGGCATTGGACCGAAAATCGCTGCAAGAGCTCGGCGACATATTAGACCGGGAGACCGACGACGCTTGGCTCTATCGAGCGGTATGCAAGATGGCGCAATCGCAGAGGAATAGCTTACTGCGAATAGTGGTCGACAGCGTGCGGACTCGCAAACAACTTGAGCATTTCCGCCAAGACCACGCCCTGCCATGTGTACATGTCCATCTCTATGGCCAAACCGTCGCATTACGTAAGCGATTTCACGAACGCCAAGACCGAGACGCGGCACCGGACTATGTGGAAGCCGATTTAATCAAGAGCGAGAAGGATATCGAGGGTTTCAAGGGTGACGCAGACCTCCGCGTCAACACCACGAAAAACGACAATCGAGACACAATTGCTCGGGTCGCCGCTAGCTTAGGGTTGTTTTCTGCCCCCGACGTGCGTTGCGTGGACGTGCTGGTTGGCGGGCAGTATGGAAGCGAAGGGAAAGGGCATGTTGTCGCCTATCTCGCCAAGGAGTACGACGTGTTGGTACGTGTTGGCGGCCCCAATGCTGGTCACACGGTTTTGGGACCCAGAGGACAATACACATACCACCACCTTCCATCCGGCTCTATGGATGTGAATGCCAAGTTGCTGCTTGGGCCTGGAATGACGATGTTCGTTCCAGACCTGCTAAAAGAGATTGCGGACTGTGGAGTTCAGCCTGACCGCTTGTTCATCGATCCGCACGCGATGATCATCGAACAGGCGGATAAGGAAGCAGAGGCACGTGTGAAAAGCGCGATCGCATCGACTGCTAGTGGAAGCGGAGCCGCCGCGGCGCGCCGGATCAATGACCGGGGTTTGACGACAGTAAGACTTGCTAAAGACGTTCCGGAACTCGCGCCGTACGTTGGCGAGAAGGAACCATATCGCGGCTCGACGATGCGTCAGCTAGAAATTGCCTACCGCAAGCGCCAGTCGGTCTTGTTGGAGGGCACACAGGGTAGTGGGCTCAGCATTTTCCATGGCAGCTATCCCCATGTAACCTCGCGAGATACGAACGTCGCAGGTTGTCTGGCAGAGGCGGGCATATCGCCTAATCGAGTGCGCCGAGTACTTATGGTAGTGCGCCCTACACCCATTCGAGTGGGAGACCCCGATGGCGATCAGAATGCCACGTCAGGTCGTTTGAAGCACCAGACAAGCTTCCGCGAAATCGCAGACGAAGTTGAGCTAGACGCGGAGGAAATGGAAAAAAACGAAAAGACCTCAACGACCCGGCGCAACAGGCGAGTCGGATGGTTTGAATGGGAACAATTTCGCCAAGCCTGCGCATTAAATGCGCCGACCGATATAGTGCTAGCGTTCGCAGACTACTTACACGGGAAAAATCGTGATGCGAGGAGATTCGAACAACTATCCGCCAAAACTATCAATTTTGTCGAGGAACTAGAGCGCGTAGCCCAGGCTCCAGTCTCACTTATCAACACACGCTTTCCACGTGGGCCCGATGCAGAGGGCGATATCCGAACAATTATTGATCGAAGAAACTGGACGGCACGAGTCTCCTGACCGCCATGCAAATACAAGATTTCATCGCGCGATACCCCAAACTTTATCATATGGCGGAGCCCGGTAGCTGGCCTAGCATCCGCGAACGCGGACTATTGTCGACTACGGCCAGTCTGGACCAGTCAATAGTCACTACAGATCTGCGGACGCAGATCGAAAGCGCACGGCGACCTCAAAAAGTCGTTGTCAATTTGCGTGATGGGACGAACTTGGTGCTGCGCGACCAGAAGCCAATGAGTGATGCTCGTTTAACAAGTTGCTTGCTGGACGGGATTACGCCAAAGGAATGGTACGAATTCATAAACCGAAAGACATTCTTCTGGGCAACACAAACACGCTTGATCACGCTGCTTGAAGCTTATGCTGAAAGCGAACACGACATCCTCATAGTAGATACCGCGTCGCTCGTCGCAGCTCACGAGGCGCGTATTTCGCTATGCCATATGAATTCAGGCAATACAACACCCTGGGCACATCCCCGTAACTACGAAGTTTTTAAAACAATTGCCTCTTACCCGGCCACGCCACGTGGACGCCCGCACAAAGAAGTGGCCGAGGTAGTGGTCGACTACGCTGTACCAGATATTCATTGTCATGTGACTGCTGTGTGCCGCATGCGGGGTGCTAGGGTAACAAGCAAGATGCCATATGACTAAACTGACAAACCCTGAATTACCTCCGGTTTTGCAGCTCCTTTCAGCGAAGTGCAAGTCACGCTGCACGACGTGCATCCTGACAAAGAGCCCTCTGTCCTTGAATGCTTGACTTATGAGAAGGACGGCACTCGGGGCTTAACCTCACGAAAATTGGCCTTGACGAGAAATTCCCCCGAAATCGAGCCATTCTTCGAGACATTGAATCGGCGTCACACAGGTACGCTGACTGCTCGAATACCTTACACCGCCGCCCAATGCTTCGAAATTGCCTTATTTGTCTACTCTGCGCTACCTTACTCCCTGGCTGTATGTCCACGCAGCAACGTGAAGCGCTCTACTGGGAAGATTGGGCACTAGCAGAGGCGCAGGCGGGACGAATGTCGCCGAGCAACTATTACCAAGGAATTTATGATCGATTGAGTGCGATGCCGCAGATGGACGGTTCAAAACTGACTCTTGATTTGTTGATTCACGCTATTGATATCTCAAAGAAATTCGAAGCGGGCCAAATTTCGCTAACGGATTATTCGACCTATATTGTGGAGCTACAAAGTGCCATTGCGTTAGTCCAGCGAGCAGTTCGCCAGCGGCGCAAGGCCGCAGCCTTGGCCGCCTACGATGAAATTCTGAATACGCTCGCCGCGTACGGCCTGGCTGAGAGCATTGCAGCCACTGCTCACGCCTCGACGTTTACCCTATCACCGCCCCTGCAAACCGGATGCATGTCCACACCGGCGCTGTATGGCACCAGTATCACCACTTCGTGTACTACACAGTAACGGTGAGTCCATACCGATTCGACCTAGCGCCCCGTATCACACATATATCGTGGCAGATCAAGGACTTCGGCCACCGTGGTTCATCCCCGTTTAACTGCCATAACGCTTTCAAGCGCCATTCAGTCTGCCTCTCGAGCCTAAATCTAATGCGCATATCGCTGATCGGAACTGTCCACGCCGAAAGTGGACACGCCAACTTGGCGGAATTGCGGACGATTCTTGAACGCCTTCAGCCTGACGTCATCTTTGCTGAAATTCCTACTGCCAATCTTCCTAACTATCTCGACGGCTCTCACGGCAATCTCGAGTCTGCTGCCGTTGCCCTCTATCGGAAGCACTGTCCAGTCGACGTTATACCTGTGGACTTAAACAGACCGAACGACGAGTTCTTCAGAAAATCTCAGGAGATGTTCGAAAAGGTCGAAAGAGCGAGCCCTGCATATCGCCGCCTGATGGATCAGAACAGCCTCGACACACGAGATCACGGTTTTCCATACCTTAATAGCGATCGCTGCGCCCGAGCATGGGCAGCCATCTATGACGAAGTGTATGCAACCGTTGGATGGATCGGCGAGGCCAGATTGCGGCAGATCTACGCTCTGTGGAGCGAGACAAATGACCGTCGCGAGACTGGCATGCTAGATAACATCAATGGCTATTGCATCCGCTGCGCACTCTCTCATGGAGTGCTTCTCCTTGGTGCTGGACACAGGAAAGCCATGGTGGAGAAGGTGCAGGAGCAACGAGGCGTCGGTGCACCGGGAATCTCATGGAACCTTGAAAGTTCTTTGGATTAGGCAGTGTGAGGAGATATCTGCTGCTGGCCGATAGCCGTCGGTACTGGTACACGGTTTGCAATCCCAAGCGGTCAATCGTGGATCCATAGCATGGTCCCACCGGAAAACGCGACTGACGCGGGATGCATCGCTGGAGAGCACGGCCGATAACCAAATCAGGGCGGAACGGGTGGGATCGACTTATAAACGGCTTCTGCCAACCGGACCGACCGCAGAGTAAACCTCCCCTAACCTGCAATACCGGTCCAGGTACTCTCGCAACACTGCCACCTGATCCCTGCGAAAGATTCCCGCCAAATAGCCATCTGGCCTGACCAGCACGGCGACGCCCTCACCAAGGCCATAGAACCTGGCGAACTGGTCCAGGTGGTCTTCGATCTCCATGCCGGGGCCGATGCTGTGGATGTGCAAGCCGGCGCTTGGTAAAAAGGTCGAAGCGCCGTTGACAAGCAAGGTCCAGTGCGTACCCTTGAACAGGTTGAACAGGCGCGTGGGGCTGCCGCCTGCGCCACGCACAATGGCATCAGGCGCGCGATTGCCCGGTGCAAGCCTGCTCGCGGCTTGCGACGAAAGCGATAACGGCGAGGTGGGATAGCCGATGTCCAGTTGCTGGACTTCACGGGTCCGTCTGTTGTCCCCGGTCTTGAAACCGGCAAGCAGCCGGGTGGACAGGCCGAGTACGTCCGTAGCCACGGGCCGGCGTTCGGCTTCGTAGGTATCCAGAAGCGCCTCGGGCGCGCCGGCAAGCACGGCCGCCAGCTTCCAGCCCAGGTTGTAGGCGTCCTGCACGCTGGTGTTGAGGCCTTGTCCGCCGGTGGGCGGATGGACATGCGCCGCATCGCCAACCAGGAACACGGGGCCATCGCGGTAACGGTCAGCAAGCCTGGCATTCATGTTGTAGGTGGAGGACCAGGCAACCGAATGGACCGTAACGTCCGTGCGCCCGGTATGCAGGGCAATCCGTTCGGTCAGCGCTGCAGCGGTGAGGTCGATGTCGCCGTCCAGGGCAACGGGCGCCTGGATCTGGAACAGGTCGGTGCCCGCCAGCGGGCAGATGGCAATGGGACCTGCGCCGTTGCCATCGAACTGGTGCCACCTATCGCGCGACAGCCCTTCCAGCACGACATCGGCCACGATTGCCCGCACGCCCAAAGTCTTGCCGGGAAAGCCAATCCCCAGGGTGCTGCGCACCATGCTGCGCCCGCCGTCTGCTCCCACAAGGTAGCGAGCGTGGAAAGTCTGCTGGCCCTCGGGGGTGGAAAGCCGGGCATCTACCCCGTCGGCGCCAATCACCATCCCGGTCAGCTCGACACCGAACTCCGGCGCATGGCCCAGTTCGACCAGGCGCTCTCGCATGACCGCTTCGGTCTTGAACTGCGGAACCATCAACGGAAACGGATAGGGCTCGGCGGGAGTGGGGTCAACCGCACTCGTCACTTCCTGATCCACATGACTGCCGTCATTCGAGTATCTGCGAACCGTGGGGTAGACGCCACCCGCGGCCATGGTTCGGTCCAGGATCCCCATATCTTCAAAGACCTCCTGAGTACGCGGTTGAATCCCTTTGCCGCGCGAGCCCGAAAAGGGGGATGCGAGTTTGTCGATGAGGGCAAAGCGCACGCCGCGCCGCGCCAGTTCTATTGCCAGGGTCATGCCGGCGGCACCAGCACCGCAGACCAGCACATCAACAGGCTCACGCATATCGTTTCTCCAAATAATGTGTAAAATGCACATATCAGGAGGGCAGTTTATGACCATCAAAAAGAAAGTGCAAGATACACATATTTCGGCGCAACTGAAGGATCTCCATCGGTCCTTGATCTCGATCGTGAGCGTGATGAACCGCCCGCGCAACGACGAACGGCTGATCGCGGAAGCCGGCGTACAGCTGGACCAAGCGCTTTTTCGCCTGTTGGTGGTGATCGAACGGGTGGGCCCGATCGGCGTGGTGGATCTGGCGGATCGACTAGGCAGGGACTACACGACCATCAGCCGGCAGGTCGCCAAGCTGGAACGCATGGAGATGGTGATGCGGCATGAGAATTCGGAAGATCGCCGGATACGCGAAGCGGTGGTGTCTTCCAAAGGCAAGGCCATAACTGACCAGCTTGACCAGGCCCGCGAGCGCCTGGCACGGGGGATCTTTCAGGACTGGACTGCGGAAGACATTACGGACCTGGTGCGTCTGATGCGCAAGTTCGCAGAGGCGCTGGAGCAAGGCACACGGGCTGGAAGCGGCGAGCGTTAAGGCATGAAACGCTTCATTCGTTCCTACGGCCCTGATCGGGCGGCTGGCGATACACCGATTCCGATCCGTTGCGGACCTACACCCGATCGTTCCGTTTCAACGAATCGTTGAACAGATGTCATCGCCCAATATCAGAGCAAGATCCGTATAGCCGCTCTTTTTCCTTTGCCATACGCTGCAGGTAGCGGAACAAACGCATCCTGGTTCTTGTGCCGGATGGGAAATTACAACCCCGCCCCCATCGTGGAAAGGACAAATGCGCCTCTACTATCATCCGGTTTCTTCCAATTCCCGCCGCGTTCTTCTAACAGCGATCATATTGGAAGCAAAGTTGGAGCTCATCACTGTTGATCTGCTCAAGGGCGAGCACAGAACCGGCGCATACCTCCGAATCAACCCGAACGGCAAGGTGCCTCTGCTGGACGATGACGGATTCTTGCTTTGGGAATCTCACGCGATCATGCAATATCTGGCGGATAAGAGAGGCGCAGAAGCGCTATACCCCCAAGATATTCAGCTTCGCGCTGATATCAATCGGTGGCTTTTCTGGTCTGCGTACCATTTCACCCCGGCAGTCGGCATCATCAGCAGAGAGCGAATCTCCAAGAAGATGGTTGGCGGAACAGGCGGCCCCGACCCGGCTGAAATCGCGCGGGGCGAGGCCCTGATCTTCGCGTCTGCGAAAGTGCTTGACGAGCATCTTGCTGATAAGCAATGGGTCGCCCAGGACAGGCTCACCCTGGCAGACCTGGCGATTGCATCTCCTCTTATGCATACTGAGGCGGCGAAGCTTCCAATCGCGGCATACGAGCATCTACAAAGATGGTTCGCACAGGTTCGCGCCTTGGATGCATGGCAGAAGTCGGAACCTGCCCGCTCCGGCGAGCTACGGGCACGGCTCTCATAACGTACGGCGAAGCGTTGCTACACCACCTGCAGGGCGCGGGCCGCGTCCAGCGCCGCCTGTACGCCGTGCATCGGCCGGCAGTTGCTCTCCACCAACTCCGCAGAGTCCGCCATCCATGGATGCGCGTAGGCCACGACATCAAAGCCCTGGGCATACGCCTCATCTGCCGCCTGCGCGCATGCCGCCATGCATGCCGCCTGTTTGCCTTCCTGGTAAAGCGCCCAGGCGCCGGGAATCAATCGAACCGTCACACTCGCGCCGGTGGCGGCCGCGTAGTGCTCGAAGAGCGCCCGGTTCGATGCAACGCTTGATTCGACGGCACAGAGCACGGCAAGGTTTCTTCCGGCGCGCGACGCCGCTTTGGCCAGGGCCGCGTCCGCCCGGATGATGGGAACGGAGGGTGCTGCCATGGTGTCGGCCGCGGGGCCAAGCGTTGCGCACGTCACGATTACCGCATCGGCCTCGGCCATCAAGCCCCGCAGCGCTTCGTGGACCAGCCCGTGTGCGCCGCCGCCTGGCGCCGATCGCTGTGCCATTGCCTGCCGAAGATCTTCGCGAGTTGCATGGCGAATTTGATCTGATGACCAGCCGGCTTTCACTGCCGCGCGTCCGAAGAGCGCTTTGTTGCTTTCGATCGTGTGCAAAAACGAGATTTTCATGCGGCCTATCCTTTCGAAGCAAGGTTCGAAAGGATTGTTCTATTGGCTTCGTGTCGCAACAAGGCCATTGGCAATACTGGTATCGACAGTTCCCCCAGAAATGAGCCGATTCCAGCCTGTCGACCGGCTTCCCTCAGCTACCCCTACTACAACCCCACCTCCCGTCCCTGTCGATCCAGCTCCACCACCTCTTCCATCAACCGATAAACCGCCCGGTTGGCCCCCAGCGATACCCCATCCACGGTACTCACCGCCATCCCGCTATACCCATCGAACGCCCCATAGGCGATAGGCGCGCCAATACTCTGCGCCACATCGTCCCAAGCGGGCAACAACGCAGGCCGCCCACAGGCCAATGCCATGGCCGCCGCAATGGCATAAGCCCCCCAGTTGGACACCGATGCCGGCAGCAGGAAGTCGACCATCGTGGAATCCAGCAAGCCACCATGGCAATCGCACCCGCAGTCCCTTCCATACGGATGGCGGCTTTCCAGCTGCTCGCGGATTCTCCCAAAGCCGATTTCATTGCCGCCATCGCCCACGCCCACTGTCAGCACGCCACGCTGGCGCAACGCCTGGGCCAGCACGTGCGCATGGGCCACCCAATCGGGGTCTTTGGCCTTGCCGCTGCTGTTGTGAAATACCCCCTTCAGATTGGGTCCGGGCTTTTCCACAAAAAACGCCCCCGATAGATCCGGTAGTTGTTGCAGCAGCTGTTGCACAAACGGCCCTGCCGCCGCGTTGCCGGCGGGAAACGGCAGGCACCATGCGGCGTTGCTGCGCTGCCGCCAGGAATTTTCGGCCAGCAACGGCGTACCGCCAGCCTGTATCGATGCCTGGATGCCAGGCAGGAACTGCGCTTCGGACAGCACGCAGGTACGCACACCCAGTGCGGCGAACATACGCGCCAGCACGGCCGCGCCCGACGGCCCGTCGGTTTCGCCGTGCGGCAGCCACACCGGATTGCCGGTGCCCGTTACCACGATGACGGTACCCAGATGCAGGCGCGGCACCAGGGCCTGCGAGATCTGGCCGCAGATGGGTGTGCCGCCCTGCTGTTCGCGCGCCACGCCGTAGCGCAGTTGAGTGCCGCCCTGCTGGGCCGGCTTGTTCTTGAGTTCGAGGTTGGCGATGTGGTCCAGGTAGTCGTAAAACCACGGGTTCACGCCGGCGGCCGCGATGTTATTGCTCATTCCAGCCCCTGTCGAAGCCGATATCCAGCCAGTTTTCCCACAGCTTGGAGATCGCGGCGTAGTCCAGCCGGTCCAGCCCCTGGCCATGGGCGATTTCGTACACCGTGTGCGAGGCCTGCATGGTGAACAGCGGCACGCCCAGTTCGCGGGCCAGGTCCAGCGCCAGCATCGAGTCCTTGCGGGCGTTGGCAGTGGGCATGCCGCCTTCGAAATTCTGCTGGCGGATGCGCTCGCCGAAGCGGTGCGTCAACGGCCGCAGCAGGCCGGATTCGCGCTCCATCAGCGTGTAGTACACCTCGATGGGCACGCCCGCTTTCACAGCCAGAGCGGCGCCTTCCAGCAGCATGACCATGGTGGTGTGCGCGACGGCGTTGTTGACCAGCTTGGCCCGCATGCCGCTGCCCGCCTCGCCCAAGTGGAATATTTCTTCGGCGGCGGCTTCCAGCACGGGCTTCGCGCGCGCGTAGTCGCCCGCCGAAGCGCCCACCAGGAAGGTGGCGCGGCCCTGTTGCAGCTTGTGCACGCCGCCGACGATGGCGGCGTCGACCACGGTGGCGCCGTGCTGCGCGGCCAGCGCGCATAGCTCGGCGACGTCGTGCGGGCTGACGGTGCTGGTTTCGATGATCAGGCGGCCCGCCAGGCCGCCTTGCGCCAGCTCGCTGGCTGCCGCCAGCGACGCCGCGGGCGTGGGCAGGGATAGCAGCACGATGTCGCACCGCGCGGCCAGCTCGGCGGCCGTGGCTGCGATGCGCAAGCCAGCCTGGCGCGCCCTGTCGCATTGGCTCGCGTCGCGGTCATAGCCCATGACGCCGAAGGCGTGCATCAGCGGCACGGCCAGCGACAGGCCCGCGTTGCCCAATCCGACCACGCCGATGGCGGGCTTGTTCCGATCCATGTTTTAACTCTCCAATTGACTGCAAGAAAATCTGCCTAGCGCGAGGCGCTGGCGACGGCATCTTCATAAAGACTGGCGTCGTGTTCGAGCCACCACGTGGGAAAGAATGGCACCCGGGCGGTGACGACATCGGTCCAGTTGGCCGATAGCTTGCGTTCCAGCATGGCGACGTGCTCGTGGGCGCGCGACAACACGAATTGCTTGTGGCTGGGTAGCAGCGCATCGATTTCCAGGGCAGCCAGGCGCCGCACGGAATCGCGGTAGGCGCGGAAATCGGTGTTGGCCGACACGGTGCCGTGGCCGCCTTCGGCGAACACGGTGTCGCCGCCGAATAGCACGCGCTTGCCGCCAAATTGCAGCAGCAGGGAAATCGAGTCGCTGCTGTGGCCCGGCGTATGCACAACTTGCAGCCGCAAGCCGCCCACCGCGATCTCGTCGCCGTCTTCAAGACTGCGCGCGACCGAAGCCCCCTGCGAAGGAATGCCACGGCGCGCGACGTGCGAATGGGCCCACTCACCCTCTTCCACCGTGGCGCGGCCCAGGCTGTGCGCCAGGATGCGCGCGCCCGTGGCGCGCTGCCACCAGGCGCAGCCGCGCGCGTGATCCCAGTGCGTGTGCGTAAGCACGATCTGCCGGATCTTTTCCAGGGGCACGCCGTCGCTTGCCAGGTTGGACTGCATCCACTCGGGCTGTATGCCGCTGCCGGCGTCGATCATGGCGGCTTCGCTGCCGCCGTCCACCACGTAAATGTGCGCATCGGTGGGGTGCGACACCCCCATGCCCCCGCCGCCTATCATGTAGATGGCATGCGCGCCGTCGGCCAGTATTTTCATTGGCGTCTCCGTGTTCGTGTGCGGGCCTAGTCCACCTGGGCGCCGGACGCCTTCACCACCACGGCCCACTTGGCGATTTCGCGCTGGATATAGTCGGCGAATTGCGCGGGCGTGTTGCCCACCGGGGTGGCGCCCAGTTCCAGCAGCTTGCGGCGGGTGTCGGGGGTATGCACGATGTCGGCCACGGCGGTGCTGATTTTTTTCACCACGTCGGGCGGAGTGCCGGCCGGCGCCAGCAGGCCGTACCACGAGCCCACTTCGTAGCCCGGCAGGCCCGATTCGGCCAGGGTGGGCACATCGGGCAAGGCCGGGTCGCGCTGCGGGCTGGTAACGGCCAGCGCCTTCAGCTTGCCGGACTTCACGTAGGGCATGGCGGACGGCAACGTGTCGAAGATCACCTGAACTTGCCCGGCCAGCAAGTCGGTGACGGCGGCGGCGGTGCCGCGATACGGCACGTGCACCATCTTCACCCCCGCCATCGAATCGAACAATTCGCCCGCCAGGTGGTGCGAACTGCCGTTGCCGGCCGAACCAAAATACAACTTGCCGGGGTTGGCCTTCAGGTAGTCGATGAACTGCGCCACCGAATCGACCGGCACCTTGGGATTGACTTCCAGCACGCTGGGCGTGGATGCCACCAGCCCGATCGGCGCGAAGTCTTTCACCGGGTCGTAAGGCATGCGCTTGTACAGGCTGGCATTGATGCCGTGCGTGGCCACGGTGCCCATCAGCAACGTGTAGCCATCGGGTTCGGCATGCGCGGCGGCGTCGGACCCGATGTTGCCGCCCGCGCCGGGACGGTTGTCCACCACGATGGGCACGTTCCAGCGGGTACCCAGTTCTTGCGCCAGGATGCGCGTGACCAGGTCGGTGGTGCCCGCGGCGGCGAAGGGCACGATGATGCGGATCGGGCGCGCGGGGTAGGTGTCGGCATGCGCGGGCAGCGCGGCGAAAGCCAGGCAGGCCGCCGCGGCTGTGCATGCCAGACGGTTCCAAAAGAAGGACATCAGTTGCATGAGTTTGTCTCCTGTTGGCCGTCGGGATTTTTCGGCCAGTATGTTCACATTGTGCACATATCGAAAATGCGATAGAGTGCAGATTCCCGTGGGTGCTACGGCTGTTTTTTGAAGACTCTACGAGCAAGCCTGTTTCCAGGCAAGCAAACCCAGTAAATTTATGATCACATTATGATCATGCAAAAAACCCCACTTCATTCCACGCCCCGCTCCGGCACCCAAAGCATCGAACGCGTTGTGGCCTTGCTGCGCGAACTGACTGTCTGCCGCAAGGGTGCTTCGTCCGCGCAGTTGGCGGCGCGCACGGGCATCGACCGCAGCACCGCGCATCGCATGCTGCAGTGCCTGGCCGCCGAAGACCTGCTGGCGTACGACGCCGACACGCGGCGCTATTCTTTCGGCCGGCTGGCCTACGACATTGGCATGGCCGCGGCCGAACGGCTGGACCTGCCGCAGCTGTGCAAGCCCGCGCTGGCACGCATTGCCGACGACACGGGCGATACCGTGTTCCTGATGGTGCGCAGCGGCGACGATGCGGTGTGCGCCGACCGCGCCATCGGGTCGTATCCCATCAAGACGTTCGTGGTGGATGTGGGCACGCGCCGCCCGCTGGGGGTGGGCGGCGGCAGCCTGGCGATGCTGAGCGCGCTGCCGGACGACGTGGCGGAGCTGGTGCTGGGCCACAACGCGCAACGCATCGCCACTTATGAAGGCATGAGCGTGGACCGGGTGCGCGCCCTGCGGGCCAAGGCACGCAAGGCGGGCTATGTGGCGATGGACGTCGTGGCAGTGCCGGGCGCGCGCACGGTCAGCGTGGCGATTCTGACGGCGGCGGGCCGGCCGGTGGCCGCGCTGAGCGTCACCGCTATCGCGCTGCGGATGACGCCGGCGCGGGAAAAGGAATTGGCCAAGATATTGCAGCGCGAGGCAAGCGAGCTGGGCAAACTGCTGGACCAGCGGGTGGCGCGCGGGGACCGGGGGGATTGAAGCTTGGCAAGCAGGCGCCTGACTCTCGGAGGGCGTCAGACATCGAGGGGTGCGACGGCTGTCTCAAGCAGTGCGGTGTCTGACACCCTTTGGGAGTCAGACACCTGTCTCCTGGCTTTCTGAGACACCTGTGCTGCACCTGCGCGCTTTTGCCGCTCAGGCCAGCGGCACTCCCGGCGATGAGGCTGAGCGCGTGCCCGGCAAGGGCGTACAGCTCTGCGGATAGTAGGTGTGCACCAGCGACAGTTTTACCTGCTGGCTGCTGTTCTGCCGCGCGGCGTGCAGGGTGCGGCAGTGGAAGAACACGACGTCGCCGGGTTGCAGGTCGGGGCATACGGCGCGGTCGATCCATGGCTGGTTTTCGGGCAAATCGGCGTGGAAGAATTTCTTGTCGTCGAATTGCGCGGCCGAAAACGATTGCGCGTGCGAACCGGGAATGAAGAACAGTCCGCCGTTGTCGGCGGTTTCGTGCCCCAGCGCCAGCCAGGTGGAAACCAGGTCGTCGTCGCTGAACGACCAGTAGCGGATGTCCTGGTGCCAGCCGGTCAGGCTGCCGTAGGCGGGATGTTTGGTCATCACGCAGTTGTGGTGCACGGTGGACAGCACCGGCGTGTCGGCGAAGTAGGCGCGCATCCAGGCGCCTACCTCGGACGAGGTGGCCCAGGCCTGGAACAACGGGCCGCGCCCGTAGGCGCCCAGCAGCCGGCGCACGGTGGATCCGCCCTGCGCCTGGCGCGATGCGGGCGCGCCGGGGTATTGCAGGTCGGCTTCGTATTCAATCGGCCCGACTTGCCGGGCCAGGTCTTGTTCGGCCTGGCCGCGCAGCGCGGCCACCGTGGCGGGCGCGGCGAACTGGCGGGCCACCACGAAGCCCTGCTCGCGCAGTGTGGCCACCTGCTCGGCCACGGATGATGCAGACATTCTGAACCTCGAACGAATAAAAGCCAGACCATGCCCAGCTTACCGCGCCCGGCCGTTGGCGGCGCGCGGGCCTGGGCCTAGTCGCCGCGCGGCTCGGCGGCGGCCTCCAGCCGCGCGGCGTCGCGTTCGCGCTCGACATTGCGCACCCACTCGCGCCA
This sequence comes from Bordetella petrii, assembly GCF_017356245.1. Taxonomy (NCBI): domain Bacteria; kingdom Pseudomonadati; phylum Pseudomonadota; class Betaproteobacteria; order Burkholderiales; family Alcaligenaceae; genus Bordetella; species Bordetella petrii. The sequence continues at coordinate 444,243 of NZ_JAFMZZ010000004.1, forward strand.
CACGGCCACCAGCAGGGCCATCAGCACCGGCCCGACGAACAAACCCACGATGCCCATGGTCTTGACGCCGCCGATCAGGCCGAAGAAGGTGGGCAGGAACGGCAGCTTGACCGGCCCGCCTACCAGCCGCGGGCGCAGGGTCTTGTCGACGATGAACAATTCGATGGTGCCCCAGGCCAGCAGCGCCAGGCCCGCCACCAAGTGGCCCGAACCGATCAGGTACAGCGACACCAGGGTGAACGACAGCGGCGCGCCGCCCGGAATCAGCGCCATGAAGCCGGTGACCACGCCCAGCAGCACCGGCGAAGGCACGCCGGCCAGCCAGTAGGCCACGCCCAGCACCACGCCCTCGCCCACGGCGATCAGGCTCATGCCGGTAACGGTAGAGCCCACCGTGGCCGGCACCACCCGCGAAAAGCGCTGCCAGCGCGTGGGCAGGATGCGCTCGCCCAGCACGTCGAGCTGGGCGATCATGCGGTCGCCGTCTTTATAGACAAAGAACAGGGTGATCAGCATGAACACCACGTTCAGCACCAGCTGGAACACGTTGCCGGTGGCCGACAGCACCATGCGGTAGATGTTGCCCAGGTGCTCGCCGCTGACCATTTCCACCAGGGCGCCCAGGGCGTGCGGCTCGCCCAGATAGGTTTGCCAGTACACGGCCAGGCGCGGCCCCACGGCGGGCAGCGAGGAAATCCAGTCGGGCACCGCCATGCCGTGGCGGTTGGCGGCCAGCGCCCAGGCGAAGAAGTTGCTGGCTTCCTGCACCGCGTACGACAGCGCCAGCGTCAGCGGCACGATCAGCACCAGGATGACGCCCACCAGCGCCACGGTGGCGGCCAGGGCGGTGCGGCCGCCGCACTTGCCGACAATGCGCTGGAACAGCGGCCAGGTGGCCAGGCCGATGATCAGCGCCGCCAGGGCGGGAACCAGGAATCCGCTAAGAAAATAGGCGCCCGCCAGCAGCACCAGCAGCAGTAGCCAGCGGGCGATCAGGTACGCGGGTAGGACGGGCTGATGCATGGGGCGGGAAACGGGGGGTGCGTGGACGCGACGCCCAAATATACAGTACGGAATTCACCCCCCGCCCCGGCCGCCGCGCCGGCGCGGTTTTACAGCACGTACTCGGCCTCGATCGCCACGCCGCGCCGGGTGGCCCGCTCGGCCGCCGGGGTAAGCTCGGCTTTCTCGACGCCGGCGCAGCCTTCGCTGCCGTCGCCGCCGCTGAGCAGCGGGCAGCGCGCGAACAGCTCGGCAACCCAGTCGGAAAACACCCGCACCTTGGGCGACAGCTGCCGGCTTTGCGGATACAGCAGCGAGATCGGCACCGGGCGCGGTTTCCATTGCGGCAGCACTTCGATCAGTTCGCCGGCCTGCAGGTGCGGCAGCGCCATGAAGCGGGCCGTCTGCACCAGGCCGAAGCCCTGCAGGGCGCAGGCCAGGTGGGCGCTCCAGTCGTTGACCGATACGCAGCCCGGCACGTCGATTTCGCGGGTCTTGCCGTCGATGACGAAATCCCAGTTGCAGTTGCGCCCGGAACGGCTGGAAAAGTAATGCACCGCGTAATGGCTGTTCAGGTCGTCCAGCGTGTGGGGCATGCCCTGCCGCTCAAGGTAGGACGGCGCCGCGCAGGTCAGCACCTGGAACGTGCCGATGCGGCGCGCCACCAGGCTGGAGTCTTCCAGTTCGCCGCCGCGGATCACGCAATCGACGGCTTCCTGCACCATGTCGACCCGGCGGTCGCCCATGCCGAGCACCAGCTCGACGTCGGGATAGCGGGTGTGGAACTCGCACAACGCGGGGATCAGGATCAGGCGGCCGATGCTGGCCGGCACGTCGATGCGCAGCTTGCCCTTGGGCCGCAGCGCCGCTTCCTGGAAGCAGGCTTCGGTTTCTTCGACTTCGGCCAGGATGCGGGTGCTGTGCTCGTAATAGGCGGCGCCGTCGGGCGTGAGGCTGATGCGGCGCGTGGTGCGGTTGAGCAGGCGCACGCCCAGGCGGCGCTCGAGATTCTGGACGGCGGTGGTGACGGTGGTGCGGGGCAACGCCAGGCTGTCGGCGGCCCGGGTGAAGCTGTTGGCGTCGACAACGCGCACGAAGACCTGCATGGCTTGAAAGCGGTCCATGGTCGTGTCCTGGATGGCAATAAATGAAATGAGTGCGCTCAGCATACCGCGCTTTGCGCCGCTATTGTTCGTCCGGTTCGACTAGTGTTGACGATCCAGCAATGTTTATCCCCTGGTGGAAAACATTCAAAATGCAATCGTCTTGAATTGACCGATAGCCTCAGACCAACGCCCCGCGCTGGTCCCTGCCCCCGCGGGACGCCTGCTTCCCCGCCGCCCTTGGTCATTCGTCCCCATATTATGTTCAAGGAAACACCATGACTGTTTCGCGCCAACGCATTGTATTGCTGGCGGTTTTCGCGGCCCTGATCGCCGCCGGCGGCAGCTACACCCTGCTGCGCGGCCCGGCCGGCGGCGGCGCGGCCCAGGCCCAGTCGGCCCCGGCCGCCCCCGCCGTGGACGTGGCGCCCGCCCTGGGCAAGACCATTGTCGACTGGCAGGATTATTCCGGCCGGCTGGAAGCCATTGACCGGGTCGACATCCGCCCGCTGGTATCGGGCACGCTGACCGCCGTGCACTTCCAGGACGGCAGCCTGGTGAACAAGGGCGACCCCCTGTTCACCATCGACCCCCGCCCCTACGCGGCCGAAGTGGACCGCGCTGCCGCCCAACTGGCCGCCACCCGCGCGCGGGTGGCCTTCACGGCGTCGGAACTGGCGCGCGGCAAGCGGCTGCTGGCCGAAAACGCCATCGCCCGCCGCGATTTCGAGTCCAAGCGCAACGACGCGCGCGAAGCCGCCGCCAACCTGCAGGCGGCCGAGGCCGCGCTGGACGCGGCCAAGCTGAACCTGGGCTACACCGAGATCGTGGCGCCGGTGGCCGGCCGCGTGTCGCGCGCCGAGATCACCGAGGGCAACGTGGTGGCCGCGGGCGCCAGCTCGGTGCCGCTGACCACCCTGGTGTCGGTGTCGCAAATGTACGCGGCCTTCGATGTGGACGAGCAGGCCTACCTGAAGTATGTCAGCCCGGCCCGCGCCGCGGGCGTATCGGTGCCGGTGCAGCTGGGCCTGGCCAACGAAGCGGGCTATTCGCGTGAAGGCGTGGTGAAGTCGGTGGACAACCGCATCGACACCTCGTCGGGCACGATCCGCGTGCGCGCCGTGTTCAACAACCCCGACGGCCTGCTGGTGCCGGGCATGTACGCCCGCATCCGCCTGGGCGGCACCCAGCCGCGCGAGGCGGTGCTGGTGGAAGAACGCGCCATCGGCACCGACCAGGACAAGCGCTTCGTGCTGGTGGTGGACGACGCCAACAAGACCGCGTACCGCCAGGTGTCGCTGGGCGCCAGCCGGGGCAACCTGCGCGTCATCACCAGCGGCCTGAAGGCCGGCGAGCGCATCGTCGTCAACGGCCTGCAGCGCGTGCGCCCGGGCGACACGGTGGCGCCCAACCTGGTGTCGATGGACACGCCGGCGGCCGCCGTGCAAACCGCCGCGGCCAGCCTGAACTAAGCGATCGGAAGCAAGCATGAATATCTCGAAATTCTTCATCGACCGGCCGATCTTCGCGGGCGTGCTGTCGGTGATCGTGCTGCTGGCGGGCCTGTTGGCCATGTTCCAGCTGCCGATCTCCGAGTACCCCGAAGTGGTACCGCCTTCGGTGGTGGTGCGGGCACAATACCCCGGCGCCAACCCCAAGGTCATTGCCGCCACGGTGGCCTCGCCGCTGGAAGAGTCCATCAACGGCGTCGAAGACATGCTGTACATGCAGTCGCAGGCCAACAGCGACGGCAACCTGGCGGTCACCGTGTACTTCAAGCTGGGCGTCGACCCCGACAAGGCCCAGCAGCTGGTGCAGAACCGCGTGTCGCAGGCGCTGCCGCGCCTGCCGCCCGACGTGCAGCGCCTGGGCGTGACCACCACCAAAAGCTCGCCCACCCTGACGCTGGTGGTGCACCTGATCTCGCCCGACGACCGCTACGACATCACCTACCTGCGCAACTACGCGGTCCTGAACGTCAAAGACCGCCTGGCGCGCATCGGCGGCGTGGGCGAAGTGCAGATCTGGGGCTCGGGCAGCTACTCGATGCGCGTGTGGCTGGATCCGCAGAAGGTGGCGCAGCGCGGCCTGACGGCATCCGACGTGGTCAACGCGATACGCGAGCAGAACGTGCAGGTGGCGGCCGGCGTGATCGGCGCGTCGCCCACGCAGGGCGATGTGCCGATGCAGTTCTCGGTAAACGCCCAGGGCCGCCTGCAGAACGAAACCGAGTTCGGCAACATCATCCTGAAGTCGTCGCCCGACGGCGCCGTGACGCGGCTGTCGGACGTGGCCCGCATCGAGCTGGGCGCGCAGGAATACGGCCTGCGCTCGCTGCTGAACAACAAGCCGGCCATCGGCATGGGCATCATGCAGTCGCCCGGCGCCAATGCGCTGGACGTGTCGTCCCAGGTGCGCGACACCATGAAGGAACTGTCGGCCGACTTCCCGCCCGGGGTGGAATACCGCATTGAATACGACCCCACGCAGTTCGTGCGGTCGAGCATCAAGGCGGTGATCTCGACGCTGCTGGAAGCCATTGCGCTGGTGGTGCTGGTGGTGATCGTGTTCCTGCAGACCTGGCGCGCCTCGATCATTCCGCTGCTGGCGGTGCCGGTGTCCATTGTGGGCACGTTCTCGCTGCTGCTGCTGTTCGGCTATTCGATCAATGCGCTGTCGCTGTTCGGCATGGTGCTGGCCATCGGCATTGTGGTCGACGACGCGATCGTGGTGGTGGAAAACGTCGAGCGCAACATCGCGGCCGGGCTGACGCCGCGCGAAGCCACCTACCGCGCCATGCGCGAAGTCAGCGGGCCCATCATCGCCATTGCGCTGACGCTGTGCGCGGTGTTCGTGCCGCTGGCCTTCATGACCGGGCTGTCGGGCCAGTTCTACAAGCAGTTCGCCATGACCATCGCCATCTCGACGGTGATCTCGGCCTTCAACTCGCTGACCCTGTCGCCGGCGCTATCGGCCCTGCTGCTCAAGGGCCACCACGACAAGCCCGACTGGCTGACGCGCGGCATGAACCGGGTGTTTGGCGGCTTTTTCAACTGGTTCAACCGCTTTTTCGGGCGGGCATCCGATTCGTACGCCATTGGCGTCACCGGCGTGATCCGCCGCAAGGGCGGCGCGATGGCCGTGTACGCGGTGCTGCTGGCGGCCACGGTGGGCATTTCGTACCTGGTGCCGGGCGGGTTCGTGCCGGCGCAGGACAAGCAGTACCTGATCGGCTTTGCCCAGCTGCCCAACGGCGCCTCGCTGGACCGCACCGAAGACGTGATCCGCCGCATGTCGGACATCGCGCTGAAAGAACCCGGCGTGGAAAGCGCGATTGCCTTCCCGGGCCTGTCGATCAACGGCTTTACCAACAGCTCCAGCGCCGGCATCGTGTTCGTTACGCTGAAACCGTTCGAAGAACGCCACAGCGCGGCGCTGTCGGGCAATGCCATCACCGGCAGCCTGAATGCCAAGTTCGCCGGCATCAAGGACGCCTTCATCGCGGTGTTCCCGCCGCCGCCGGTGATGGGGCTGGGCACCATGGGCGGCTTCAAGCTGCAGATCGAAGACCGCGCCGCGCTGGGCTACGCCGAGCTGGACAAGGCCACCCAGGCCTTCCTGGCCAAGGCGCGCCAGACGCCCGAGCTGGGCCCCACGTTCTCGAACTACCAGATCAACGTGCCGCAGCTCGACGTCGACCTGGACCGCGTCAAGGCCAAGCAATTGGGCGTGCCGGTGACAGACGTGTTCGACACCCTGCAGATCTACCTGGGCTCGATGTACGTGAACGACTTCAACCGTTTCGGCCGCGTGTTCCAGGTGCGGGCCCAGGCCGACGCGCCGTTCCGCGCCCACCCCGACGACATCCTGCAGCTGAAGACCCGCAGCGACACGGGCCAGATGGTGCCGCTGTCGGCGCTGGTGGACGTGAAGCAGACCTTCGGCCCGGAAATGGTGGTTCGCTACAACGGCTACACGGCCGCCGACATCAACGGCGGCCCGGCGCCGGGCTATTCGTCTGACCAGGCGCAGGACGCGGCCGAACGCATCGCCGCCGAAACGCTGCCGCGCGGCGTGAAGTTCGAATGGACCGACCTGACCTACCAGCAGATTCTGGCGGGCAACGCCGGCATCTGGGTGTTCCCCATCAGCGTGCTGCTGGTGTTCCTGGTGCTGGCCGCGCTGTATGAAAGCCTGACGCTGCCGCTGGCGGTGATCCTGATCGTGCCGATGAGCATTCTGGCGGCGCTGACCGGGGTATGGCTGACGGGCGGCGACAACAACATCTTCACGCAGATCGGCCTGATGGTGCTGGTGGGGCTGTCGGCCAAAAACGCGATCCTGATCGTGGAGTTCGCGCGCGAGCTGGAAATGCAGGGCAGCACGCCCCTGAAGGCGGCCATCGAGGCCAGCCGGTTGCGCCTGCGCCCGATTCTGATGACCTCGATCGCATTCATCATGGGGGTGGTGCCGCTGGTGCTGTCCTCGGGCGCCGGCTCGGAAATGCGGCATGCCATGGGTGTGGCGGTGTTCTTCGGCATGCTGGGCGTGACGCTGTTCGGCCTATTCCTGACACCGGTGTTCTACGTACTGCTGCGGACCCTGAGCGCGCGCAAGCTGCACTCGGCCGCGCAACACGAGGCGCCGGTCACCGCGCCGCATACCGGCCATTGAAGAGAAACATTGATCATGAAGCACTTATTGACACGTGCCCCCGCCCTGCTGGCCGCGCTGCTGGTGCTGGCAGGCTGCGCGGTGGGCCCCGAGTACCACCGGCCCGAAGTCGACACGCCGGCGGCCTACAAAGAAGCCCTGCCGGCGCATGAAGCCGGCTCGTGGCAGGCGGCCCAGCCGGCCGAGCAGGCGCTGCGCGGCGAATGGTGGAAGCTGTTCGGCGACAGCACGCTGAACGCGCTGGAAGACCAGGCGCAGCAGGCCAACCACAGCCTGCAGGCCGCCGCGGCCCGCCTGAAGCAGGCGCGCGCCCTGCTGGGCGATGCGCGCTCGCAGCGGTTTCCCACCGTGGACGCCGGCTTCGGCCCCACGCGCCAGCGCCCTTCGCCGGCCTCGCAGGGCCTGTCGGCCAACGATTCGACCGATCCGTCGACGCTGTGGCGCGCCCAGGCAAGCGTATCTTATGAAGTAGACCTGTTCGGCCGCGTGGCATCCACCGTGGACGCCGCCACCGCCGACGCGCAGCAAAGCGAGGCCTTGTACCGTTCGGTGCTGCTGGCCCTGCAGGCCGACGTGGCGCAGGCCTACTTCCAGGTGCGCGAGCTGGACGCCGGCCTGCAGCTGTACCGGCAGACCGTGGACCTGCGCGCCGAGACCCTGCAGCTGATCCAGCGCCGCTACGACGCGGGCGACATCAGCGAACTGGACCTGGCGCGCGCCCGCTCGGAACTGGAATCGGCGCGTTCCGAGGCCCTGGGCTTCGAACGCCGCCGCGCCAATGCCGAACACGCGCTGGCCGTGCTGCTGGGCAAGGCGCCGTCCGAATTCAGCCTGCCTTCGCAGCCGCTGTCGCGGATCGCGGTCACTGTGCCGGCCGGCTTGCCGTCCACCCTGCTGGAACGCCGCCCCGACATTGCCGCGGCCGAACGCGCCATGGCGGCCGCCAATGCGCGCGTCGGCGTGGCGAAGTCGGCGTTCTTCCCCAGCCTGAACATCACGGGCGCGGCGGGGTTCGAATCGGCCGAGCTGGGCGACTTGTTCGAGTGGTCCAGCCGCACCTTCCTGCTGGGGCCGCTGGTGGGCGCGGCGCTGTCGCTGCCGATTTTCGACGGCGGCCGCCGCCAGGCCGGCCTGGACCGCGCCCGCGCGGTGTATGAAGAAGACGTGGCCAACTACCGGCAGACCGTGCTGACGGCCTTCCGCGAAGTGGAAGACAACCTGGCCAACCTGCGCATCCTGTCCAGCCAGACCTCGGCCCAGGACGCCGCGCTGCAGGCTTCGCAGCGCGCGGCGCGCATCTCGCACACGCAGTACCGCGAAGGCTCGATCAGCTACCTGGATGTGATCGAGGCCGACCGCACGGTGCTGGCGCAGCAGCGCGTGTCGGTGCAGCTGGACGGCGAACGCGCCCGTTCGGCCGTGAACCTGGTGCGGGCGCTGGGCGGCGGCTGGGACACGCCGCTGCCGCCGTCCCTGGCGCAACGATGAGGCCGTGCTTTGCATACGCGGCGGTGTCACCACCCGCTATGCCAGGTGGTGGCTCCCGAAGGGTGTCAGACACCGCTCTGTGTGCAGAAGGCCTAGTCTAAGCGTCGATGTCTGACACCCTACGGGTGTCAGACACCTGTGGCGGCAATGTCCACGTAGCATTCCTTGCCTGGAGTCGGCCATAATGTGGCGTCATGCCCGCCTTTTCCCGTTCCGCTGCGCCTGTCGCTGCGGCCGCCCCGGCCGGCGTCCGCCTGTTTTTCGCGTTATGGCCTGGGCCCGCACTGGCCGCCACGCTGGCAAGCTGGGCCGCACAAGCCCAGGCCGCCTGCGGCGGGCGCGCCATGCGGCCCGACACCTTGCACCTGACCTTGGCATTTTTGGGCGCGGTCGACGCTGAGCGCGCCGCCGCGCTGGTGGCTGCCACCGCCCGGCAGCGCGCCCGGCCGGGCAGCATCACCCTGGACCGCTACGGCACGTTCGCGCGCCAGGGCATTGTGTGGGCCGGCCCCGCCGAAGTGCCGCCGGCGCTGCAGCACACCCACGACGCCCTGTGGGACTGGCTGGAACCGCTGGGCTGGCCGCGGCCCGCGCAGGCGTTCAAGCCGCACGTCACCCTGCTGCGGCGGGCCGCGCGCCTGGACGGCACGCCGGCCGCGCCGCCGCCGGTGCAATGGCAGTACCGCCGCTATGTGCTGGTGCAGTCGCGTCCCCGCGAGGGCGTGGCCCACTACCAGGTGCTGGCCCGCTCGGCAGGCTGACCGCCCACCCGGCGCGTGGCACAATCGGGGCCCGTTCCCGCCCTGCGCACATCATGCTGATCCTGCTGGACCAAGACGGCGTCCTGGCCGACTTCGAGCATGCGTTCCTGGATGCCTGGCGCGCGCGCCACCCCGACATCGCGCCCGTGCCCTACGAAAGCCGCCGGTCGTTCCGCATCCTGGACGACTACCCGCCCGACCTGCGCGCCCGCGCCGAGGCCATCTATACCGCCCCCGGCTTCATCCGCGACCTGCCGCCGGTGCCCGGCGCGGTCGAGGCCTACCGCGAACTGCTGGCGCTGGGCATGGACGTGCGCATCTGCACCTCGCCCCTGCTGCAGTTCGAGAACTGCGTGGCCGAGAAATACCTGTGGGTGGAACGCCACCTGGGCCGCGCGGCCACCGAACGCCTGGTCCTGACCCGCGACAAGACCCTGGTGCGCGGCGACCTGCTCATTGATGACAAGCCGCGCATCCAGGGCGCGGTGCGGCCCAGCTGGCGCCACATCGTGTACGACACGCCCTACAACCGCCAGGAAACCGACCGCCCGCGGCTTACCTGGGCCAACTGGCGCAACGTGCTGGCCGGCGAGCTGTATACGGCAGACCGCTAGCGCCAATGCGGCGCCGCAGCGTGACACGGCCGTGGATTTCTGTATTCTGAATACAGAAATCCACGGAAGGCCGCCATGCTGAAACCGTTGCCCGCCGCCAGCGACCTGGCACACACCGTCTACACGCAACTGCGCGAAGCCGTCATCGAAGGGCAGTTGGCGCCCGGCCTGCGGCTGGGCCAGGAAGAGCTCGCCGCCCGCTTCGGGATTTCGCGCCAGCCGGTGCTGCAGGCCCTGGCCCACCTGGAACGCGATGGGCTGGCCATTCGCGCCGACGGGCGCGGCACCCTGCAGGTGGCGCCGCTCGACCCGCAGCTTGTGGCCGAGTTCTACCAGCTGCGCGCCGAAGTCGACGCCCTGGCGGCGCGCCTTGCCGCCCGGCGCGTGGCGGCCGGCGCCACGCCGCCGCTGCCCGCCGCGCTGGTCGAACGCGGGCTGGCCGCCCTGCGGCGCGGCCGCATGCCGGCCCTGATCGCCGCCGACACGCAGCTGCACCACGCCATCTACGAGGCCTCGGCCAACCGTCTGCTGGCCTCGGTGATGCGGCCGCAATGGGGCCACCTGGAACGCGTGATGTGCGCCGTATGCGAGCCGGCCGCCGTCCGGGCGGGCCTGTGGGACGAACACAGCGCCATCGTGGCCGCGATCAACGCCGGCGACGACGAGCGCGCGGCCACGCTGTCGCGCGAGCACGCCGAGCGGGCCGCGGCGGGGCTGATTCCGCGCCTTGCGACACCGCGCGCGTAAGGCGCGCCCCCTTCCCCTGCACCGGCGCGAGACGCCGGAAACACCAGAGCCGGCGCCAGCCGGCCCCACCCGGAGACGACGATGCAACTTACCGAAGCGCAACGCCAGCAATTCGACCGGGACGGGTATCTGTTCTTTCCCGCCCTGTTCTCGCCGCAGGAAATCGCCATGCTCACCGACGAGGTGCCGCGCCTGTATGCACAGGACCGGGCCGAGAACGTGCGCGAAAAGCATGGCGGCGCGGTGCGGACCAACTTCGCGGCCCACCTGTACAGCGCGCCGTTCGCGCGCCTGGCGCGCCACCCCCGCATGGTGCGCCCGGTGGAACAGCTGTTCGGCGAGCCCGTGTACATGCACCAGTTCAAGGTCAACGGCAAGAACGCGTTCGACGGCGACGTATGGCAGTGGCACCAGGACTACGGCACCTGGCTGAACGACGACCTGATGCCTTCGCCGCGGGCCATGAACGTGGCGATTTTCCTGGACGAGGTCAACGAGTACAACGGGCCGCTGATGTTCATTCCCGGCAGCCACCGCCTGGGCGTGCTCGAGGCGGGGCACGACACCACCACCACCAGCTACCCGCTGTGGACGATCAACAACGACAACATCCGCACCATGGTAGAGAAGGCCGGCGGCCGCGACGGCGGCATCGTCGCCCCGCGAGGCCCGGCCGGATCGATGCTGCTGTTCCATTCCTGCCTGGTGCACGCGTCGTCGTCCAATCTCAGCCCCTGGAACCGCGTCAGCGTCTACCTGAGCCTGTGCGCGGTGTCGAACCACATCCGGCGCTTCAAGCGCCCGGAATGGATTGCGCATAGAAATTTCGCCCCCATCGAATGCCTGCCCGACGACTGCCTGCAAAAGGACTATGCTGTGGAACTGCCATGGCAAGATGGCACGCCGGCCGAGGCGGCACGGACCTCGCTCGAGCGCCTCGAGGAGACTGCGCAATGAATCTGCACCGCATGCTCAAGCAACGCGCCGTAGACGGCAAGCCGCTGCGCGTGGCGCTGATCGGCGCCGGCAAGTTCGGATCGATGTTTCTCAGCCAGGCCCGACGCACGCCGGGCATCCAGCTGGTGGCCGTGGCCGACCTGCGGCCCGACCGGGCGCGCGCCGCGCTGACCCGGGTGGGCTGGCCCGCCGACGCGCTGCGGGCCGAAAACCCGGCGGATGCCGTTCACTCGGGCCGGGTGTATTTCAGCGACGACGCGGCCGCGGTGATCGCCTGCCCGGAAGTCGAGATCGTGATCGACGCCACCGGCCAGGCCGCGGCCGGCATTGCGCACGTGCTGGCCTGCTGCGAGCACGGCAAGCACATCATCATGGTCAACGTCGAGGCCGACGCGCTGGCGGGCCCGCTGCTGGCGCGCCGCGCCCGCGAGGCCGGCATTGTGTATTCGCTGGCCTACGGCGACCAGCCCGCCCTGATCTGCGAAATGGTCGACTGGGCGCGCGCCAGCGGCTTCGAAGTCATCGCCGCCGGCAAGGGCACCAAGTACCTGCCCGAATTCCACACCTCGACGCCGGACACCGTGTGGCCCTATTACGGCTTTACCGACGAGATGGTGGCCGCCGGCGATTTCAATGCGCAGATGTTCAACAGCTTCCTGGACGGCACCAAGAGCGCCATCGAGATGGCGGCGGTGGCCAACGCCACCGGCCTGCTGCCGGCGCCGTCGGGGCTGCACTTCCCGCCCTGCGGCGTGGACGACCTGGCCCGCGTGCTGCGCCCGCGCGACGACGGCGGCATGCTGCACCATCGCGGCCAGGTCGAGGTGATTTCGTCGCTGGAACGCGACGGGCGCCCGGTGTTCCGCGACCTGCGCTGGGGCGTCTATGTCACCCTGGCGGCCGACAGCGACTACGTGCGGCGCTGCTTCAAGGAATACGGCCTGGTCACCGACCCCACCGGCAACTACGCGGCCATGTTCAAGCCCTATCACCTGATCGGTCTGGAACTGGGCATCAGCGTGGCCAGCGTGGGCCTGCGCCACGAACCCACCGGCTCGGCCTCGGGCTGGCACGGCGATGTGGTGGCCACCGCCAAGCGCGATCTTGCCGTCGGCCAGGAACTCGACGGCGAGGGCGGCTATACCGTGTACGGCAAACTGATGCCGGCGCGCGATTCGGTCAAAGACGGCTATCTGCCGCTGGGGCTGGCGCACAAGGTGAAGCTGAAGAACCCGGTAAAGCAGTCGCAGCCCATCCGCTGGCACGATGTGGACTTCGACGAACGCGCCCCGGCCGTGCAGTTCCGCCGCGAAATGGAACAATCGTTCGCCTGAAGGCGCGGCCCGAGAAGTTCAGATGGTGAAATTCTGCTGCCCGTGGCTATGGGCAGCGCGGCAGGGCGCCGATATGCTGGCAAAGACCACCGGCGGCCCGCCCTTGCCGCCCCGGCATTTCACCAGGAAGGACCTCTTTATGGCACACCCCGGCATCAGCCTGGACCACCAGGTACTGCACGACGGCTTCGTCGTGGAAATACACGAGAAAATCGAGCAGCTGCTGCAGGATGCCGCCGCCATCGAGCAGCTGCGCCTGCTGTGGCAGCAGGCGCCCGTCATGGTGTTCCGGCGCCAGTCCATCGAAGAGCACGAGCAGGTGCAGTTCAGCCAGCAATTCGGCACCTGCGAAGTCATCAGCCGCAAAGACATCCTGTCGCCCTACCAGGACGAGGTCATTTACTTCAGTACGCTGCGCTATGCCGACGGGCGGGGCGTGGGCGGTTTTGCCGGCGGCGATGACGTGGCCTGGCATTCGGACCAGACCTTCATGCGCCAGCCGGCCACGGGCGCCATGCTGTACGGCGTGGAAGTGCCCAAGGGCGGCGGCGACATCTACTGGGCCAACCAGTACGGCGCCTGGGACAGCCTGCCGGCCGACATTCAGGCGCTGATCGAAGGCCGCACCGGCACGTACCGCTATGCCAAGCGCATGGCCATCATGAACCCGCTGGAACTGAAAAAAGACACTGCCCAGGCCAAGGCGATGCTGAGCCTGCCCGACGCCACGCATCCGCTGGTGCTGACGCACCCCATTACCGGGCGCAAGGCGCTGTACGCCGACCCGACCACGCTGGTGGCGATCGACGGCCTGAGCGACGCCGACAACGAGCGCGTGCTGCCGCTGCTGTTCGAGGCGGGCAGCCGCCCCGAACTGGTGTACCGGCACAAGGTGCGCAACGGCGACCTGGTCATGTGGGACAACGGCTGCACCATGCACCGGCGCGACGAAATGCGGCTGGACCAGCCGCGCCTGATGAAGCGCACCACGTTCCGGCTGTCGCCCCAGGCCTACTGCGCGCCGCACTGAATCCCCATCGCATCCACCGCAAAGGAAGCCAAGTGAATCGATCCCTAGTCTATCTGCGCGTGAACCGCGTGGACGCCGCCGTTTGCGCGCAGGCGCAGGAAGCCACCGTGTCCGACCTGCACGAGGCCGAGTTCGCCGCCGGCCGGCGCGGCCTGATGTCCAGCCGCATGCGGCCCGTGCTGGCCGGCCGGCGCATCGCCGGCCCCGCCGTCACCGCCTATTGCGGCCCGGGCGACAACCTGATGATGCATCGGGCGCTGTACCTGGCGCAGCCGGGCGACGTGCTGGTAGTGGTGTGCGAGCCGGCGATCTCGGGCGCGCAATGGGGCGACATGGCGGCGCGCTATGCGCTGAAGAAAGGCCTGGCCGGCATCGTGGTGCAGGGCTGCGTGCGCGACACCGATATGCTGCGCGAACTGGGCAGCCCGACCTGGTCCACCCACGTGCTGTCGTCGCATCCGGACAAGGCCGGGCACGGCCGCGTCAACGCGCCGCTAGTGTGCGACGGCGTGTCGGTGTCGCCCGGCGACCTGATCGTGGCCGACGGCGACGGCGTGATCTGCGTGCCGCGCGAGCACGCGGCGCAATCGGTGGAACGCGCCCTGGCCCGCATGCGCAAAGAAGACGCCATGGCCCAGGAAGTGGCCAACGGCGCCGCAGTATGGGACCTGAGCGGCGCGGCGGCCAGCTACGCCAAGATGGACATCCAGGAAATCGACGCCGCCTTCGATGACGTGAAGTAGGCCCGGCTATTGCAGATGTCCGGCTCCCGTCAGGGTGCCGGACACCGCTGTAGGCCGCAGTCGTCTCAGTTGTACGGTGTCCGACACCCTGCGGGAGTCGGACACCTGCCGCGCATCTGCTCAGGCGTCAAAGACGTTCGGCGAAGAAATCCAGGAAGCAGGCGATGCGGCGCGCCAGCTGCGTGTTGCGGTAGTACACCGCATGCATGGGCTGCACGTAGTCGGTGCAGGCGTCTTCCAGCAGTTGCACCAGCCGCCCCTCGGCCAAGTCGGCCTTCAGCATGAATTCGGACAGGCAGGCAATACCCACGCCGTCGATGGCCAGCTGGCGCTGGGTTTCGCCGCTGGACGCCGCCAGGGTGGGCACGATGGTGAATTCGGCGCCGCCCGCATGGCGCAGCGGCCATACGTTCAGGGTTTCGGGCTGCGTGAAGCCCAGCAGCTCGTGCTGGCGCAGCGCTTCGGCCGTGGCCGGCGCGCCGCGGCGCGCCACGTAGGCCGGGCTGGCCACCACCAGCCGGCGCGACGGCCGCAGCGGCCGCGCGTGCAGGCTGGAATCCGACAGCGGGCCGGCGCGCAGCGCAATATCGGTGCGGTGCTCGACCAGATCGACGATGCGGTCGTTGCTGGTCAGTTCCAGGGCGATTTCGGGATAGCGCTGGCGGAACTCGGCGATGTGCGGCACCACACAGTGCAGCATGACCGGCGCCGAGGCATCCACCCGCAGCTTGCCGGCCGGCTGCTGGCGGCGGATGCGCATGCATTCTTCAGCGTCGTCCAGGTCGCCCACGATGCCGCGCGCGCGCTGCATGAACAACTGCCCTTCTTCGGTCAGCTCCATGCGCCGGGTGGTGCGCGTCAGCAGCGTCACCCCCAGCTGCGTTTCCAGGCGCGACAGGCTGCGGCTGACGCCCGAGGCCGTCTGCCCCAGGAACTCGGCGGCGGCGCTCATGCTGCCTGTGTCCACCACCGCCAGAAAGACGCGCAAAGCATCAGAGCTGAGTGCCATTTTTGACTTCCACGCATAAGTAAAGTGATTGTAGGCCTATTTTTCTCATAGATCGCGCGGCGCACAATTCGGCTCCTAGGGTAAACCCGTTATTTCCAGGAGATTGAAATGCCTATCGCGCTATGGGCGCTGGCCGTGGGGGCTTTTGGCATCGGCACCACGGAATTCGTCATCATGGGCCTGCTGCCCGAAGTCGGCGCCGATCTGGGCGTCTCGCTATCCAGCGCCGGGCTGCTGGTTACCGGCTACGCCCTGGGCGTGGTGGTCGGCGCGCCCCCCGTCGCTATCCTGACCACCCGGCTGCCGCGCAAGACGCTGCTGCTGGGCCTGATGCTGATCTTCACGCTGGGCAACCTGGCCTGTGCCTTGGCGCCGGGCTACGGCACGCTGATGGCGGCGCGGGTGCTGACCTCGCTGGCGCACGGCGCGTTCTTCGGCGTGGGCTCGGTGGTGGCCACCAGCCTGGTCAAGCCCGAAAAGCAGGCCTCGGCCATCGCCTTGATGTTCACCGGCCTGACCCTGGCCAACGTGCTGGGCGTGCCCTTCGGCACCTGGCTGGGCCAGGCCTGGGGCTGGCGCGCCACGTTCTGGGCGGTTACCGGCGTGGGCATCGTGGCCATGCTGGCCATTGCCACCTGGGTGCCGCGCAGCCGCGGCGACCAAGGCGGCAACCTGATGGGCGAACTGCGCGCCCTTACCCGCCCGCAGGTGCTGTTGGGCTTTGCCATGACGGTGCTGGGCTTTGGCGGCGTGTTCACGGCATTTACGTACATTGCCCCGCTGCTGACCGAGCTGGCGGGCTTCAGCCCGGGCGCGGTGTCGCCCATTCTGCTGCTGTTCGGCGTGGGGCTGGTGGCGGGCAACACCTATGGCGGCAAGCTGGCCGACCGGCGGCTGATGCCCACCCTGGTGGGCAGCCTGGCCCTGCTGGCCGTGGTGCTGGCGGTGTTCAGCCTGACCGTGCACGCCAAGTTCGCCGCCGTCGCCACGGTAGCCCTGCTGGGCGCCGCCGCCTTCGCGACCGTGCCGCCGCTGCAGATGCGCGTGCTGGAAAAAGCCGGCGATGCGCCCAACCTGGCATCGGCCTTCAACATCGCCGCCTTCAACCTGGGCAATGCCGCCGGCGCCTGGCTGGGCGGCCTGACCATCGACCACGGCCCCGGCCTGGCCGCCACGCCCCTGGTCGCCGCGGCCGTCACCGCCAGCGGCCTGGCCATCGCCCTGTACAGCTGGCGGCTGGACCGCCGGCCCTGCGCGCTGGCCACGGCCTGACACTTGCGGGCTTGCCCCACCCACTCATCTTCTTTCAGGAACCATTCAATGATCCCCACCAAACCCCTGTCCCGCGACGGCGGCTCGATTCCCGCGCTGGGCCTGGGCGTGTTCCGCATGCCGGCCGAAGACACGTCGCGCATGGTCAAGACCGCCCTGCAGCTGGGCTATCGCCATATCGATACCGCCCAGATCTACGGCAACGAGGCCGACGTGGGCCGAGGCCTGGCTGAATCGGGCGTGGCGCGCGACGCGGTGTTCGTGACCACCAAGGTCTGGGTAGACCACTACCGCGGCGCCGACTTCCGCCAGTCGGTGCAAGACAGCCTGGACCGGCTGCGCACCGATTACGTCGACCTGCTGCTGTTGCACTGGCCCAGCGGCGCAGTGCCGCTGGCCGAGCAGATTGCCGCACTGAACGAGGCGCACGCCGACGGCCGCGCGCGCCACATCGGCGTCAGCAACTTCACCACCGCGTTGATGCGCGAAGCCGCGGCGCTGAGCGCCGCGCCGCTGGCCAACAACCAGGTCGAATACCACCCCTACCTGGATCAGTCGGCCGTGCGCGCCGAAGCGCAGCGCCTGGGCATGAGCATCACCGCCTACTACGGCATGGCCGACGGCAAGGTGCTGCAAGATCCGGTTATCGGCGAGATGGCCCGGCGCCTGGGCAAGACGCCGGCGCAAATCGCGCTGCGCTGGCTGGTGCAGCAGGACAATGTCATTGCCCTGAGCAAGACCCTGCGCGCCGACCGGGCGGCCGACAACGCACGCATTTTCGACTTCGAGCTCGACGCCGCCGACATGCGTGCGCTGGCCGGGCTGGCGCGCCCGGACGGCCGCCTGGTGTCGCCCGACGGGCTCGCGCCGCAGTGGGATTGAACCCTGGCTCGCGGAAGGGCGAAGCGCGGATGGAGTATCGTTGACCGCCATCGTCCTTTGGGAGCGCAAGGTGAATCTGAAACTGAACGGCAAGGTAACGGTCGTGACGGGCGGCAGCAAGGGCATCGGCCTTGCGGTGGCGAATGCGTTCGCCGCCGAAGGCGCGTACGTGGCCATCATCGCGCGCAATCCCGAAGGCCTGGAACAGGCGCGCACGCAGCTGCAGGCCAGCGGCCACAACGTGGCGGTGTTTCCGGCCGACCTGTCCGACCCGCAGGCCGCCGCGCGGGCCATCGAACGCATCGAAACCGAAATCGGTCCCATCGACATCCTGGTCAACAGCGCCGGCGCGGCGCGCCGGCACGAACCCGAAGACCTGGACGCGGCCAAATGGCGCGCTGCCATGGACGCCAAGTTCTTTCCGTACATCCATGTGCAGGACGCAGTGCTGCCGCGCATGCGCGCCCGGGCGGCCACGCGGCCGGCGGGCGCCACCAACGGCATTGTGGTGAACATCATCGGCAACGGCGGCAAGCGCCCCACCAGCATCCACCTGGCGGGCGGATCGGCCAATGCGGCGCTGATGCTGTCCACCGTGGGCCTGGCGGCCCACTACGCGCAGTACGGCATACGCATCAATGCGATCAATCCGGGGCCGATCTTCACCCAGCGGGTGGAACAGGCGCTGGACCTGGACGCCAGCCGGCGCGGCATCACGCGCGACGAAGCCCTGGCCGAAAGCCAGGCGCGCATCCCGATGGGCCGCTACGGCAAGGCTGAAGAAGTCGCCGACGTGGCGCTGTTCCTGGCCAGCGCGCGCGCATCGTATGTGGTGGGCGCCATCATCCCGATGGATGGCGGCGCGTCGGCAATGATCTGACCCCCCCCCCGAAGCGCTACGCGCTTCCCCCAGGGAGGCGACGCTGGCGGACCGGCGAAGCCGGCTCCGCGGCGTTCCCGGTCGAGGGACATCTATTTCATGCGGCGGGGTCGATCTGGCAGGTGTCAGGCTCCCGCAGGGTGCCTGACACCGTACGATTGAGACGATCTCTGCACACTTCGGTGTCTGGCACCCTGCGGGAGCCAGACACCTGCTTTAGGCCTAGCGCTTCAGTTGCGACACGTCGCGCACGGCGCCGCGGTCGGCCGAGGTGGCCAGGGCGGCGTAGGCCTGCAGGGCCTGCGAGACCACGCGCTGGCGGTCGACCGGCTTCCAGGCCTGCGCGCCGCGCGCATCCATGGCGGCGCGCCGCTTGGCCAGTTCGTCATCGGACACGGCCAGGTTGATCTTGCGGTTGGGGATGTCGATCTCGATGGTGTCGCCGTCTTCGACCAGGCCCACGTTGCCGCCTTCGGCCGCTTCCGGCGAGGCATGGCCGATGACCAGGCCCGACGATCCGCCCGAGAAGCGGCCGTCGGTGAACAGGGCGCAAGTCTTGCCCAGGCCCTTGGATTTCAGGTACGAGGTGGGATACAGCATTTCCTGCATGCCCGGCCCGCCCTTCGGGCCTTCGTAGCGGATCACCACCACGTCGCCGGCCACGACCTTGTCGCCCAGAATGCCTTCGACCGCGTCGTCCTGGCTTTCGAACACGCGCGCGCGGCCGGTGAAGACCCATTGCGATTCATCCACGCCCGCCGTCTTCACGATGCAGCCCTTGGGCGCCAGGTTGCCGTACAGCACGGCCAGCCCGCCGTCCTGGGAATAGGCGTGTTGTTTGCTGCGGATGCAGCCGGCCTGGCGGTCGAGGTCGAGCGTCAGGAAGGTGGCGTCCTGGCTGAAGGCCACGGTGGTAGGAATGCCGCCCGGCGCCGCGCGGAAGAACTTCTGCGCGGCTTCGCCGGCGCCGCCGTTGATGTCCCACTGCTCGATGGCGGCGCCCAGCGTGCCGCTGTGCACGTTGCCGCAGCTCAGGTCCAGCAGGTCGGCGCGCGCCAGTTCGCCCAGGATGCCCAGGATGCCGCCGGCGCGGTGCACGTCTTCGATGTGGTACTTGTCGGTGGCCGGCGCCGCCTTGCACAGGCACGGCACCTTGCGCGAAATGCGGTCGATGTCGGACATGGTGAAATCCACGCCCGCCTCTTGCGCCGCGGCCAGCAGGTGCAGCACGGTATTGGTGGATCCGCCCATGGCCACGTCCAGCGTCATGGCGTTCTGGAAGGCGCTTTTGGTGGCGATGCTGCGCGGCAGCACCGACGCGTCGTCTTGTTCGTAATAGCGGCGGCACAGGTCGACAACCAGGCGGCCGGCCTGCTCGAACAGGCCCTGGCGCCACGCGTGCGTGGCCACGATGGTGCCGTTGCCCGGCAGCGCCAGGCCGATGGCCTCGGTCAGGCAGTTCATGGAATTGGCCGTGAACATGCCCGAGCACGAGCCGCAAGTGGGACAGGCGCTGCGCTCGAACTGCTCGGCCTCGGCGTCGGTGATGTTGGGGTCGGCGGCCTTGATCATGGCATCGATCAGGTCGATCTTGGCGATGACCTTGCCGTCGGTGGGCGACTTGATCTTGCCGGCTTCCATGGGGCCGCCCGAAACGAACACCACGGGAATGTTCAGCCGCATCGCGGCCATCAGCATGCCCGGAGTGATCTTGTCGCAGTTCGAGATGCACACCATGGCGTCGGCGCAGTGCGCATTGACCATGTATTCGACCGAATCGGCGATCAGCTCGCGCGACGGCAGCGAATACAGCATGCCGCCATGGCCCATGGCAATGCCGTCATCGACGGCGATGGTGTTGAATTCTTTGGCGACGCCGCCGGCGGCTTCGATTTCCCTGGCCACCAGCGCGCCCAGGTCGCGCAGGTGCACGTGGCCCGGCACGAACTGCGTGAACGAGTTGACCACCGCGATGATGGGCTTGCCGAAATCGCCGTCCTGCATGCCGGTGGCGCGCCACAGGGCGCGGGCGCCGGCCATGTTGCGGCCGTGGGTGGACGTGCGGGAACGGTATTGCGGCATGGTCTTTCTCGGGCGGGTAGGGTTCGCAAAGTGCTAAATAATACGCCGGATTGCCGGGGGCGGCCGCCTGCGCCGCCGGGCGCGGGTCAGCCTCGCGCGCCGCCCAGGGCCAGCAGGGCCGCGTGCAGCTGGCCCAATCCGCGGTGCAGGGGCTTGTCGCCGCGCAGCACCACCGCCAGGGTGCGCGACAGGCGCGGGGCCAGCGGCCGTACGCGCAGGCCGGGGCGGCCGCGGCCCGCGGGCATGGCCATGCGGGGCAGGATGGCGCAGCCCAGGCCTGCCGCCACGATTTCTTTCATGGCCTCGGTGCTGCCCAGTTCCATGGCGGGCCGGGCCCGCAGGCCGGCGGCCTCGAACCAGTCGTCGACCAGCCCGCGGGTGCGCGCGCCCGGCTCGAACAGCACCAGCGGCCGGTCGGCCAGCGCCTGCGCCGTGATGCGCGCCGGCAGCCTGCCGCTGGCCGGGAAAATGGCCACGAACTCGTCGTCGAGCACCGGCGTCACCTGGAACATGCGGCCGGGCGCGGGCAGCGTGACCAGGCCGATGTCCAGGGTGTTGGCCTCGATGCCGCGCAGCACGTCAGTGGTATTGCCGGTGCTGGCCACGATTTCCAGGGCCGGGAAACGCCGCCGCAGATCGGCCAGCAGGGGCGGCAGCAAATAGGTACAGGCGGTGGCGCCGGTGCCCAGCCGCACCCGCCCGACCACCTGCGCGCTGTGCGCCTGCATGCTGCGCTCGGCCTGCTCGACCGCGGCGTCGATGGCGCGGATGTGGGCCAGCAGGTCGGCGCCGGCAGCGGTTGCGGCCACTTTGCGGCCCACCCGCTCGGCCAGCCGCAGGCCATAGCGGCGTTCCAGCTGGCGCACCTGCAGGCTGACCGCCGGCTGGGTCAGCCCGTGCCTGTCGGCGGCGGCCGAGAAGCTGCCCAGCTCGATCACATCCAGGAAGATGCGCAGGTGGTCCAGGTTCAGGCCGCGCATGGGGCAATCCAATCCAAAGAATTACTTATGCTTTGCATAATAAACCAAAGCTTTATTAATGCATTGGTTTGGCGCACACTGCAAGGCAGCGGCGGGGCCTGCCCGCCTTTCCCACCCGGCTTTCTTTCCTATGCCCGCCTCTGCATCCACCCCATTGATCGTGCGCGACAGCACCGCCGACGATATCGACGCCATCCAGGCCATCTACGCCCATCACGTGCGGCACGGCACCGCCTCGTTCGAGCTCGAGCCGCCGTCGGCCGACGAAATACGGGCTCGGCGCGAAGCCGTGCTGGCGCAGCGCCTGCCCTACCTGGCGGCCGAACTCGACGGCGAATTGGTCGGCTATGCCTACTGCACGCCGTACCGGCCGCGGCCGGCCTACCGCCACACCGTGGAAGACTCGGTATACGTGAAGCCGGGCAAAGCCGGCCACGGCATCGGCGGGCGCCTGCTGGCCGCGCTGATCGAGCGCTGCACCGCCGGCGGCTGGCGGCAGATGCTGGCCGTGGTGGGCGACAGCCGCAACGCGGCCTCGCTGGCCCTGCACGCCAGCCAGGGCTTCCATCCGGCCGGCACCCTGCGTTCGGTGGGCTACAAGTTCGGCCAGTGGCGCGACACGGTGCTGATGCAGCGGGCGCTGGGCAACGGCGACCACAGCGCCCCCGCCGAACGCCACGGCTGAGCGGCGCGCGTGCCTGCCGTCATCCCCGCGCGCGCGGTCATCTGCCTGGGCCTGACCCAGCTGGTGAACTGGGGCGTGTCGTTCTACCTGATCAGCAATTTCGGCCCGGCCATGCAGGCCGAGCTGGGCTGGAGCGTGGCGCAGATCTACGGCGGCTTTTCGCTGGCCATCGTGATCATGGCCGCCGCCTCGCCCATGGCGGGCCGCGCCATCGACCGCTGGGGCGGCCAGCGCGTCATGCCGGCCGGATCGGTGCTGGTGGCGCTGGGCTGCGCGCTGCTGGCCGCCGCGCACGCGGCGCTGCCCTACTATGCGGCCTGGGTGGTGCTGGGCGTGGGCATGCGGCTGACGCTGTACGACGCCGCCTTCGCCGCGCTGGCCCGCATCGGCGGCCCGCAGGCGCGGCGCGCCATGTCGCAGATCACGCTGTTCGGCGGGCTGGCGTCCACCGTGATGTGGCCGGTGGGGCAACTGCTGGCGCAGTGGCTGGGCTGGCGCGGCGCGGTGCTGGCCTATGCGGGGTTCTCGCTGTTGATCCTGCCGTTGTACCTGGCGCTGCCGCGCGGCCGCTATGCGGCCGGGGCGGAACAGGCCGCCGAGCGCCCCGGCCTGGCCCGCACGCCGGCCGACCAGCGGCTGGCGCAAGGCCTGTATGCGCTGATCGCCATGCTGGCCAACTTCCTGACCGCCGCCAATGCCACGCACTTGATCGCCATGCTGACCGGGCTGGGGCTGGCGGCGTCGACCGCGGTCGGCATCTCGGCCCTGTGGGGCATCGGCCAGGTCAGCGCCCGCCTGCTGGAGCTGCTGTTCGGCGGACGATTGCATCCACTGATGCTGAACCTGGCCACCACCGCCGTGATGCCGCTGTGCTTCGTGGCCGGCGCGTTGGCCGGGCATCCGGTGGCGGCCGCCCTGTATGCCTGCCTGTACGGCGCCTGCAACGGCCTGCTCACCATTACCCGCGGCACGCTGCCGCTGGCTCTGTTCGACTACCGGGTGTATGGCGCGCTGGTGGGCCGGCTGCTGGTGCCCGGCTTTCTGCTGACGGCGGCGGCGCCGGTGGCCTACGGGGAATTGATCGCCTGGCAGGGGCCGCGGGCGGCGATGGTGGCATCGATGCTGCTGGCCGGCGTGATCCTGGCGGCGTCGGCGTGGCTGTATGTGCGCTTCCGCAGGTAAAGCGCGCTACGCCGCCTGCCGGCGCTTCCAGCGTTCCCAGCCCGCCTTGCGCAACGCGCAGGCGGGACATTGCCCGCATCCATATCCCCAGTCGTGCCGTGCGCCGCGCTCGCCCAGGTAGCAGGTATGGCTGTGCTCGACCACGATGTCCACCAGCGCCTTGCCGCCCAGCTGCTGCGCCAGCGCCCAGGTATCGGCCTTGTCTATCCACATCAGCGGCGTCTCGATGGTGACGCGCGACCCCAGCCCCAGGCCTAGCGCCACTTGCTGCGCCTTGATGGTGTCGTCGCGGCAGTCGGGGTAGCCCGAGAAATCGGTTTCGCACATGCCGCCCACCAGCACATCGAGCTGGCGCCGGTAGCCCAGCGCGGCCGCCAGGGTCAGGAACAGCAGGTTGCGGCCCGGCACGAAGGTATTGGGCAGGCCGTTGGCCTGCATTTCGATGGCGCGGTCGCTGGTCATGGCGGTGTCGCCCACCTGGCCCAGCACCCGCAGGTCGAGCAGATGGTCTTCGCCCAGCCGCGCCGCCCAATGCGGAAAGCCGGCGCGCACTTCGCGCAGCACGTTCAGCCGCGCATCGAGCTCGATGCGGTGGCGCTGGCCGTAGTCGAACGCCACGGTCTCGACATGCGCGTACCGGTCAAGCGCCCACGCCAGGCAGGTGGTTGAATCCTGGCCGCCGGAAAACAGGACCAGCGCGCGGCGGGAATGATTCTGCATAGACAGTCTCGGGCAAGAAAACAGGCAAGGCGCCATGGCGGAACTGTACCGCAAGGCCGGCCGTAAGAATGCCTGCGTAAAATGGCCGGCGTCACTGTAATTGCTGTTTTCCGTATCGCCCGCCTCCTGTTTCCAACCCCTTCGTCCGACGGATTCCTTACCCGATGAAAGCCATCCGCCCGCAGTCCGCCACTGCCGAACCCTTGCGCCACGACATCCGGCTGCTGGGCCGATTACTGGGAGAAGTCATCCAGGCCTGCGAAGGCGAACGGGTATTCGACACCATCGAGACGCTGCGCCGCACGGCGGTGCGATTCCGGCGCGAAGGCAACGAAGCCGACGGCAAGCTGCTGGAACAGCGCGTCAAGCGCCTGCGCGACAACGACCCGAATTCGGTGGCGCGCGCGTTCAGCTACTTCCTGCACCTGTCCAACATCGCCGAAGACCGCGACCAGAACCGCGCCCAGCGCATGCGCGCCCTGGCCGACGACACGCCCGCGCGCGGCAGCCTGCGCGAAGCCTTCGCGCTGCTGAAAGAACAGGGCGTGGGCAGCGCCCGCATCCGCCGCCTGCTGGCCGAGGCCCGCGTCGTGCCGGTGCTGACCGCGCACCCCACCGAAGTGCAGCGCAAAAGCACGCTGGACGTGCACCGCGAAATCGCCGCCGTGCTGCTGCAGCGCGAAGGCCCGCTGACCGCCGAAGAAATCGCCGATCTCGACCTGGCCCTGCTCGGCCGCGTGGCCACGCTGTGGCAGACGCGCATGCTGCGCTATACGCGCCTGACGGTGGCCGACGAAATCGAAAATGCCCTGTCGTACTACCGCAGCACCTTCCTGAACGTGATCCCGCGCGTCTATGGCGAACTGTCGCGCCTGCTTGGGCGCGACTCGGCCAAGCCCTTCGCCGCGCCGCCCGCGCCGCTGGAACCCTTCCTGCGCATGGGCAGCTGGATCGGCGGCGACCGCGACGGCAACCCCAACGTCGATGCCGGCACCCTGGAACTGGCGCTGCTGCGCCAGGCCACGGTGCTGTTCGAGCACTACCTGCAAGAAGTGCATGCCCTGGGCGCCGAGCTGTCGATCACCACGCTGCTGATCGATGCCGACCCGGCCCTGCAGGCGCTGGCCGAAAGCGGCGGCGACGATTCGCCGCACCGGCGCGACGAGCCCTACCGCCGCGCGCTGGTCGGCATCTACGCGCGCCTGGCCGCCACCGCGCAGCAGCTTACCGGCCGCGACCTGGCGCGCCGCGTCACCCATCCGGCGCCCGCCTATGGCGCGCCGCAAGAACTGGCGCAAGACCTGGCCGTCATCGCCGCGTCGCTGTCGGCGCACCATGCCGCGCCCATCGCGCGGCTGCGCCTGACCGGCCTGCAGCAGGCCGTGGAAGTATTCGGCTTTCACCTTGCCACGGTCGACCTGCGGCAAAGCTCCGACGTGCACGAACGCGTGCTGACCGAACTGTTCAAGCGCGCCGGGGCGCAGCACGACGGCAAACCGGTGGACTACGCCCGCCTGGATGAAGACGCCCGGGTGGCGCTGCTACGCGCCGAACTGGCGCTGGCGCGCCCGCTGGTCTCGCCCTGGCTGCCCTACAGCGAAGAAACCACGCGCGAACTGGCCGTGCTGCGCGCCGCCGCCGCCGGCCGCGCCCGCTACGGCAAGCTGGCCGTTCAGCAAACCATCGTGTCGCACACCGAAACCCTCAGCGATCTGCTCGAAGTACTGGTGCTGCAGAAAGAAACCGGCCTGATCGTCGACCCCGAGCCCGGCGCGGCCATCGCCGCCGGCGACGGCCTGATGGTGGTGCCGCTGTTCGAGACCATTCCCGACCTGCAGCGCGGCCCCGACATCATGGCGGCCTGGCTCGATCTTCCCGAGCTGCGCCAGCGCGTCAAGCATGCCCAGGACGGCACCCAGGAAGTCATGCTGGGGTATTCCGACAGCAACAAAGACGGCGGCTTTCTTACCTCGAACTGGTCGCTGTACCAGGCCGAACGCGCGCTGGTCGATGTGTTCAGCGCGCGCGGCGTGCGGCTGCGGCTGTTCCACGGCCGCGGCGGCTCGGTGGGCCGCGGCGGCGGCTCCAGCTTCGACGCCATCCTGGCGCAGCCGCCGGGCACGGTGGCCGGCCAGCTGCGCCTGACCGAGCAGGGCGAAGTCATCCAGAGCAAGTACAAAGACGCCGAGGTGGGCCGCTGGCACCTGGAACTGCTGGTGGCCGCGACGCTGGAATCGACCCTGGCGCCGCGCGCGGCCGCCACCAGCGCCGAAGACGCGCACATGGCGCATTACGGCCCGGCCATGTCGTTCATGTCCGATGCCGCGCAGCGCAGCTACCGCGGCCTGGTGTACGACACCCCCGGCTTTGCCGAATACTTCTTCGCGTCCACGCCCGTCAGCGAAATCGCCGGGCTGAACATCGGGTCGCGCCCCGCCTCGCGCAAACAGGGCCAGCACATCGACGACCTGCGCGCGATCCCATGGGGGTTTTCGTGGGCGCAGTGCCGCCTGATGCTGACCGGCTGGTACGGCATGGGCTCGGCCATCGAGGCCTACCTGGAAACCGGCGCTGCCGGCACGCCCCGCTCGCGCCGCGCGCGGCTGGCGCAACTGCGCGAAATGGCGCGCGAATGGCCGGCCTTCCGCACCCTGCTGTCGAATATGGAAATGGTGCTGGCCAAATCCGACCTGGCCATCGCGGCGCGCTATGCGCAGCTGGTGCCCGACCGGGCCCTGCGCAAGCGCATCTTCGGCCAGATCAGCGCCGAGCACGCCCGCACCGTATCCATGCTGCGCCTGCTCACCCAACGCGAACTACTGGCCGACAACCCCGCGCTGCTGGCCTCGCTGCGCGAACGCTTCGCCTACATCGACCCGCTGAACTACCTGCAGATCGAACTGATCCGCCGCTACCGGAAGGCGCAGCTTGACGGTCGCGGAGAGCCGGACAAGCGCGTGCGGAGTGCGATTCACCTGACCATCAACGGGATTGCGGCGGGACTGCGGAATTCGGGCTGACGTTGTGGGGTTTGTCCGGAATGGGTTTGTTCGATTGGATCTTTTCTGCTGACGCCGCGTCGGGCGCGCGGGGCCGGTTCGGCTTCACGGTGCCGTCCGGGCGCCCCGCGCGCCCGGGCCCGGCCCCGAGGCGCCTTACCGGCCCCGCGCGCCCGCCGCGGCTGCATTAGCGCTGACTCGCCGCATCGCTGGGCCTGATGGAGTTCTTGCATTCTTTCGTCAGGCGCCTTTTAAGAAGAAGACATGGCGGGGCCGCGCGGGAAGGCCGCCCAGCGCGGCCTTCCCGCGCATTCGAGGGGGTGGTCGGGTGTTGGCTGTTTTTGGTCTTTAGATGTTTTCAAGTGTCTGACTCCCGGAGGGTGTCGGACACTGTTGTGTGCGACAGCTGTTTCAGCCTGCGGTGTCTGACACCCTCCGGCAGTCAGACACCTAAACCAGCAAATCGCGCCCCCCCCCACCCGAATGCCGGATGAAGCCGCGCTGGGCGGCTTCATCCGGCGGCCCGGCACGATGTTTTTCCTTTCCACCCCCGGCGGCAAACACGCAAGAACCCAGTCCTTCCCAGCGCCATGGGGAACCAGATCTTCCGCAAGTCGTGGCGGGCTGGGGGGTGGGGATGGGGCGCCTCGGGGTCGAGCGAGGGAAACCGTAGGAGGCCGCAGGCCGACGAGGTTGACGCAGCGATGTCGGCCGCGAAGGCGGCCGACCGGCCCCGTGAAGCCCCATCCCCCCCCCCCAGCCCGCCGCGACGCCTCAAGAACCCAACACCCCTCAGCGCCAGACAAAGACCCTTAATTTGTCGCCCACCCCCATTTCTTAGTACTATCAATGAATTCTAGATACGTACAAATGTTCGTATATAGAACATACTGATTCCNACGCCGCGGGACGGGGCCAGAACTCAAACCGAACCCGCACAGATACCTCCAATTTGCCCACCCCGCCACACCTCTCTATAGTCGAGCCATACTCGCATGGCTCGCGCACGGCGGCCCTCAAAGGATGATCGACATGAACCCCCGGCTGAATGCCTTCGTAAACGCAGTGGACAGCGCCCTGGGCGCCGGCCGCGCCGCCGAAGCCGAGGTGCTGGCCGCGGTCAGTTCGGCCATGCGGCGGCTGGTCGAAGACGACAGCTGGCTGGCCGCGCCCTGTACCGTGCCGCACCCCGAACACTACCAGCAATACCTGCTGCACCTGGACCCCGCCGGACGCTTCTCGGTTGTCAGCTTTGTCTGGGGCCCCGGACAGCGCACGCCCATCCACGACCATACCGTCTGGGGCGTCATCGGCATGCTGCGCGGCGCCGAGATCGGCACTCGCTACCGCCTGCGGGACGGCCACCGCGCAGTCGCCGACGGCCCGGCGCAGGTGCTGCAAACCGGCCAGGTGGAACAGGTATCGCCCGCCATCGGCGACGTGCATCGCGTGCAGAATGCCAGCGCCGACCAGGTAGCCATCAGCATCCACTGCTACGGGGCGGATATCGGCCAGGTCAGGCGGCATGTCTACTATGAAGACGGAACGCCGCCGAAGACCTTCGTGTCGGGCTATTCGGCGCCCGGCGCAGGCTGATCCAAAGGCAGGCTTTTCCGCCTTTTCCGGGGCGGCAGGCGTGTTCTTCCGGCCCCTATTCCCTTTTGGCCGGGGCCGCCTAATAGTACGCACTCTCCTCCTATTACATGCTGTCGTATGCCCTCGGAACGCAAGCCGCGCGCGATCGGTGCGCAATTGAGCAATCTGTCCGAAGTAGACGAAGCGTACCGCTACCAGCTTCTGGTGGAAGCGGTCATGGATTACGCCATCTATCTGCTCGACCCGGACGGCTACATCAGCAGCTGGAACGCCGGCGCCGCGCGTTTCAAGGGCTACCAGGCCCACGAGGTCATCGGCAAGCATTTCTCCTGCTTCTATACCGAACAGGATCGGGCCGCCGGCCTGCCGGCCAGGGCCCTGCAAACAGCCGCCAGCGAGGGGCGGTTCGAAGCCGAAGGATGGCGCGTACGCAAAGACGGATCGCAATTCTGGAGCAGCGTGGTCATCGACCCGGTCCGCAACGCCTCCGGAAAATTACTGGGCTTTGCAAAAATCACCCGCGACATCACAGCGCAGAAACAGGCCGCCGACGACCTGCTTTCGGCGCGCGAGGCGCTGCACCAATCACAGAAACTGGAAGCGCTGGGCCTGCTTACGGGCGGGGTGGCGCATGACTTCAACAATCTGCTGATGGTGATACGCGGGTCCGCCGAGCTGCTGCGCCAACCCACGCTCAGTGACAGCAAACGCCAGCGTTATATCGATGCCATATGCACCACCTCGGACAGGGCCGGGCACCTAACGCGGCAGCTGCTGGCCTACGCGCGCAAGCAGCCCCTGCGCCCCACCACCTTCGACGTACGCAATTGCATAGAAGGCATGCAGGATCTGTTCCACGCCACCACGGGCTCGGCCGTCCAGGTTCAGTACGAACTGCCGCCTGATCCCTGCTGTGTGCACGTCGATCGCAACCAGCTCGAAACCTGCATCCTGAACATCGTCATCAACGCGCGCGATGCCATGCCGTCCGGGGGCACGCTGACCATAGCCGTTACCTGCGTCGATGAAACGCCGCCAACGCGCCATCACGGCGCCGTGCATGGCCCTCACGTGGCCATCTCGATCGCCGATACAGGGTCGGGCATCGCGCCCAACGTGGTAGACCGGGTGTTCGAGCCCTTTTTCACAACCAAGGCTCCTGGCCACGGAACGGGGCTGGGGCTCAGCCAGGTGTTCGGATTTGTCAGCCAGTCCGGGGGCCATGTCGACGTCGCCAGCACGCCCGGCAGCGGCACGGTGTTTACCTTGTACCTGGCCAAAGCCCAGCCGACCGGACTCGAAGACCTTCTTTCGCCCCAGGCCGATATCTCCGGCATCACCCAACGCCCCAGGCACAAGATTCTACTGGTGGACGACAACGCCGAAGTCAGCGATATCGTGAAAAACCTGCTGCAGGACCTGGGCCAGGACGTGGTATTGGCGCGCCATGGCAATGCGGCGCTGGAGATTCTGCGCCAGCAGGACGGCGCGTTCGACCTGGTCATTACCGATATCGTGATGCCCGAATTGAACGGCATCGATCTCGCCCGCCATATCCAGGAACAGTGGCCTGGCCTGCGCATCGTGCTGGCCACCGGATACACCCTCACCCTGGCCGAACTGGGGCCGGCCGACTTCCACCTTTTGCACAAGCCCTACTCGATAGAAGCCCTGACCAAAGTGATCGACGCTATCCCGCGGGCCTAGAACGGCCACGCGCCGCCAGCCGTTCGAGCTCTTCGTCTTTGGCTTGCCACTGCTGGCCCAGCCAGTGGTGGAATTCGGCGCGGAAGGCCTTGTCGCGGGTGTAGTCAGCGTCGCAGAACCCGGGCGGCACCGGCACCTGCCGAATGCGCACGGCCACCGGCCCGATGCGGCCGCATGCCAGGTCCCAGAAGCGGGGTATTCCTTCCGGATAGGCAATGGTAACGTCCACCATCGAGTGAAAGCGCTTGCCCATGGCGTTCAACGCCACCGCCAGGCCGCCCGCCTTGGGCTTGAGCAGATGGCGGTATGGCGAAGACTGCGCAACCCGCTTGGCTTCGGAAAAGCGCGTGCCTTCCACGAAAATCATCACGCTGGTGGGCACCAGCGAAAACTTCTCGCAGGCGCGCCGCGCGGCTTCCTGGTCTTCGCGGCCCAAAGCCGGATTGCGGCGCAGCTCGGCCTTGCCGTGGCGCTTCATGAACGGAAAATCCAGCGCCCACCAGGCCAGGCCGATCACCGGCACGTAGATCAGCTGTTGCTTCAGGAAGAACTTCAGCAAGGGAATGCGCCGGTTCAGCGCCCACTGCAACACGAAGATGTCCACCCACGACTGGTGATTGCAATTGACCAGATACCAGTCGGCGTAGCGCAGCCCGGCATGGCCCTGAACGTCCCAGGGGGCCCGCTGGATGCGCTGGAACCAGCCGGCGTTGCCCGAGACCCAGGCGGTGGCTATGGCGTTGAGCACCGGGTCGACGCGCCGCCTGACCGCCGGGAAAGGCAGCATCAGCTTGAGCAGCGCCACGGGAAGCAGCAGCAGGCACCAGAACAGCGTGCTGGCGCCGAGAAGAATGATGCTGATCACGCCGGTAAGCCAGGCAAGCCGGCCGCGCGGCACCGGGAATGCACGGCGTTGCGGCGGGGTTTCGCCAAATCCGGGCGCGCTGCCTTCGGCGGTGGCGGCGGTACGGTCCACGTCTGAGGACTGGTCTGAAAAAGTCATGGGCGCCAGTTTGCAGCCCCTGGACCGGAAATGATCTGCGCAAGATCAAAAACCGACTTGGCGGGCAGCTTCACCTTCAGCCAGTTCCGCGCTATGGCCCCGAATGCCCGCGGGCGCGCGGCTACCGTTCGCCCATGACAAAGCCCCGCGCAGAAACTGGGCGGGGCTGGTCGGCACTACTTGGAATTGTTCTTGGCGGAGACGGTGGGATTCGAACCCACGATGCAGTTTTTGGCCACATACTCCCTTAGCAGGGGAGCCCCTTCAGCCTCTCGGGCACGTCTCCGCAGAACTTGCGATTCTAGCATGATTTTCCCGGCCCGCGCCTGCCGGCGCCGGCCGGGAATGCCAGGCGGTCAGGCCTTTTCGGCGGGCGCCTGGTCCAGGCCGAACGCCTTGTGCAGGGCGCGCACGGCCAGTTCCATGTACTTGTCGTCGATGATCACCGAGGTCTTGATTTCGCTGGTGCTGATCATCTGGATATTGATGCCTTCCTGCGACAGGGTCTGGAACATCAGGCTGGCCACGCCCACGTGCGAGCGCATGCCGATGCCCACGATGGATACCTTGGCGACCTTGTCGTCGGTGACCAGTTCGCGGGCTTCGACGGCCGGCATGACTTCGCGCTTGAGCAGGTCGATGGTGCGCTGGAACTCGTTGCGGTTGACCGTGAACGAGAAGTCGGTGGTGCCGGCCACCGACTGGTTCTGCACGATCATGTCGACATCGATGTTGGCGCCGGCCACCGGCCCCAGGATGGAGTAGGCGATGCCGGGTTTGTCGGGCACGGCCAGCAGGGTGATCTTGGCTTCGTCGCGGCTGAAGGCGATGCCGGAGACAACGGCGGCTTCCATTTTTTCGTCTTCCTCAAAAGTAATCAGCGTGCCCGAAGCCATTTCTTCTTCGAGCGGGATGAGCGGGTCGGTCAGCGACGACAGCACGCGGGTGGGAACGCGGTACTTGCCGGCGAATTCCACCGAGCGGATCTGCAGCACCTTGGAACCCAGCGACGCCATTTCGAGCATTTCTTCGAACGACACCACGGACATGCGGCGCGCTTCGGGCACCACGCGCGGATCGGTGGTGTACACGCCGTCGACGTCGGTGAAGATCAGGCATTCGTGGGCGCCCAGCGCGGCCGCCACGGCCACCGCCGAGGTGTCGGAGCCGCCGCGGCCCAGGGTGGTGATGTGGCCTTCGGGATCGATGCCCTGGAAGCCCGTAACGATGACGACCCGGCCGGCGTCCAGGTCGGCCCGGACGCGGGCGTCTTCGATGGACGTGATGCGGGCCTTGGTGAACGAGGAATCGGTGCGCACCGGCACTTGCCAGCCGGTGTAGCTGCGGGCGGGCACGCCTTCGGCCTGCAGGGCCACGGCCAGCAGGCCGCTGCTGGCCTGCTCGCCGGTGGCGGCGATCATGTCGAGCTCGCGGGGATCGGGCTGGGGCGCGATTTCGCGGGCCAGGCCCAGCAGGCGATTGGTTTCGCCGGCCATGGCCGACGGCACCACCACCACTTGGTGGCCGGCGGCATGCCACTTTGCAACGCGGCGCGCCACGTTGCGGATGCGCTCGACCGAGCCCATCGAAGTACCGCCATATTTGTGAACGATCAGGGACATCTCGTGCTCTGGCTGGAAACCCGCCCCACCGGGCAGGCAAAGCTTGGCATTTTAACGCGCGGTGAAATTTTGCGCAGGCGCCCGCCGAGATGCGCTTCCGCCAGGTGCCTGACACCGAAGTAAGTCGCAGCCGTCTCAGTCGTACGGTGTCCGACACCCTGCGGGAGTCGGACACCTGGCAATAGGCCGACAGCCTCTGCACACTCCGGTGTCTGGCGCCTGCGGAGCCAGACACCTTCGAAGGCCCCTATTCTCGCGGTTCGATCCAGACCCGGCCGCGGTGGCAGCGGATCAGGTGCCGCGCATGCGCCACGCGCATCTGGCGGTCATGGCCCAGGCTGTGCAATTGGCGCAGCTGGCGCAGCAGGTCGGCCAGACGCGCTTCGGTGGGCATGCGGGCGCCGTGCAGGCCCAGCCAGTAGCGCAGCACCTGCGCCTGGCGGGCCGCCGGCAGCTCGCGCCACGGCGCCAGCGCGAAGCTGGCCAGGTCGGCCGCAGGCTGCAGCGCGGCCAGGTCGGCGCGCGCCACCTCGTCGAGAATGCCGGCGGCCTCGGCCATGTGGCGGGCATGGTCGGCCAGCCGGGCCTGCCAGCCGGGCCAGCGGGCATCCAGCGCCGGCGCCAGCAGCTCGCGCACGGCGGCGCGCGTGTAGCGGGGATCGGCATTGGTGGGATCTTGCACCGGCTGCCAGCCATGCAGCGCGGCGAATGCCCGGGCCGCGCGCAAGATGTCGGCCCGGGGCTGGTTCAGCCAGGGCCGCAGGTAGACCAGGCCGTCGCGCGGCATGCTGGGCGCCATGGCGGCCATGCCTTGCACGCCGGTGCCGCGCAGCAGCCGCAACAGCACGGTTTCGGCCTGGTCGCCCTGATGGTGGGCCAGCAGGATGTGGCCCACCCCGTGCTGCCCGGCCAGGCCGGCCAGCGCGGCATAGCGGGCCTCGCGCGCGGCGGCTTCGATGCCCAGGCCGCTGTCGGCCCGCACCTGCGCCCACGCGGTGTGCACGGGCACCTGCAGGATGCGGCCCAGTTCACGGACCTGCGCGGCCCAATCGTCGGCCGCGGCCTGCAGGCCGTGGTGCACGTGGAAAATCAGCAGGTCGATGCCCAGCCGGCGGGCCAGCGGCGCCGCATGGGCGGCCAGCATGGCCGAATCGGCCCCGCCGCTGGCCGCCACGGCCAGGCGCGCCGCCGCGCCGGCCAGGGGCCGCATGGCGGCCTGCAGAGCGGCGGCCAGGGTGGCCGACGGGAACGCTTGCCCGCCCGGCTGCGCGTCGGCCGGCGTGGCGGGAGCAGGCGGCTCGGCGGGTTTCATGGAACAGGCGCCAGGCGCCGCGCGGGCCGGGCTGGGCGCCCGGCGGCCGCGTCAGGCGCGAACTTCCTGGAACTTGCCGTAGGACAGCAGGCGCTGCATGCGCTGCTCGATGAGCTCGTCGGGCGTCATGCCGCGGAACTGCCGCAGCGCGTCGCCCAGGGCCCGGCGCAGCAGGCGCGCCATGACGCGCGGGTCGCGGTGCGCGCCGCCCACGGGTTCGTTGACGACGCGGTCGATCAGGCCCAGGTCTTTCAGGCGCGGCGCGGTAATGGCCAGCGCCTCGGCGGCGTCGGAGGCCTTGTCGGCGCTGCGCCACAGGATGGACGCGCAGCCCTCGGGCGAAATGACCGAATAAGTGGCGTACTGCAGCATCAGCACGGCATTGCCCACGGCAATGGCCAGGGCCCCGCCCGAGCCGCCTTCGCCGATGACGGTGGCGATGACGGGCACCTTGAGCTCGGCCATGGCGTACAGGTTGTGGCCGATGGCTTCGGACTGGCCGCGTTCTTCGGCGCCCACGCCGGGATAGGCGCCCGGGGTGTCGATGAAGGTGAACACCGGCAGGTTGAATTTCTCGGCCAGCCGCATCAGGCGCAGCGCCTTGCGGTAGCCCTCGGGGCGCGGCATGCCGAAGTTGCGCGCGGCGCGCTCTTTGGTGTCGCGGCCCTTCTGGTGGCCGATGACCATGCACGAAGCGCCGTTGAAGCGCGCCAGGCCGCCCACGATGGACTGGTCGTCGGCGTACATGCGGTCGCCGTGCAGTTCGTGGAAGTCGGTGAACATCTCGCGCACGTAGTCCAGCGTGTAGGGCCGCTGCGGGTGGCGCGCCACCAGGGCGGTCTGCCAGGGCGTGAGCTTGCCGTAGATTTCCTTGGCCAGGGTCTGGCTTTTCTGCTGCAGGCGGCCGATCTCGTCGGAAATGTCTACCGCAGAATCGGCCTGTACATAGCGCAGCTGCTCGATCTTGTTTTCAAGCTCGGACAACGGTTGTTCGAATTCAAGGAATGTATTGCGCATGAAGTATGGTTCCGTTATTGGGCGCCTGGTGACTCAGTTCAGAACCGGCTTCGATTCCAGACTGCGCCACAAATACCAGGTTGCCACGGTACGCCAGGGCTGCCATGCCGACGAGACCTCGCGGGCCTCGAAGCGCGAGACAGGCTCTCCGCTGAAGTAGTGTAGCGAGATTGCCTTGAGCAATCCCAGATCGTCCAGCGGCAGGACGTCCGGCCGCTGCAGGTTGAAGATCAGGAACATCTCGGCCGTCCAGCGGCCGATGCCGCGGATGGCGACCAGTTCCGAGACCACGCTTTCGTCGTCCATGGCGGCCCATTTTTCGGGGCGCACGCGGCGTTCGCCGAAATGAGCCGCCAGGTCTTGCAGGTATTCGCACTTGCGCTGCGACAGGCCCGCCTGGCGCAGGGCTTCGGTGCGCACCCCCAGCACCCCGGCCGGCGTGGGACGCTTGCCCACGGTGTCGAGCAGGCGCTGCCACAGGGCGTCGCCGGCCTTGTTGGAGATCTGCTGGCCCACGATGGCGCGCGCCAGCGTCACAAAGGGCGTGCCGCGCGAAGTCAGCCAGACCTCGGCATGCTGCGGGATGAGTTTTTTCAGGATGCGGTCGCGCCGCATCAAGTGGGCGACGGCTTCTTCCCAGTAGTGCGGCTTGGCGGCGGCGATGTCGGCGGCGGGCATGGTGCGGGATTCCTCAGGCGCGGCGCCATTGTGTCTGGCCGCCGGGCTTGTCGTCGAGCTCGACGCCGGCTTCGCGCAGCTGGGCGCGGATGCGGTCGGCCTGGGCATAGTCGCGCGCCTGCTTGGCGGCCGCGCGCGCAGCGACCAGGGTCTCGATCTGGGCGGCGTCCAGCGACGCCGCCGGCGCGGCCGCCTGGGCCAGCCCCGCCGCCGAGTACCGGGTGGCGCACTGGAAATAGCGCGCCGGATCTTGCTGCAGCAGCCCCAGCAGCGCGGCCAGGGCCTTGAGCTGGCCGGCGCTGCGCGCGCTGCGCGACCGGTTGGCGTCGGAAGCCAGCTCGAACAGTGCGGCCACCGCCCCCGAGGTGTTGAAATCGTCGTCCATGGCGGCCTTGAAGGCCTGCGCCTGCGGTTCGTTCCAGTCGAGGCCGGCGTCGTCGGGCGCGACGTTCAGCAGGGCCTGATACAGGCGGTCGAGGGCGTTCTGCGCGTCGGCCAGGTTGTCGGGCGTGTAGTTCTGCGGGCTGCGGTAGTGATTGCGCACGATGAAGAACCGCAGCATCTCGGCTTCGCGCGGGTTGGCGGCGTATTCGGCCTGGTCGGCCGGCGCCTCGCCCTGGGCGATGGTCTGGCGGATGGTGCGGAAGTTGCCCAGCGACTTCGACATTTTGTCGGCGTCGACCATCAGCGGGCCGCAGTGCATCCAGATATTGGCCAGCACGCCGCCGAACGCCCCTTCGGTCTGGGCGATTTCGTTTTCGTGGTGCGGGAATTTCAGGTCGGGGCCGCCGCCGTGGATGTCGAGCGGCAGGCCTAGCAGGGCATGGCTCATGGCCGAGCATTCGATGTGCCAGCCGGGCCGGCCCAGGCCGTACGGCGAAGGCCACTTGATGTCGTCGGGCTCGTCGGCCTTGGCGGCTTTCCAGAGCACGAAATCGAGCGGGTCGCGCTTGGCCGAACCCACCGCCACGCGCTCGCCGGCGCGCAGGTCGTCGAGCGCCTTGCCCGACAGCTTGCCGTATCCGGCGAAACCGCGCACCGCGTAGTTGACGTCGCCGTCGTCGGCCCGGTAGGCCAGCCCGTTCTGTTCGAGCCGGCCGATGATGTCGAGCATCTGGCCGACGTACTGCGTGGCGCGCGGCTCGCGGTCGGGCTGCTGCACGCCCAGCGCGCGCTCGTCGGCGTGCATGGCGGCGATATAGTATTCAGTGACCTCGCCGATGCGGCGGCCGGTTTCGACCGCGCGCCGGATGATCTTGTCGTCGATGTCGGTAATGTTGCGCACGTAGTCGACCGCCAGGCCGCTGGCGCGCAGCCAGCGCTGCACCACGTCGAACGCCACCAGCATGCGCGCATGGCCCAGGTGGCAGTAGTCGTAGACGGTCATGCCGCACACGTACATGCGCACCTGGCCGGGCCGGGCCGGCTTGAAAGGTTCTTTGGTACGCGACAACGTGTTGTAGATGTGCAGCATGACGCTCTGGCTGGCCTCGGTATATTGCGATGTGGACCCCGCGGGGCGGCGGGTGCCGGCGCAAGGCGCCGGCGGCACGACGGGACGCGGCATGCGCCGCCCGGTTCCCCGGCCCCTCTCCGGCCCTTCCCCGGCCCTTCAGCCCGCTATGCGCCCCGTGCTTCGGCCTTTGGAAAACCACGAACGCAACCGGGGCTAAAATGGCGGTCGTCAAGTATAGCAAGCGGCCTGCTCGCGCGCCGAGCGCCCCTGGCTAATTTTCAACGGATGCCCTTGTGACCATCAACCGCCTGTCCCGCAATATCCTGTTGGTATCGGCGCTGGCCGCCCTGCCGGGCGGCGCCGTGCTGGGCCAGTCGATGGGCGGCGGCAGCAGCCTGCCCAACGACCGCAGCTCCACGCTCACCAAGCTCGACCCGCCGCCCCCCGAACGCGGCTGGAAGGCGCTGGCCAACCTGCTCGAAGCCCTCAAGCCGGGGGTCGACACCCGCCTCGATCCGACGCCCTCGCAGATCACCGCCCACATCGAACGCCTGCTCAACGGCGGCAAGAACCAGGAAGCCCTGGAACTTATCGAAAAGCGCCTGGCCGAAACCGAAGGCCAGCGCGGCACCGACGTCCAGCTGATGTTCCAGCATGCGCGCGCCCTGGCCGCGCTGGGCCGCACCGCCGAAGCCATCGCCATGTATACCGACATGACGACGCGCTATCCCGAACTGCCCGAGCCCTGGAATAATCTGGCTGCCCTGTACGCCAAGCAGGGCGACCTGGACCAGGCCCACGAGGCGCTGGAAATGGCCTTGCGCGCCAATCCCAACTACCCCGAGGCGCGCGCCAACATGGGCGACATCCAGCTGATGATGGCGCTGCGCACCTACCGCAATGCTGCGAACCAGGGCGTGCCCGGCATGCAGGCCAAGGCACGTGAAATCGAAAACCTGCTGAAGGAAAGCCAACAACGATGATTTCGCGCTACTCTCCGCTTCATCTGCTGCGCCTGATGGCGTGCACCTTCGCGCTGGCCACGATCGTGCCGGCAACGGCCGGCGCGCAGCCGGCCGCCTCATCCACCCCCTCTACCTCAGAAGGCACACAACCCATGAGCACCACTCCCCGCGTCAAACTGCAGACCAACCAGGGCGCCATCGTCATTACCCTGGATGCGGAGAAAGCGCCCAAGACCGTCGAGAACTTCCTCAGCTACGTCAAGAGCGGCTTCTATGACGGCACCATTTTCCACCGCGTCATCGACGGCTTCATGATCCAGGGCGGCGGCTTCGAGCCCGGCCTGAAGCAGAAGCCCACCCAGGCGCCCATCGAGAACGAGGCCAACAACGGCCTGAAGAACGACAAGTACACGGTGGCCATGGCCCGCACCAGCGACCCGCACTCGGCCACCGCGCAGTTCTTCATCAACGTCGCCGACAACGATTTCCTGAATTTCACCGCCCCCACGCCCAACGGCTGGGGCTATGCCGTGTTCGGCAAGATCACCGAAGGCACCGACGTGGTCGACAAGATCAAGGGCGTGAAAACCGGCAACAGCGGCTTCCACCAGAACGTGCCGGTCGAAGACGTGATCATCGAGAAGGCCGAGATCCTTGAATAAGGTCGCGTTGCAGGGCCCGGTCTGGCTGGCCTCCGACGTACACCTGGGGCCGGCCACGCCGGCCACCTCCGAGGCGTTCCTGGGCTTTCTGGAAGCGGCGGCCGACGAGGCCGCCGCCCTGCTGTTGCCGGGCGATATTTTCGACGCCTGGATCGGCGACGATGTCATCCAGGCCGCCCCGCCCTGGCTGGCGGCGGCGCTGCAGGGGCTCAAGCGCACTGCCGCGCGCATCCCGCTATGGCTGGGCCGCGGCAACCGCGACTTCCTGATGGGCGCCGCCCTGGCCGATGCGCTGGGCGCCCGGCTGCTGCCCGAGCCCGTCTTGCTGGAAACCGACTACGGCCGCGTGCTGCTCACGCATGGCGACGAATACTGCACCGACGACGCCGCCTACCAGCAGTTCCGCGCCATGGTGCGCAACCCGCAGTGGCAAGAGCAGTTCCTGGCCAAAAGCATTCCCGAACGCCTGGCCATGGCCCAGCAGGCGCGCGGCGAAAGCCAGGCGGCCAACCAGATGAAGTCGGCCGAGATCATGGATGTGAACGCCCAGGCCGTCGAAAGCGCCTTCCGCGCAGCCCAGGTGGATACCATCGTGCATGGCCATACGCACCGGCCCGCGCGCCACGTGCTCGAAGTCGACGGACGCCGCTGCGAACGCTGGGTGCTGCCCGACTGGGATTGCGACCATGCCAGC
The DNA here is from genome assembly GCF_017356245.1 of Bordetella petrii. Classification (NCBI taxonomy): domain Bacteria; kingdom Pseudomonadati; phylum Pseudomonadota; class Betaproteobacteria; order Burkholderiales; family Alcaligenaceae; genus Bordetella; species Bordetella petrii. Next base: position 484,099 of record NZ_JAFMZZ010000004.1, read on the forward strand.
CCGCCGCGCGGCGGCTGGCTGGTCATCGACCGCGACGGGCTGGCGTTCTACGACCTGGACGCCGCCTGAACCTGCTGCAGCCAGGTGTCAGGCACCTTGCAACGGTGCCGCCCTGAAAAACCGGGCCCGCACAAGCGGGCCCGGTTTTTATTTGCTCATCAGCCAGATGGCCACGACGATGCCCAACGCGATGCGGTACCAGGCGAACCCACGATAGGTGTGGTTGGACACGAACCGCAGCACCGCCCTCACCACTACCAGCGCGCTGATGAAGGCCGCCACGAAACCCACCGCGATGGCCGACAGGTCGTGCTGGCTGAGCAGATCGATATTGCGGTACAGGTCGTACGTGGCGGCGCCCAGCATGGTGGGCATGGCCAGGAAAAACGAGAACTCGGTGGCCGTCTTGCGCTGGATGCCGGCGATCATGCCGCCGATGATGGTGGCGCCCGAGCGCGAGGTGCCGGGCACCATGGCCACGCACTGCGCCACGCCCACCCCCAGGGCCTGCTTCCAGCTGATCTGTTCCAGCGTATGGGCCGAGGCGCGCTCGTCCGAGGCGGTGTCGTCGGCCGCGCCGGGCGCGTCGCCCGGTGTGTGATGGGTCTTGCGCTCGACCCACAGCATGATCAGGCCGCCCAGCACCAGGGTCACCGCCACCACGCCGGGGTGGTAGAACACCTGCTTGATGCTCCTGATGAAAATGGCGCCCACCACGGCGGCCGGCAGGAAGGCCAGCAGCAGGTTGCGGGTGAAGGACACTTCGGCCGGCACGCCGGTCAGGGTGCCGCGTATCAGCTGCCACAGGCGGGCGCGGAATATCCACATGACGGCCAGGATGGACCCGAACTGGATCACCACTTCGAACACCTTGCCCGAGCTCGAGGCGAAGTTGATCCAGTCGCCGATGAGAATCAGGTGGCCGGTGCTGGACACCGGAATGAACTCGGTCAGCCCTTCGATGATGCCCAGGAAGAAAGCCTTGATCAGGTATAGCGTGCTGTCGGTCACGGTGCGCGGCGGAATGTGGGGTTAATGGCTGTCGGCCTCGGCTTCGGCCTCGGCGGGCGCGAGCGGCATGCGCTCGACCCGCACCGATGCGATGCGGCGGCCGTCGAGCTCGAGCACTTCGAAGCGGAAATGATGGTGCGAACCATCGTACTCGCAACTGTCGCCCGGCTGGGGAAGATGCCCGAAACGGGCCAGCAGGTAGCCGGCCAGAGTGGAGTAGTCTTGCGAGTCGTCGATCAGGCCCTCGGTTTCCAGCACCTGCTCGACATGGTGCAGGTCGGCCGCGCCGTCGATCTTCCAGACGTCGTCCTGCTCGGCAGTGATGTCGGGCAGTTCGTCCTCGTCGGGGAATTCGCCGGCAATGGCCTCGAACACGTCGATGGGCGTCACCAGGCCTTCGATGGCGCCGAACTCATCGGCCACCAGCACCAATTGGCCGCGCGAGCGCTTCAAGGTGTCCATCAGCCGCAGGATGCCGATGGACTCGTGCACGATGATCGGGTCGCGCAGGCGGTTGCGGCGCACCTGCCCGTCGGTGATCAGGTCGGCCACCAGGTCTTTGGCGCGGCCGATGCCGATGACCTCGTCCAGCGAGCCGCGGCAGATCGGGAAGAAGCTGTGCGGGGCCTCGGTGAGCTGGCGGCGGATGGTCTCGGCGTCGTCGTCGATATTGATCCAGGACACATCGGTGCGCGGCGTCATGATGGAACGGATGGAGCGCTCGGCCAGCGTCAGCACGCCGCTGACCATGTTGCGCTCTTCCACGCCGAAGGCCGGCACGGCGGGCTGGTCGGCGCTGGAAGCGGCGACTTCTTCGCTGTCGGGCGGGCGCTTGCCCAGCATGCGCAGCACGGCGCCGGCCGTGCGCTCGCGCATGGGGCGGGTGGCGTCCAGCCGCAGCAGGTTGCGCCGCGCCACCTGGTTGAGCAGCTCGATGGCCACCGAGAAGCCGATGGCGGCATACAGGTAGCCCTTGGGCACCTTGAAGCCGAAAGCCTCGGCCAGCAGCGAAAAGCCGATCATCAGCAGGAAGCCCAGGCACAGCACCACCACGGTGGGATGCGCATTGACGAAGCGGGTCAGCGGCTTGGACGCCAGCAGCATGATGCCGATGGCCACCGAAACCGCGATCATCATGATGGCCAGGTGATCGACCATGCCCACCGCGGTAATGACGGAGTCCAGCGAAAACACGGCGTCGAGCACGACGATCTGCGTGACGATGACCCAGAAGCTGGCGTACACGCGCGGGCCCGAGGCTTGCACGCCCTGGCTGCCCTCCAGGCGCTCGTGCAGCTCGAGCGTGCCCTTGAACAGCAGGAACAGCCCCCCGACCAGCAGGATCAGGTCGCGGCCCGAGAATGTCATGGGGCCGATGGAAAACAGCGGTGCGGTCAGGGTGACCAGCCAGGACATGACCGACAGCAGGCCCAGGCGCATCAGCAGTGCCAGGGACAGGCCCACGATGCGCGCGCGGTCGCGCTGCGAGGGGGGCAGCTTGTCAGCCAGGATGGCGATGAAGATCAGGTTGTCGATCCCCAGGACGATTTCAAGGACGACCAGGGTAAGCAGGCCGACCCACGCGGCGGGGTCCAGCAGCCACTCCATCGAGTGCTCCAAAAGTTGCGGAACCGCCAATCGTACCTGGAAATGGCGTCACATGCCGGCAACATACCGGCAGATGGCCTGCAAAACATGGGGTTTTGAACGCCAGATCGAGTGCTGGCGCGGCTTGCAGGCCAAATTGGCGCGCCCAGCGCGGCGCGCCGTCGGTTTCAGTCTTGCCTGGGCTGCAGGGCAGCCAGCATCTGGGTGAAGATCTTGGGGCTGCCGGCCAGCACGTTGCCGGAATCGAGCCAGCCCTGCTCGCCGTCGAAGTCGCCCACCAGGCCGCCGGCTTCCTGCACCAGCAGGCTGCCCGCCGCCAGGTCCCAGGGCTTGAGGCGCACGCCGCAGAAGCCGTCGAGCCGCCCGGCGGCCACGTAGGCCAGGTCGAGCACGGTGGAGCCCAGGCGGCGCACGCCGGTGCTGCCTTCGGTCAGCTGGCGGAAGCGCCCGCCGCCGGCGTCGATGTCGCCCGACTTGGGCCAGTGCGCCCCCAGCAGGGCCTCGCTGTAGCGCGAGCGGCCCGACACCCGCACGCGGCGGTCGTTCAGGAACGTGCCGCTGCCGCGGCTGGCGGTGAACAGTTCGTTGCGGGACGGATCGTAGACGACCGCCTGCGTGACCTGGCCGCGCTGCGTCAGCGCGATGGACACGGCATAGTTGGGCAGGCCGTGGATGAAATTGGTGGTACCGTCGAGCGGATCGATGATCCACTGGAATTCGGCCTGCTCGGGGCCCTGCAGCCCGTATTCTTCGCCCAGCACGGCGTGGTCGGGGTAGGCGGCGCGCAGGGTTTCGACAATGGACTCTTCCGAGGCGCGGTCGACTTCCGTGACATAATCGCGCGGCCCCTTGCGAGCCACGCTGAGTCGTTCCAAATCCAGGCTGGCACGGTTGATGATGGTGCCGGCACGCCGGGCCGCCTTGATGGCGATATTGAGCATCGGGTGCATAAAATTCCGTACGTATGCAGTAAGGGCTGCCACCCGGGCGGCCTTGCCGAAAAAACGGGATTTCCCCGCGGCAACGACCCGAAAAACCAGGAAGGCGTTAAGCCAAACTTGCCATTTTAAATGACTCAAGCATTTTCACGTGTCCAGTTCATCATGGTACAGCCCAGCCACCCCGGAAACGTGGGTTCTGCGGCCCGGGCCATCAAGACCATGGGCTTTGCCGACCTGGTGCTGGTCGAGCCCCGCTACCCGGACATGACCACGCAGCCCGAGGCGGTGGCCCTGGCCAGCGGCGCCACCGACGTGCTGCAGCGGGCCCGGGTCTGCGCCACCCTGGAAGAGGCCCTGGCCCCGGTGACGCTGGCCTTTGCGCTGACGGCCCGGGTGCGCGACCTGGGGCCCCCGCCCTGTGACATCCGCCAGGCCGCCGGGCTGGCCAGCCAGCACCTGGCCGCGCCCGGGTCGGGCTGCGCCGCCGTGGTGCTGGGCACCGAGCGGGCCGGCCTGACCAACGCCCAGATTGCCCTGTGCCAGCGCATCTGCCATATCCCGGCCAACCCCGAATACAGTTCGCTGAATGTCGCCCAGGCCCTGCAGCTGGCGGCCTGGGAACTGCGCTACGCCCTGCTGCAGGCCGACGGCGCGGCCCTGCTGCCGCCATCGGCCGCGCACCAGCCCGATCCCGGCGCCGCCCTGGCCACGGGCGAGGCGGTGCAGGCATTCCTGGCGCACTGGCAGGAAGCGCTGGTCCATGTGCAGTTCCTGGATCCGGCCCACCCCAAGAAGCTGATGCCGCGCATGCGCCACCTGTTCAGCCGCAGCGCCCTCACCCGCGACGAAATCGACATGCTGCGGGGCGTTTGCACGGCGATGCTGCGCAAAAAGTAAGGCGCAAAAAAATGCCAGGCCCCGCAGGGGCCTGGCACCTGGCTATGCCGCAGGGGCTCAGTCGACTTGCGCGCCCGAGGCCTTGACCACGGGGGCCCAGTTCTCGACTTCGGACTTGATGAAGGCGCCGAACTCGGCCGGCGTGGTCTTCTCGCCCACGGCGCCCAGGCCCGCGAAGGCTTTCTGCACTTCGGGGTTGTCCTGCGCCTTGACGATCACGGCGTTGAGCTTTTCGATGACTTCCGGCGGCGTGCCGGCCGGCGCGATCAGGCCGAACCAGGACGACACGTCGAATTTGTCGAAACCCGATTCCTGCATGGTGGGCAGATCGGGGGCGGTGGGCGAGCGCTTGGCCGTGGTAACCGCCAGGGCGCGCAGCTTGCCGCCCTTCACGTGGGGCCACGACGACGGCATGTTGTCGAACATGAACTGCACCTGGCCGCCGATCAGGTCGGTAACGGCCGGGGCGCTGCCCTTGTAAGGCACGTGCAGCACGTCGAGGCCGGCGCGCAGCTTGAACAGTTCGCCCGCCATGTGGATGGACGTGCCGCTGCCGGACGAGGCGAACGCCAGCTTGCCGGGGTTGGCCTTGGCGTAGTCGACCAGTTCTTTCACCGATTTCACGGGCACCTGGGGGTTGACCACCAGGATGTTGGGCACCTTGGCGCCCAGCGCCACCGGCGCGAAGTCTTTGGTCAGGTCGAACGAGATGTTCTTGTACAGCGTCTGGTTGATGGCGCTGGTAACGGCCACGAACAGCAGCGTGTAGCCGTCGGGATCGGCGCGCTTCACGTAGTCGGTGGCGATGTTGCTGCCGGCGCCGGGCTTGTTCTCGACCACGAACGACTGCTTCAGTTCCTGGGTGAGTTCTTTGGCCATGATGCGGGCGATCACATCGGTGGTGCCGCCTGCCGAAAAGCCGACCACGATGTGCACGGGCTTGTCCGGATAGGCCGCCTGGGCATTGGCGCCGAGCGCAAGCGCGCCCAAGGCGCCCGCGAGCAGCGTTACGGCGTGGCGCAGCAAGCGCGGTTTCTGACCTTTGGTCATGTAATAGTCTCCTGTGAAATTGTCCATGGAACGGACGCACTGAACTTTGTTACGGGGGCGATTTTCCACTAGTCAAGGCATTTTCGGCAAGGTAGAGTCCACGCTACGGACAGTGGGTTTTCCCTGCCCCCTGCTCCACGGCTTTGATTTGTTGAGGTTTACCGAGGGTTGCATGTCGACTTCAGAGAATTCTTCCGGCCCGCGCACGCTGCGCCGCGGGCTGGCCGTACTGGCCGCCCTGCGCGACCAGGGCGCCACCGGGCTCAGCGTTACCGACCTGGCCCGCATGACGGCGATCCAGCGCCCCACCATCTACCGGCTGCTGGCCGCGCTGCTGGACTCGGGGCTGGTGCTGGCGGTACCGGGCACCAAGAAATACCGGGCACAATGGGCCACCTGCGCCGATACGGCGACGCCCGACCCGCGCGTCAGCCAGACCCTGCCGATTCTGCGGCGCCTGGCCGAGCGCACCGGCGACGCTGTCTTCCTGGTGGTGCGCGAGGGCGACGAATCCGTCAGCCTGCATCGCGAAATAGGCGGCTACCCGGTGCAGATACTGGCCACCTACGCCGGCAAGCGCCAGCCGCTGGGGGTGGGGTCGGGAGGCATGGCGCTGCTGGCCGCCCTGCCCGATTCCATGGCGCACTGCATCGTCGAGCGCAATTCGGGCTTCCTGGACGAATACGGCGGCATGACGCCGCACGAGATGCACCGGCTGATCGAGAACACCCGGGCGCGCGGCTACGCGGTGGTGGGCAACCATGCGGTGCGCGGCGCGCTGGGGGTGGGGTGCGCCCTGCTGGACCCGCAGGGCGCGCCGATCCTGGCCATCAGCGTCACGGCCATCATCGACCGCATGCCGGCGCCGCGCCAGCGCGAAATCGCCGGCTGGATCCACGCCGAGCTGGCGCGCCTGTCGCTGCGCGCCTGATCAGGCGGACGGGGCGCCTTCTTTAGGCGCGCCCTGGATTTCGCGCACGGGGATGGGCGGCTTGAAACCGGCCGTGCCCAGCCCCTGGCGGATCTGGTGGAACAGGTCCCAGCGCAGGTCCCAGTACTGGGCGGCCGCGCACCACAGGCGCACATTGATGACCGTGCCGTTGTCTTTGTATTCGCTGACCTTGATCTGCGGGGCCGGGTCTTTGTGCACCATGGGATGGGCGGCCACCACCTGGTTCAGCTGCGCCAGCGCCTGGTCCAGGTTGTCGTCGTAGTGGATAGTGACAGGGATATCCAGGCGGCGCGTGACGTTGCGGCTGTAGTTGGTGATGGTGGCGTTCCAGACCACGCTGTTGGGCAGCGTAATGTGGATGCCGTCGCCCTGCACCAGGCGGCACAGGAACAGGCCGACCTCGGCCACGGTGCCTTCGGTGCCGCTGCTCAGGGCCACGTATTCGCCGGCGCGCAGGGGGCGCAGGATCAGCAGCATGATGCCGGCGGCGATGTTCTGCAGCGTGTTCTGCAGGGCCAGGCCCACAGCCAGGCCGGCCGCGCCCAGCACCGCGATCAGGCTGGCGGTCTGCACGCCGAAGCGCGCCAGCACGGCGATCACGGTGAAAATGCGCACCGCCCAGACCACCACGCTGTAGAACATGGGCACGATGGTGGGATCGATGCGCGGCGAGCGCGTTGCCGCGCGCCGCACCCAGCGGCCCAGCAGCGCCGACACCCACCAGCCGATCAGCAGTATCGCCAGCGCCATGACGATGTTGAAGGCCCCGTCGGCCAGGCGCGGCATCAGGGTTTCGAGGCTTGCGAGGTATTCGTTCATGCGGGCTCCCACCCTGTACAGCGCGCGTCCGGGGCCATGCCCGGACGCGCTGGCGTTGAATGTCTGAAAACTTTATCAGAAAGAAGTGACGCCCACCCCCGAAGCGCTGCGCGCTTCCCCCTCAAGGGGGCGACGCTGGCGGACCGGCAAAGCCGGCTCCGCGGCGTCCCCGATCCGGCCACACCTGTTTTCATTGCTGCAGCGCGCGGTGCTGCACTGACACCTGGCGACGCGCCCGGCGCGCTTCACACGCGCCGGAAATGGTTGTCCCAGGACAGGCTGGGCGACGGCGGCAGGATGGGCTGCGCGGACAGCTCGGGGCCGGCCCGCACCAGCGCCCCCATGCCGCTGTTGACCAGGAAGCGCTCGGACGCCAGCGGCGCCACGCCGCAGCCGTCGGCCAGGCGCGTCAAGCCCAGGCAGCGCCCGCTGGCGGTGTCCCAGTACACCACCTGGCCGCCTACCGGGCTGCTGGTGGCGATGACGGCGCCGGACGGGTCTGCCGCCACCGACCCCACGTAATTGCGGAATCCGCGCAGCACTTCGTCCGGGCCGGCGTACAGCTCGGGCTGGCGGCCGCGGCGGTGGCGCCCCACCAGCGGCGGCCGCTCGCCGGCCGGCCCGGTGTGCTGGCAGCCGAACCACACGGCGCCGTCGGCCGCCAGGGCCAGGTGGCGGATCGACAGGCGGTGGTATTGCGGCGGCAGCCGCACCTGTTCGAGCAGCCGGCCATCGGCCGCGTCCACATAGGCCAGCGAAGGCTGCATGGTGTCCAGGTTCAGTTCCAGCTTGCCGTAGTCGGGGTGGGTAAGAATGCCGCCGTTGGCCACGCACAGCGTCTTGCCGTCGGGCAGCAGCACCACTTCGTGCGGGCCGATGCCGCCGGTGGCGAATTCGCCGATGCGGCGGTAGCCGCCGCCGGCCGACGCGTCGTACACGCCCAGCACGCCCTGCCCGGCTTCATAGTGGTTCTCGGTGGCCAGCATGCGCCGGCCATCGGGCAGGAAGACCCCATGGCCAAAGAAATGGCGCCCGGGCGCCGCCTGCAGGGCCATCGGCGGCTGCGCGCCGTCGATGCGGAAGGCCACGGCGAAAAACCCGGGCTGGCGGCCGAACACCACCGCGCGGCCGCGCGCCGGGTCCAGCGCGAAGCTGTGTCCGCGCGCCGGCATGGGCACCACCTGGCGGTCGCGGCCCTGCGCATCCAGCACGACCGCCTCGTAGCGTTCGCCGGCGCGGCGCGCCGCCAGGTACAGGGGCGCCTGGCCGGCGGCGCGCAGCGTGGCCGGGGCCAGGCCGGCCGCGGCGGCCAGCGCCAGAAAGCGGCGGCGGTCAATCTCCATCGAGCGCATTGAACCCTATGGTGACGCCCAGCGCGGGCGCGAAATGCTGGTCGACGATGTCTTTGGCGTTTTTCAGGATCAGCGCGGCCAGCGCCAGCTGCTGCCAGGTGCCGGCATCGGCCACGGCCTGCGGCAGCGGAGCGTCCACCGCCTCGATGGCGGCGGCGGCGCGGTCGAGCTCGCCGCGCACCGACGGGTCGATCCAGTCCTCGTCGGCAGCGTAGCGATAGCCCCCCGCATCGTAGAACGCGCGCATGCCGCGCACGCTGGCCGCCAGCATGGGCAGCGCCATGCCGCTGCGCCAGAACGCGGCGCGCTTGGGACGGGCCGCCTGGGGCGAGTCGCCCAGCACGGGCGCCAGCTTGATGTCGCGGGCAAATTGCAGGCCGGTGGACAAGGCCTTGACGGCTTCGGCCGCCACTTCCTGCTGACTGCGGTACAGGTCGTTGCCGGCCGACGGGGCCGTGAATTGCCCGCCGAAGTCGCCGCGCGGGCTCCAGGCCTGCCGCAGTTCGTCCGACACGCCGGCGATATTGGCGGCCACCGCCACGGCATAGCGGCAGGCGTAATCCGGCGCCTTGCCGGCCGGCGCCTCGAGCAGGCCCGGCTCGTCGTACAGCACGTATTCCAGCGCCGGCAGGCCCTGCATGGCCACGCTGCGGCTGGCCAGCGCGCCGGGCTGCAGCGCGGCCGGATCGGCCTGCGCCAGCAGCGCGCGCACCTGGCGCTGCATGACGCCGCGCGTGTCCGGCCAGAACACCAGCCGTTCGTAGCGATTGCCCTGCACCAGCGGCCCGAAGCGCAGGAACTCCACGCCCGACCAGGCCAGCGCAGTCTGGCTGAACGCCTGGCGCACCGCCGGCGCGCCGGCCGGCCCGCCCCCTTTCCCGCACCAGGCGGCCAGGGTTTTTTCCAGGCCTTGCGCCTGCTGCGCCAGCCTGGCCACGGCGGGCCGCGCGTAGCCATCGGCCAGCCGCTGGCCCAGGTCGGCCGGCGGCGCCGCCGGCGCGGCGAACGGCGCCAGCGCCGCGGCGGCCGCCAGCAGCCACTTGCTTGTCGGCATTGTCATACTCCTTGCAGGGCCGCTCATAGCGACTCCAGAAAACGGATCAGGTCGGCGCGCTGCTGCGGCGTCATGGCCACCACGCGGTCGCGCGCCGCCTGGGCTTCGCCGCCGTGCCACAGAATGGCCTCGAGCAGCGTGCGCGCCCGGCCGTCGTGCAGCCAGGTCGCATTGGGGTTGACGGTGCGCGTCAGGCCGATGCCCCACAGCGGCGGCGTGCGCCATTCGCTGCCGCTGGCCTGGCCTTCGGACACGCCGTCGGCCAGGCCCTCGCCCATGTCGTGCAGCAGCAGATCGGTGTAGGGCCAGATCAGCTGGAAACGGTGTTCCGGGCGCGCCGCATCGCGGCGGGTCACGTACTTGGGCACATGGCAGGCCACGCAATTGGCTTCGTAGAACAGTTTCTTGCCGGCCAGCACGCGCGCGTCGTCGACGTCGCGCCGCTGCGGCACCGCCAGATTGACCGCGTACGTGGAAACGAAATCCATCAGTTCGCCGGGCACTTCGTGTTCGCCCAGGCGCGGCTGCGCGCCGTGCGGCATGTCGAAGCAGGCCGGCTGGGCCGCGGTGCATTCGCCATAATGGCTGGGAAACAAAGGGGTGGACAGGCCCATGTCATTGGAAAACGCCACTGCGCTTTGCTGTTCGACCGTGGGCTGGCTGGCCTTCCAGTTGAAGCGGCCCAGCGCGGGCTTGCCGGTGCGCGCGTCGCGCACCCAGTTGGGCCGGCCGCTGATGCCGTCGCCATGGTCGGCCGCCGCGTTGGCCAGGATGTCGGCCGGATGCACGGCCTCGAGCAGGCCCAGGCCGATCATCGGCGGCGCCAGGCGCGGCGAGATCTGCACGTCGGCGCGCAGCGGCCCGTAGCCCGGGTCTTCGATGCGGTAGGCCGGCTTCATCAACGTGGCGGTCTCGCCCCCGTTGAGCTGCACCGGCACCGGCTCATATTCGATTTCCAGCCGCCCTTCGGCCGGCAGGCCGGCCACGGCGAAGTTCTGCAATTGCGAGCCATACACCGGCTCGGGCACGAACGGCAGCTCGCCCGACGCCAGCAAGCGGCGGTGCTCGTCGGTGCTGGGCGGCACGGCCAGGCGCAGCAACAGCGCCACGGCGTCGGTGCGCTCCAGCGGATCGAAGCCCGGCACGGTGCCGCGGCCGTCTTTGGTGTGACAGGCCTGGCATGAGCGCGCGTTGAACAGCGGCCCCAGGCCGTCCGACGCCTGGGTCGACGATGGCGCCGAGACCCAGTCTTTGCGGAACAGGCCGTTGCCCACCAGGAATTCCTGGCGGCCTTCGAAGGTCAGGTTGGCCGAGGGGTGCGAGAAGATGTCGGCGTTGACCAGCTTGCGCGTGGTGCCGGCCCCGGCCGGCAGCGTCTCGAACGGCTCGGCCCGCGAAAAATCGCGGGCCGGCGCGGTAACCCGGGACACGCGCTCGCGGTCCTGGGCGCTCAGGTCGTCGCGCTGGCCGGGCGCCGCGGCGGCGCCGGCCGTGGCCAGCGCCGCCAATACTGCCACTGCGATCTTGCTCACTGGAATACGGCTTCCGGCTTGTCCAGGCTGTCCGAACCTTCCAGCGCCACTTCTCCCAGCTCCAGCACGGCGATCACGCGCTCCAGGCTGCGGGTCTGGTCGACCAGGCGATCGATGGCGGCCTGCACCACCGCATTGCCCTCGGCGTTGCCGCTGGCGATCATCTGGTCGTAGGTTTCCACCTTGTCGGCGCGGTCGCGCATGGCCTGCATGGCGGCCACGGTGGCATCCAGCTTGCTGCGCATTTCGGCGTCCAGCTTCGGATCGCGCGCCTTCACCAGATCGGACACGCTGGCGCCCGAGACGGTCTTGCCGTCCACCCGGGCATAGCTGCCCAGGTACACGTTGCGGATGCCGATCTGGTTGTAGTAGTGCGAATTGTGAGTGTTGTCCGAGAAGCAATCGTGCTCTTCTTCGGGATCGTGCAGCATCAGGCCCAGCTTCATGCGCTCGCCGGCCAGTTCGCCGTATGACAGGCTGCCCAGCCCGGTCAGCATGGCGATCAGGCCCGCCTTGGGGTCCTGCTCGACCGCCTTGCGGGCCTCGCCGTCCGCCTTCCAGTTGCCGACCATTTCTTCCAGGTCGGCCACCAGCAGGTCGGACACGGCGCGCAGATACTGCACGCGGCGCTCGCAATGGCCGCCCGTGCACTGGGCGGGATCGAAATCGGTGTGCGGGCGGTTGCCGGCATGGCGCTCTTGGGGCGTGCCCTGGCGGTCGGCCGGCGCCGGGCCGGAACCGTTCAGGTCCTGGCCCCACAGCAGGAATTCGATAGCGTGGTAGCCGGTGGCGACGTTGGCCTCGTTGCCGTCGGCCTCGTGCAGCGTCTCGGCCAGCAGTTCGGGCGTGATGACGGAGACGTCGATGGTCTTGCCGCCCACCGAGATCTTCGAATTGGCGATCACGTTCACGGCGTAGAACGCGTTCTGGTCGCTCTCGGTGCCGTACGACGCATCCACATAGTCGATCAGGCCCTCGTCCAGCGGCCAGGCATTCACGCTGCCTTCCCAGTCGTCGACGACCGGGTTGCCGAAGCGGAAGGCTTCGGTCTGCTGGTAAGGCACCCGCGCCGCCAGCCAGGCCGCGCGCGCGGCCTGCAGCGCCTGGGCGCTGGGCTTGTCGGCCAGGGCCTCGATCGCGGTGCGCAATGCCTTGGCCGAGGCCAGCGAATCTTCATAGCCGGCCAGCGCGATATCGGAATAGGTCTGCACCACCGCCTTGGGGTCGGCGGCCGCCCGGGCCGCGCCTCCGGTCAGGGCGGCCGCCAGCAGCGCGCCGTAGAGCAACTTGCGCATCGGAATACTCTCCTTTGTTTGAGCAAAGCGCGCCCCGCGTGGCCGCGCTTTTCTTGAGTGAGGATCACCGATGCAAGTGTAAACAATTTTCGTTCAATATTCAGTGGAATGTCAGAAATTGCGCTCAGCTTTGCACGGCCGGCTGCAGCCAGCCCCGCAGCAAGCGGGTGATCACCGGGATGCACACGAACGACAGCACCGGTGTCATGCAGGCCGTGGTGACCAGTACACGCCAGAACAAGGGCAAGGCGCTCAGTTGCGTGTTGAACAGCGTGCTGAACAGCAGCAGCATGGGGAAATACGCCAGCCAGATGCTGACCGCCTGCTTCCAGCGCGGCGGCGCGCTGCGCGGCGGCCCGAACCAGGCGTCCATGCCGCTGGCCCGATGCACGCGGCTGGCGCGCACCAGGCCTGTCCCGCGCTCGAGCCACATGCGCCGCGGCAGCGAATTTTCCCAGTGCGCCAGGCTGGCCGCGTCGTTAAAGCGAAGCACGATCTGGTACTGGTCGCCTCCCTCGGGCGGCTGCAGCACCCCCGACCCCAGGAATCCCGGAAAGCCCGCGGCCAGGATCTCGCCCTGGCGCAGCCACGCCAGGAAGTCGCCGTAGCGGTCGGGGGAAATATGGCGCGTCACCAGCATGGTGACCGGGGCGGGAAGACTTGTGTTCATGCGGAACTCCTTGCTGCGTGCGGCCTCGCTTGCAACGGTGCGAGGTCTTCTGCCATTCCCAAGCAAACCTTGTGCCAAGCAGCGGCCCCGGCGCGCCCCCGCACGGACGCGGCCGGCCCGTACCGCCATGCACCGCCGCGCGCAATGCGGCGCCGCGGCGGCGCGCGGCAATGCACCGCGCCGGTGCGATATTGAGCCTGCCACAGCGCAGGTCTACACTGGTCGATCTCTCAACCCGAGGAGCATGTGCAATGAGCACCTACAAGATTGCGGTTTTTGTCGGCAGCCTGCGGGCCGCATCTATCAACCTGCGCCTGGCGCGTGCACTGGAAAAACTGCTGCCCGAGAACGTCAAGTTCGAATACGCCAGCCTGGGAGACGTCCCGCTGTTCAACCAGGACAACGAAATGTCCATGCCGCCCGCGGCCGCCAAACTGAAAGAGCTGATTGCCAATGCCGACGGCCTGCTGTTCGTCACCCCCGAGCACAACCGCTCGATTCCCGCGGCGCTGAAAAACGCCATCGACTGGGGCTCGCGCCCCTGGGGCAAGAATTCCTGGACCGGCAAGGTCGGCGGCATCGTGGGCACCTCGCCCAGCGCGGCCGGCACGGCCATGGCGCAGCAGCACCTGCGCAACATCCTGGCCGCCGAAGGCGTCAGCGTGCTGACCACGCCCGAAGTCTTCCTGCAGACCACCGAGGGCCTGATCGACGACCAATACACCATCACCAACGAAGGCACCCGCAAATTCCTGCAGGGCTGGCTGGACCGCTACGTGGCCTGGGTAGCCAAGCATTGCGCTTGAAGCAAGGCCCGCAACCCGCAAAAGGCCCCGAACGGGGCCTTTTTCATTCATCCGGATGTCTGGCCGACGCCGCCGGCGCAGCCATCACCTCGTCATACTCGCCACTTAACCTCTCGCCCTGTTTCGCTGAAACCCAGCTTAAACAACCGCCAACTGAGAGAGGTTCTAATGTCCTACTTGACAGACAAGTTGCGTGCTCCGCGTCGTGAGGCCGAAGGGGAAGTCACGGTGCCGGGCCAGATGTTCGACGACATCGTCGCCGCAAACCCCGCCCGGCGCACGCTATTGAAGAACAGCGTGGGCCTGTCGCTGCTGTCTGTATTCGGCGCGACGCTGGCCGGCTGTGGCAGCGGCAGCGACGACGACGATGACGACGCCTCCGGCGGCAATGACGGCGGCGCCGATCCTTCCGGCGCCGCTTACTCGGTGAACTTCACGCCGCTGGCCGACAACCTGACGCCCGATACCGTGCTGGTTCCGGAAGGCTACGTGGCCGAGGTACTGTATTCGGCCGGCGACAAGTGCATGATCGGCTCGCTGGGCTACACGGGCATCCCGCAGTCGTATCCCGCCACCGAAAACCAGTCCGGCGGCCAGCACGACGGCATGCACTTCTACGCCCTGGAAGGCGTGGACCCCAAAAAGGGCGGCCTGCTGGTTCTGAACCATGAGAACGTCGACGGCCAGACCCTGGACCTGGCCACGGACGCGGTTCGCACCAACCTGTCGAACGTGGGCGTGTCGGTCATCGAGATCGCGCGCGCCGATGACGGCACCTGGTCGGTCAACCCCAATTCGTCGTACAACAAGCGCTACACCGGCAACACTGTCTATGACGTCAGCGGCCCGGCCGCGGCCACCATCGGCGCCACCGTGGTCGGCACGCTGAACAACTGCTCCAGCGGCAACACGCCGTGGGGCACCTACCTGACCTGCGAAGAAACCACGGACAACTACTGGGACACCACGCAGCCCGAGGAAGGCTATGGCTGGGTGGTCGAGATCGATCCGTACCAGCCGACCTCGACGGCCGTCAAGCGCACCGCGATGGGCCGCTTCGACCACGAAAACACCGCCTACATGGTGGACAAGGACAACCGCGTCGCCTTCTACATGGGCGATGACGGCACGCCCGGCTGCATCTACAAATTCATTCCCTCGCGCGCCTACGATCCGTCGAACCGCGCCAACAACGCCGGCCTGCTGGACGAAGGCACGCTGTACGCGGCGCGCTTCAACGATGACGGCTCGGGCAACTGGGTGGAATTGACGGTCGGCAAGAACGGCCTGACCGCCGGCGCCGTGGACCCGGGCAACTACACGCAGGTCGCCCCCGGCTCGCTGCCGACGCAGACGCTCATCGACTTCAATTCGCAGGCCGATGTGCTGATCAACACCAAGGCCGCGGCGCGCGTGGCCGGCGCCACCCTGATGGACCGCCCCGAGTGGGTCACGGTCGGCCAGGACAAGACCGTGTACTGCACGCTGACCAACAACGGCGGCCGCCAGCGCACCAGCGCCGCCAACCCGCGCACCAACAACGCGCACGGCCAGATCGTGCGCTGGAAGGAACGCGGCGATTCGCCGCTGGCCACGACCTTCGAGTGGGAATTGCTGCTGCTGGCCGGCTATGACGAGTCGCAGGGCCAGGCCGCCAACGTCACCGGCACCATCAATGGCGACACCTTCTCCAGCCCCGACGGCATCCGCGTCGACCCGCGCGGCCGCCTGTGGGTGCAGACCGATTCGGGCTATACCGACGCCGCCGAATTCGGCCACAACGCCATGTACTACATCGACCAGAAGACCGGTGAATCGAAGCGCTTCCTGGTGGGCCCGGTGGGCTGCGAAATCACGGGCATCGCCTACAACGAAGACCTGACCACGTTCTTCATCAACATCCAGCACCCGAACGGCGCATGGAACACCGTGCGGGCCGGCGGCGGCGACGCCCGCTCGGCCACGGTGGTGGTGCGCCGCGAAGACGGCAAGCCGGTCGGCGCCTGACCCAGGCGCCGCGCAACGGGGCGGCGGCCCGCGCCGCCGCCCCGGCTTCTTTCCCACGGCCGCCCACGGCGGCCGCGGCTCAGTCGCCTTCTTCGAGCCGCATGCCGATCTTCAGCCCGACCTGCCAGTGCGCGACCTTGCCGTTCTTGATGTGGCCCCGCACCTCGGTGACTTCGAACCAGTCCAGATTGCGCAGGGTTTCCGAGGCGCGCGCAATGGCCTGCACGACAGCATCATCGGACGACTTGGTGGACGACCCCACCAGTTCGATCTGTTTGTAGACATGGCTGTTGGACATTGTTCGTCTCCCGCAAGAAAGTAGCGGCAAGCCGGGGCGGCGGGCCGCCGGCCCGGCCTGCCCGGCCGGGTCGACCCATTGTGGCACGCCGCGGCGCGCCTGCCTATGCGCAAGCGGCGTGCCGGACGCGGGCCGGCATGCGCGAATCAGTCCGCGGATGGGTTCTAATAGGTGATGTTGGATCACCCAGGATTGACGAACCCGTTCCCAATGTCGAAGCAACGCGCGAACAACCACCACGCCGGCATGGAAGCCCGCTCCCCTTCCACTGACAGCCTGGCGGGCCATACCCCCATGATGCAGCAATATTTGCGCCTGAAGGCCGAGGCCGGGCCGCTGCTGCTTTTCTACCGCATGGGCGACTTCTATGAAATGTTCTACGAAGACGCCGAACGCGCCGCGCGCCTGCTGGGCCTGACGCTGACCAAGCGCGGCGCCTCCAACGGCACGCCCATTCCCATGGCGGGCGTGCCCGTGCACGCCATGGAGCAATACCTGGCGCGCCTGGTCGCCCTGGGCGAATCGGTGGCCATCTGCGAACAGATCGGCGACCCGGCCGCCGCCAAGGGGCCGGTCGAGCGGCGCATCGTGCGCATCGTCACCCCCGGCACGCTTACCGACGAAGCCCTGCTGCCGGCCAAGGCCGACCGCGCCCTGGGGGCCGTGTTCCTGGGCGGCAAGGCGCGCAACCTGCGCGCCGGCCTGGCCTGGCTGAACCTGGCCAGCGGCGAGTTCCGCGTCACCGAATGCGCGCCCGCCCAGCTCGAATCCGAACTGCACCGCATCGCACCCGCCGAACTGGTGTGCGCCGACAGCGCCGAACTGGCGCTGGCCTTCGACGGCGCGCGCACCCGCGTGCCCGACTGGCACTTCGAAAGCGACGGCGCGCGGGCGCACCTGCTGGCCCACTTCAAGACCGACACCCTGGCCGGCTTCGACGTCGACGACATGCCGGCCGCCATCTGCGCGGCCGGCGCGCTGCTGCGCTACGCCGCGCGCACGCAATCGCAGGCGCTGGCCCACGTGCAGGGCATCGCGGTCGACCGGCCCGGCCAGTACGTGCTGATGGACCCGGTCACGCGCCGCAATCTCGAACTTACCCAGACCCTCAGCGGCGAAGAATCGCCCACGCTGTTCTCGCTGCTGGACGGCTGCCGCACGCCCATGGGCAGCCGGCTGCTGCGGCGCTGGCTGCATCACCCGCTGCGCGACAACGCCCCCGCGCTGGCGCGCCAGCAGGCCATCTCGGCCCTGCTGGCCGGCCGCACGGACGTCGCCCCTGCCTTCGGCGCGGCCGGCCTGCTGGAAACCCTGCGGGACGCGCTGGACGCCTTTCCCGATGTCGAGCGCATCTCGTCGCGGCTGGCGCTGCGTTCGGTGCGGCCGCGCGAACTGGCCAGCCTGCGTGATGCCCTGGCCGCCCTGCCGGCGCTGCGCGAGCTGGTGGCGCCGCTGGCCGCCTCGCCGCGCCTGGCCGAACTGGCCGGGCACCTGTCTCCGGACCCCGCCATTGCCGACCTGCTGCGCCGCGCCATCGCCCAAGAGCCCGCAGTGGCCATCCGCGACGGCGGCGTCATCGCCGCCGGCTTCGACGCCGATCTGGACGAGCTGCGCGCCCTGGCCGCCGACGGCGGCGACTTCCTGGTGCAGCTGGAAGCCCGCGAACGCGAACGCACCGGCATCGGCAACCTGCGCGTCGAATTCAACCGCGTGCACGGCTTCTACATCGAAGTCACCAAAGGGCAGACCGACAAGGTGCCCGAAGACTACCGCCGGCGCCAGACACTGAAAAACGCCGAACGCTACATCACCCCCGAGCTCAAGTCCTGGGAAGACAAGGTGCTGTCGGCGCAAGACCGCTCCCTGGCGCGCGAAAAATGGCTGTACGAGCAGGTGCTGGACACGCTGGCCGAGCACGTGCGCCCGCTGTCCGATTGCGCGGGCGCACTGGCCGAGCTGGATACCCTGGCCGCCCTGGCCGAACATGCGCGGCGCCATGGCTGGACCGCCCCCGAACTTACCGAGCAGGCCGAACTCGATATCGAAGCCGGCCGCCATCCGGTGGTGGAACGCGCCATCGAACGCTTCACGCCCAACGGCTGCCGCCTGGACGCCACGCGCCGCATGCTGCTGATCACCGGCCCCAACATGGGCGGCAAGTCCACCTACATGCGCCAGGTGGCGCTGATCGCCCTGCTGGCGCGCACCGGCAGCTTCGTGCCGGCGCAGCGCGCCACCATCGGCAAGCTCGACCGCATCTTCACCCGCATCGGCGCGGCCGACGACCTGGCCGGCGGGCGGTCGACCTTCATGATGGAAATGACCGAGGCGGCGGCCATCCTGGCGGCCAGCACGCCGCACAGCCTGGTGCTGATGGACGAGATCGGCCGCGGCACTTCCACCTACGACGGCCTGGCCCTGGCGTGGGCCATTGCGCTGCGCCTGGTCACCCACAACCGCGCGCTGACGCTGTTCGCCACCCACTATTTCGAGCTGACGCGGCTGCCGGCCGAGCAGGCCACCGCGGCCAATGTGCACCTGGCCGCCGCCGAATCGGCGGGCGGCATCGTGTTCCTGCACGAAGTGCGCGACGGCCCCGCCAGCCGCAGCTACGGCATCCAGGTGGCGCAGCGCGCCGGCGTGCCGGCCGCCGTGATCCGCCATGCCTCGCGCGAGCTGGAACGCCTGGAAGCGCAAGGCGCGCCCACCCCGCAGCTGGGCCTGTTCGCCGCCGCCATCGACGCCGATGCGCAGGCCGGCGCCGCCAGCGACCAGTCCGACGAGTCCGACGCTCTGCACGCACTGCGCGACGAACTCGCCCAGATCGACCCCGACAGCCTGACGCCGCGCGAAGCGCTGGATGCGCTGTACCGCCTGAAGGCCTGCATGCCATGAAAACCCACCTGCCCCTGCCGCTGCTCGGCGGGCTCAGCCCCGCGGACTTCATGCGCCGCTACTGGCAGCGCAAGCCCCTGCTGATCCGGCAGGCCATGCCCGGCTTCAAGCCGCCGCTGAACATCGCCGCCCTGAAAAAACTGGCCCGCCGCGACGATGTCGAATCGCGCCTGATCTGGCGCGAAGACGGCGCCTGGCAGATGGAACAAGGCCCCTTCGCACGCCTGCCCAAGGCGGGCGAGCCCGACTGGACGCTGCTGGTGCAGAGCGTGGACCTGCACAGCGACGCGGCTTCGGCGCTGCTGCAGCAGTTCCGCTTCATTCCCGACGCCCGGCTCGACGACATCATGATCAGCGTGGCGTCCGACGGCGGCGGCGTGGGGCCGCATTTCGACAGCTACGATGTCTTCCTGCTGCAGGCGGCCGGCCGCCGGCGCTGGCGCTACGGGCGCCAGCAAGACCTGTCGCTGCAGCCCGGCCTGCCCCTGAAGATACTCAGCCGCTTCACGCCCGAGCACGACGTCGTACTCGAGCCCGGCGACATGCTGTACCTGCCGCCGCAAGCCGCGCACGACGGCATCGCGCTGGGCGACGGCTGCATGACCATCTCGATCGGCTTTCGCGCGCCCACGCAGGCGGCGCTGGCGCGCGGCCTGCTGGAAGCCGCCGCTGACCAGGCCATGGCCCGCGTCGGCCTGCTGGGCGGCCCCTACGGCGAGCCGCCGCTGCCCGGCCCGCGCCTGGACGCCCTGTACCGCGACCCCGGCCAGGCTGCCGTCGACACGCCGGCCGCCCTGCCCGACGCGCTGGTGCAAGCCACCCTCGATACCCTGGCCAAGGTCCGCTTCGACGACGCGCTGGCGGCGCGCTTTCTGGGCTGCTGGCTGACCGAGCCCAGCAACCTGGCCGTGTTCGACTCCGCGCCGCCCGCCGGCATCGACCTGGCATCGCACTGGCCGCCCAGCGGCGCGCTGGAACTCGACCGGCGCAGCCGCATGCTCTACCGCGGCAAGCAAGTGTTCATCAACGGCGAAACCGCCCAGGCGCCCGCCGACCCCGCCCTGCGCGCGCTGGCCGATGCCCGCCGCCTGGCCTGCGCCGACCCGCGCTGCCGGCGCCTGGGCAGCGCGGCCCGGGAATGCCTGGCGGATTGGCTGGACGCCGGCTGGCTGCACTATCGGCCCGATGTGTGACCCAAACGCCACAACCGGCCCGCAATATGCCGGTAAACCACGCAGTTTTGTACGATCCGGACACTTAAGCGTGTCTATCTCGCACAGAACGCTAAGGTCTACGCGCACGTTGAAACATCAAGAAATGCTCCACACTTATAAGTAAAGATTGTTACGTTCTGGATGCCACCGCTTTAATTTCCACACGTCAGCACCCCGCTGATTCCTGTAGCCTGACTACTGGTTTCCCCTAACAGGGACACTGGTTTCCCCTAACAGGGCCGCATGATCGTCATCTAACAGGAGTCCAACATGATCAGCAAAACCTTGATTCTTGCTTCGGTGGTTGCCGTCGCGCTGACCGCTTGCGACAAGAAGGAAGACACCGCGAGCCCGGCCGGCTCCGAGCCGTCGACCACCATGCCCGCGCCTTCCAGCCCGGCCCCCACGACGCCGGCTCCGGGCAGCTCGACCACGCCGGCGCCCGGCGGCGGCTCGACCACCCCGGGGTCTTGATAGCACCCCGCCTGGCCGCCCCGCCTCAGGCGGGGCCAGGCAACGAAAAAGGCCGCGACATTGTCGCGGCCTTTTTCGTGGGCGCGGGGCCCGGGGCGGATCAGGTCATTTTGTCTTTCAGGACGCTGAGCAGCCGCTGCGCCGTGGCGCTGTTGTCGCGCTGGCCCGAGCTGTCGAGCACCGTGACCTGGGTCTGGGCGCCGTCCTGGGCCAGGTGGATGCGGTACTGCGCGGCCTGGGCCTTTTTGTCGCCCGAGAACAGGCGGCTGAAGAAGCCGGGCTGATCCTGCTTGGCGCCGGTATCGGTGTCGACGTAGCGCACGAAGTATTCGCCGGCCGAGCGATCGCGGTCGTCGACGGCGAAGCCGCCGGAGTCGAGCGCCACGCCCACGCGGCGCCAGGCGCGGTCGAAGGATTCGTCGACCACCAGCATCGCGCCGTTGGCGCGCACGTCTTGCACCTTGGGAGCCTGCGGCGCGGCCTCGGCCTGGGCCACCAGCTTGCGGGCACTATCGACGTCGGTGCCCAGGTAGACCATCAGGCGCGCCAGCATGGCGGCGTTCAGGCCCGGGTCTTCGTCGCCGTGTTCCCAGGCCACCTGGGCGTCATCGGGGCCCGTGCGCTTTTCTATCATCTGCTGGTGCGAGATGTAGATTTCGGTGTGGCCGTCGACGCGTTCGACGCGGGTGCGGAATTTTTCGCGTTCGCCGCTATC
Source organism: Bordetella petrii (assembly GCF_017356245.1). Classification (NCBI taxonomy): domain Bacteria; kingdom Pseudomonadati; phylum Pseudomonadota; class Betaproteobacteria; order Burkholderiales; family Alcaligenaceae; genus Bordetella; species Bordetella petrii. The sequence continues at coordinate 505,689 of NZ_JAFMZZ010000004.1, forward strand.
CCAGGCGGTGTCCAGGATGGAGCCCAGCGCCTGGCGCAGCCAGCTTTCGGGGATCTTGGCGCGGTTTTCCGCCCAGTCGGTTTCAACCAGGCCGGCCTTGGGGCTGTTGGTGCTGACGGTAAAACCGGTTTCGGTCCAGAAGTCGACCACCTTGGGGAAGACTTCTTCGGGCGGCCGGTCGACCACCAGCCAGCGCAGGTCACCGTCGCGCTCGACACGCATGTCGTTGCGCTGCGGCAGCACATTGCTGGTTTGCGTGGCCGAGGCCACCTGCTGCTGCCCCTGCTGCTGGTATTGCGAATAGGTGGTGCTGCCCGACGCGGGCGCGCGGTAGCGCGGATCGCTGGAAGCCTGGGTCAGGTCGGGCGGAATGCTGAGCGGTTCGCCACGCCGCGTGCTTTTGTAGTCGACCGACTCGTCGTTGCCCAGCAATTCGTTGACATCACTGCAGCCTGCCAACAATGCCAGGGCCATCAATGCCGACGCAGCGGCATGACGTTGATTCATACGCATCCTCACTATTTAGAGCAGGCCCGTTTCCTGGAGCGCGCGGCGTACCGTGTCGTGGTGTTGCGTGCCCAGTTCCACCAGGGGCAGCCGGTAGCCCAGCGCGGTACGGCCCATTTGAGCCAGCGCCCATTTCACAGGAATGGGATTGGCCTCGACGAACAAGGCCTTGTTTAGACGTGCCAGGCGCGCATTAAGTTCGCGCGCCTTGGGCACGTCGCCCGCCAACGCGGCGGCACAGAGCTCGTGCATGAGCCGAGGCGCCACATTGGCCGTAACAGAAATATTGCCGCGCGCGCCCAGCAGGATGAGCGCCGTGGCGGTGGGATCGTCGCCGCTGAACACCTGGAAGCCGGCCGGCGCCTCGCGGATGAGCAAGGCGCCGCGGCCGATGTCGCCGGTGGCGTCTTTGATGCCGATGATGCCCGGCACCTGCGCCAGGCGCAGCACCGTTTCGTTGGACATGTCGGCCACGGTGCGGCCGGGCACGTTGTACAGCACGGTGGGCAGGTCGACCGCTTCGGCCACCGCCCGGAAGTGCCGGTACAGGCCTTCTTGCGAGGGCTTGTTGTAGTACGGCACCACCGACAGGCCGGCCTGCGCGCCCACGGCCTTGGCGTGGCGCGACAGGTGGATGGCTTCGTCGGTGGAGTTGGCGCCCACCCCGGCGATGACCGGGATGCGGCCGGCCGCGTGCTCGACCGCCACGCGGATGAGTTCGGCGTGCTCGTCCATGGACACGGTGGGCGATTCGCCGGTGGTGCCCACCACGACCAGGGCGTCGGTGCCTTCGGCGATATGCCAGTCGATGAGCGACCGGTAGGCAGCGTAGTCGAGGCTGCCGTCGGGCTGCATCGGGGTGACCAGCGCCACCATGCTGCCCTGAAAATGGATTGTTTCGGCGGGGGATGCCATGAAGAATGGGCTCCGGACCCGGAACGACAAGCCCCGGGCGATGAACTGAGTCAGTCGAATCGCGGAGTTTAACGGATATTGGCCCTTACAAGAACCAGGTGACGATGGCCGTCCCCAATTGCAGAATGGGCTGCATCAGGATCCAGAGCACATCGGTAACCAATAGCAGCAATACGATAACCAGGCCGTAGGGCTCGATGCGCGAATACTGCCAGGCCAGGCGGTTGGGCAGCAGGCTGAAAAGTATGCGCCCGCCGTCCAGGGGCAGTATGGGCAACAGGTTCAGGGCCATCAGCACCAGGTTGACGTTGACGCCCGCCATGGCCATCTGGTACCAGTAGCCTTCCTGCAGGCCGCCGGCCAGGTACAGGCGCATGGAAACGACCCACAAGATGGCCATCAGCAGGTTGGCCGCCGGCCCGGCCAACGCCACCCACAGCATGTCTTTCTTGGGGCGGCGCAGGCGGCCGAAATCGACCGGCACCGGCTTGGCCCAGCCGAACAGCATGGCCGGCCCGCCCATGAGCTTGGACATCAGCAGGATGCCCACCGGCACCAGCAGCGTGCCGACCGGGTCGATGTGGCGCATGGGGTTCAGGGTGATGCGCCCGGCCTGCTGGGCGGTGGGATCGCCCAGCATGCGCGCCACGTAGCCGTGCGCCGCCTCGTGCAGCGTGATGGCGAAAATGACGGGAATCGCGTAGATCGCGATGGTCTGGATGAGATCGGACATGGACGGGAGGGAATCAGAGGCCCAGCGAGGCCGGGTCGCCGCGGCCGCGGCGCAATACGGCGGGTTCATCGCCGGTAAGGTCGATGACCGTGGTGGGCGACTGCGGGCAGGCGCCGGCATCGATGACGGCCGCGAGCTCGTGCGCATAGCGCTCGCGGATGTCTTCGGCGTCGTTCAGGGCGTCGTCTTCGCCCTTGGGAATGAGCGTGGTGGACAGCAGCGGCGCGCCTACCTGTTCGAGCAGCGCCAGGGTGACCGCATGCTGGGGAACCCGGATACCGATGGTCTTGCGCGACGGATGCGAGACCCGGCGCGGCACTTCGCGCGTGGCTTCCAGGATGAAAGTCCATGGCCCCGGCGTGGCGGCCTTCAGCAGCCGGTACTGGCGGTTGTCGACCCGCGCGAAGTGGCCGATCTCGGCCAGGTCGCGGCACAGCAGCGTCAGGTGATGGCGCTCGTCCAGCCCGCGCAGGCGCCGCAGCGCGTCGGCCGCCGCCTTGTCGTCGAGGTGGGCCGCCACGGCATAGCTGGAGTCGGTGGGAACCGCCACCAGTCCGCCGTCGTTCAGCCACTGCGCGGCCTGCTTCAGCAGGCGGGGCTGCGGGTTGTCGGGATGGATGGAGAAAAATAGGGCCATGGGTTTATCCTAGCATCCTTGGCGCTTGCTCAGGAGAAACACATGCGCATGGACAATTCGCGGGAAAGCCAGAACATCGAAGATCGCCGTTCGCGCGGCCCGCGTCTGGGCGGGCGGGGCTCGATCGGCATCGGCACGATCGTGCTGGCGCTGGTGGCCATCTACTTCGGCGTCGATCCCTCTGTGGTGCTGCAAATGGCCGAAGGCCCGGCGCCCGTCGAGCAGCAGGCGCCCAGCCAGCCGCCGGCCGACGACCCGCAGGCGCACTTCGTGGCCAAGGTGCTGGGCGAAACCGAAGACACCTGGAGCGCCATTTTCCAGCAGAACCTGAACCGCCAGTACGTCGCCCCCAGGCTGGTGCTGTTCCGCGGCGCCACGCCCACCGCCTGCGGCACGGGCCAGGCCGCCATGGGGCCGTTCTATTGCCCGGGCGACAGCAAGGTCTACATCGACCTCAGTTTCTTCGACGAAATGGAACGCCGCCTGAACGCGCCGGGCGACTTCGCGCAGGCCTATGTCATTGCGCACGAAGTGGGCCATCACGTGCAGCACCTGCTGGGAATCTCCGATCAGGTCGACCGCCTGCGCCAGCGCAACCCGGGGCAGGCCAACGCCCTGTCAGTGCGCATGGAATTGCAGGCCGATTGCTTCGCCGGGCTGTGGGCCCGGCATGCCGACCAGGCCCGCAACATCCTGGAAAGCGGCGACGTCGAAGAAGGCCTGAACGCGGCCACTGCCATCGGCGACGACACCCTGCAAAAGCAAAGCCAGGGTTATGTGGTGCCCGACGCCTTCACCCACGGTTCGTCGGCGCAGCGAGTGCGCTGGTTCAAGCGCGGCCTGGACAGCGGCGACCTGCGCCAATGCGACACGTTTTCCGCCGACACGCTTTGATACCGCGCGGCCGGCCTCGCGCCGCCGGCTTCTTGTAAGATTACGCCCCTTTGCGATGCCCGCCATCGCCCGCCGGCCGCCCAGGCCGGCCCGCCCGGACCAAGACAAACACGACAGCGGCCCATGGCCAATACGCAAGCTCCCCTTATTACCCCGGCCGAAGTCCGCGACATTCTGGCCGAGCCCAAGGAAACCGTGAAAGCGGTGGCCTGGGCGGCGCGCCCCGCCGCCGGCCACGCCCAATGGATGGAATTCTCGTCGGCCTGCCGGCTGCGCGGCGAAGCCCGCGACGACATCATCTTCCGCGCCGTCTACCGGCCGGCCCGCACCGCCGTGCACGGCCAGGCCGTCATCGCCATGGCCGAAACCTGTTCGGCCAGCCTGTTCGTGGGGCCGCACCGCGTCATCGGCGTGGATACCGGCGACACCTTCCACACCAGCCTGGTGGGCAAAGGCCGGCAGCACTATCGCGGCGTGCTCGCCGAGCGCACCCACCGGCACGTCTGGCATGACGACGGCGAAGGCTACGCCGAGCCCGTCGTGCCGGCGCTGGACGACATCGCCGCCCTGATCCCGTATTTCCTGCGGCAGGCCAACCTGGTCCTGGCGGGGGGCTTTGCCCACCCCATGAAGGGCCGCCAGATCGAATTGCTGCTATGACCGCGTTCCTGCAAGCCGCCGGATGGACCGTCCTGCCGGCCGGCGACCGCGCCGTGCGCGCCGTGACCCCGGTGCCCATGGGCCTGGACGGCCAGCACGGGGCATTTTTCATCGCCCGGCCCGACGAACAATCGTTCTACCTGACCGACGCCGGCGCGGCCGCCATGCACGCCGCCGCCTACGGCATAGAGCTCAATGCCAAGCGCCTGGACCTGCTGAACCAGGCGCCCGGCGTCAGCCTGGCGCGCTTCGACAAGACCGGCGCCATCATCGCCAGCGGCCCCGTCGCGCAATTGCAGGACGCCCTGTGGGAAGCCGTGAAGCTGGCCACGGCGCTGAGCTTCCAGTGCACCCAGTGGATGCCCAAATTCAGCCGCCTGCGCTTTCGCGCCGAAGTGGGCCGCGCCCTGGCCGAAGCCGTGGGCAAGCGCCTGGTGCAAGGCGCCCGGACGCAGGGCAGCAGCGGCCACATGGCGGATTTCGCCTATGCCGTGCGCAGCGCCGCGGGCACGGCGCTGACATATATCGAGCCCATCGCATTGAAAGCCGGCAAGAAGATGGACTGGACGCAGGTGTACCAGACCCACGGCAAGATGGCCGACGTGAAAATGGCCGACGCCGCGAACGGCCGCCTGGTCATCCTGGAAGACGGGGCGTCGGCCGAGGAACGCAACAAGGCCGTGTCCATCCTGGAACAGTCGGCAACCGTACGGCCGCTGGGCAAGGCCCGCAGCTGGGCCGAGATTTTCGCCGATTGATCGCCGGCCGCCAAAGCTGGCACTGCCGACGCGAACAGGTGTCGGGCACTGCGTGCCGGACACCGTTTTATTGCGGGACAGCCCTGCCTAGTTGACGACTCCGGTCAGGGCGTCGACGATCGCGCAGCCATGGCTGATGGCTTCGTGCACAGCTTCGCGCGGGCTGTATACAAAATTGCCGTCGGCAAAGCCGGGCACCACGTATTCGTCGCCATGTTCCTGTACGGAATCAGCCTGCACCACAAAAACCGATGCAGTAAAGACAGGGGAGCCCGGCGCGTTTGCCGTTCTGTCGTCGGGGTTGCCGCGTGCGACTTTGGCTGTCAGCCGATACCCCTTGTAGATCAAATTGTTTTGATGCACTCAAAGGCCCTCTCTAGGGCCAGCATACCGCGCATTTGTTTACAAGCCTGATAAGTTTTGTAACGAAGCCGGCGGTTCGATCAAACTTTCCTCCCGCATGCCTGCCGCGTCTGCCAGGCGCCGCCAGGTCCAGCCCCGCCCCAGCAGCACCATGCGCGTATGCAGATCGTGCAGCACCGGGCCGGCCACCTGCGGCCCCAGGTCGGTCAATAGCTTGCGCCGCAGATCGACATAGCGGGGTTCGTATTGCCTGGCCAGCGATTGCCACAGCGCCCGCGCGCCCACTGACTGGCGGGCGCCGGTGATCAGGCACTGGCCGGCATCCAGGGCCCAGCGGTAGACCGCCGCGGCCAGGCCGCGGCGCTGGTAGGCCGCGTCATACTTGGAATGCGGGGCGCGCAGCAGCGGATCAGCGCGCCGCCCCAGTTCGACCAGGCGATTGAATACGGTATAGCCGGCCAGCCGGCCGCGCGCCTGGTCCACCACATAAACGTAGAATTCTCCGTCCGCTTCGCGGTAGCGAAGCACCAGCCCGGGGATTCCGGTCCTGGCCTCCGGCATGCCGTGCAGGCGGTCGCCCGGGCGGGTAATGCGGCTATACAGGGATTCCAGTTCGTTATCCAGCTTCCACGAACCAGGGTCAACGTCGATGCGCAATTCCATGATGCGGGCAAGCCACCCGGGGAATGCGCCCAGCGCCAGCGTCGGCACGGCAATCTCCTATCAATATCAGTCAGGGGTCGTCGAAAATGGCCGCCGGGTTGAGCCGGGCGGCCGGGGAAAGGCAGGTCACAGGCATGGAAAAACTCCGCTGCGTGAAAAATCGATAAAAACGGCGCCGCAAAAATGCCAACGGCCCCTCGATCGAGGAGCCGTGATGGGTGCGCCAGCAATGCGGCAGGCCTGGGCCCGCCGGAAAAATCAGGAATCGCCGCCGGCACGCAGTACTGCCAGGGCCAACGCGATAGGCCGGGATGGTATCACAAGGATTTTTTCTGTGTTTTCAAATACCTGGCACGCTGTCCGAGGCGCGGCGGCGCTAGGCGCTGATGCCGCCGCTGGCGGCCCGCAGCGCTTTCTCTTGCGCCGCGGCAATCTGCTGCTGCAGTTGCATGGCCTGGCTGTTCAGGGCGCGCAATTGCGGCAGCTTCTGCTCTTCGGGAATCCGGCTGGCCTGCAGGCGCTGGATCTGCAGCATCACCTGGCGCAGGCGTTCCTGCAGCTGCTTGATGACTTCCGTCACGGGATCGGCGGACTGCTCTTGCGGCGCCGCAGCCCCCGCGGCGCCGGCGGGCCTGCTGGCGGCGCGCGCCAGCGGCGGCGTGCCGGTATCGTTGGGGTTCAGGTGGATGAAGGTAGAGCCGGAAATCGGTGAAATCGACATGGGTCGCCTTTGTCAGGGTCACGGCCGATTAACGGCGCACGGGCGGCGGCCTTAAGCTGGCCCCGGGCGCCGCGCCCATCAACGCATCACGCGGGCGGCTGCGGCCAGGCCCGCAGCGTGTCCAGGTCCAGCAAAGTGAAATAGCCGGAGGCCCACCCCTGGGTGTCGATGTGATACACGTTGCCCAGTATCACCGGCCGCGCCACGGGTGTGTGCCCCGCCACCACCGCCCTGACCCCGGCCACCACCGAGGCATCGTGCTGTTCCAGCCGGGTGCGCGACCATTGGCAATATGAGCGGGTGCGCCGATAGTGATCGCGCAGCCGGGCCTCCAGCCGGGTCCAGTCCTGCACCGGGCAGTCGGCGTGCACCAGGCCCACCGGCCCCGCCCGGGTAGCCACTTCGATGGCCACCGGCAATTGGGCCAGGGCGTGCGCATACACCCGCTGCCGCTCGGGCGGCAGATCCAGGAACCAGCCGCCGCCATACCGGCGCCAATTGTCGACATCGACCTGCGCGGTGCGCACATGGCGGATCGCATAGTCTTCGTGATTGCCTTGCACCGCGTAAAACCAGGGCCGGTCCAGCCACTGCATGAACGCTTCGCTTTCATGGCCGCGGTCGACCAGGTCCCCGACCGAGAACAGGCGGTCTTGTGCCGGGTTGAAGCCGAATTCGTCCAGCGCCTGCTGCAGGCGGCTGAAATGGCCATGGATATCGCCCACGGCAAAGTCGCGGCCGGCGGGGTTGGCCGGCACGCGCCGGAATGGCTGGGTCATGGTGCTGGCGCCGCTACGAGGCACTGTTGCCTTTCCGCCTCTTTTCCGAATGAAGAGAAATACGGCCACGTCTGGCCGGTAATCCCCGCTATGTCACAATTCTGTAACAGTTACGCTGAAGGCGAGACAAGGCACTGTATTCAGGAGACGCCGTGTTAATTGCCGCAAGTGTACTCAGCGTGATCGCAATGTGCGTCACCCTGGTGATAATAGCCTTGGCGCGCGCATATCGACAGCAGCACCAGGAAGAGCACTACTAGGCGATCGCTACACGCTGCCTGCGCACAGCTTCTTTGCCTGTCGGCGCGCTATACTGCGCCGCGCTCGTAAAGAATAAATACATATGAAGTATCGCCCGGATATCGACGGCCTGCGCGCCCTTGCCGTACTGCCTGTTGTGCTATTTCATGCCGAAGTGCCGCCTTTCAGCGGAGGCTTCGTCGGTGTCGATGTCTTCTTCGTAATATCGGGCTACCTGATTACTCGGCTGCTGCTGATCGACTTTGCAGCCAACAAGTTCTCGCTGCGCCATTTCTATGCGCGGCGCGTGCGGCGCATCTTCCCGGCATTGTTGGCAATGGTGTTCGCCACGCTGGTTGCGGGCTTCTTCTTTCTGTTGCCGGCCGACTTCAAGGAAGCCGGACGCGCCGCCGAAAAGCTGGCGTACTTCTTTTCCAATCATCTTTTCTGGCACACCCGGAACGACTACTGGCAGCAAAGCGCCCTGGCCAGCCAGCCGCTGTTGCATACCTGGTCATTGGCCGTCGAGGAACAGTTCTACATCGTCATGCCCGCGCTGCTGGCCCTGTGGTTTTGGGCCGGCCGCAAACGCGGCCTGACGGCGGCCCTGGCTATCCTGGCCGGCCTGAGCGCGGGCGCCAGTATCTGGCTGATGCGCCACGACCCTGCCGCGGCGTTCTACACGCTGCCGGCGCGCGCCTGGCAACTGGCGCTCGGCTCTTTGCTGGCCTCTCGCGCCGTATCCGGCGCCGGCGTGGCCAGGACCGCACTGCACGCCAACGCCGCGGGCACCCTGGGCCTGGCGATGATTCTTTGGCCAGTCTTCGCGTACACCACCCAAACCCCCTTCCCCGGCTTGCACGCAGCGCTGCCCACCATCGGCGCCGTACTCATCATCTACGCGGGCGGCGGCAGCCAGGCCGGCTGGGTCAGCCGAATGCTCAGCTGGCGGCCATTGGTATGGATCGGACTGATTTCATATTCGATGTATTTGTGGCATTGGCCGATGCTGGTCATCATGCGCTCGGCAGGCTGGAGCGCCCACGCGCTGCCCGCCATCCCGGTGGCAGCCATGCTGGTGCTGATTCTTGCCGTTTCATGGGCATCGTGGCGGTATCTCGAACAGCCATTCCGCCGCGGCCTGAACAACGTGCCGGAATGGCTTGTTCTGGTGGCCGCCGCAATTGCCCTGGCAGCCTGCTACGGGGCGGGCCGGCTGGCCCACAGTATTGCCGCCCAGGGCACGCCGATCAAGCAGGCGCTGTTGCCCGCCATCCAGCAACTGGACAAAGACGTGTCGGTCAAGCCCGGCCTTGCGTGTGAAGGCAAGCCCGGCCTGGACCTGATCCGCGCCGGCGCTTCCGGCTGCCCGCTGGGTATCGGCGCAGGCCGCGGGCCGCAGTTTGCGCTGGTAGGCGACTCGCACGCCCGCATGTGGACTGCCGGCGCCGACCTGCTGGCCAAAGAACGCGGCATGTCAGGCATCGCCCTGACCTATTCGAGCTGCGTGCCGATGCTCGATGCGGTGCCTCCCACGCGGCCGCCATGCGTGGGCATCACCGAGGCCGTCATGGACTACCTTGCCGCATCGCCGATCGACCGCATTATCCTGGCCGGCTATTGGGTCGATGCAGACGAGACCTTTACCGACCTACGCGGGACGCCGCGAACCGAGGGCCAGTCGATTCTGTCGGCCGGCCTCGAGCGCACCCTGCAGAAGCTGTCGCGTCCGGGACGCCAGATATTCCTGATGCTTGACGTTCCGCTGCTGCCGTCGAATCGGATGCCCTTTGACAAGGCCATGCTGAGCATACGGCGGCAGGGTGCCGCCGAAGTCGGCCCGACGATGGCCAGCCACCGCGAACGCCAGCACAAAGTCGAGGCAGATATCCGCGCCCTGCAGGCCAAATATGATTTCAAGCTTCTGGATCCGGCGCCGCGCCTGTGCGATGCGCGCGGATGCCTGGTGGCCGAAGAAGGGCGCACCCTGTACCGCGACAAGCACCACCTTACCGACGGCGGCGCGGAGCGGCTGCGCGATGTACTGGCGCCTGCCCTCCAGTAGAACCGCCGCCTTATGGTCTCTGCGTAAGAAACCCGCTCACGCCGGTTCGTTCCGGGCGTGGGCTTGCAGCCTTAGATACAGGATCAGAACGCGGGAACAACACATCGGCACTACGGCCGCCGCACGACAAAACGCGCCACGGCGACAAAGTAAATTCCCAAATTCTCTTTGAACTTCTAATTTTCACGTCGTGAAAATATCTGAGCAGCGCAACTACTTGATTTATCAGAATTAATTGGGGTGGCTGATGGGACTCGAACCCACGACAACCGGAATCACAATCCGGGACTCTACCAACTGAGCTACAGCCACCATTGCTGCTGCAAAGAGGCCGAATTCTAGCATATATTTTGGGCCTTGCCCTGCCGCCTACCCCGTTCCCGGCAGGGCGGCGCCTTGCTATCCTGGCGCATCCGCCGGCACCGGGCGCGGGGCAGTGGCGCGGGCACATTTCAGGCTTCTTATGGATCGCATAGACGAGCTTTTGCACGAGTATTGGCCGCACCTGGTGTTCGGGGTCAGCCTGGTGGCCGGCACGGGGGCCGCGGTGCATGCGGCAATGACCAAGCAGGACGTGCGCGCCGCCATCGGCTGGGTGGGCGTGGCGCTGTTTTCCCCGCTGTTCGGCGCGCTGTTCTATTTTGTGGCGGGGGTGAACCGCATCCGCCAGACGCGCGTCTCGCAGCAGCGCGACGAAGCCATGCTGGCGTACGCCGGCCATGCCCAGTCGCCGGTCGGCGACGTGGTGCCCTATTCCAGCGCCCAGTTCGCCTCGCTGAAAACGCTGGGCGACAAGGTCAGCCACTTTCCGATGCTGGGCGGCAACGCGGTGCGTCCGCTGGGCGGCGGCGACGAAGCCTATCCGGCCATGATGCAGGCCATTCGCAATGCCCGCCATTGCATCGCCATGCAAAGCTATATTTTCGACAGCGACCCCATCGGCATCGAGATGGCGCAGGCGCTGATCGAAGCACACCAGCGCGGCGTGCAGGTGCGCGTGCTGATCGACGCCATCGGCAGCCGCTATTCGCATCCGCCCATTGTGCGCAGGCTGCAGCGCGGCGGGGTGCGCACGGCGCGCTTCATGACCAATCCGCTGGGCCTGCTGCGCATGCCCTACGCCAACCTGCGCAGCCACCGCAAGATCCTGGTGGTGGACGGGCGCGCCGGTTTCACCGGCGGCATGAATGTGCGCGCCGCTTTCGTGCGCGCGCTGTCCGGCGACAAAACCAACAACGACGTCCATTTCCAGCTCGACGGCCCGATCGTGGCGCAGCTGATGTCGGTGTTCGCCCACGACTGGAACTTCACCACGCACGAATCGCTGGACAGCGCCCCCTGGTTTCCGCCGCCCATCGCCCCGCTGCCGGGCACGGTGCCCATGCGCTGCGTGCCGTCGGGCCCCGATCGTGCGGTGGTCAGCACCCGCAACATGCTGCTGGGCGCGCTGGCGGTGGCGCAGCAGCACATCCGCATCCAGTCGCCCTACTTCCTGCCCGATCAGCCCCTGATCGGCGCGCTGGCCACCGCGGCCCGGCGCGGCATTACCGTCGATATCGTCATCCCGGGCCGCAACAACCTGCGCCTGGTGAACTACGCCATGACGGCGCAGCTGGACCAGATCGTGCGCACCGGGTGCCGGGTGTGGCGCGCGTCGGGCGCGTTCGACCATTCAAAGCTGATGACGGTGGATGGCGCCTGGTCGTACATCGGGTCGTCCAATCTCGATCCGCGCAGCCTGCGCCTGAATTTCGAACTGGACACCGAAATCTACGACCGCGACCTGGCCGCGTGGATTGCCGCGCGCATCGACGGCCACATCGCGGGCGCGCGCCAGGTCACGCTGGAACAGCTGTACGGCCAGCCTTTCGCCAAGCGGCTGCGCAACAAGGTGATCTGGCTGGCCTCGCCATACCTGTAGGCGCGGCGCGCCGGGTCAGCTGCTTAGTTGCGGCTGGCCTTCCACTGCCCCGAATCCTGCTTGCAGAACCAGAACGACCAGTTCTCGGAAGCGGCGTCCTGGCTGACCACGGCGTCGAGCTGGCGGCACTTGTTGGCCTTCTGGGTTTCGGTGGTGTGCTCTACGGTCATCTTGACCTTGATCGGCTGGCCGCGCCGCGGCTGCGAGCCCGTCCAGGTCGTGCTGACGCCGTCGGGCTGGCTTTCCAGGGTTTCGTTGACCGCCGCGCTGAAGCTGGGCAGGTCTTTCTTGGGAATGCTGGCAATGATGGAATGATTCATGAAGGCCATGCCCGCGGCCTGCGCCGTAATGGAAAAGGCCAGCAGCACACCGCCTGTCAGTAGAGCACGTTGCGTTTTCATGAATGGTCCTTGTACGAGGGCTTGATGAGGCCTGCGTATGATAACCCTGCCGGCCCCCTCTCCGTTCATGACTGCAGGCCGAAACCGCGCATGCGGTCCACCATCTGCGGCGCCGCGCCCAGGTAGTTGGCGGGATCGCACAGCCGGTCGATGGCGGCGCGGTCCAGGTGGGCCGCGATGCGCGGCTCGCCAGCCAGCACATCGGCCAGCGGACGGCGTTCGGCCATGGCCTCGCGGCACGCGTCATAGACCACATCGTGAGCGACCTGGCGCCCCAGGTGCGGGGCCAGGCCCATCATCACCGCCTCGGACACGATCAGGCCGCCGGTCAGGTCCAGGTTGCGGCGCATGCGCTGCGTGTCGACCTCGAGGCCGCCCAGCATGAACTTCGCCTGCCGCAGCGCGCCGGCGGTCAGCACAAAGGATTCGGGAATGGCCGACCACTCGATGTGCCAGGGTCCGGTGGCCCGTTCGAAGTCCTGCACCATGGCGTCCAGCGCCAGGCCGGCGTGCTGGCGCACCGTCTTGGAAGCGCTCAGCATCAGTTCGCACGAAATCGGGTTGCGCTTCTGCGGCATGGTGCTGGAGGCGCCGCGGCTCTTGACGAAAGGCTCGAAGGCCTCGGCGAGCTCGTTGGTCATCATCAGCATGATGTCCAGCGCGATCTTGCCCAGCGAGCCGGTGACCAGGCCCAGAAACTGCACGGCCTCGGCCAGGCCGTCGCGCGCCACGTGCCAGGTGACCGGCGCGCTGTGCAGGCCCAGCTCGCGCATCAGCGCCTCGTGCACTGCCAGCCCCTGCCCGCCCAGCGAGGCCAGCGTGCCGGCCGCGCCGCCGAACTGGCCCACCAGCACCCGCGGACGCAACTGCGTCAGGCGCTCGCGATGGCGGCGCACCATCAGGAGCCACACTGCGGCCTTGTACCCGAAGGTGATGGGCAGGGCATGCTGCAGATGGGTGCGGCCCGCCATCGGCGTGTCGCGATAGCGCTGCGCCAGCGCGTCGAGTATGCCGTCCAGCTCTGCCAGGTCGGCCTCGACCAGGGCCAGCGCGTCGCGCACCTGCAACACCGTCGCCGTATCCATGATGTCTTGCGTGGTGGCGCCCCAGTGCAGGTATTCGCCCTCGGGCCCGCACATCCGGGCCAGCTGGCGCACCAGCGGCAGGATGGGATAGCCCACTATCTCGGTCTCGGCCTTGAGTACGTCCAGGTCCAGGCGCGATGCGTCGGCGCGGGCGGCAATGGCATCCGCCGCCGGCCGCGGGATGATGCCCAGGCCGGCCTGCACCCGCGCCAGCGCCACCTCGGTCTCGACGTAGCGGCGCAGCGTGGCCGCGTCGTCGAATACGGCGCGCATCGCGGCGGTGCCGAACATGTCTTTGAAAATGGAGGATTCGATCACGGAGACGGGCATGGCATGGGGCGCATTAAAATGTACGTACTTTATATTAAGTACATACATATTTATTGTCAATCAGGATATCGCAGCCATGCTGAACCGCGCACCCGGCCGCCAGCAAGGCGCACTCATGCGGACCCTTGCCATTTGCCGATGCCAGGCACAAAATCGAGGCTCGGCGCACGCACGATGGCAAGAAAACACTCAGCACACGGGTCTCTGTCATGAATACGGGCTATCGAATACCGCACTACTACAAAAAAGTAGCGACAGGGATCGAGCGACTATTTGCGGTGGCGATCCTGGCAGGCGTTGTCGTGTTCACCATTCATAGCGTGCCGCCCCTGGCCGCCATGGACTGGCAGCAGTCAGAAACATTCTACGAGCTGATTTACCGCATATTGCTGGCGGTGATTGCCATAGAGCTTGCCCGTACGCTCGTCACGCACGATCTGCGCGCCATTCTGGAATTGCTGGCATTCGTGGTCGCGCGCAAGATGCTCAAGCCCGATGCCGGCGTGCTGGATATTCTTTTTTGCGTGCTGGCTTTCGTGGCCTTGCTGGCGGCCAACTATTGGTGGCTGTCGCCTGTTTCGCCGTCGAAAAGCGAAGAGCCATAGCACCGGACGCGCGCCTGGCCTCGCGCCGAGCGGTTGGCGTATGGCCAGGCGCAAGTCGTGTGCGTCGCGGACAGGAATCGAACCCGTAACCTGCGGCTTAGAAGGCCGCTGCTCTATCCAGTTGAGCTACCGCGACATTGAAAAACTGTGCGTATGATAGCGCGCGGCAATTGTACCGTGCCGGGCAGCCCGGCACGGCTTACTGCTCTTCGAGTTCGGCCGCCGTCGACACCCACAGGACCATGGCGTCGTCCTGGCTCAGGCTGATGACCCGGTGGCCCATGCGGCTGTCGATATAGAAGCTTTCGCCGGCCGCCAGGCGGGCGGGCTGGTAGAACTCGGTGTGCAGCTCGATTTCGCCGCTGAGCACGTAGACGAATTCTTCGCCCCGGTGGCGGCTCCAGTCGTGGAACTCGCCGAATGAACGGGCCTTGACCCGCGTGTAGAACGGCATCATGCGCTTGTGCGACAACGCATTGCACAGCAGCCGGTGGTCGTAGTACGGGGTTTCGTACGAGCGGCCCTCGCCCAGCTGGTTGATCGAGCGGCGGCCGGTGCCCATGTGGTCCTGCGGCGGCATGAACAGCTCGGCCACGTCCAGTTCCAGGCCGGCGGCGATCTTCAGCAGGTTGTCATAGGTGGGCGACAGCAGCCCGTTCTCGATCTTGGACAGGGTGGACGCCGCCACGCCGGTGGCCTGGGCGGCCTGTTTCAGGGTCCAGTCGCGCGCCCTGCGCAGGTCGCGCAGCCGTTGCGCCAGCGCGCTCTGCTTGGTGGTGGGCATGATGGTGTCCTTCACGCACGCGAACGGCGCTCGCGCAGCCGGTCGCGCGCCTGGTACGACCAGTAGGTCAGCTGCACGGCGGCGGTGCCCAGCGGGCCGCCGTTCCAGTCCAGCCCGAAGGGCGCGAACTGGCGATAGCGCTCGCTGTCGCCGCATATGCCTTCGGCCACCACGCGGCCGCCGATGGCTGTGGTGTTCATGCCATGGCCGCCGAACGCGGTGCAGTACCACGCCCCGGGCTGCAGCTGGCCGATCTGCGGCATCAGATGGCGGGCGTAAGCCATGCGGCCCGACCAGGCCACCTCGACCCGCACCCCGGCCAGTTGCGGATACACCGACAGCAATTCGGCGCGCAGCGACTCGGCCAGGTCGGGCGGGTCGTCGATGCGGGTGGTGATGTGGCTGCCCCAGCTGATGCGCCCGCCCTCGACCACGCGGTAATAGTTGCCGGCCCGGCGCGTGTCGCCAATGGCGGCGTCGGTGCGGATGGCCTCGCGCACGCGCTCGCCCAGCGGCTCGGTCAGCATGATGTAGGTGGCGATGGGCAGCATGGCGCGGCGCAATGCGGGCACCAGGCCGTCGGTATAGCCCCCGGTGCAGAAAACCACGGTCTGCGCCTCGACCGAGCCCTCCGGGGTGGTCAGGCGCTTCGCCGCGCCGGCCAGGCTGGCCGAACGCACCGGCGAATCTTCATGGATGCGCACCCCCAGCCGCGCGCATTCGCGCGCCAGCGCCAGGGCGTAGTTAAGCGGGTGGAAATGGAACGAGTCCGGATCGTACACGCCCTGGAAGTACGCGTCGGAACGCAGCAGTTCGCGCACCTCGTCGCGCTGCAGCAGCCGGACCTGCCGGCCGAACCGGCGCTGTTCGTCGCAATAGGCGCGCAGCGAAGCTGCGTCGTCGTAGCGCAGTACGCGCAGGCGGCCGTCGACTTTGCGCGCATCCGCGATGCCCAGGTCGCGGATGTTGTCGCGGATGATATCCACGCCTTCGATGGACAGGCGGTACAGGCCCTCGTAGCCCGCCTGCCCCACGCGCCGGCGGATCAGGTCGGCGCCGGCCGAGAAGGCCGGCGACACCGAGCCGCCGTTGCGGCCGGAAGCGCCCCACCCCACCCGGCACGCTTCCAGCAGGGTGACCTGGCGGCCGCGGCGGGCCAGTTCCAGCGCGGCCGTCAGCCCGGCCAGCCCGCCGCCGACGATGCAGATGTCGGTGCTGGCGGGTCCGGCCAGCGCGCCGTAGCGGGTTTGCGCAGCGCCCAGCGTGCGCTTGTAAAACGTGTCGATGTACTCGGAAGCCATGATGGCATGGAAGCAGACAGGCCCTAGGCCAGGGACGCCGGCGCCAGCGATCCGGCGACGCGTTTTTCAACCCAGTTGGCCAGGCGCAACAAGGGATAGCAGTATATGAAATAGATGAGCGCGATCAGGGCATAGATGAACAGCGACTTGCTGGGATAGGTGATCATGAACACCTCTCCCTGGCGCGTCAGTTCGGTAATGCCCACCACCGACAGAATGGCGGTGCTCTTGATCAGCATGACGTATACGCCGCTCATGGGCTGCACGATCAGGCGCATGGCCTGGGGCAGCACCACCAGCCGCAGGGCCTGCAGCGGCCGCAGCCCCAGCGTCATGGCGCCCTCGACCTGGCCGCGCGGCACAGCCAGGATGGCGTTCATGACGATCTCGGCCACGTAGCTGGACGTATACACCGACAGCGACACGAAGGCCGCCGTGTCCGAATCCCATTCCAGCCAGGCCATGCCGCTGCTGGGCAGCACGAAATAGAACACGTACAGCTGCACCAGGAACGGCGTGCCGCGCAGCATGTGGATGTACAGCCCCAGCAGCTGGTGCACCACGCGGATGCGGTAGCTGCGTATCACGCCGATCAGGAAGCCCAGCGTCGAGCCCGCGATAATGGCCAGGAACGAGATCTTCAGCGTTTCCAGAAAACCTTTCAGCAGAAAGGGCATGACGGTCACCGCGGTGGACCAGTATTCGTTCAGCATGGCTACCTCGCGTTCCAGGCCGGCCCCGCCAGCCACAGGCCTACCAGGCGCGACAGGCCCAGCATGCAGGCGTAGATCAGCAAGTACCCGGCCGCGATGGTCAGGAAGCTTTCATTGGGCACGATGCGCTCGCTGTTCATCAGCACGCCCGCGGCCACCAGCTCGAATACGGCGATCAGCGACAACAGCGATGTGTCCTTGATCAGCACCGCCGTCTGGCCCAGCAGCGGCGGCAAGGTGTTGGCGAATGCCTGCGGCAGCACCACGTAGCGCAGGCGCTGCCGGAAACCCATGCCGACCGCCTTGGCGCCCTCGATCTGGCCACGCGGCACCGACTGGATGCCCACGCGCACGATCTCGCTCATGTACGCCGTATGGTGCAGCGTCATCGCGACGATGCCCAGGATCAGCTCGCTCCAGGACTTGGCCGCCGGAATGAAATACGGCAGCGCGTAGTACACCAGGTAGATCTGCACCAGCAGGGGCGTGGCGCGGATGAACTGGATGTACCCCGCCGCCAGCCGCCACACCGGCGCCCGGCGCGCCATGCGCGCCAGCGCCACCAGCACGCCCAGCGCCACCGAGCACACCAGGCTGACCCCGGCGGCCACCAGCGTGTTGGCCAGCCCGTCGGCGAACTGGCCCGCGTACTGGCCGACGATGCGCCAGTTGTAGTAGTCGATCAGCCAATTCATGGGCTCAGGCCGCCGTCAATGCTCTTTCTTCCAATCGGTGGAATACCAGTACTTGACGGCTTCGGGCAGCGAATTGTCGGCCGTGCGCAGCTCGCGCCAGTTGTCCAGCCAGAATTTCAGGCGATAGGCGTCGGGGGCCACCGCGAAGGCCAGCGGCTCGCGCACCATGATGCCGTCGAGCACGCGCAGGTTGCCGAAATCGGCCAGGAACTGGTTGGCCGTGCTCAGCGACATGATGCCGGCGTCGAGCCGGCCGCTGGAGATCGCCTGGCCGACCGGGGCGCTGCCGCCCGAAAACTCTTTCAGCTTGGCCTCGGGCAGCATCTTGCGCGCGACCTCGGCGTAGGTGCTGGCGCCCAGCGCGCCGATGGTGACGTCGCCCTTGTTCAGGTCGGTGTAGCTTTTATAGGGCGAGTCCTTGGGCACCACGGCCACGGTCTCGGCGTAGAACATGGGGGCCGAGAACAGGATCTGGGCGGCCCGCTGCGGCGTGGGCGTCATGTCGGCGGCCACCATGTCGGCCTTGCCGGACAGCAGCGCCGGGATCAGGCCTTTCCATTCGTAGTCCTGCAGCACCAGTTTCACGCCCAGGTCGTCGGCCATGCGACGCGCCAGTTCCACAGCCAGCCCGGTGCGCTTGCCCGACTTGTCCATGAAGCTCATCAGCGGGCCCGAGGTCTGCACGGCCACGCGGAATTCGCCGCGCTTGAGGATGTCCGACAGCGCATCCGCGCGGGCGGCCGTGGTGACGCAGGCAGCCGTCAGGGCCAGCGCTGCGACGCCCAGCCATTGTTTGATTTTCTGCATGTTGAGAATCCTCTTTAACGATGTGAAGCCGCCGGGCCGAACGAGGCCGGACGGTATTGCCGGTACCACCACAACGACTGCGAGGCCGCGCGCGCGGGGCACGCGCGGGTGCTACAGAATCTTTTCCAGGAAGGCCTGCGTGCGCGCGTGGCTGGGGTGCCGGAACAGCGTGTCGGGGCTGCCTTCTTCGATGATGCGTCCGCCGTCCATGAACAGGGCGCGGTCGGCCACGTCGCGCGCGAAGCCCATTTCATGGGTGACCACCGCCATGGTCATGCCGTCGCCCGCCAGCTCGCGCATCAGGTCCAGGATGCCGCCCACGGTTTCCGGATCGAGCGCCGACGTGGCTTCGTCGAACAGCATCAGCTTCGGATCCATGGCCAGCGCGCGGGCAATGGCCACGCGCTGCTGCTGGCCGCCAGACAACTGGCTGGGATAGCGGGCGCCGAAATCGGCCATGCCGACGCGCTCGAGCAGGGCGTGGGCATAGCGCTCGGCTTCGGCGCGATTGCGCTTGCGCACCACGCGCTGCGGCAACGCCACGTTGTCGAGCGCGGTGCGGTGCTGGAACAGGTTGAAATGCTGGAACACCATGCCGACCTCGGTGCGCCAGAGGTTCAGGTCAGTGGCGGAATCGCCGATCGACACGCCATCGATGCGTATGTCGCCGGCGTCGATGGACTCCAGGCCGTTCAGGGTGCGCAGCAGCGTGCTCTTGCCCGAGCCCGACGGCCCCACTACCACCAGCACTTCGCCGCGTTCGATGCGGCAATGGATGTCGGTAAGGGCCGCATGCGGCGGCTGGCCTTCGCGGTGGAAGGTCTTGTGTACCGCTTCGACAACGACCAAAGGATCCGGCATGGGGCTGCAATCTCAAAAAGATTTCGCATTTGGCGTCAGAGTTTCGTATAGTAAATTTTTCTGCCGGAATTCCACCTAGGCATTTCCCTAACGCTCGATGCACGCGCCACTGTTGCCGCCCCAAGGAGAGTACCGATGAATACCCCCCAAGACATTCTGCGCGCCCTGGGCCTGGGCGAGGCCGCCCTGCGGGGCGGCACGCTGGCGGCGCACAGCCCCATCGACGGCGCGCGGCTGGCCCAGGTGGCCGAACACAGCGTGGCGCAGGCGCATGCGGCGATCACCCGCGCGCGCCAGGCCAGCCAGGCCTGGCGGCTGGTGCCGGCGCCGCGCCGCGGCGAGCTGGTGCGGCTGTTCGGCGATACGCTGCGGCGCCACAAGCAGGAGCTGGGGCGGCTGGTGTCGCTCGAGGCGGGCAAGATCCTGGCCGAAGGCGAAGGCGAAGTGCAGGAAATGATCGACATCTGCGATTTCGCGCTGGGCCTGTCGCGCCAGCTGTACGGCCTGACCATCGCCTCCGAGCGCCCTGGCCACCGCATGATGGAAACCTGGCACCCGCTGGGCGTGGTCGGCGTCATCAGCGCATTCAATTTCCCGGTTGCGGTGTGGTCGTGGAACACCGCGCTGGCCCTGGTGTGCGGCAACGCCGTGGTCTGGAAGCCGTCCGAGAAAACCCCCCTGACGGCGCTGGCCTGCCAGGCGTTGTTCGCACAGGCCGTGCAGCAGTTCGGCGATGCGCCGGCCGGCCTGCTGGAAGTGCTGATCGGCGGCCGGCAGGTGGGCGAGGTGCTGGTCGATTCGCACGACGTGGCGCTGGTGTCGGCCACCGGCTCGACCCGCATGGGCCGGCAGGTGGGGCCGCGGGTCGCGCAGCGCTTCGGCCGCGTACTGCTGGAACTGGGCGGCAACAACGCCATCATCGTGGCGCCCAGCGCCGACCTGGACATGGCGGCGCGCGGCATCGTGTTCGGCGCCATCGGCACGGCCGGCCAGCGCTGCACCAGCACGCGCCGGCTGATCGTGCACGAAAGCGCGGCCGACGACCTGCTGGCGCGCCTGCGCACCGCCTACGCCAGCGCAAGCATCGGCAATCCGCTGGACAGCGCCACCCTGGTGGGCCCGCTGATCGACCGCGCCGCCTTCGATGCCATGCAGCAGGCCCTGCAGGCCGCGCGCGAACAGGGCGGCAGCGTCACCGGCGGCGAACGCGTGTTGCAGGACCAGTACCCCGACGCCTGGTATGTGCGTCCCGCCATTGTCGAAATGCCGGGCCAGACCGACGTGGTATGCCACGAAACCTTCGCGCCCATTCTGTATGTGATGCGCTACGGCGATTTTGAGCAGGCCCTGGCCATGCACAACGGCGTGCCGCAGGGGCTGTCGTCGGCAATATTCACCAACGACCTGCGCGAAGCCGAAACCTTCCTGTCGGCGGCGGGCTCGGACTGCGGCATCGCCAACGTCAACATCGGCACCTCGGGCGCCGAGATCGGCGGCGCGTTCGGCGGCGAAAAAGAAACCGGCGGCGGCCGCGAATCGGGTTCGGATGCCTGGAAGAACTACATGCGGCGCGCCACCAACACCATCAACTACTCGCGCGAACTGCCGCTGGCCCAGGGCATCAAGTTCGGGCAATGACGCGCCCGGTGCAAGCGCGCACCATGACGTAATGGTTTACATGCGGTTGCAGGCGGCCCCGGCGGCGGTGCTACAGTGCGTCGTCGCCATTTACCCTCGCTTGCCCATGTTTTCGCATACCGCCCCCCTGCCTTCCCCGTTGCGCGCCCTGCTGCTGGCCGCGCTGCTGGGCGCCGCCATGCCGGCCGCCGCCGGCATTACTTACCAGCTGGAACGGCCCGCCGCCGCGCCGGGCGAAACCGTACAGATACAGGCGGTGTATTTCAACGACGGCGACGCGGGCACGCAGTGGCAGCCGCCCAACCAGCTGGTGGTGCAATGGCGCGGCGCCGACGGCGCCATCGTCCGCAGCCTGGCCACGCTGGCCAGCCCGCAGGCCGCCCTGAACATCCCGGTGAACAATTTTGCCCGGGTCGCGTGGAGCACCGTGGTGCCGCAACAGGCACGCGGGCTGCAGGCGCTGTCCATCGAAGGCGAACCCACCATGATGGCGCTGGACGTCACCGGCCGTGAAAGCGGCACCCTGGCCAGCACGCCGGCGCAGGGCCCCGTGATCGACGCCCGCACCGGCCAGCCGGTGCCCGTGGCGGAAGTCGAGGCCACCGGCGCCGCGCTCAACGCCGGCCCTGCCCCCACCGATGCCGCCCAGGCGCAATGGCAGGCCAAACCCACGGCCTTCGATGCATTCCGCGGCGCACTGTCCGAATACCAGCCCATTTATTTCGACGTGGGCACGCGCGGCGGCACGACCGCGCGCTTCCAGATCAGCGCCAAGTACCGGCTGTTCAACCCGCCGGGCGGCCGCAAACCCACCTTCGGCGAAAATTTCTACGTGGGCTACACCCAGACCTCGCTGTGGGACCTGGAGGGCGATTCGATGCCGTTCATCGACACCACCTTCAATCCCAGCGTGTTCTGGCTGTCCGACAACATGTGGACCTCGCCCAGCCAGAACTGGCGCCTGGGCCTGAATACCGGGGTCGAGCACATGTCCAACGGCAAGAGCGGCGATGATTCGCGCTCGCTGAACGATGCCTACGTGCAGCCGGCCATCAACTACCGTTTCGACAGCGGCAGCACGCTGACATTCGCCCCCAAGGTCCGGGCCTATTTCGCCGTGGAAGACGAAAACACCGACTACGCCGACTATGCCGGGTATGTGGACTGGAACCTGCGCTGGGCGCAGGACGACGGCGCGGTGATCTCGGCCATGTACCGGCAGGGCGCCAGCCGCCACCGCACCACGCAGCTGGATTTCGCCTGGCCGCTGCGGCGCACCTGGCTGAACATGAACGGCTACCTGCACCTGCAGTACTTCAACGGCTACGGCGAGACCCTGCTGGGCTACAACCAGCGCAACGAATCGCAGTTCCGCATCGGCCTGTCGCTGGTGCCCTGAGGCCGCCGCGCTCAGTTGGCCGCCACGCCGGCGGCTTTCACGACCGCCGACCAGTGCGCCAGCCCGTCCTGCACGATGCGCGCCAGTTCGGCGGGCGGCTGGTAGCTGGCATAGGCGCCCAGTTCATTGATCTGCGCGGCGAACCCGGGCGACTGCACCACCGTCTGCAGCGCCTGTGACAGCTTGTCGCGCACCGCGTCGGGCATGCCGGCCGGGCCGAACAGCGAGAACCAGGCCTCGAGCGTGAATTCCGGCAGTCCGGCCTCGGCGGTGGTGGGCACGTCGGGCAGCATGGGATGGCGCTTTTTGCTGGTGATGGCAAGGGCGCGGATGGTGCCGGCCTTCAGGTGGCCGATGGCGCTGGGCGGCGTGGTAATGAACAGCTGCACCCGGCCGGCGATCAGGTCTTTCATGGCGGGCGCCGCGCCGTTGTACGGCACGTGCATGATGTCGGTGCCCGTCAGCTGCTTGAACTGTTCCGCGCCCAGGTGCTGGATGGAGCCCACGCCCGACGAGGCGTAGTTGAGCTTGCCTGGCTGCGCCTTGGCCTGAGCGATCAGTTCGCCCAGGGTCTGCGCCGGCGCGTTCTTCGGCACCAGGATGACATGCGGGCCGCGGAACACTTCGCCGATGGGCGTGAAGCTCTTGACCGGATCCCAGCCCTGGTTGGTGGACAGCGCCGGGCTGCCGGTATGGAAACCTTCGTACGAGAACAGCACCGTGTAGCCGTCGGGCTCGGCCCGCGCCACCTGGGTGTAGGCGATATTGCCGCTGCCGCCGGGCCGGTTTTCTACCACCACCGTCTGCCCCAGCACGTCTTTCAGGTGCTGGCCCAGCACGCGGCCGGCGATGTCCATGGTGCCGCCGGCCGCTACCGGCACGACCAGCGTAATGGGCCGGTCGGGAAAACCGGCGGCGTGCGCCGCGGTTCCCAGGCAAAAACAAAGCGACAAGGCTGCGCGGGCCAGGCGGTTCATGGCTGTCTCCGTGGATATAGGTATGGGCGGCGCGGCGGCCGGCGGCAGCCGCGCAAGGCCATGCCATTATTCCGATCCGGCGCCGCGATGCCGATGGCCGCGCGCTTGTATCAGCTATGCCGTTTTGTTCTATCTGGCCGCCGCGCGAACGCTGCGCATCAGCCGACCTGGATATGCAGGGGCAGCTCGCTGCAGCGGATGGCCTCTACCAGCACCGGGCGGATCTCGCCCAGCACGGCGCGGCCGGCCTGGGTCAGGGGCTGGTTGAGCGAGGTGGCCACCATCAGGCGGGTTTCCAGGCGCGGCGACAAGGGCGCGGTGACCACCGCGCCGGCGCGAGCCTCGGCGGCCACCGCCGGCATGGCCAGCACGGTATGGGCCACGCCGGCCAGCACCACGTCCTTCATCAGCGCCAGGGTGTCGAGCTCGTAGTCGGGTTCGAGTACTCGCCGCGCGCGCGTGGCGGCGGCTTCCAGGGTACGCCGCAATCCGTGCGTGCGGCTCGGCAGGGCCAGCGGCAGCGCGGCCAGGCGGCTGACCGGCACGCTGGCGCGGCCCAGGATGCCGGCTTCGCGCGCGCGCTGGGGGTGCGACACCAGAAACAGCCGCGCGCTGGCCAGGTAATCGACGGCGATGTGCCGCGAACGGCGGGCGTCGTGCAGAATGGCCACATCCAGCCGGCCGTCGACCAGCCATTCGTGCACGTAGCCGCTGTAGCCGGTAAGAAAGTTGACCTTCACGCCCGGCGCAATGGCGCGCATGCGCTGCAGCAGCGGCAGGCCGATCAGCGACATCACAGTGGGCGTGAGCCCCACCGTGACCACGCCGGCCAGCGGCGTGGTGCCGGCCGCCAGGTCGGCCGCCGCGGCGCCCAGCTGCTGCAGCAGCGGCCGGATACGCTGCGCATAGACCTCGCCTTCGCGGGTCAGCGAGACGCCGCGCCCGTGCCGATAGAACAACCGCGTGCCGCAGGCTTCTTCCAGGCGCTGCACCTGGCGGCCCAGCGCCGGCTGCGCCACGCCGATGACACTGGCGGCGCGCGAAAAGCTGCCGTGCTCGGCCACCGACAAAAAGTATTCCAGGCGCTTCAGGTCCACGGCCCATGCCCTCCCTGGCAGGCGCGGGCGGCCCATGCCCGGCCCGCATAGCTGATATAGGCACCGCATCATTGATGCCGACGCGGCAGCCTACCAGAATACCGCCAAGCTCCCCATGCCGCCGCCCCTGGCGGCCCACCCCTGCCCGCACGCCCCACGCATGAAGCACACCTCTGCACACGCCCTGCTCAAGATCTTCCACATCAACGGCCTGGACCGGGTTTTCCTGGTTCCCGGCGAAAGCTATCTTGGCATTCTGGACGCCCTGGTGGATTTTCCCGAAATCGACACAGTGGTCTGCCGCCATGAAAGCGGCGCGGGCTACATGGCGGTGGCCGACGGGCGGCTGACCGGCCGGCCCGGCGTCGTGATGGTCAGCCGCGGGCCCGGCGTCAGCAATGCCGCGATCGCCATCCACACCGCCCAGCAGGATGCGGTGCCGCTGATCGTCGTGGTGGGCCAGATCCCCAAGCGCGACCTGCGCCGCGAGGCGTTCCAGGAAATCGACTGCCAGAAGATGTTCGGCGACATCGCCAAATGGGTGTTCGAGCCCACGGACCCCGGCCAGCTGGCCGAGGCGGCCTTCAAGGCGATCCGCCTGGCCACCACCGGCACGCCCGGGCCGGTGGTGCTGGTGATTCCCGAAGACATCCAGCAGCAGGAAGCCGCGCAGCCCGCCTGGCGCGCCACGCCGCACGCCGCCACGCTGCCGTCGGCCCCGCAACTGGAGGCCGTGCGGCAGCAGCTGAACCAGGCGCGGCGGCCGCTGATCGTGGCGGGCGGCGCACTGGAGCAGCCGGGCGGCCGCGAGGCGCTGCGTGCGTTCGCGCAGGCCTGGCAGATACCCGTGGCCGTTTCGTTCCGGCGCCACGACCTGTACCCCAATGACGACGCCCTGTACGCGGGCGAACTCGGCCTGGCCAACCCGCCCGAGCAGATCGACGCCCTGCGGCGCAGCGACCTGATCCTGGCGCTGGGCACGCGCCTGGGCGACGTGCCCACGCAGGGCTATGCCTTTCCGGACCTGCCGCAAGCCAGCCAGCAACTGCTGCACTGCTATCCGGACCCGCATATCGTGGGCCTGAATTTCGCAGCCGACCACGGCCTGGTGTGCGACCCGGCGGCGCTGCTGCGGCAACTGGCCGCCGACGCGCCGGCCCGGCCTGATCGCGATCCCGAGTGGGCCGCCGAACTGCGCAGCCGGCACACGCAGCGCGCCGCCTGGGTGGCGGGCCAGCCGTCCGATGGCGTCGACTTCAACCTGGTGGTGCGCAGCCTGGCCGAGCAGGCGCCCGACGACGCCATCGTCTGCCTGGACGCCGGCACCTTCGCCGCGCCGGTGTACCGCCATTTTCCGTTCCGCGGCAGCCAGCGGCTGATGACGCCGCTGTCGGGCGCCATGGGCTACGGCACGCCGGCCGCCGTCGCCAGCGCCCTGCGCCATCCCGGCCGCAAGACCATCTGCCTGGTGGGCGACGGCGGCTTCCTGATGACCGGCAATGAAATGATCGCCGCGGTAGAGCGCCAGCTGCCGATCCTGTTCATCGTGTCCAACAATGCCAGCTACGGCTCGATCCGCCTGCACCAGGAACGCCAGTACCCCGGCCGCGTCAGCGGCACCTCGCTGTCCAATCCCGATTTTCCGGCCCTGGCCGCGGCGTTCGGCATGGCGTCGAGCCGCGTCGAGCATGCCGGGCAGGTCGACGCGGCCATCGCCGCGGGCCTGCGCGCCGATGGGCCGCGGTTCATCGAGGTGCGCAGCAGCCTGGCGGCCATCCTGCCGGACACGGGGCCGGCGCCGGCCGGCTGAACGCGCCGGGTGGTGCCACTACACTGTGAGCCGACGCATTCTTGCAGAGCGAACCATGCCCCATACCCTGTTGGTCGAGCGCACGCGCGGCGGCGCCGAGGCCGCCCGCGACATCGTGGAATGCCAGCATTTCGGGTCGATTGCCGTGGTCGACCCGACCGGCCGGCTGGTGGCCAGCGCGGGCGACCCGGACACGCTGACCTTTGCGCGCTCGTCACTCAAGCCGTTCCAGGCGCTGCCCTTCATGCGCGCCGGCGGCGCCGCGCACTTCGGCCTGCGTTCCGAGCAAATCGCGCTGCTGTGCGCCAGCCATTCGGGCGAAACCGCGCACACCGAAATCGTTGCCGGCCTTTTGGACAAGGCGGGCTGCCGGCCGGACGAATTGCAGTGCGGGTGCCACATGCCGATTGTGTTCAGCATGCCCGGCGGCGCGCAGGCGCCGGCCGGCTTCCAGCCCACCACGCTGCACCACAATTGCTCGGGCAAGCATGCCGGCTTCCTGGCCTATTGCGCCCAGCACGGGTTGACGCGCCACGATTACCTGTCCGCCGCCCATCCGCTGCAAGCCGCCGTGCGCGGCGAACTGGCGCAGGCGTGCGCCATCCCGGCCGACGCGCTGCGCGCGGGTATCGACGGATGCTCGGCGCCCACCTACGCCCTGCCGCTGTCGGCGCTGGCCACCGGCTATGCCCGGCTGGCCGCCGCCCAGGCTGGCGATGCCGGCGCCGCAGCCGCGCTGCACACGCTGCGGCAGGCCATGATGGCGCATCCGCGGCTGGTGTCCGGCTCGGGGCGGTCCGACCTGGCGCTGATGGGCGCGCTGCCGGGCGAACTGGTCGCCAAGACCGGCGCCGACGGCGTGCAGGGCATGGGCCTGTGCGCACAGGGCCTGGGCATCGCGGTGAAGATGTCGGACGGCAACATGGCAACCGTGCATGCCGCGGCCATCGAAACCCTGCGGCAGCTTGGCCTGCCGGCCTCGCGGCTGGACACGCTGCGGGAATGGGCCCGGCCCGATATCCGCAACGCGGCCGGTCTGCGCACCGGCCAGATCCGGCCCGCTTTCGAACTGCGCCGCCACTGAGCCGCGGCGGCGCCAAGCCGGCTTGCCTTAATTGCCTTCGGCAATCGCGCCGTAGTCGAAGAACAGGTCGCGGATGGACGCGGGCCGGTGCTTCAACGAACCGATGTCGTTCATGAACTGCGCGTACTTCATCACGTGCTCGGGCGTGGTGGTGTACTTGGTGGCCGGATCATCCAGGATGTGGACCATGTCGTCGATGCTGAAAGTCTTGCCGCCGCCCATCGAGTCGATCAGCACCTGCGCCGCCGCTCGCTTGTCGGCCTTGATCATGTCCTGCGCCTGCTTCAGCGCGGCCACGAAGGCGGCGTAGACCTTCGGGTTTTCCTTGGCGAAGCGCGTGGTGGTGGACACCATGGTAAAGGTGGTGGACCCGCCCATCACATCATCGGAATTCATGATGCTGCGGATGCCCGGGGTGTGCTGCTCGAGCTGGGCCAGCGGCGGCGAGGCATAGTGCGCGGTGATATTGCTGCTGCCGGACAGCAGCGCGGCCGCGGCGTCGGCATGCCCCATGGTGACCGTGTACGGATCAAAGCGGAAGGCCTGGTCCTTGCCGTACTTCTGGACGGCGTACATCTGCATGATGATCGATGGAATCGACGACTTCACCGACGTGACGCCGATCTTGTCGCCCTGCTTGAGATCGTCGATAGACTTCAGATGCGCGGCGCGGGTGTTCAGGAACATGGGCATCGAACTCATTGCCGCCACGCCCTTGACGTCGCTGCTGCCCTTGGTGCGGTCCCACAGGATCAGGAACGACGGCGGGCCAGCCGATACGAAATGCGCCGAGCCCGACAGCAGCGCATCGATCATTGCCGACGGGCCGCCCAGCCTGGCCCAGTCGACCGTCACCTTGACGCCCGCTTTTTCGGCCTGCTGCTCGATCAGCTTGTGCTTCTGCATCATATACAGGGGCAGGAATCCGAAACCGCCGGCGCCCAGCGGAATGCGCAGCTCGCTGACCTCGGCGCGCGCGGCCGGCGGCAGAGCCATCGCCAAGGCCAGCAACAGTACGGTGGTAATTGTTCTCATGGTCTCCTCCTTGGGGGTGCTGCCTGGTATGGGGCTATCCCGCCCTGGGAACTGCCAGCGTCACCAACTTGCGCACATCGTCGATGCGCTCTAGCTGCCAGCATGCCGCGATCAGGGCCTCGACTTGCGTCGCGGGCAGCATGGTGGCCTGGTCGCGGAACTTGTCTTCAAGCTGGGCATCGCTGAGGGGCCGCTGCAGATTGCCCAGCGAATGCTCCAGCATCAGGGTGTGGGTCTTGCCGTCCTGCATCGAGACCTCGACGTGCACGCTGTCTTCCGGCATGGACGGGTCGGCCTCGGCCTGGACCCGCTCACGCACCTGGCGCATCAGCGGGTCATTGACGGCTTCGTCGGTGAACTCGGCCAGACCCGCCTTGCCGCGCACCAGCCCGATGGACGCCGCGTGATACACCGAGAACTTGCCTTCCAGCCCGGTGGCGATCTGTTTCTTGTCGCACAGGTCGCGCACCAGCGGCGCCACGCGCAGGCGCACCGCGGCGATATGGCCGGCGTCGATCTGGTGCGAGCGGCGCAGCTGGATGCAGGCGTCGATGGTGGGATGGATGACGATGCCGCACGGAAACGGCTTGTAGGTGTTCTGGTGAAAATGGTACTGGCGGCCCAGGCCCTCGCTGACCATGGCCAGGTCGTAGTCGGCGGCCTCGACCGCCGCGAAGCCGCGCGGCCCTTCGAGCGCATGCGCGCCCGCGGTGAAGCCGCGCTGCGCCAGCAGGGCCGCGATATAGCCGCTTTGGGCCGATCGGCCGGGATGGAATGACTTGGCCATCGAGCCGAACATCTCGCGCAGTCCGGCCGATTGCGTGGCGGCCAGGCCTATGGCCCACACCATCTGCCGGGCGTCCAGGCCCAGCAGCTTGCCGATCGCGACGGCCGCGCCGAACACGCCGATCGAGCCGGTGCTGTGCCAGCCCGCCTGGTAGTGCGCGGGATAAGTGGCATTGCCGATGCGCGTGACCGTTTCGTAGCCCAGCGCATAAGCGAGCTCGAGGTCGGCGCCGTGCACGGCGTGCATGCTGGCATACGCGAACAGCGCCGAGGCCACCGGCGATGTGGGATGGATGTAGTTGCTGGGCGTAGTGTCGTCGTAATCGTGCACGTGCGAACTGATGCCATTGAGCAGCGCGGCCAGCAGCGGATCGGTATGTTCGGCGCGGCCCAGCACGCGCGCCGTGGGCGGGCCGGCATAGGGCCCCAGCGCGGCCAGCGTGATGTCCATGGCTTCGTGGCGGCTGCCGCCCAGCGCGCAGCCCATGAAATTCACCAGGGCGCGCCGCGCTTCCTTGCGCGCATCGTCGGGAATGTCTTCCAGGCGGGTGTCGACCACATAGTCGGCCAGCTGGCGCGTCAGATTGCGGGTATCGGTGCCGCCCATGGCTGCTTGTCTCCGTGAAAGCCGATCTGGACGCCGGCTGATAAGGGCATGCCGCCCTGAAAAGGCGGCCCGGTACGGCGGATGATACGAACCGGTATTGCTATCTGTCAATAATATTGTATGACGATATCAAAGAAAAGCGCACTGATAAATGCCTTGACGCGTATATGCCTTATTGAGTATATATAGGGCATGGAATCCGCATTCGCCATCATCGCCGAGCCGAACCGCCGCGCCATCCTCAGCCTGCTTGCCGCATCCGAGCAGTCGGTGGGCGATATCGAAACCCGGCTGAATCTTTCACAACCCTCGGTTTCCAAGCACCTGCGGGTGCTGCGCGAAGCCGGGTTCGTCGAGGCGCGGGTCGACGCGCAGCGGCGCCTGTACCGCATCAGGCCCGAACCGTTGTTAGAGATCGATGCCTGGCTCGCGCCGTTCCGCCAGTTCTGGGCGGCCCGTTTCGACGCGCTGGAGCGCCACCTGGACCAAGTAAATCCCGTACCGCCACAAAGGGGCAAGAAGCATGAATGACCGCAACCAGTACCTGCCCGGCGCTGCCGCCGGCGCGCAAATCCGCAAAGACGCCGAAAAATGGACGCTTATCGTCACGCGCGAACTGCGCCATCCGCCGGAACAAGTATGGAAAGCGCTGACCGACCCGGCCAGCCTGCGCGAATGGGCGCCGTTCGACGCCGACCGCAGCCTGGGCGCGGTGGGCCCCGCCCGGCTTTCCACAGTGGGAGCGCCAACGCCGCAAACCTCGGACACCCAGGTAACACGGGCCGAAGCGCCCAGCCTGCTGGAATATGACTGGAGCGGCAACCACCTGCGCTGGACCCTCGAACCGCTGGGCGAAGGCACGCGCCTTACGCTCTGGCACAACATCGACCGCGGCTTCATCGCTATGGGCGCGGCCGGCTGGCATATCTGCCTGGACGTGCTCGACCGGCTGCTGGCCGGCGCCCCCATCGGGCGCATTGTCGGCGGCGAAGCCATGAAATTCGAGTGGCCGCGCCTGAAGGCCGAATACGAGAAGCAATTCGGCATCTGAACAAGCCGTGCCGCCGCGGGCCCGCCGTGCCTGTTCGCTGACCGTACACCCCGCGAGCGCGGCGCCCCGAAATCATCGACAATCTCCGCCTGGGCGCCCGCCATCAAGGCGCCCGCCTGACAAGATACGGAGACGAAGTTGGCTGGCACACAGAAGGGCTGGTATTTCGGGTGGAACATCGTGGCGGCGGCCACGCTGCTGACGCTGCTGACGGTGGGCATGCGCATGGGGGTCGGGCCTTTCTTCCTGCCCATGGCGCAAGACCTGGGCTTCAGCCGCAGCCTGCTGTCGGGCATCGTGGCCATCGGCATGCTGTGCTATGGCCTGGGCATGCCGGTGGCGGGCATCCTGGTGGCGCGCCGCGGCACCCGCTTCGTACTGCTGCTGGGCACCGCGATCGTGGTCGTTTCCATCATCTGGACGGTCAACGCGCGCGATCCGGTCAGCTTCCTGCTGGCCTTCGGCGTGCTGATGTCGGTGGGGCTGGCCTTCACCAGCCCGGTCGCCCTGACGCCCCTGCTCACCCGCTGGTTCACGCGCCGGCGCGGCATGGCGCTGTTCTTCCTGTCCACCGGCTCGATGGCGGGCATTGCCGTGATGACGCCGGCGCTGACCTACGCCGTCGAATCCACCACCTGGCAAACCACCTTGCTGGGCTTCGCCGTGCTGTTCACCGTGCTGACCGTGCCGATGGCCGTGTTCGTGATGCGCGACCAGGCCCCGCCGCACACCGACCTGACGCCCGAGCAGATTGCTGCCAGGCCGGCAGGCCGCACCGCCGCGCCGCCCGAAAGCCTGGCGTTCCGCGAAGCCACGCGCACGGCGCCGTTCTGGAAGATCACCCTGGGGCTGTTCGCCTGTGGTTTCAGCATGAACCTGCTGGGCACGCATGGCATGCCCATGCTGATGGACCACGGCTTCGACGCCACCACCAGTTCGCTGGGCATCGGCCTGATCGGGCTGGTGGCTATTTTCAGCACGCTGGTGCTGGGCCGGGTGTCCGACGTGCTGCCGCGCCGCAAGATCCTGGCCGCCATCTACCTGATCCGCGGCCTGGGCTTCTTCGCCCTGCTGCTGGTCGGCACGCATTGGGAACTGTACCTGGCCGCGGCCATCGGCGGCGTGGTCTGGTCCGGCAGCATCGCCATGTCGTCGGCCATCCTGGCCGACGTGTACGGCGTGCGCCTGGTAGGCGTGCTGTACGGCTGCGCCTATCTGGGCCACCAGGTGGGCGCCATGATCAGTTCGTGGCTGGGCGGCTGGGGCTACGAAACCTTCGGCACGCACTGGGTGGCCTTCGGCAGCGCCGGCACCATATTGTTGCTGGCGGCGCTGATCTCGCTGCGCCTGCCGCTGCAGGGTTTCACCCTGATGGCGCCGGCGCGCCTGGCGCACTGAGCGCCCGGCGCATCAGCCGGCCGGCAATGTGCGCAGCCCCTGCGGCGTGCGGATGCGCGCCAGCAGGCGCGGCGCCTCGCCGGTCGGCAAGGCATGGACCTCGACCGGCCCATCGAAGGCGATGGCGTCCAGCATGGCCCGGATGCCGTCCGGATCAGAGTGGAAGACCTGCAGCGCTTCCAGATGGCAGCCCAGGTCGTCCAGCTTCGCGGCGGGATGCGGCGCGGCGTCCCACTGGATCAGCGTGGGCGCGGCCCCGCCGGCGGGCAGGCTGCCGTCGGGCGGAATGGTAATGCGCCACGACAACGCGCCGCGGGTCATGGGCTCGATCTGCCCGGCCGTGCCGCAGGCCCCGGCCGCCGCGGCGATATCATCGGTGCGCGCCACCCAGGTTGCCAGGCGCGGCGGCGAATCCGGAGCCAGGCGGTCCAGTTCGAACCAGCGCGGGCGCGACGGCGCCGGCGCGGCGGGATCGCGGGCGATGACTTCCAGATAGGTGGATTCGCCCAGGCGCAGCAGCAGATTGTGCGTGCCCATGCGGGGATGCGCTCCACCGGGCTGCGGCCGCACCCCCAGCGCGTGTTCGACAAAATCGGCGCCGGCGGCCAGGTTCGGCGCCGCGACGGCAATATGATCCAGCAAGGCTTGCATGCGGCCTCCGGCAGGGATGCGCAAGGAAAGCGGCCAGTCTACCCTGCCTGGGCAGGCGCCGCGCCGAACACGATCTGGCCGGCCGGTATGGCCGCGATGCGCGGCCCGAAACTGGATATGGCGGGCAAGGTCATGTTGTGATGCGTGCGGATGGCCGCGGCATTCGCGTGCGGCTTGTCGTGGGTAGTGTGCGCGTCGGCGGCCAGCACGACTTCATAGCCGCGCGCGGCCGCTTGCCGCACCGTGGTATCCACGCAGAATTCGGTGGCGTACCCGCACACCACCACGCGCGACACCTGCAGCTGCCCGAGCAGGGCCGCCAGGCCGGTGCGCAAAAAGGCATCGGCCGTGGTCTTGTCCACGGCATGATCGCCCGCCAGGCGCTCCAGCCCGCCGTACAGCTGCCAGCCGGCGCTGCCGTGCGCCAGCTCGGTGCCGCCGGCATTGTGCTGGATATGGATCACAGCGGCGCCCGCGCGGCGGGCCCGCGCCGCCAGGGCATTGATGCGCGCCACGGTGGCGTCGGCGTCGGCGGGCCGGGGCTGCGGGCGGAACAGGGCTTCTTGCACATCCACGACCAGCAGTGCGCACGACATGGCGGCCTCCAGGCGAAAGCAGCCAGTCTACCCACGACGGCGCGGCGCGCACAAGCAGCCGTTCCGTGATCGAGGTGATCCAGGGGTCAGGCTCCGCAGGTGCCTGACACCGCGGTGTGCGGCAGCCGTCTCAGTCGTGCGGTGTCAGGCATCTGGCGGAGCCTGACACCTGGAAAATACCCAGGGCCAGACGTCGTCCTTATTGCCAAGTGTCCGACTCCCGCAGGGTGTCGGACACCGTACGACTGAGATAGCTGCGGCACACAGCGGTGTCTGGCATCTGGCGGCCTGGCGGCGCCGCTCTCGCGGCGTGCGCCGTTCAGCCTACCTTGCGTTCCTGCCCGGCCCAATAGGCATCGCGCAGCGGCTTGCGGGCCAGCTTGCCGTTGGCGTTCTTGGGCAGTTCAGCCACGATGTCGATGCTGCGCGGCTTCTTGAAGTCGGCCAGGTGCGTGCGGCAATGCGCCAGCAGGTCATCCGCGCTGGCCTGCGCGCCGGGCTTGAGCACCAGCACCGCCTTGACCGCTTCGCCCCACTTGTCGTCGGGAATGCCGAACACGCAGGCCTCGTACACGTCCGGGTGCTGGTACAGGGCCTGCTCGACTTCAGTGGGGTACACATTGAAGCCGCCGGTGATGATCATGTCTTTCTTGCGATCGACGATATACACAAAGCCCTCGTCGTCCATGCGGGCCAGGTCGCCGGTGTGCAGCCAGCCGTCGCGCAGCGCCTGGGCCGATAGCTCGGGCTCGCCCCAATAGCCGGCGAACACGTCGGGACCGCGCACCTTGATCTCGCCCACCTCGCCGGGGGCCACGGGCTGGCCCTGGTCGTCGGCCAGGTACAGCTCGCCCTCGCCGAACAGGCGGCCGCAGGACGACAGCCTTTCGGGACGCGAGGCCAGCGCATGGGCATGGTCGGCGGTGCTCAGCAGCGCCAGCCCGCCGGTGGTCTCGCCGGTGCCGTAGCCCTGGCTGAGCTTGGGGCCCAGCGCTTCCCAGGCTTCACGGATGCGGGCCGGCGCCATGGGCGCGCCGCCGTACGAAATCTGCCGCAGCGCGCTCAGGTCGTGGCGATGCAGGCTGGGCTCGGCGATCAGCATATTGACCATGGTGGGCACCATGAAACTGAACGCCGCGCGGTGGCGCTGGACGGAATCCAGGAAAACCTCTGGGTCGTAGCGGTCGTGCAGCAAAATGGTGCCGCCCTGGAACAGAAAGGGCTGCATGAACATGCCGCTGGCATGGGTGATCGGCCCGGCCAGCGCCAGCACCTCGCCGGGATTGGCGCGCATGCGCCCCATCACCACCTTGCGCAGCGAGGCCATGCGGTTGCCTACCGTCTGCATGGCGGCCTTCAGCTTGCCGGTCGAACCCGAGGTGAAATGCAGCACCGCCAGGTCGCTCTCGGTCATGTCCACGTCGGGGTTGCGGTCGGCGCCCGCCGCGATGAACGCTTCGTACGGACGCCAGCCTTCGATGCTGTCGCTGCCGGTCACGACCATGTGCCGCACGGTGGCCAGTTCGCCCTGGATGGATGCCACGCTTTCGCTGTGGGCCGGGTCCACGATGAACACGCTGGCCTGCGCGTTATTGACCGTGTCGACCACTTCGCGGCTGGACAGGCGCGCGTTCAGCGCCACCTTCACCAGCCCGGCCTTGTACAGCGCGCACTCCAGCTCGATGATCTCGGGGCAGTTCCAGGCCTGCACGGCAACGCGGTCGCCCTTGGCCAGGCCCAGGCCGAGCAGCGCATTGGCCAGGCGGTTGGAACGCGTGTCCAGCTGGCCGAAACTGACGGTGCGGTCGCCGTAGATAATGGCGGGGCGATCGCGCCAATAGGCCGCATTGCGGCTGGTATATCGTCCTTGATTCATCGGATGCCTCCTTCGTTTCCGTAGCAGGATGGTGAGGCCGCGCAAGACTGGCGGGATAACCCGGGCGCGATTTTTCATACCGGGCCGTTATCGCGCCGGATTCATACCGCCCGGTTATCGAAATGCGCAGATACGGCATCGCGCGCGGAATCGCCGCAGGTTAAATCTGAGGCCTCGTCACTCGACAGGCGCGCCGACAGCCTGCTGGCAACCCATAGGAGACATCTGTGCACATACGCGACTTCCGCCCCTGGCTGGCCACCGCCGCCATCACACTGGGCCTGGCGGGCCTGGCGCCGGCGCCGGTTCACGCCGACGGCTACCCCGACCGGCCGATCCGCCTGGTGGTGCCCTTTACCGCCGGCGGCCAATTCGACTACATCGCCCGCCTGGTGGCCGACCCGCTGGGCCATGAACTGGGACAGAACATCATCGTCGAGAACGTGGGCGGCGGCGGCGGCAGCATCGGCGGCGCCAAGGTCGCCAACTCGCCGGCCGACGGCTACACCCTGCTGGAATACGGCGGCAACTTCCCCATCGCCAAGCACCTGACGCCGAACCTGACATTCGACCCCATCGGCGATTTCGTGCCGGTGGCGGGCATCAGCCTGTCGCCGCACGTCATTCTGGTCAACAGCAGCCTGCCCATCCACAACCTGGCGGAACTGGTGGCGTATTCCAAGGCGCATCCGGGCAAGCTCAGCTACGGCAGCCCCGGCGTCGGCTCATCCATGCACCTGATCTTCGAGGCCGTGAAGCAGCATTTCGGTATCGACGCCCTGCACGTGCCCTATCGGGGCGGCAGCAACATGATCAACGACCTGGCCGGCGGGCAGGTCGGCGTGGGCATCATTGCGGTGGCGCCCGCCATGGCCTTCATCCAGGGCGGCAAGGTGCGGCCCATTGCCGTTACCAGCGCCGAGCGGGCCCGTTCGCTGCCGCAGGTTCCCACGGTGGCCGAGGCCGGCTACCCAGGTTTCGAAAGCGGCAGCTGGGGCGGCATCGCGGTGCCCAGGGGCACGCCGCCGGATATCGTCGAACGGCTCAACCAGGCCATCGTCAAGGTCGTGAACCAGCCCGACGTGAAAAAGGCGCTGGAATCCCAGTCGTTCAAGCCCATTGCCGGATCGCAGGCGCAATTCCAGAAGCTGATCGACGACGAATCGAACCGCTACGGCCCGCTGATCAAGCAGCTGGGGCTCAGCAACCAGTAAGCCCTACCGGGCGCGCGGCGTGCCGGCGCGGGCGCGCTCGCGCAGTATCTCGATCAGGCGCTGCGCCAGCGGCGACTGATAACTGCCGTGGCGCGTCATGATGCCGATCTCGCGGTGCCAGGTGACGTCTTCCAGCGGCACAGCGGCCAGGCCCTTGCCGGCGTCGGACTGCAGCGTGATCTCGCTGATCACGGTCAGCAGGTCGGTGCTGTGCAGGATGCTGACCAGGCTGGACACCGATGAATTGGATTCGATAACGATTTCGGGCGGCGGCGCGCCGCGCTGCTCGAAGCGCGTCTGCAGCCAGCGCCGCGAGGCCGCCTGCAGGCCGGGCAGCATCCAGCCATAGCCGATCAGGTGGTCGAAGCGGATTTTCGCGTGGCCGAACACCGGATGCCCCTGGCGCGCGGCCACGAACAGGTTGTCGCGAAACAGCGGAATGCGGTCGAACTCGGCCGGCGCGGCCGAGTCGTGCAGCGAGCTGATGGAAAAGTCCAGGGCGCCCTGGCGCAGCGCCGGAATCAGCACGTCGTTCAGCGACACCATGACGTTGATCCTGGCCGCCGGCCGCTGCGCCAGCAGGTCGATGCAGGCCTGGTTGAATACCGGCTCGGCCAGCAGCGGCGTAACGCCGACGCGCACCAGCCCGATGCTGCCGCGATGCAGGTCGCCGGCCTCGCGCAGCGCCTCGTCCAGCTCGCGCCGGGCCTGCAGGCTGCGCTGGTAGAACGCCTTGCCGGGCATGGTGAGCTCCATGCCCTTGGGCGTGCGCACGAACAGCTGCAGCTTCAGTTCGTCTTCCAGGCGCCGGATGCCCTTGGTCAGGGCCGGCTGGCTGATGCCCATGCCGTCGGCGGCGCGCCCCACGTGCCCGGCGCGCGCCACGGCCAGGAAATAGTCCAGGTCTTCGAGTCTCATCGATTCCGTCTGGTTATCAAGATCGAAGAAAAGATAATTGCGAAGAAGCGCAGGGCTGTCAAGCTGGAGACTACGCAAGGAGACATCATGGCCCAACACAGCCCGGCGCTGGCGGCATTGCGCGACCGCCTGCATCATTACCTGCACGATGAACTGCTGCCCATGGAACGCGAACTGGGCCTGGGATACGAAGACGAGTTCCCGCGCGAACTGGTCAAGTCGATCTGGCAACGCTCGCGCGAGCTGGGCCTGTACGGATTGCAGCTGCCCCGGGAAATCGGCGGGCAGGCGCTGCCGTACCGCGACCTGTGCGTGCTGAAAGACGACGCGGCGGCCTCGGGCGCCATCCTGTTTCCGCATGTGCTGGGAGACTGGGGCGGGCCGTCGCGCATCGGCAACCTGGTCCGCTACGCCACGCCCTACCAGCTTGAACGCTACATCATGCCGGTAATCAACGCCGAGCGCGGCGCGTGCTTCGCGATGACCGAGCCGCAGTCGGGTTCAGACGCCACCAGCCTGCGCACGCGCGCCGTGGAAGACGGCGACGACTACGTGATCACCGGCGTCAAGCACTACATCACCGCCTCGATGTTCGCCGACTTCGCGGTCACCCTGTGCGTGACCGACCCGGACAAGGGCGCTGATGGAATCTCGGCGATTCTGGTAGACCTGGACCGGCCCGGAGTGCGCCTGGTGCACGACTGCGTGCCCATGACGGGCCAGTACGTGGATGCCGACATCGTGCTCGACCAAGTGCGCGTGCCCAGGCAGAACCTGATCGGCAAGCCGGGCGAAGGCTTTCGCATCGCCATGAACCGGGTCAGCGTGAACCGGCTGCTGCACTGCCCCACCATGATCGGGCTGGCCCGGCAGGCGTTCCGGATGGCGGTCGATTATGCCAAGACGCGCCAGCAGTTCGGCGGCCCGATCAGCCGCTTCCAGGCCATCCAGCACATGCTGGCCGACATGGCCACGGCGCTGTATGCGTGCGAACAGATGGTGCTGGCCGCCGCCGAACGCGCCGACGCCGGCGACGACGTGCGCCAGCTGGGCGCCATGTGCAAGCTGTTCGTATCCGAGCGCTGCTTCGAGATCGCCGACAAGGCCATGCAGATCCACGGCAACGTGGGCGTCACCAAGAACCATCCGGTGGAGTTCATTTTCCGGCGGCTGCGGCTGTACCGCATCGTGACAGGCACCAGCGAAATCCAGCGCAATACCATCGCCAAGGGCGTACTGGCGTAAACGCGGCGCAGCCAGGTGTCAGGCTCCGCCAGGCGCCTGACACCGTACTTTTGACACAGTCTGGCGCACATCGGTGTCAGGCACCTGGCGGAGCCTGACACCTGGGCTGCTGCGCCTAGATATGCAGGGCGTGCCCCAGCGCGCGCAGGGCGGCTTCTTGCACTGCTTCGCCCAGCGTGGGATGGGCATGGATGGTGCCGCCCACGTCTTCCAGGCGCGCGCCCATTTCCAGCGACTGCGAAAACGCCGCCGCCAGTTCCGACACGCCGCGCCCCACCGCCTGCCAGCCCACCACCAGGTGGTTGTCGCGGCGCGCCACCACGCGCACAAAGCCTTCGGTGGATTCCAGCGTCATGGCCCGCCCGTTGGCGGCGAACGGGAACGCCGCCGCCACGCAATCCAGCCCCGCGGCCTGGGCCTGCTGCGGGGCCAGCCCGGCCGTGACGATTTCCGGATCGGTAAAGCACACCGCGGGAATCGCCGCCGGCGCGAAACGGCGCCGCCGGCCGGCCACCAGCTCGGCCACCATCTCGCCCTGCGCCATGGCCCGATGCGCCAGCATGGGCTCGCCGGCAATATCGCCGATGGCCCACACATTGCGCATCGAAGTGCGGCACTGGTCGTCGATGCGCAAGGCGTTGCCGGCGCGGTCGAGCTGCAGGTTTTCCAGGCCCCAGCCCTGGGTGCGCGGGCGCCGGCCGATGGCCAGCAAGACCTGGTCCGCCGGCAGCGCGGTCTCGGCGCCGTGCGTATCCTGCACGCGCACGGCATCGCCGGCCGCGTTCATGCCCAGCACCTTGCGCCCCAGGCACAATTCCACGCCCATGCGCGCCAGGGCCGCCGCCACGGGCCTGGTCAGCTCGGCGTCATAGGTGGGCAGGATGCGGTCCTGCGCCTCGACCACCGTTACCTGGGCGCCCAGCTTGCGGTACACCGTGCCCAGCTCCAGGCCGATATAGCCGCCGCCCACCACCACCAGGCGGCCAGGAATCGCCGTGGGCGACAGGGCTTCGGTGGACGAGACCACCCTGCCCGCGAACGGCATCGACGGCAGCGGCATGGGTTCGGATCCGGCGGCCAGCAGCAGGTGTTCGCACTGGATGCGCTGGCTGCCCTGCCCGGTGTCGACCTCGACCGTCTTGCCGTCGAGCACGCGCGCCCAGCCGCGCACCAGCTGCACGCCGTTCTTCTTCAGCAGGGCTTCCACCCCGCCGGTCAGCCGGCCGACAATGCCGTCTTTCCAGGCGACCGTCTTGCCTATATCGATGGCGGGCGCCTGCACCGAGATGCCCAGGGCCGACTCGCCGGCGTACTCGCGCGCGCGTTCGTATTCCTGGGCGGCGTGGATCAGCGCCTTGGAAGGAATGCAGCCGATGTTCAGGCAGGTGCCGCCAGGCTGCTGGCCTTCCACCACGATGGTGGGCACGCCCAGCTGGCCGGCCCGGATGGCCGCCACATAGCCGCCCGGCCCGCCGCCGATCACCAGCAGGGTTGTGGTTCGGGTCTCGCTCATGGCGCCTCCACGAAAAGCAGCGCGGGCTGTTCCAGCAGCGCGCGCACCGCCTGGATGAATTGCGCCGCATCCATGCCGTCGACCACGCGATGGTCGAACGACGAGGACAGGTTCATCAGTTTGCGGGCCACCACCGCGCCCTGGTAGATGGCCGGCCGCTCGACAATGCGGTTCACGCCCACGATGCTGACTTCGGGATGGTTGATGACGGGTGTGCTGGCGATGCCGCCCAGCGCGCCCAGGCTGGTCAGAGTGATGGTCGAGCCCGACAGCGCGTCGCGCTCGGCCTTGCCGCTGCGCACCGCCTGCGCCAGGCGCGCGATTTCCGCCGCCAGCGCCCAGATGTCGCGCGCTTCGGCATGGCGCAGCACCGGCACGATCAGGCCGTTGTCGGTCTGCGTGGCCACGCCCAGGTGCACCGCGCCGTAGCGGGTGACCACGCCGGCCTCGTCGTCGTAGCGCGCGTTGATCTGCGGAAAATCGCGCAGCGCGATCACCATGGCGCGCGCCAGCAGCGGCAGCAGCGTCAGCTTGCCGCGCGACTCGCCGAACTTGCGGTTGAGCTGCGTGCGCAGCGCTTCCAGCTCGGTGACGTCGACTTCCTCGACATAGCTGAAGTGCGGAATGCGGCGCTTGGACTCCTGCATTTTCTGCGCGATCTTGCGCCGCAGGCCCACCACCGGCACTTGCTGCTCGTCGTTGCGCTCGCGGTATCCGGCCTGCGCTTCGGGCGCGGCGGCGCCCTGCCCTTGCAGATAGGCATCCAGGTCTTCGTGCAGAATGCGGCCGGCCGGGCCGCTGCCCTGCACGAAGCGCAGTTCGATGCCCATGTCCCAGGCCCGCTTGCGCACGGCCGGCGAGGCCAACGGCCGTTCGCCGGGCTGGCGCGCGGCCGCGGCCGGCGCTGGCCGGGGGCCGGCCGCGGGGCGGGCCGGCGCGGCGGGGGCCGGCTGTGCGGCGCCGGGCGCGGCAGCCGCGCCGCTGGCCATGTCCCTGGCGATCTGGCCCGCGATGCCGCCCGCCGCGGGCGCGGCCTCGGCCTGCTCAGCGACGCTGGCGGGCGCCGGCGCGGCCGTTTCCTGGCTGGCGCGGGCGGGCGCGGCGGCGTCGGCCCTGGCATTGCCGGCGCCTTCGACTTCCAGGCGGATCAGCTCGCTGCCCACGGCCATGGTGTCGCCGACGCTGCCGCCCAGCGCCACCACCTTGCCCACCACCGGCGAAGGAATCTCGACGGTGGCCTTGTCGGTCATCACGTCGGCCAGCGGCTGGTCTTCGGCCACCGTATCGCCCACGTTCACATGCCAGGCCACCAGCTCTACTTCGGCGATGCCTTCGCCGATGTCGGGCATCTTGATGATGTGGATTCCCATGTCATGCCTCCATCACGCGTTGGAACGCCGCGCCCACGCGGACCGGCCCGGGAAAGTACGCCCATTCCTGCGCATGCGGATAGGGCGTATCCCAGCCGGTTACGCGTTCGATGGGCGCTTCCAGGTGGTGGAAGCAGTGCTCCTGCACCAGCGACACCAGCTCGGCGCCGAAGCCGCAGGTGCGGGTGGCCTCGTGCACCACCACGCAGCGGCCGGTCTTGCGCACCGAGTTGACGATGGTCTCCAGGTCCAGCGGCCACAAGCTGCGCAGGTCGATGACCTCGGCGTCCAGGCCGGTTTCCTGGGCGGCGGCCAGCGACACGTGCACCGTGGTGCCGTAGGTCAGCACCGTCAGCGCCTCGCCGGGCCGCACGATGGCCGCGGATTCGAGCGGCACGGTGTAGTAGCCGGTGGGCACCTGGCTGCCCGGATGCTTGCTCCAGGGCGTGACGGGCCGGTCGTGGTGGCCGTCGAAGGGGCCGTTGTACAGGCGCTTGGGCTCCAGGAAAATGACCGGGTCGTCGCTTTCGATGGCGGCGATCAGCAGGCCCTTGGCATCGTACGGGTTCGACGGCAGCACCGTGCGCAGGCCGCACACTTGCGTGAACATCGCCTCGGGGCTCTGGCTGTGCGTCTGCCCGCCGTAAATACCGCCCCCGCAAGGCATGCGGATGGTCATCGGGGCGATGAACTCGCCGGCCGACCGATAGCGCAGGCGCGCGGCTTCCGACACGATCTGGTCGGACGCCGGATAGAAGTAATCGGCGAACTGGATTTCGCAGACCGGCCGCAAGCCGTATGCGCCCATGCCCACCGCCACGCCCACGATGCCGCCTTCCGAAATCGGCGCGTCGAATACGCGCGAGGTGCCGTACTTGGCCTGCAGGCCTTCGGTGCAGCGGAACACGCCCCCGAAATAGCCCACGTCCTGGCCGAACACCACCACATTGCCGTCGCGCTCCAGCATGACATCCATGGCCGAACGCAATGCCTGGATCATGGTCATCGACGTGGTCGCCGGACCCATGTTCTTTTCGTCCGCCATGATCAGACCCCCAGCTCTTGGCGCTGCCGGCGCAGGTGCTCCGGCATGTCTTTGTATACGTCTTCGAAGATGCTGGCGGCGCTGGGCACGTGGCCGTCGACCAGCGTGCCGTGGCTTTCGGCCTCTTTCTGGGCGGCCAGGATCTCGGCTTCGAGTTCGGCCTTGAGCTCGTCTTGCTGACGGTCGGACCAGATGCCCAGCCCGACCAGGTGCTTCTTGAAGCGCGCGATCGGATCGCCCAGCGGGAAGTGGCTCCAGTCGTCGCCGGGGCGGTATTTGGAAGGGTCGTCGGAAGTCGAGTGCGGCCCGGCGCGGTACGTGACCCATTCGATCAGCGTGGGGCCCAGGTTGCGGCGGGCGCGTTCGGCGGCCCACTGCGAGGCGGCATACACCGCCAGGAAATCATTGCCGTCCACGCGCAGCGAGGCAATGCCGCAGCCCACGCCGCGCCCCGCGAAGGTGGCGCCTTCGCCGCCGGCAATGGCCTGGAAGGTCGAGATCGCCCACTGGTTGTTGACCACGTTCAGGATCACCGGCGCGCGGTACACGTGCGCGAAGGTCAGCGCGGTGTGGAAATCGGCTTCGGCCGTGGCGCCGTCGCCGATCCAGGCCGACGCGATGCGCGTGTCGCCCTTGATGGCCGAGGCCATGCCCCAGCCCACCGCCTGGATGAACTGGGTGGCCAGGTTGCCCGAGATGGTGAAAAACCCCGCCTCGCGCTTGGAATACATGACCGGCAGCTGGCGCCCCTTGAGCGGGTCGCGCTCGTTGGACATCAGCTGGCACATCATCTCGACCAGCGACACGTCGCGGGTCAGCAGAATGCTTTGCTGCCGGTAGGTGGGAAAACACATGTCGCCGGGCTCGAGCGCCAGCGCATGGGCCGAGCCGATAGCCTCTTCGCCCAGGCTCTGCATATAGAACGAGATTTTCTTCTGCCGCTGCGCGGTCAGCATGCGGGCGTCGAAAATGCGCGTCTTCAGCATGGCGCGCATGCCGGCCCGCAAGGTGTCGGCGTCGAGCTGCGGCGCCCAGGGGCCCACTGCCCGGCCGTCGTCGTCGATGACGCGCACCAGCTGGTACGCCATCTGGCCGGTATCGACCGCGGACACGTCAATGGGGGGCTTGGGGATTTCGCCGGCGGGCGAAAGATGCAGATAAGAGAAGTCGGTCTTGCAACCCGGACGCCCGGTGGGCTCGGGGACGTGCAGTTTCAGCGGGCCGTATTGGCTCATGGTTATGTCTCCACGCTTGATCGTGTCATGCGTTCTTGCTTTGCAAAGGCCTGGTGCTGGAGGTAACCGCGCAGTCGGCCGCTACCGGATCGCAGGCGGGGTAAATGCGTGCGTCCGGCTGAGAACAGATTAGCATAAGCGCCTGCCCTGCCCGCCCGCCAGACGGCCCGGCCCGGGGGCTGTGTTGCACATGGTGAAACAGCCGGCTGCCGGGCGCCGGCGTGTCGATTCCGGCCCCGCCCGTTCGTCGTAACAGGGCGGAATCCTCCGCCGCCAACTTCAGGAGCCCCTGCCATGGCATTGCAACTGTATTTCCACCCCTTTTCGTCGTACTGCCAGAAGGCCCTGGTCGCCTTCTATGAGAACGGCATCGAATTCGAGCCACAGATACTGGCCGGCCCCGACAGTCCCGCCATGCAGCGGCTGGCGCAGCTGTGGCCGATGAAGCGCTTTCCGATGCTGGTGGACGGCGACCAGACCATTCTGGAAGCCACCTGCATCATCGAACACCTGGGCCTGCACCATCCCGGGCCGGTGCGGCTGATTCCCGAAGACCCCCGCGCCGCGCTGGAAGTGCGCATGCTGGACCGCTTTTTCGACAACTATGTATCCACGCCCCAGCAGAAAGTCGTGTTCGACGCGCTGCGGCCGGCCGACGTGCGTGATCCGTACGGCGTGGAGCAGGCGCGCCAGATGCTGGAAACCGCGTACGCCTGGCTGGAACAGCGGCTGCAGGGCCGCCAGTGGGCCGCGGGCGCCGATTTCAGCCTGGCCGACTGCGCCGCCGCGCCGTTCCTGTTTTACGCCGACTGGACCCATCCCATCGGCCCCGCCCATGCCAATGTCAT
Source organism: Bordetella petrii (assembly GCF_017356245.1). Taxonomy (NCBI): domain Bacteria; kingdom Pseudomonadati; phylum Pseudomonadota; class Betaproteobacteria; order Burkholderiales; family Alcaligenaceae; genus Bordetella; species Bordetella petrii. Next base: position 550,520 of record NZ_JAFMZZ010000004.1, read on the forward strand.
CGCCTATCGCGGCCGCCTGCTGCAGCGCCCGTCGTTCGCGCGCGCGGTGGACGAAGCCCGGCCCTACCGGCAGCTCTTCCCGCTGGGCACGCCGGACCGCGACTGACGCGCTTGCCACTAAAATGGCGCGCTATGGCAGACAAGATGCGACTCGACAAATGGCTGTGGGCGGCGCGCTTCTACAAGACCCGCAGCCTGGCCGCGCAAGAGATCGGCAAGGGGCGGGTGCTGGTCAACGACCAGCCCGCCAAGCCGGCGCGCGATATCGCGGTCGGCGACCGCGTCGCGGTGCGCAAGGAAGATCCCGCCATGCACGTCTGCGTGCGGGCCTTGAGCGCCGTGCGCGGCCCCGCGCCGGCGGCGCGCCAGCTGTATGAAGAAACCCCTGAAAGCATTGCCGCGCGCGAGCGCGCCGCCGAAATGCGCCGCCTGGCGCCCGAGCCGGCCCAGGCGATTACCGCGGGCCGCCCCACCAAGCGCGACCGCCGGCTGATCGGCCAGATCCGCGGCAAGTAGCCCCAAGCCGGGCATCGCGTCAGTCGTCGGGCTTGCTGTCGATGCGCTTTTCCACCCGCCGCAGCACCGCCAGCACGAACAGGGCGATCAGGGTGCTGACCACGGCGGTGGCTTCGCGCCCCATGCCTGCCGCCACGCCGATGGCCGCGGTCATCCAGATGCTGGCCGAGGTGGTCAGCCCGTGGATCACGCCTTCGCCGCTGAGCTTGATGATGGCGCCCGCGCCCAGGAAGCCGATGCCTGCGATCACCCCCTGCAGCACCCGGCTCAGGTCGCCGACCTGCATGCCGCCCTGCAGCGGCACCAGCACGAACAGGGCCGCGCCCAGGGCCACCAGCATATGGGTGCGCAGGCCCGCGGCCTTGCCGCTGCGCTCGCGCTCGTAGCCCAGCAGCCCGCCCAGCACGAAAGCCATGCCCAGCCGCAGCACAATGCGGGTGGCTTCGCCCGCGTCCGGAATGTCGCTGAATTCGCTATGGATGGTGGCCCAGATTTCTTGCCAGATCGTCATGGCGGCGTCTCCTGGAGGGCGGAACGGAGGTTCCCGGCGCCGGCCGGCACAGGGCGCACGCACCCATCATATCGGCTTGGTGCAACATCCGCCTACATGCCGTGCCGCGGGTCGGCCCGTGCCCGCGAAAACCACCAGCCGGCTAAGGTACAATGCCTCCCCGCTGCTAATCTTAGCGGCACGTCGGGGCGTAGCGCAGCCTGGTAGCGCATCTGCTTTGGGAGCAGAGGGTCGCGAGTTCGAATCCCGCCGCCCCGACCACTGAATTCAACGCCGGGCATCGACTGCCGCCAGGCAGCAGCCTAGAACCCCAGCCCCACCGCAATCCCGCCGGCCGCCAGGCCCGCGGCGATCACCGCCAGCACCAGTATCGCCAGCTCAACAGGCCGGAACGACCTGGCCACCATGGCCAGCGACGGCAGACTGACGGGCGGAAGCGTCATCAGCAGCGCGGCCGCCGGGCCGGCGGCCATGCCCAGCGCCAGCATGGCCTGCACGATCGGCACTTCGCCGGCGGTCGGAATGACAAACAGCGTGCCGGCCAGCGCCAGCCCCACTATCCACAAAACGTGGTTGTCCACGCCCGCCCCGATCTGCGGAAACAGCCAGGCGCGGGCGGCGCCCAGCAGCAGCACCAGCACGATGTACTCGGGCACCAGCCGCAGCGTCATGCGCGCGCACAGCGCCGCCCAGCGCTTGAACGGGTTCGGCTCGTCGCTTCCGGCGGCTTCGGCCTGCGCCTGCATGGCCTTCATCTGGGCGGAATCGAACGTGCGCTCATCGCTGCGGCTCATGCGGTTCAGCAGCCAGCCCAGGCCGAACACCAGCACGATGCCCAGCGCCAGGCGCAGGCCCGCCCAGTTCCAGCCCAGCACAAAGCCCATGAAGACCAGCGTGGCCGGGTTGAGCATGGTGTTGCCCAGCCAGAACGCCACGGCGCTGCCGGGCGCCGCCTGGCATTTGCGCAGCCCGGCGACCACCGGCGCGGCGCAGCAGGTGCACATCATGCCGGGCAGCGACATCAGGCCGCCCGCCACCACGCTGCCCAGGCCTGTGCCCCCTAGCGCGCGGACGATCCAGCGGCGCGGCAGCAAGGCCTGCACCGCAGAGCCCAGCAGCAGCCCCAGCACCATGGCCTGCCAGATCGCCTTGCCGTAGGCCAGCGCGTAATGCAGCGCGGCGTCCAGCGAAGCAGCCGGCGGAGCGGATTCGGCGCCCATCAGGATGGAGGACCCGATGGAATGCGTGTCGGCGGCGGTGAAGGCGCGATGGTAGTACGGGGACCATTTCACGTAATACAGGCCGATGGCGGCCAGCGCCACGAAAACGGCGATGCCCAGCGCCGGGGAAAGGCGGCGCGGCTTGGATGTGCTTGTCATGACTCTGCGGCAGGAACCAACGGACCGCATTATCGGCGATTAGAACCAGATGCGCACGCCGGCCAGGATGGCGCGCTCGGAGCGGCTTTCGCCCGCCGCGCTGGCGTAGCTGGCGGTCTGGCCGAACTTGCGCCCGAACGACACGCCGATATACGGGGCCACTTCGCGGGCCAGTTCGTAGCGCAGCCGCAGCGAGAACCGGGCATCCGCCAGGCCCGCGCCGATGCCTCGCGCCGGGTCGTCTTTTCCGTACAGGCTGGCTTCGATCTCGGGCGTCAGGATCAGCCGCTGTGTCAGCAGCAGGTCGTATTCCATCTTCAGCCCCAGCGCGGTGCGCCCCGAGCCGCCGACGTAACCGGTCATTTCGGTTTCGATGTTGTACGGCGCCACGCCCTGCACGCCGATGGCGGCCCAGTTGCGCTTGGGGCCGGCGCCGATATCGCGCCGCGCGCCCAGCTGCAAGTCCCAGAATGGCGTCACGGCATGGCTCCAGAAAGCCTCTACCCGGCCGTCCGTGCTGCCGCCCACGCGCTCGCCCTCGCTCTTGATCCAGAGCTTGTCCAGGTCGCGTCCCACCCAGACCTGGCCGTCCCATTGCAGGCCGGTCTGGCCGACCCTGTCATAGGCGACGCCCAGCTTGTCGAACAACAACTGGCTGGTGATGATGTTGTCCATCATGTGCGGATGAATGCCGTAGGCGGAATAGCGCTGTTGCGCCGTGCCGTCGCTGGTGGGCAGCGTTCCCACCGGCACCGCGCCGGCTTTCGCTTCGCCTGGCATTGCCGGCATCGAACCATGATCCATGCCGGGCATCGAGCCGTGGCCCATCCCCTGCATCGAGCCATGGTCCATGTCCGGCATGGTTGCCGGGGCCGGCTGTCCCAGGGCCGCCGCGCTCGCAAGCGCCAAGGCCAGCATTCCCGCCGCCGCGGCAAGCCGGTTGCGCGGATATCGATGATTTTTCATGCTTGCCATCACTCCACGACCACCGCGCGGAACATGCCGGCTTCCATGTGATAAAGCAGATGGCAGTGATAAGCCCAGTTTCCCTTGGCGTCGGCGCTTACCCGATACGTGACGCGCTGCGCCGGGTTCAGGCTGATGGTGTGCTTGCGCACCTGGAAGCTTCCATCGGGCGACTCCAGATCGCTCCACATGCCGTGCAGGTGGATGGGATGCGTCATCATGGTGTCGTTCACCAGCACGAAGCGGACCCGTTCGCCGAACTCAAGGACGATGGGCTTGGTCTCGCTGAACTTCAAGCCATTGAACGACCACATATAGCGTTCCATGTTGCCCGTCAGGTGCAGCTCGATCTCGCGCGTGGGCGCGCGGTTGTCGGCCGGCTGGACCATGGAATGCAGGTCGGCGTACGTCAGGACCCTGCGGCCGTTGTCGCGCAAGCCCACGCCCGGATCGCCCAGGCTGGTCGAAACGACCTGGGGCGGCATGGTATTGGCCGGGCCGTGCTCGGCCGGATAGGGATGCTTTACTTGCACCATGCCGCCCTCGCCCGCGCCGCCGCCGTGGTGCATGCCCGCCATGCCGGACATGTCGTGGGCCATGCCCATGTCCATCATGGTCAGGACTTGCACTGCGTCCAGCGCCGGCACGTCGGCCTGCATGCCCGCGCGCGGCGCGAGCGTCCCGCGCGCATACCCCGAGCGGTCCATGGCTTGCGAAAAAATGGTGTAGGCCCGGTCGCCGTCCGGCTCGACAATAACGTCGTAGGTTTCCGCCACCGCTATGCGGAACTCGTCCACTTCCACCGGCCTGACAGGCTGCCCGTCGGCCGACACCACCGTCATCTTCAAACCGGGAATGCGCACGTCGAAGTAGCTCATCGCCGAACCGTTGATGAAACGCAGGCGGATTTTTTCTCCAGGCCGGAACAGCCCCGTCCAGTTGCCGGCGGGCGATTGCCCGTTGGTCAGGAAGGTGTAGGTGGCGCCGGACACATCGGCCAGGTCGGTATTGTTCATGCGCATCCGCTGCCACATCAGGCGCTCGTCCAACGCCTGCTTCCACCCCGCTTTCCGCGCATCTTCGCGCAGGTTTTCCACCGATGGCTGGATGTGGTTGTAGTAGTCGGGCATCACCTTCAGCTTGCGGAACAGGCTCATCGGGTCTTCGTCGGTCCAGTCCGAAAGCAGCACGACGTAGTCGCGGTCCGCGCTGACCGGGTCGGGATATTTGGGATCGATGACGATGGCGCCGTACAGCCCGGTCTGTTCCTGGAACCCCGAATGGCTGTGGTACCAGTACGTGCCGCTTTGCCGCACCTGGAACTGGTAGGTAAAGGTCTGGCCCGGGCGTATGCCCGGAAAACTGAGGCCGGGCACGCCATCCATGGCGGTGGGCAGCAGTATGCCGTGCCAGTGGATCGAAGTGTCCTCTTCCAGCCGGTTGGTCACGCGCAGCGTCACGGCATCGCCTTCCCGCCAGCGCAGCGTGGGCGCGGGCAGCATGCCGTTGACCGTGGTGGCCATGCGCGGCGCGCCCGTCAGGTTGGCGGCAGTCTGCGCGATATCCAGGTTGAACTCGGTGCCGGACAGCACGGCGCCCTGCGCCGCTTGGGCAGCCGCCCATGCGGGCGCGCGCCACGCGCCCAGGCTTGCCAGGGTGCCGCCGGCGGCCAGACCCTGCACGAAGCGGCGCCGCGGGTTCGAAACGGCTTTGGTCATGAGCGGTCCCGGTGCGAGGTCATTTGACCGACACGGCGCCCTTCATGCCGACCGGATAATGGCCGGGCTCCAGGCAGCCGAACGCCACCCGGCCCGCCTTGCTGAACTGCCACACGATCTCGCCCGTTTTGCCAGCCTGCAGCGACACCGAGTTGGGCGCGTCATGCCGCATGCCGGGATTCTTGAGCATCATCTGATAGTGGCTATTGAGGTCTGCTTCCATTCCCAGCACCATCTCGTGGCGAATCTTGCCCGAATTGGTGACTTTGAACACCTGGCCGAAGACGCGTTTCCCGGTCATCGTGATTTCCTGAATCCAACAAGAAGAAGTGGCTGCCACTATAGGCATCCGCACCCAACCCCAAGCTGTCAGGAAAATTACTTTTTTGTAATGTGCGCGGGCCGGGCCAGGGAAAAGCCCACCTCGGTGCCGCTGCCGTCAGACGCGGCAAAGGCGGCGCCGCCGTGCATGCGCGCGATGGCATCGACAATCGCCAGGCCCAGGCCGTGCCCCTCGGTTCTACTGCTGCGCGCGCTGTCGGCCCGGAAAAAACGGTCGAAAATCCGCGGCAATGCCTGCGGTTCGATGGCAGCGCCGGTATTGCGCACCCTGAATTCGCCGCCGCCATTCTGTGCACTGCAATGAATGGCGATGCTCTGGCCGCGCGGGCTGGCCTTGATGGCGTTGCTAAGCAAATTCGACAGCGCGCGGCGCAGCAGCCGCGGATTGGCCAGCACTGTGCCGCCGCCATGAATTTCCACCGACAGCCCAGCCTCGGCCAGGGCGGCGTCGTAGTACTCGGCCACGTGCGCCGCCACGCCGCGCAGCTGGACTTCCTGCAGGTCCTGGGCAAGCTCTCCGCCGTCGGCGCGCGCCAGGAACAGCATGTCGTTGACCAGCGTTTTGAGGCCCTGCAATTCTTCCAGGTTGGATTCGAGCAACTCTTTCAGTTCATCGGCGGAACGCGCCGAAGACAGCGTGACCTCGGTGCCGTTGATCAAGGTGGCCAGCGGCGTGCGCAGCTCATGCGCGACATCCGCGTTGAAGCCCTCCATTTGCTGATACGCGGCCTGCAGGCGGTCGAGCGTGGCATTGAACGTATGCGTGAATTCGCACAGTTCGCGGTCGATGCCGTGTTCGGGCAGCCGCAGCGCCAGGCTGCCCGGCTGGATGCGCGCGGCCTGGCCGGACAGCCGCCGTATCGGCGCCAGAGAGCGCCGGACAGCCCAGGCGGACAGCACCACCGTCGCCCCCACCCACAGCGCGCAAATCAGTATCAATGCGGTGGCGAACGCATACAAGAACTGGATACCCGGCCGGATGTTGACCGCCACGACCAGATCCGCGTCGTTGAAGACCGGGCCGTCTATCGGCAGCCTCAGCCCCCGCATGTCCCAGCCGTCTTGAGTCTTGAGGAATATTTCCTGCCCGCCCGCCGGACGTATCGACCGGGGCGCCGCGCCGCCGTGGAAAACATCGCCGTCACGGCCCAGGATCCACACCCGCAGATTGGTGTGGCCGACCAGAATGTTGTCGAGAGAATCCCGCAGCTGCTTCATTTCGGGCGGGGCATTCAGCATGTCGACCAAGTGGTCGATCAGTTCCAGCTTGCCGGCGACCTCGGCCATCTCTTGCCGCTGCACTTCGCGCTTGAGCGCCCAGAACAGGGTATAGCCGGCCACGCAGGAAACAACCAGGGCAATCGCCCCCAGCAGCAGCGTCAGGCGGATTTCGATCGAGGGGATGCGCCGGCGCTTCACGGCGCTCTGGCCTCGAGCACGTAGCCCATGCCGCGCACGGTGTGCAGCAGTTTTTTGTCGAACGGGTCGTCGATTTTCGCGCGCAGCCGGCGCACGGCCACCTCGATGACATTTGTGTCGCCGTCGAAATTCATGTCCCACACCTGCTCGGCAAGCTGGGTCCTGGACAGCACCTGCCCCTGGCGGCGCAGCATCAGGGCCAGCAGGGTGAATTCTTTCGCGGTCAAATCCAGGCGCGCGCCCGCGCGGTGCGCCTTGCGCCGCGCCAGGTCCAGCTCCAGGTCGTCCAGCCGCAACAGGGTGGATTCCTGCCCCCGGCCCCGCCGCAACAGGGCCTGGATGCGGGCCAGCAGCTCTGAAAATGCAAACGGCTTCACCAGGTAGTCGTCCGCCCCGCCCTCCAGGCCCCGCACGCGGTCTTCCACCTTGTCGCGGGCGGTCAGCATGAGTACCGGCGTGTCCCTGGCCTGGCGCAGGTCGGCCAGCACTCCGAACCCGTCGATGCCGGGCAGCATGACGTCCAGCACGATCAGGTCGTAGCTGCCTTCCAGGGCGGCATGCCTGCCGTCGACGCCGTCCAGGGCCACGTCCACCACATAGTTGTGCTCGGCCAGGCCTTTCTGAAGGTAGTGGGCGAGCTTGCGCTCGTCTTCGATGACCAGGATGCGCATCCTAGAACGCCGCCCGGTAGATCGCCAGGGCGTCGGCCTCGGCGACCGGGCGCGGGTTGTTCACCAGCAGCCGCTGCTGCAGCATGGCGTCGGCCGCCAGCATGGGCAGGTCTTGCTCGGCCACGCCCACCTCGCGCAGGGTGCGCGGTATGCCGGTCTCGCGCACCAGGGATTCCATGCGCGCGATGAAATAATCCGCCGCCTGGCCCGGATCGGCCGGGCAGCCTTCGCCCGGCAGCACGGCCGCCAGCTCCGCGTACAGCGGCAACGCGGCCTGCCGGTTGAAGCGCAGCACATGCACCAGCACCAGCGCATTGGACAACCCGTGCGGCACATGGAAATGGCCGCCCAGCGGGTAGGCCAGCGCATGAACGGCCGCCACCGGCGAATTGGAAAACGCCTGCCCGGCCAGCGTGGCGCCCAGCAGCATCGCCTCGCGCGCGGCGCGGTCGCCGCCGTCGCGGCAGGCGCGCAGCTGGTTGGCCGACAGCAGCGCCAGGGCCTGCCGGGCCAGCATGTCGGAAATCGGGTTCTTCAGGCGCGCCGACGTGTAGGCCTCGATGGCATGCACCATGGCATCGATACCGGTGGCGGCCGTGGCCGCGGGCGGCAGGCCCAGCGTCAGTTCGGCATCCAGGATGGCCAGGTCGGCCATCAGGAACGACGACACCACCCCGCTTTTAGTGGTTTCGCCCGTGGTGACGATGGAAATCGCCGTCACTTCCGAGCCGGTGCCCGCCGTGGTCGGCAGCAGCACCAGCGGCAGCCGGGGGCCCTGCACCTTGCCGATGCCGTACATGTCGGCCAGCGACTGCTCCGAGCCGCACAGCACGGCCAGCAGCTTGGCCACGTCCATCGACGATCCGCCGCCCAGGCCCAGCACCAGTTCGGCGCGGCAATCACGCGCGCGCTGCGCGGCCTTGAGCACCACATGGTCGGGCGGATCGGCCACCACGTCGTCGATGACGGTGACCTGCCAGCCGTGCGCCTGCAGGTCGGCCAGCGCCGGCGCCAGTAGCCCGCTGGCATGCAGGAACGCGTCGGTGACCAGGCACAGCCGGGTGGCCGTGTAGCGCTCGCGCAGCAGGCTGCCCAGCCGGCGCGCGGCGCCGAATTCCATGGCCAGGGTCGGGACCGTGGTGAACTGGAAGCTTGTCATGGTGTCTCCTTGGGGGCGCGCCGGGCGGTGCATGCCGCCCCGCTATTCATTGGCTGGATGTAGCGTACACCAACGGCCGCGCGGCGCCGGCCCGGCCACGGCGCGGCTGCCGCCCGCCCGGGACGGCGGAACGCCGGCGCCGCAATTCGCACCATGAAAGGAACAATCCGTTCCACGCCGGACTGCGTGTTTTGGGTGTTCGCGGCGCAATGCCGCAGTTAGAATGCCTTCGCACCGTCTACCTACTGGTTGGAAGATCACACATGAACAACGCTTTTCTCGATGCGCTGAAGCAGCGCCGCACGCAATATTCGCTGGGCCGCAACCTCTCGGCCTCCAAAGAAGAACTGCTGTCCTTGATCCAGGAAGCCGTCAAGCACAGCCCGTCGTCGTTCAACTCGCAAAGCTCGCGCGCGCTGGTGCTGTTCGGCGCCGAAAGCGAAAAGCTCTGGCGCATTGCCGTGGACGAAGTGCGCAAGGTCGCGCCGCCCGAGAATTTCGCCCAGACCGAAGCCAAGCTGAACAGCTTCGCCGCCGGCGTGGGCACCGTGCTGTTCTTCGAAGACCAGGACGTGGTGCGCAGCCTGCAGGAAAAATTCGCCCTGTACGCGGACAACTTCCCGGTCTGGTCGGAACAGGCCGGCGGCATGGCGCAGATGTCGGTATGGGCCACCCTGGCCAACGCCGGCGTGGGCGCCAGCCTGCAGCACTACAACCCGCTGATCGACGCCGCCGTGGCGCGCGAATGGAATATCCCCGCGTCGTGGAAGCTGCGGGCGCAGATGCCGTTCGGCTCGAACGAAGCCGGCTTCGGCGACAAGCCCTTCATGGACGACGCCGAGCGTTTCCGCGTGGCGGGCTGATCGGCCGGCCAGGCGCACGAAAGGCCCGCAGGCGAATCTGCGGGCCTTTTCTTTTGAGCGAGAGGCCGCCGCTGCCGCCCGCGCCTACAGGTAGTACTCGCGCGCCAGGTGCTCGTAATCGCGCTCGAGCTCGGCCGCCGGCCCCTGCGCCACTACCTGTCCGGCCCGCAGCATATAAAAGCGGTCGACCACCTGGGCCGCCAGCCGCATGTTCTGCTCGACCAGCACCAGCGCCACTTCACCCTCGCGCTTGAGCGCCTGCATCATGGCGCCGATTTCCTGCACGAACAGGGGCGACAGCCCCGCCGAGGGTTCGTCCAGCAGAATGATGCGCGGCTCGGCCATCAACGCCCTGCCGATGGCCAGCATCTGCTGCTCGCCGCCCGACATGGTGGAGGCGCGCTGCGCCATGCGCTCTTGCAGGCGCGGAAAGTAACCGAACACCCGCTCCAGATTGCGTTCGTAGCGGGCCTTGGCGCGCGCCAGACAGCCCAGGCGCAGGTTGTCGCGCACGCTCAGGTCGCCGAACAGGTCGCGGTCTTGCGAGACCTGCAGCAGGCCGGCCCGCGCCACCCGGTGCGGCGCGCCCGCGCGGGCTGGCTTGCCGAACAGGCGCACCGCGCCGGCCTCATGCGGCAGGAAGCCGGATAATGCGTTCAGCAGCGTGGTCTTGCCGGCGCCATTGGCGCCCAGCAGCCCGATCGCTTCGCCCTGGCGCAGCTGCAGGTCGATGCCCGCCAGGGCCGGCACCCGCCCGTGCCGCACCGACAGGCCGGCGACGTCCAGCAACAGTTCATTCGTGGCCAAGATATGCCTCCAGCACCGCCTGGTTGTTGCGCACCGCATCCGGCGCGCCCTCGGCCAGGCATTTTCCGTAGTTCAGCACCAGGATGCGGTCGGACACGGCCATAACCAGGTCCTGCACGTGCTCGACCAGCACGACGGCGATGCCCGAGCGCGCCAGGCCGCGCAGCACGCCGCCCAGGTGATGGCGGTCGCTGGGCGAAAGCCCCACCGCCGGCTCGTCCAGCATGATCAGTTCGGCGCCGGCAACCAGCGCGCGGCTGATTTCCACCAGCCGCTGCTGGCCGAACGACAGATCGCCGGCGGTGCGTTCGGCCAGCTCGGCGATGCCCATGCGCTCGAGCATGGCGCGGGCCGTGCGCACCGCCTCGCGCTCGGCGCGGCGCGCCGACGGCAGCCCCGCCACAGTGCGCCAGAATGCGCGCGGAATGGCCAGCTCCAGCCCGGTCAGCACGTTCTCCAGCACCGTCATCTCGCGCAGGATGCCGTTGTTCTGGAAGCTGCGGCGTATGCCCATGCCGGCGATCTGGTCGGGCGTGCGGCCCAGCAACGAGACGCCGTTGTAGGACACCGCGCCGCTGGCCGGCCGGACGAAGCCGGTAATGGCGTTGAAGGCCGTGGTCTTGCCCGCGCCGTTGGGCCCCATCATGGTGAATATCTCGCCCGGCCGGACCTGGAACGACAGGTCGCTGACCGCGCTCAGGCCGGCGAAGCGCACCGTCATATTCTCGACTTGCAGCATGGCCTACTCCCGGTACAGCCGTTCGCGCATGGCGGGGATGCGGTCGGCCGCCAGCCCGCCCAGGCCGCGCGGCATGAAAAACAGCACCAGCATCAGCAGCAGGCTGAACACGATCTCTTCCAGGCCCGGGAAGTTGCGCAGCAGCTCCGGCGCGCCGGTCAGCAGCACCGCGCCCAGGATGGAACCCGCCATGCTGCCCAGCCCGCCGATCATGACGATGGCGAAATGCATCAGCATCTGCGCCAGTCCGAACGTGTCGGGCGAAATACGGCCGTTGAGCAGCGCGTACAGGCCGCCCGCCAGGCCCGCGATCAGCCCGCTCCAGGCGAAGGCCAGCACCTTGCTGCGCGCCACCGCGATTCCCAGCGAGGCGGCGGCCGGCTCGTTGTTGCGGATGGCGACAAAGGCGCGGCCGATGCGCGACTTCAACAAGTGCAGCGTGGCCGCCATGCCCAGCGCCAGCACCGCCAGGAACACGTAGTACTTGCCGGTTTCGTTCAGCGCCGCGCCGAACAGGCTGGCCGGCGGCACGCTGAAACCGCCCGCGCCGTAGGTCAGGCCGTCGGCGTGCACGTAGAACCAGCGCATCAGCTCGCCGAACGCCAGCGTCACAATGGCCAGGTAATAGCCGCGCACGCGCAGCGCCGGCAGGCCCACCAGCCCGCCGGCCAGGCCGCCGGCGGCGGCGGACAGGACCAGCGCCAGCGGAAAAGGCAGGTCCAGGCGCGCCATGGCCAGGCCCGCGGCATAGGCCCCGATGCCGAAAAACGCCGCGTTGGCGAAAGCCAGCTGGCCCAGGTAGCCGATGACGATGTTGAAGCCCACCGCCGCCAGGCAGTAGACCAGCATGGTGTTGATGACGAACTGTACGTAGTTGTTCACGCCCAGCGGCAAGGCCGCCAGCACGATGAACAGCAGCAGCCACGCCACGCGGCGCGTGCGCTTGCGGGAATCAGCCACGGTCGCGCCTCCATCCAAGCAGGCCCTGCGGACGGATCAGCAGGACCAGGATAATGACCAGGTAAGCGGTAATGTCCACCAGCGCGCTGGACAGATACCCGCCCGCCAGGTTCTCGAACACCCCCAGCACGACGCCGCCCAGCACCGCGCCGGGCAGCGATCCGAAGCCGCCCAGCGTCATGGCGGCAAAGCCGCGCACCAGCATGTGCCCGCCCATGTCGGGGTACACCAGCGTGTTGGGCGCGATCAGAATGCCGGCCAGCGCGCCCATGGCCGCGCCCACGCCCCACATCAGGTTGCGCAGCAGCGGAACGTTGATGCCCGACAGGAAGGCGCCGCGCGGCGCCTGCGAGGCGGCCTCGATCACTTTGCCGGTCTCGGTCTTCTGGAAGAAGACGAAGAAGGCCACCACCACCAGCAGCACCAGGCCCATGATCAGCATGTCCTGCGGCAGCAGCACCACGTCGCCGAAAAACACCGGGTCGCCCGCCATCAGCGGCGGCAGGGCCACCACTTCGCGGCCGTAGAAGAAGCGCGAAATGCCCTTGAACAGGTACGACAGGGCCACGGTCATCATGGCCAGGCTGATGTGCGGCGCGTGCTGCAGCGGCCGCATCAGCCCGCGCTCGACCGCCATGCCCACCACGAACAGCAGGCCCAGCGAAAAGACGATGCACCACCCGTACGACCACCCCAGCGTCTGCAGCGGCACCAGCACGGCGAACGCCCCCAGCATGAAGAACTCGCCGTGGCAGAAGTTCACCACGGTGGTGGAGCGGAACAGAATGGTCATCCCCAGCGCGATAAGGGCATATACGCACCCCACCGCGATGCCGCTGACGATCAATTGAGCAAGCATGACGGTCTGCGCCCCCGCCTGTCAGCCGCCGGCCGGGTAAGCCGACACGATGGTGGGCTTGCCGTCTTTCATGTAGATCATCTTGCCCTGCTTGATGCCGGCATGGTCCTGCGGAGTGAACGTCAGCGGGCCCGACTGGATGCCCGGATCGAAGTCGCGCAGCTGGTTCAGTTCGGCCATGAACTTCTCGCGGGTCAGATCGGGCCCGGCGCGCTTGAGTGCCTCGACGATGGCCAGCGCGCCGGTCATGCCCATGAAGCTCAGGGTCTCGACCGGGTCTTTGGGATGCGCCGCGGCATAGATGTCTTTCCATTGCCGGAAGGCCGGGTCGTCCAGCGTTTTGGACAGCGGGTAGAACACATACAGTTCGCGGGTGGCGGCCGGGTTGCCCACCCGCTTGACCATGTCTTCCAGCGACACGCCCTGCGTGGCGATCACCGGCGCCTTGATGCCGTACTTGTGCGCGTCGCGCAGGTAGACGGTCAGCTCGGGCGGATACAGAATGGCCAGCACCGCGTCGGGCTTGGCCGCGCGCACGCGCAGCAGCTGCGAGGTGGCGTCGGTGCTGCCGCGTTCCAGGTAGGCGGTTTCCACCGGCTCCAGGCCGCGCGCTTTCAGCTCGGCCAGCGCCGGCTCGATGTGCGATTTACCCCATTCGTCCGAATGGCTGATGATGGCGATGCGCTTGGCGCCGGGCTTGCTCAGGGCGAAGTCCACCATCGAACGCGCCACCGTGGCCGTGGTGGCCACCGGATGGAAGATGTTGGGCTGCACCGGGCTGGATATCGCCGTGCTGGCGGCGCCCAGCACCATGAACGGAAACCCGGGATGGCGCGCCAGCTCGGGCTTGATCGCCATGACCGTGCCGCTGCACCAGCCCCCGTGGATCATGAAAACCTGGTCCTGCGACATCAGCTTCTTGGTGGCGGCGATGGTCTTGTTGGGATCGCAGGCGTCGTCCTCGACCAGCACCTGCAGCTTGCGGCCGTTGATGCCGCCCGCTTCGTTGACGTGGCGGTAGATGGCGGTGGCGCCCAACAGCGGCAGCGACCCCACCGCGGTGGGACCCGTCAGCGGGCCGAACATGCCGATGCGGATGGTGTCCGCCGTGACGCCGGTGGTGTCGGCGGCATGCCCCGCCAGCGGCAGGACGGCAATGGCCGCGGCGGCCAGCAGGCTTTGCAGCGTGCGTCGTTTCATGGTTGTCTCCTGGTTCTACTGTGTTGTATGAACCGCCCGGCGGGCGGGCGCGCGGCCCGCCCGCGGGTGCGGGGTCACTGCTGGCGGCGCGCCGCGGCCGCGGCGCCGGCCAGCCGGCCGAACACCGCGCCGCGCAGTACCGAGGTGGCGCCGGTATAGGTGCCGTAGTACAGGCCCACCGTCTCGCCCGCCGCGTACAACCCGGGAATCGGGTCGCCGTCGGTATTGAGCACCTGGCTGCGCGTGTCGACCTTCAGGCCGCCGAAGGTGAAGCAATTGCCGCAAATAATGGGATACGCCAGGAACGGCGCCCGGTCTATGGGCCGCGCCCAGTTCGATTTGCGCGGCGCATAGCCGGCCCGCGTGGCCAGCCCGTCGGTGCGCAGCGCGTCGAAATCGCCCGGCGCGCAGGCCTGGTTGTAGGCGTCCAGCGTGGCCTGCAGCGCCGCCGCGTCCACGCCGATCTTGGCGGCCAGTTCGGCCACGCTGTCGGCGCGCACCGGCGGCTGGTCGGAACGCACGCTACGGCGCCAGTTGGGCACGTCGTCGATGCGCGCGTCGAGCACCGCCCAGGCGATGCCTTCGGGCTGATCGTGGATGACGCGGGTGATGGATTCGTAGGTGGCGTCCACCGTGGCCGGCGCCTCGTCGATAAAGCGCTCGCCGCGCCGGTTGACCAGCACGCCGTAGTTGAACACCAGCACGATGGGTTCGGGCGCGCCCGAGCGCGGATCCAGCGGCTCGGCATGGAACTGGCCGAAGTCTCCCGACGGCGCCGCGCCGGCCGCCAGCGCCATGCGCAGGCCCTCGCCCTTGTTGTAGTAGCCGCCGCGCGCCACCGGCCGCAGGTAGCGGGCGCGCGGCCCCAGGTACTGGGCCAGCATCTCGGGGTTGCCTTCGAAGCCGCCGCAGGCCAGCACCGTGGCCGGCGCCGCCAGGTCGAAGGCGCGGGCATCGGGGCCGGTGGCCCGGATGCCCGCGATGGCGCCGTCGGCCGCGCGCAGGAATTCGCGCGCGGTAGTGCGGTAATAAATGTCGGCGCCGTTCTGCTCGGCCCAGCCGGCCAGCGCCTCGACCAAGGCCAGGCCGCCGCCCACCGGCCCCATGCGGCTGGTGCAGGTGGTAATGAAATACCCGGGCAGAAAATCGAAACGCACGCCGAACGATTTCAGCCAGGCGATTGCGGAGCCGGCATTGTCGGCGAAGGTCGAGATCAACTCCGGGTCGGCAAAGCCCAGCACCTTGACGATGGACGACCAGTTCTCGTAGGCGCCCGAGGCCTCTTTGATCAGTTCCGGGTCCAGGTAGTGGCCGGCGTTCTCGGCGAAATGCTCTTCGAAGTCGTCGGCGACCTCGGATTCGCTTTTCATGCGCAGCATGGCCTCGGTCCAGCGCGTGTTGCCGCCGCGGTCTTCGCGCGCCGCGCGCTCCAGGATGGCGACGCGGGCGCCGGCCTGCAGGGCGGTCACCGCCGCGCTCAGGCCGGCGATGCCGCAGCCCACCACCACCACGTCATAGGTCTTGCGCGCGTCCGGGGATGTTGTCTCGCTCATTGTGGCTCCGCTTCCCGCTTGGTCAGTACTTGCGAATGAAAGGATTCGGCATGTTCAGGTCCGAAGACATCCACACGCTCTTGACTTCCATATATTCCTTCACCGATTCAAAGCCGCCTTCGCGGCCCAGGCCGCTGTCCTTGAATCCGCCAAAGGGCGTCATGTAGCTGGTGGAGCGGTAGTTGTTCACCCACACCGTGCCGGCGCGCAGCTTGTCCGACAGCAGCATGGCGCGGTGCAGGCTCTTGGTCCACACCCCGGCGGCCAGGCCGAAGCGGATATCGTTGCCGATGCGGATGGCGTCTTCCTCGTCCTTGAATTTCAGCACCGCCAGCACCGGCCCGAACACTTCTTCCTGGGCGATGCGCATCTTGTTGGTCACGTCGGCGAAGATGGTGGGCTCGACAAACTGGCCCGCGCCGTATTGCGGCCCCGACAGCGCGCGGCCGCCGGTCACGCAGCGCGCGCCTTCCTGCTTGGCGATGTCGATGTACTGCAGCACCTTTTCGTACTGCGGCCGCGTGGCCACCGGGCCGATCTGGGTATCGGACTGGGTAGGGTCGCCTATCTTGGCCGAGCGCGTGATTTTCTCGATGCGCGCCAGGAACTCGTCGTGGATGGATTCCTGCAGCAGCAGGCGCGAGCCCGCCATGCAGGTCTGCCCGCCGGCCGAGAAAATGCCCGTGATGACGCCATTGGCGGCGCGGTCCAGGTCGGCGTCGTCGAAGACGATGTTGGGCGACTTGCCGCCCAGCTCCAGCGACACCCGCTTCAGGCCCTCGGCCGCGGTCACATACACACGGCGGCCGGCGGCGTCGCCGCCGGTGAAGGCCACGCGCCCCACGTCCGGATGCCGGATCAGCGGCTCGCCCACCTCGGGGCCGAAGCCCGTCAGCACATTGAGCACCCCGGGCGGGAAGCCGGCTTCGCCGGCCAGTTCGGCCAGCACCAGCAGCGACGTGGGCGTGAATTCCGACGGCTTGCAGACGATGGTATTGCCGGCGCACAGCGCCGGCCCCAGCTTCCAGGCCGTGAGCAGCAGCGACGAGTTCCAGGGGGTGATGCTGGCCACCACGCCGATGGGCTCGTAGCGCACCGTGTTGAACACCCCCGGCTTGTCCATGGGCACGACGTGCCCCTGGATCTTGTCGGCCAGGCCGCCGTAGTAATAGAAATACTTGGCGCAGTATTTCACTTGCCCCAGCACTTCGCTCATCAACTTGCCGTTGTCGCGGCTTTCCACTTCGGCCAGGCGCTGCGCATTGCGCTCGACCAGTTCGCCCAGCTTGTACAGCAGCCGCCCGCGGTCGCTGGCCGACAACCGGGACCATTCGCCCTCGAACGCCTGTTTGGCGGCGGCCACCGCACGGTCCACGTCGGCGGCGCGCGCCCGGGGCACCTGGGCCCAGGCCTTGCCGGAAAACGGATCTTCGGTGTCGAACCACTCGCCCGCCGCGGCGTCCACCCATTGGTTGTTAATGAAGAGTTGGTAACGTTCCATTGCCTCGACCTTGTCTGATGTGCCTGCCTGAATGCGATGCGCCATTATGGGCAGCACCCTGCCGGGGCCGGAACTGATTAATAATCAGGAGTTGATGCGGTTTTGTCATCAAATCAACCTGTCCGGGGGGCACGCATGAAGCGGAAAATACCCAGCACGGTCGCGCTGGCGGTCTTCGAAGCGGCCGCGCGCCACGAGAACTTCGCCCGGGCGGCCGAAGAGCTCTGCCTGTCCGAAAGCGCGGTCAGCCGCCAGATCGCCGCCCTGGAAAACTACCTGGATGCGCGCCTGTTCACGCGCGTGAAGAAGCAGGTGGTGCTCAATGACGCGGGCCGCTACTATGCCGACCGCATCGCGCCGCACCTGGAAGAAATCGAGCTGCACACCCAGGAACTGATGGCGCACCGCGGCGCCGGCGGCATACTCGAACTGGCGGTCATTCCCACGTTCTCGAACCGCTGGCTGCTGCCGCGCCTGTATGAATTCCAGGCGCTGCACCCGTACATCACCATGAATTTCAGCGAGCGGCCCGAGCCCTTCCTGTTTCGCGGCACCAACTTCGACGCGGCCCTGCATTTCGACCATCCGGCCTGGACCGGCGTGGTGAAAATCGAATTGTTCGACGAAGAAGTCGTGCCGGTGATCAGCCCGCGCCACCACGACCTGGCCGCGCTGCGCGAGCCCGCCGACCTGACCCGCGTGCCCCTGCTGCACAAGGCCACGCGCACCGATGTCTGGCGCCGCTGGTTCGACATGGTGGACGCGCCCAACGACCGCCCGCTGCCCGGCATGCGGTTCGAGCTGTATTCCATGGTGATCGAGGCGGCCCGCGCCGGCCTGGGCGTGGCGCTGGTGCCGCGCTTCTACGTCGAGCAGGAACTCATGCGCGGCGACCTGGTCATTCCGTTCGATATCGCGCTGAAGCATGCCAAGCGCTATTGCCTGGTGTACCCGGAATACAAGCGCGACTCGCCGGCGGTGCAGGCGTTCAGGGCCTGGGTGGAAGACTCGGCGCGGCGCTTCAAGTCCGGCGCCACCGTCGACGCCGTGCTGGCGGCCAGCACGGCGCGGCAGGCCTTGCAGGCCTAGGATTCACACAGCGGCGCGGCGCCTCAGGCGCGCCGCCCCACCTGCCCCGGCGGCATGCCGTACTGCTGGCGGAATGCCGTGGCGAAATTGGCGGGGCTGGAATAACCGGCGATCCAGGCCGCCTGGGCCACGCTGACGGCATCGCGTTCCAGCGCCAGCCTGGCCCGCGCCAGGCGCGCATCGCGCAGATAGGCGAATACGGTCTTGCCCCACGCCGCGCGGAAGTGGCGCTGCAGGGTATTGGCGCTGACGCAGGCATGGCGCGCGATCTGTTCCAGAGTCAGGGTATCGGCCTGCCCGCTGTCGAGCAGGTCGCGCACCTGCTCCATGCGGGCGCGCTCGCGCTGGCGCATCGACGCCGCGGGCCGGGCCGGCGCCCCGCCGCGCAGGCAGGCAAAGGCCTCTACCGCCAGGTCCAGCGAACGCGATTCCTGGTACATGCGCCATAGCGCGCTGTCCAGCTCGGGCGGCGCCAGCATCTGCTCGGCCAGCGCCACGGCCTGCGCCGAGGCATTCCATTCATATATCGACAAATGCCGGCGCGAGAAAGCCAGGCAGGCCTGCAGTTCGCCGCCGAAGCGGCGCTGCAGCCATTCATCGCCGAACGTCAGGCTGACTGTGCGTTCCAGGTCGCCGCGCCGCGACTGGCGCACGAAGTCGGTGGGCCGGGCCACGGCCACCACGGCGCCGCGCGCGCCGCCGTCGGCGCGCGGCCCCAGCAGGATGCGCCGCCCGCCGAAGTTCACGTCCGCCTTGCCGCCCACCGTCAGGGCAATGCGCAGCCCCGGGCGCAGGGTGGCGTGCACGGCCACGCCCTGCAGGTCGCGCGCATCGACGCGATGCAGGATCAGGCCATCGGCCAGCGCCACGGTATCGACCAGGCCTTCGAACATCGGCTGGCTGGCGCCGGGCGCCGCCACCGCATATTGCGCCGTACCATGGCGCGCCTGGCGGCGCAGCGCCGGCTCGTCCACCAAGCCGGGATCACGGCGGAACGGCGCGCCGGTATTGAGCGATGCGGAACTCATGGGGAAATGAGGATCAGGCAAAGCTTTCTGGTGGGTGGGCAAAGCCCGGGCGGAAACATGGCTGACATAATGTTGAAGCGTGAATGATATTGGAAATCATTCCCAATTAAACCATAACAGGCGCGTCACCGGGCAACCGGGACGCGCCGCTTATTGCGCACCCGGAGAACACCGCATGTACACGCCCCCTTCCCCGCGACCGTATGTCGGCGCCGTTGTCGGTTTTGCATTGTCGGGCGCGGCCCTGGCCCAGAACGCGCCCCTGCCCCGCGATGCGGATGTGGTGCAGGAAATGGCCACCGTGCAGGTGCTGGGCACGGCCGAAGAGGAAATCAAGGAATCGCTGGGAGTTTCGGTGATCACCGCCGAGGAAATCCAGCGCCGTCCGCCCACCAACGACCTGTCGGACATCATCCGCCGCGAGCCCGGCGTGAACCTGACCGGCAACAGCGCCAGCGGCGCGCGCGGCAACAGCCGCCAGATCGACATCCGCGGCATGGGCCCCGAGAACACGCTGATCCTGATCGACGGCAAGCCGGTCGATTCCCGCAACGCCGTGCGCTACGGCTGGAACGGCGACCGCGACACGCGCGGCGACAGCAACTGGGTGCCGGCCGAAGAAGTGGAACGCATCGAAGTGATCCGCGGCCCCGCCGCGGCCCGCTATGGGTCGGGCGCCATGGGCGGCGTGGTGAACATCATTACCAAGCAACCCGCCGACAAGCCCAGCGCATCGGCCACGTACTACCTGAACCAGCCGGAAGACAGCAAGGAAGGCAATACCAACCGCGTCAACGTGCGCCTGTCCACGCCCATTACCGACACCCTCAGCATGCGGGTTTACGGCAACTACAACAAGACCAACCCCGACGCGCGCGACATCAACGCCGGCCACGCCGAGACCTCGGACAACGGCAACCCGGATACCGCGGGCCGCGAAGGGGTGATCAACCAGGACCTGAACGCGCTGTTCGCCTGGCGTCCCGACACCCGCAACACGGTGGAACTGGAAATGGGCTACAGCCGCCAGGGCAACCTGTTTGCCGGCGACACCATGAACAACAACAACAGCGACTTCTCGGACAGCCTGTACGGCAAGGAAACCAACGCGATGTACCGCCAGAACGTGGGCCTGACGCACCGCGGCAACTATGCCTGGGGCACGTCGCGCGCCACGCTGTCGTACGACTACACCCGCAACTCGCGCCAGCAGGAAGGCCTGGCGGGCGGCCCCGAAGGCGCGCCGCAGGACATCGGCCGCGACACCGCGCGCCTGCGCAACCTGCGCGCGGCCGGCGAGGTCAACGTGCCGTTCAAACTGGGCTGGCAGCAGGTGGCCACCGTGGGCGTGGAAGCCCTGCACGAGTCGCTGGACGACCCGTCGGCCATGCGCCAGGAACACTCGGGCACCGGCGGCGGCATCGGCGGCACGGCGGGCAGCGAACGCCCCACCAAGACCAGCCAGGACAGCTATGCGCTGTTCGTCGAAGACAACATCGAGGCCGGCCTGCGCACGACGTTGACGCCGGGCTTGCGCTTTGACCACAACAGCGAATTCGGCAATAACTGGAGCCCCAGCCTGAACGCCTCGTACGCGGCCACCGACAGCCTGCGCCTGAAGGGCGGCATCGCGCGCGCCTACAAGGCGCCCAACCTGTACCAGTCGAACCCCAACTACCTGCTGTACAGCCGCGGCAATGGCTGCCTGCAATCGCAGACCAACTCGGGCGGCTGCTACCTGGTGGGCAACCAGGACCTGTCGCCCGAGACCAGCGTGAACAAGGAAATCGGCTTCGAGTACGACCCGGGCACGTGGCGCACCAGCGCGGCGTACTTCCGCAACGACTACAAGAACAAGATCGTGGCCAGCAATGACTACGCCTACCGCCTGCCCAACGGCGCGCGCGTGCTGCAATGGACCAACAGCGGCAAGGCGGTGGTCGAGGGCCTGGAAGGCAACTTGTTCATTCCGCTGACCCCGGCGCTGGACTGGAACACCAACTTCACCTACATGATCCAGTCCAAGGACAAGAGCACCGGCGAACCGCTGAGCGTGATTCCCGAATACACCATCAACAGCACGCTGGACTGGTTCTACACGCCGCAGTGGTCGTTCCAGGCCAATGTCACGTACTACGGCAAGCAGAAAGGCCCGTCGACCAACCCGCGCACCGGCGAAGACCTGCAGGACGAAGGCCTGCAGACGCTCAGCCCCTATGCGCTGGTGGGCCTGAGCGTGGGCTACGAGCCCAGCAGGCGGCTGCGTTTCCGCGTCGGCGTCAGCAACCTGTTCGACAAGCAGCTGTACCGCGAAGGCAATTCCAGCGCCGCCGGCGCCGCGACCTACAACGAGCCGGGGCGCGCCTACTACGCCACCATGACGGTGACGTACTGATGGCGCGCCTGAGCCTGCCCGCGCTGGCGGCGCTGTGCGGCGCCCTGCTGGCCGCCGCGCCGAACGCCCATGGACAGCCGGTGCTGGACGACGGGATGACGCCGGCCCAGGCGCGCGCCCGGCTCGGCCTGCTGGGCCTGGCCCGGCAGGCGGTGCTGCCGCGCGGCGACGGCCTGCGCGATGTGCGCGTGGATGTGATCGTGCCGGCCGGGCCGGCCCCTGCCCGCGGGTGGCCGGTGCTGTACCTGCTGGACGGCAACGCCACCCTGCAGGCCCTGGCCGATGCCGGCAGGCCTGCCGCGGCGGTGCTGGTGGGCATCGGCTACGACATCGATGCCCGCCTGGATGTGGACGCGCGCGCCTGGGACTACACGCCGCGGCCGCCCCACGCCGGCCGTTCAGGCGGGGCGGACCCGCGCCAGTCCGGCCGCCGCAATGGCGGCGCCGATGCCTGGCTGGATCTGATCGAGCAGCGCGTCAAGCCGCTGGTGCGCGCGGCCGCGCCCATCGACGCGGCGAGCCAGACGCTGTACGGGCACTCCTACGGCGGCCTGTTCGTGCTGCACGCCCTGCGCGTCCGCCCCCAGGCGTTCCAGCGCTACGTGGCGGCCAGCCCGTCGCTGTGGTGGCGCGCGCCCTACATGGCCGAACGCCTGCGTACGCTGGACACGGCCGCCTGCTGCGCGGCGGCGCCGCGGCAGCTGTACCTGTGGGTGGGAGAAGCGGAACGGTCGCGCCGGGAACGCGACAGGCCGGGGCCCGCGGCTTCCAGCGCTGGCGCCGGCGCGCGGGCACTGGCGGCCGAACTGGGCGGCAAAGAAGGGCTGGCGGTGCACTACCGCAGCTTTCCGGGCCTGGGGCATGGCGCGATGCTGCCGGTGTCGGCGCGCGAAGCGGCGCGCATCTCCGCCCTGCCCTGATGCAGGCGCGGCATGGCAGTGTCTGGCGGGCTGACAGGTGTCTGGCTCCGCAGGCGCCAGACACCGAAGCGGGCGGAGACTGTCTCGGCTATACGGTGTCAGGCACCCTTCGGGAGCCTGACACCTGCCGATCCGGCCGGATCAGCCGAAGCGGCCGGTGATGTAGTCTTCGGTTTCTTTGCGGGCCGGCTTGACGAAGATCTGGTCGGTTTCGCCGAATTCCATCAGTTCGCCCAGGTACATGTAGGCGGTGTAGTCGGAGCAGCGCGCCGCCTGCTGCATGTTGTGCGTCACGATGACCACGGTGTAGTCGTTCTTCAGTTCGGCGATCAGCTCTTCGATCTTGGCGGTGGAAATCGGGTCGAGCGCCGAGCAAGGTTCGTCCAGCAGCAGCACTTCGGGCTTGATGGCCACTCCGCGCGCAATGCACAGGCGCTGCTGCTGCCCGCCCGACAGGCTGTTGCCGCTTTGATGCAGCTTGTCTTTCACTTCGCCCCACAGCGCGGCCTTGGACAGCGCCCATTCCACGCGCTCGTCCATTTCGCCCTTGGACAGGCGCTCGAACAGGCGCACGCCGAACGCGATGTTGTCGTAGATGCTCATGGGAAACGGCGTGGGCTTCTGAAACACCATGCCGATCTTGGCGCGGATCAGCGAAATATCGGTCTTGGAGGTCAGCAGGTTTTCGCCGTCGAGCATGATTTCGCCCTCGGCGCGCTGGCCCGGGTACAGCTCGAACATGCGGTTGAAGGTGCGCAGCAGCGTGGATTTTCCGCAGCCCGACGGGCCGATGAACGCGGTGACCTTGTTTTCGCGGATCGACATGTTCACGTTGCGGATGGCATGGAACTTGCCGTAGTAGAAGTTCAGGTCCTTAACTTCGATCTTGGCTTTGGCGGCGGGGGCGGCGGTAGCAGCGGTGTTTTCCATTTATCTTCCCGAGGCCGGCGCGCGCGGGCGCCGGCGTGCAATCACGATTTGCGGAACAGGTTGCGGGCCAGGATGTTGATGCCCAGCACCAGCAGGGTGATCAGGGTGGCGCCGGCCCAGGCCAGGTTGTTCCAGTCCTGGAACGGACTGGCCGCGTATTGGTAGATGACCACCGGCAGGTTGGCCATGGGCTGGTTCATGTTCATCGACATGAACTGGTTCGACAGCGCCGTGAACAGCAGCGGCGCGGTTTCGCCCGAGATGCGGGCGATGGCCAGCAGGATGCCGGTGATGATGCCGGACTTGGCGGCGCGATAGCACACCAGGGTGATCATGCGCCACTTGGGGCAGCCCAGCGCGGCGGTGGCTTCGCGCAGGCTGTTGGGCACCAGCAGCAGCATGTTGTCGGTGGTGCGCACCACCACCGGGATCACCAGGATGGCCAGCGCCAGCGAACCGGCCCAGCCCGAATAGTGCCCCACCTGGGCCACGTACACGGCATAGATGAACAGGCCGATGATGATCGACGGAGCCGACAGCAGCACGTCGTTCAGGAAGCGCGTGGCCGGAGCCAGCCAGCCGCGCTGGCCGTATTCGGCCAGGTAGGTGCCGGCCAGGATGCCCACCGGCGTGCCCACCAGGGTGCCCACGCCGGCCATCAGCAGGCTGCCGGTGATGGCGTTGATCAGCCCGCCCTGCTGGCCCGGCGGCGGCGTGATTTCGGTAAACAGCGTCAGCGACAGCGCCGGCGCGCCCTTGAACACCAGCGTCAGAATGATCCAGAACAGCCAGAACAGCCCGAACATCAGGGTTGCCAGCGAAATCGTCAGCATCACCTTGTTGACCAGGTGGCGCCGGCGATAGATGCCGTTCTTCATGTTGAGTACGGATTCAGCCATGTGTTTTTCCCGGTGCTCGCTCAGGTTTTCTTGCCTTCGGCCGCCGACAGGCGCAGCAGCAGCACCTTCGAGCATGCCAGCACCACCGTGGTGATCAGGAACAGGATCAGGCCCAGTTCGAGCAGCGCGGACTTCTGCATGCCGCCCGCTTCGTTGAATTCGTTGGCCAGCGCGGAAGCAATGGAGTTGCCCGGCGAGAACAGCGAATCGGGCCAGCGGAAGGCGTTGCCGATGACGAAGGTGACCGCCATGGTCTCGCCCAGGGCGCGGCCCAGGCCCAGCATGATGCCGCCGATGACGCCCGACTTGGTGAAAGGCAGCACCACGCGCCACATGACTTCCCAGGTCGTGCTGCCCAGCCCGTACGCCGATTCTTTCAGCATGGGCGGAACCAGTTCGAAGACGTCGCGCATGACGGCGGCGATGAACGGGATGATCATGATGGACAGGATCAGGCCCGCCGTGAAGATGCCGATGCCGAAGGGCGGGCCGGCGAAAATGCCGCCGATCAGCGGCAGGCTGCCCAGCGTGGCGATCAGCCCGGGCTGCACGTATTCCTGGAAGATCGGCACGAACACGAACAGGCCCCACATGCCGTAGATGATGGACGGGATGGCGGCCAGCATTTCAACGGCGGTGCCCAGCGGGCGGCGCAGCCAGGCGGGCGACAGTTCGGTCAGGAAGATGGCGATGCCGAACGACACCGGCACGGCGATGATCAGCGCGATGGCCGAGGTGAGCAGCGTGCCCACGATGGGCACCACGGCGCCGAAGTGCTGCTTGACCGGATCCCAGTCGTTGGTCCAGAGAAACGACAGGCCGTATTCCGCCAGGGTTTCGCGGCTGCCGTAGATCAGCGACGCCATGATGGCCGCCAGCAGGATGAACACCAGGAAGGCGAACAGCCGGGTCAGGTTCTTGAACAGCGCATCCATTAGCGCGTTTTTGCTTTGCTTCATAGGCGAGGGCGTGCCGGTGGTGACGGAATCCGTCTCGCGGGACGGTAGCAACACCGTATTATCCATTACCGCGCTCATGGATGGGCTTTCCTTGGAGGACGCTTCGGAACAGGCGCGCCGGGCGGCGCGACCTGGCACACGGGCCCGCAGGCCCGTGCGCCATGAACTGCAGACTGCGTTTACTTCCAGACCGGCTTGCCGTCGGCGCTCTTGATTTCGCCCCAGGCGGCGCGGATTTCAGCCGTGACCGAATCGGGCAGCGGCACGTAGTCCAGCGCTTCGGCCGACTTGTTGCCATTTTTGAAGGCCCAGTCGAAGAATTCCAGCACGGCGCGGCCTTGCTCGGGCTTGTCCTGCACCTTGTGCACCAGGATGAAGGTGGCGGCGGTGACGGGCCACGATTCGGCGCCCGGCTCGTTGGTCAGCACCACGCCCATGCCGGGCGCGCTCTTCCAGTCGGCGTTGGCGGCTGCGGCGGCGAAGGCCGACTGCTCGGGCTGCACGAACTTGCCATCCTTGTTCTGCAGCTGGGTCCAGGCCAGCTTGTTCTGCTTGGCGTAGGCGTATTCGACGTAGCCGATCGAGTTCTTCAGCTGGCCGACGTAGGCGGCGACGCCTTCGTTACCCTTGCCGCCCTGGCCGGTGGGCCACTTCACGGCTTTGCCTTCGCCCACTTTTTCTTTCCATTCGGGCGAGACTTTCGACAGGTAGTTGGTCCAGCCGAAGGTCGTGCCCGAACCGTCGGAACGGTGCACCACGATGATGTCGGCCGCGGGCAGCTTGGCGTCGGGGTTCAGCGCCTTGATGGCGGCGTCGTCCCACTTCTTGACCTTGCCCAGGAAGATGTCGGCCAGCACGGGGCCCGACAGCTTCAGCTGGCCCGGCTTGATGCCTTCGATGTTGACCACCGGCACGGTGCCGCCGATCACGGCCGGAAACTGCAGCAGGCCGTTCTTTTCCAGGTCGGCAGCCTTGAGGGGGTCGTCCGAGGCGCCGAAATCGACCGTCTTGGCCTTGATCTGCTGCTGGCCGCCGCCCGAGCCGATCGACTGGTAGTTCACGGCGTTGTTAGTGGCGGCCTTGTAGTCGGAAGCCCACTTGGCGTAGACGGGGTACGGGAATGAAGCGCCGGCGCCGGTGATATTGGCGGCCTGCACGGCGAAGGCAGCGCCGCTCAGGGCGACGCCGATGGTAATTTGCTTGAAGACACGGTTGAACATTCGGGTTCCTTCTGTGCTCGTTGAGGAAGTCGCGGCGGGCTGACTGCGCCCGTCTGATCGCCGACGCAACGAATGTTAGAAGCGCAACATGACAAGACCGTGACAGTCACATACGCGACATGCGCCGCGCCCGCCCCGGGGGGCAGCCCCCTGGGGCGCCGCCCCCTATCCCAGGCGCTCCATCAGGAAATCGTGCAGATTGAAGGGCGCGCGGCGGCTGCGCACCCGGGCATAGGTGCCGTCGGACTGCTGCTGCCAGGCCAGCTGGTTGTCGCGCAGGGCATAGGTGAAGGCCTCGTCGATGACCCGCTTCTTGAGCGCCTTGTCGGCCACCGGGAAAGCCACCTCGACCCGGCGGAAGAAATTGCGGTCCATCCAGTCGGCGGATGACAGGTACACGGTTTCCTCGCCGTCGGCATGGAAATAGAACACCCGCGAGTGCTCGAGGAAGCGCCCCACGATGGAACGCACCCGGATATTGTCTGACAATCCGGGCACCCCGGCCCGCAGGGCGCATACCCCGCGCACCACCAGGTCGATTTTCACCCCCGCCTGGCTGGCCTTGTACAGCTC
Organism: Bordetella petrii; assembly: GCF_017356245.1. NCBI lineage: Bacteria > Pseudomonadati > Pseudomonadota > Betaproteobacteria > Burkholderiales > Alcaligenaceae > Bordetella > Bordetella petrii. The sequence goes on from NZ_JAFMZZ010000004.1 coordinate 577,696, forward strand.
GGCGATGATCTGCTCTTCGAGCAGCGAGTTCATCTTGGCCATGATGCGGGCCTTGCGGCCGGCCTTTGCGGCCCGGATTTCGGCCCGGATCAGGGCCATCATGGTCTCGTGCAGGGTGAAAGGCGACTGCAGCAGCGCCTTCAGGCTGCGCCGGGCTCCCAGGCCGGTAAGCTGGGTAAAGACCTTGTCCATGTCCTCGCACAGGCGCGGATCGGCCGTCAGCAGGCCGAAATCGGTGTACAGCCGCGCGGTGCGGGGATGGTAGTTGCCGGTGCCCAGGTGGGCGTAGCGGCGCAGCCGGCCCTTTTCGCGGCGCAGCACCAGGGCCATCTTGGCGTGCGTCTTGTGGGCCACGACGCCGTACACCACGTGCGCCCCCACCTCTTCCAGGCGGGCCGCCCAATTGATGTTGGTCTGCTCGTCGAAGCGGGCCATCAGCTCGACCACCACCGTCACTTCCTTGCCGGCGCGCGCCGCGGCCAGCAGGATCTGCATCAGCTCGGAGTCTTCGCCGGTGCGGTAGATGGTCTGCTTGATGGCCATGACGTCGGGATCCAGCGCGGCAGCCGTCAGGAAATCGATAACGGGCTGGAATGACTGGTACGGATGGTGCAGCAGCCGGTCGGCCTCGGCCACGGCCGCGAACAGCTCGGCCGGCTTGTCGGCCACGCGCTCGAACGGCGGCGGCACCGTGCCGTGGTGCGGCGGGAAGACCAGGTCGGGGCGCGTGCCGGCATTGCACAGCTGCATCAGGCGCGACAGGTTCACCGGGCCGTTGACGCGGTAGGTGTCTTCCGCGGTAAGCGAGAACTCGCGCTGCAGGTAGGCTTCCAGGTCGGGAGGGGTAAGGCGGTCGATTTCCAGGCGCACGGCCGCCCCGAAGTTGCGCTGCGACAGCTCGCCCTGCAGGGCGTGGCGCAGGTTGGTGACTTCTTCTTCGTCGACGAACAGGTCGCTGTTGCGCGTTACCCGCCACTGGTAGCAGCCCAGCATTTCCAGCCCCGGGAACAGCTCGCCCACGAAGGCTCGCAGCAGCGAGGTGAGCAGGACATAGCCGTCGGGCTGGCCCGAAATCTCGGGCGGCATCTTGATCAGCCTCGGCAGCGCCCGCGGGGCCTGCACCACGGCGATCGAGGCCTGGCGGCCGAAGGCGTCGGCGCCCGACAGCGCCACGATGAAGTTCAGGCTTTTGTTGTAGACGCGGGGAAACGGGTGGGCCGGGTCGAGCCCGATGGGCGTCAGCAGCGGCATGACGTCGCGGTTGAACACGTTGCGCGCCCACTGCTGCTGCTCGGCGTTCCATTCAGAGGCATGGTGCAGCGCAATGCCCTCGGCGTCCAGGCGCGGCAGGATGTCGTCGTTCAGCAGGCTGTACTGGCGGTCGACCAGTGCGTGCACTTTTTCCTGGACGCGCGCGAAGGCCTCGGCCGGCGTGCGGCCATCGGGCCCCACCAGCGCGGGGTTCTGCCGCTGCTGTTCTTTCAGGCTGGAAATACGGATTTCGAAGAACTCGTCCAGGTTCGAACTGACAATGCACACATAGCGCAGGCGTTCGAGCAGCGGCACCCGGGGATTTTCCGCCATCGCCAGGACCCGTTCGTTGAATTTCAGCAGTGACAGCTCGCGGTTCAGGAACGGAGGCTCAACGGACGGACGAGTCGACATACTGGATCCCATGGAGGAGGACAAAGCCCTGGTTTTACTGCAGTTAAATGACGATTCCATGACATTGCAGCTAACCCGCTAGGGTACGCCAAAACCGGGGCGCGCGGCGGCCCGGCCGGGCTGTCATATCGGTTATCTATAATCGGCCCACTCACAGTCTTACCGACATACCGCATGGATCATCTTCTGGCCGCCGTAGACCTCGGCTCCAACAGCTTTCGCCTCTCGATCGGGCGGGTCGTCCAGCAAGAAGACGGCGCGCAGGCCATCTACCAGATCGACCGCCTGAAAGAAACAGTGCGGCTGGCGGCGGGCCTGGACCAGGACAAGCGGCTGGGCGAAGCGGCGGTCGAGCGCGCCGTGGCAGTACTGGAACGCTTCGGCGAACGGCTGCACAGCTTCCACCCCAGCCGGGTTCGCGCGGTGGCCACCAACACCTTCCGGGTGGCCCGCAACACGCCCGAATTCCTGCCCCGCGCCCAGGAAGCGCTGGGCTTCCCCATTGAAGTGATAGCCGGGCGCGAAGAGGCCCGGCTTATTTTTTCCGGGGTAGTCCATACACTGCCGTCCTCGCCCAACCGGCGCCTGGTGATCGACATCGGCGGCGGCTCTACCGAAGTCATCATCGGCAAGGGCTTCGAACCGGGCCTGATGTCGTCGCTGTACATGGGCTGTGTCAGCTACAGCCGGCAATTCTTTCCCGACGGCGCGGTAGACGCCCACCAGATGAAGCAGGCCGAACTGGCGGCGCGGCGCGAAATCGAGATCATCGCCAAGCAGTACCGCAAGACCGGCTGGAAAGAAGCCTATGGCTCGTCGGGCACCGCCAAGGCGCTGTACGCCATCCTGACCGAATGCGGGTTTTCCGACCGGGGCATCACGCGGGCGGGCCTGAACCGGCTGAAAGACCGCATCATCCGCTCGGGCCGCGTCATTCCGCAGGAACTGCCCGGCATCAAGCTCGAACGCGCCGACGTGCTGCCCGGCGGGCTGGCCATCATGAGCGCCCTGTTCGACGAGCTGGGCATCGAAGTCATGCATACCGGCGACGGCGCGCTGCGGCTGGGGGTGCTGTACGACCTGCTGGGCCGCGACGCGGCGCACGACAAGCGCGATGAATCGGTGCAGCAGTTCATGAAGCGCTATCACATCGACGCCAACCAGGCCCAGCGGGTCCGCCAGGCGGCGCTGTCGTTCTTCGATTCGATCTATCCGGCCGACAACGGCCGCACCGAGCTGCGCAATGCGCTGGGCTGGGCGGCCGACCTGCACGAAGTGGGCCTGTCCATCGCCCACAACGCATACCACAAGCACACCGCCTACGTGCTGGGCAATGCCGACATGCCGGGGTTCTCGCGCGCCGACCAGCAACTGCTGGCCCTGCTGGCGCTGGGGCACCAGGGCAAGCTGGCCAAGCTGGAATCGCTGGTGCGCGACCGCAGCCAGTGGGTGGCCATTCTGTGCCTGCGGCTGGCGGTGCTGCTGCTGCGCCGCCGCGCCGATATCGCGCAAATGCCGCTGACGGTGTCGGTGCGCGGCGATTCGATCGTGGTGCGGGTCAACCGGGCCTGGCTGGCCAAGCACCCGCTCAGCGATTTCACGCTGCGCGCCGAAGAATCAGAATGGCGAAAAGTCGGTTTCTCGTTCGAGCTGCTTGAGTTCTAGCCGCAGCGGACGGGTGGCCCGGCGGATCAGCCGGATGCGCAAGCGCCGCAGCAGCCTGCGCATGATCAGGCCACCTCGGGCGCCGCGGCATCCAGCCCGAAATGGCGCCGGTAGCGGTCATCCATGCGCGCCATGTCCAGCAGCACCGGAAAATCGGCCGCGTTGAAATCCGGATCCCAGGCGGGTTCGCCGCAAATGCGCGCACCCAGCTTCAGGTAGCCCTTGATCAGCGGCGGCACGCGCGCCGGCAGCACGCTGTTCAGGCGCTCGACCGGATAGCGGTGCAGCGGCTCGATGCGCGGCAGGTCGGGGTCTTGCAGGTGGCTGGCGACATTGCGCCAGACCTCGGCCGCGGTAACGCCGTCGTCACGCAGGCTGACGCTGGCGCAGCCCAGCATGTAGCGGTAGCCGCCGCGGCGCATGAATTCGGCCAGGCCGGACCACAGCAGCATGATGGCCGCGCCGCTGCGGTGATCGGCGTGGGTGCACGAACGGCCTACTTCGACCATCTGGTTGCGCAGCGCGTCCAGGCCGGACAGGTCGAATTCGGACTCGGAATAATAGCCGCCGGCCTCGCGCGCCTTTTCAGGGGTCATGATGCGATACGTGCCGACCACGCGGCCGGTGTCGAGCTCGCGTACCATCAGGTGCTCGCACCAGGGGTCGTAGCGGTCTTGCTCGATGCCGTCTTGCGCATCGGGGAAAACCACCCCCATGTCTTCGGTAAAAACGTCGTAACGCAGCCGCTGGATCTGCTCGACCTCGTCGGGCGTGCGCGCCAGCCCCACCACCAGGATCCGCGCCGCGGAGCCGGTCCAGGGCTCGGCGGCATTACGCCGAGAATCGATGCGTGCTAATTCAAGCATTGCGCGGGACTCCTAGAATATGGCGACAGTGTGGAGACCGGATGTGTCAGAGTTCTGACGGAAATGTGACATGACTATGAAGTTTACGCCCAACCCAAACGCTTCAATTTACTTCTGATTAATTCAAAACAAATCCAGACGTATACGCGCCTGGCAATAAAAAGGGCCGGGCCATTGGCAGGCCCGGCCCTTTCAGCTAAAGCGTGTGGTTCAGGCCAGGCTGGCCGCCAGTTTCTCGGCGCAGGACGCGGCCAGGCTGGGCTCTTCGGCTTCGACCATCAGGCGCAGCTTGGGCTCGGTGCCCGAAGCGCGGATCAGCACCCTCCCCCGGCCGGCCAGTTCGGCCTCGACCGCGCGCGTGGCGGCGGCCAGGCCCGCGTGGGACTTCCAGTCGGTGCCGGGCGCCAGCGGCACATTGATCATTTTCTGGGGGTACATGCGCAAATCGCCCAGCCACTCGGCCAGCGGCGTATTGCTGCGCCGCAGCGCCGTCAGCACCTGTAGGGCGGCGATGATGCCGTCGCCGGTGGTATGGCAATCGAGGCAGATCAGGTGCCCCGAGCTTTCGCCGCCGTACAGCCAGCCGCGCGCCTGCATCTGTTCCATGACGTAGCGGTCGCCCACCTTGGCGCGCTCGAAGCCCACGCCCAAGCGCTGCATCTGCAGCTCGAAGCCGTAGTTGGTCATCAGCGTGCCGACCACGCCGGCCACCGGGCCGTGGCTCATGCGCTCGCGCACAATGGCATACAGCAGTTCGTCGCCGTTGTAGATGCGGCCGTCGCCGTCCACCATCTGCAGGCGGTCGGCGTCGCCGTCCAGGGCGATGCCCAGGTGTGCGCCGCGCTCGCGCACGGCTTGCGCCAGCGATTCGGGATGCAGCGCGCCCACGCCTTCGTTGATATTGAAGCCGTCGGGCGACACGCCGATGGCGTGAACCTCGGCGCCCAGTTCGCGGAATACATGCGGCGCCACGTTGTAGGCCGCGCCATGGGCGGCATCGACCACGATCTTGACGCCGTTCAGGTCCAGGTCGTTGGGAAACGTGCTTTTGCAGAATTCGATGTAGCGGCCCTGGGAATCCTGCATGCGGCGCGCGCGGCCCAGGGCTTCGGAGCCCACGCAGCCCAGGGGCTCGTGCAGGGCGGCCTCGATCTCGGCTTCGACCTCGTCGGGCAGCTTCATGCCCTGGGCCGAGAAGAACTTGATGCCGTTGTCCTGGTAGGGGTTGTGCGAAGCGCTGATGACGATGCCCGCCACCAGGCGCAGCGCCCGCGTCAGGTAGGCCACCGCCGGGGTGGGCACCGGGCCGGCCAGCAGCACGTCGATGCCCGCGGCGGACAGGCCGGCTTCCAGGGCCGATTCGAGCATGTAGCCCGAAATGCGCGTGTCTTTGCCTATGACGACCTGCGGGCGGCTGCCGCCCCGCCCGCCATGCTGGCGGGCCAGTACGCGGCCGGCGGCGTACCCCAGGCGCAGTGCGAAGGCGGCGTTGATGACCTCGCCGCCCACCTCGCCCCGGACTCCGTCGGTTCCGAAATACTTGCGTTGCGTCATGCTCGTATGGCTCCTTGTTCGGCTGCTTGCCAGACTTTCAGGGCGTCGATGGTGGCGGCCACGTCGTGCACCCGCACGATCGAGGCGCCGCGCGCCACGCAGGCCAGCGCGCCGGCGATACTGCCGGCCAGGCGCTCGGACACTGGCTTGCCGGTGGCGTCGCCGATCATGGTCTTGCGGGAAAGTCCGGTCAGCAAGGGATAGCTGGATACGCGCAGGCTGGACAGCCTGCGCAGCAGTTGGTAGTTGTGTTCGGCCGTCTTGCCGAATCCGAAACCCGGATCCAGCACGATGCGGCGCGGGTCGACCCAGGCGGCGCGCAGGCGCTGGGCGCGGGCGCCCAGGAACACGCCGATCTCGCCCAGCAGGTCGGCGTATTCGGGCGACTGCTGCATGGTGCCGGGCTCGCCTTTCATGTGCATGATGCACAGCCCGCAGCGCGACTGCGCCACGGCCTCGATGGCGCCCGGCTGGCGAAACCCGTAGATGTCGTTGATCATGTCGGCGCCGGCATCGAGCACCGCCCGCATGACATCGGGCTTGAACGTGTCGATGGACAGCGGCACGCCGCAGTCGCGCAGCGCCTCGATGACGGGCAGCAGGCGCGCCAGTTCTTCCTGGGCGGGCACCGGCTCGGCGCCCGGCCGGGTGGACTCGGCGCCCAGGTCCAGGATGTGCGCGCCCTCGTCGATGAGCTGCCGCGCGTGGCGCACGGCCGAATCGGCATCGGCGTGCTGGCCGCCGTCGGAAAACGAATCGGGCGTGATGTTGACGATACCCATCACGAGCGGGCGCTCAAGGTCGAACTCGAAGCGCCCGCACAGGAAGGTGTTGGCCATGAAGGCGAGCCGCTAGACCGCCGCCGGCGTGCTGCCGCCCGTGGCCAGCCCGGTGGGCGGGGTGTCGGCGCTGTCGGACGGCCCTTCAGGGGTCTTGGGCGGACGCGGCGGACGGCCCGAGGTGATGTCGTTGATCTGGTCGGCGTCGATGGTTTCCCATTCGAGCAAGGCGCGGGTCATGGTCTCGACCATGTCGCGGTGGTCTTCCAGAATCTTGCGCGCCACGCCGTATTGCTCGTCGATGATGCGGCGGATTTCCGCGTCGACCTTCTGCATGGTGGCTTCGGACATGTGCGTGGTCTTGGTGACGCTGCGGCCCAGGAAGACCTCGCCTTCGTTCTCGGCGTACACCATGGGGCCCAGCTCGCTGGTCATGCCGTAGCGGGTGACGATGTCGCGGGCGATGGCCGTGGCGCGTTCGAAGTCGTTCGAGGCGCCGGTGGTCATCTGGTTCATGAAGATTTCTTCGGCGATGCGGCCGCCGAACAAAACCGCGATGGTGTTCAGCAGGCGGTCTTTGTCCATGCTGTAGCGGTCGTTTTCGGGCAGTTGCATGGTCACGCCCAGCGCGCGGCCGCGCGGGATGATGGTGACCTTGTGCACCGGGTCGGTCTTGGGCAGCATCTTGGCCACGATGGCATGGCCGGACTCGTGGTAAGCCGTGTTCTTGCGCTCTTCTTCGGGCATGACGATCGAGCGGCGCTCGGCGCCCATGATGATCTTGTCCTTGGCCTTTTCGAAGTCGGACATGTCGACGGTGCGGCCGTTGCGGCGCGCCGCGAACAGCGCCGCCTCGTTGACCAGGTTGGCCAGGTCGGCGCCCGAGAAGCCGGGGCAGCCGCGCGCCAGGATCGTGGCATCGACGTTGGGCGACAGCGGCACCTTGCGCATGTGCACGCGCAGGATCTGCTCGCGGCCGCGGATGTCGGGCAGCGGCACCACGACCTGGCGGTCGAAGCGGCCCGGGCGCAGCAGGGCCGGATCGAGCACGTCGGGGCGGTTGGTGGCGGCGATGACGATCACGCCCTGGCCGGACTCGAAGCCGTCCATTTCGACCAGCATCTGGTTCAGGGTCTGTTCGCGTTCATCGTTGCCGCCGCCCAGGCCGGCGCCGCGCTGGCGGCCGACCGCGTCGATTTCATCGATGAAGATGATGCAGGGCGCATGCTTCTTGGCGTTTTCGAACATGTCGCGCACGCGGGCCGCGCCCACGCCGACGAACATTTCGACGAAGTCGGAGCCCGAGATGCTGAAGAACGGCACCTTGGCCTCGCCGGCGATGGCCTTGGCCAGCAGCGTCTTGCCGGTGCCGGGCGAACCCACCATCAGCACGCCGCGCGGAATGCGCCCGCCCAGCTTCTGGAACTTGCTGGGGTCGCGCAGGAAATCGACCAGTTCCTGGACGTCTTCCTTGGCTTCGTCGCAGCCGGCCACGTCGGCGAAGGTGATCTGGTTGGTGTTTTCGTCGAGCATGCGGGCGCGCGACTTGCCGAAGCTGAATGCGCCCCCGCGCCCGCCGCCCTGCATCTGGCGCATGAAGAACACCCATACGCCGATTAGCAGCAGCATGGGGAACCACGACACGAAGATGCTCATGAGCAGCGACGGCTCTTCGCGGGCCTTGCCCGAGACGTCGACACCGTATTTGAGCAGGTCGGACACCATCCAGAGGTCGCCCGGCGAGGTCAGGGTGTACGCGCGACCGGTGTCGGGCGTGACGTACAGGACGTCGCCCTGCACGTCGACCTTGCGGATGCGCCCTGCCTTGGCGTCGTCCATGAACTGGGTGTAGCTGACGCCGTCTTGCGTCTGGGCGCGCCCGTCAAACTGCTTGAATACCGTGAACAGGACCAGCGCGATCACCATCCAGACCGCGACTTTAGAAAATGAATTGTTCAAGGTCGATCTCCTGCTTTCGATTCCGACCGGCGACCGCCCCGCGTATATGGCACAGTCACAAGTATGTCAATAGCTCATTCTACCCTGTCGGGGCAGATTCCGTCTGAGCGCCCGGCGGGCGCCTGATACACATTCGGACTGGTTGGGTGGGGGGCCTCGACAGCGTGGGGTTGATCAGGCCGCGGCGGGGTGCCGCGGCGGGTCAGGACTTCAGGTCGCGCGCCACCAGGAAGGTCTCGGAGGACTTGTCCCGCGAGGCCTTCGGCTTGCGTTCGACCACCCGCTTGAAGCGCTGCTTGAAGGTTTGCACGATCTGCGAGAACCCGCTGCCGTGGAAAGCCTTGACGATCAGCGCCCCGTCGGGCTTGAGATGGTTGCAGGCGAAGTCCAGGGCCAGCTCGCAGACATGCTGGATGCGAGCCGAATCGGCGACACCGACCCCCGACAAGTTGGGGGCCATGTCCGAAATTACAAGACTTACCGGCTGGCCACCCACCATTTCTTGCAACTGTTGCAAAACCGCGTCGTCGCGGAAGTCGCCCTGGATGAATTCCACCCCCGCGACGGGCTCCATGGGCAGCAGGTCCAGGGCGATGATGCGGCCGTCGACCGCCCCGCCGGGGCCGGCCAGGCGCTCGCGCGCCACCTGCGACCAGCTGCCGGGGGCCGAGCCCAGGTCGACCACGATATCGCCGCGGCGCATCAACTTTTCGGTGTCGAGGATCTCGATCAGCTTGAAGGCGGCGCGGGCCCGGTAGCCCTTTTGTTGCGCCATCTTCACATAGGGATCGTTGATGTGCTGGTGTATCCAGTCTTTAGAGAATTTCTTTTTGGCCATTACCGTACAATTCCACGCATGCCTATATTAGAACTCACCTCACGCGAGCGCAGCGATTTGCGCTCGGCCGCCCACCCGCTGCGCCCGGTCGTCCTGATCGGCGACAACGGGCTGACCGACGCGGTCTTGAAAGAAATCGACCGCGCCCTGGCGTCTCATGGGCTGATCAAGGTGCGCGCCGGCGGCAGCGACCGCGACGAGCGCGAGGCCATGCTGGCCGCCATCTGCGACGCCCTGTCGTGCGCGCCGGTGCACCACCTGGGCAAGATGCTCATCCTGTTCCGCCCGCTGCCCGGCAATGTGGCCGCGCCCGCCGACGGCGCCCCGGCCCGCCGCAAGCCGTCTGAACCGCACACGCCCAAGAAGCTGGCCGCCGAAGGCAAGACCCTGGCCAAGCCGCGCCGGGCGCCCGCCCGCAAGACGGCCGCCGAGCCCGCCAAGCCTGCCCGCGGCAGCCTGAATCAGGCCGGCCGCCCCCTGCGTCCCACTACCAAGAAAACCGCATCCGCGGCGCCGCATGGCATTCCGCGCCGCGCCGGCAGCGCGCTGAGCCTGCGCGCGGGCGCGCGCGGCGGCGTTCAGCGCACCGCGGCCACCAGCCGCAGGGCCGCCAAGGCCACCAAGAAGTAAATTCCGCCGGACACGTTGTGCAGCAGGCCCGGGTCGGCCCAGGCCGGCGCCGCCTGCCCGGCGGCGGCAAGCGCCCGGGCGTAGTCCATGAGCGTTTTCAGCCCGAAATACCCCAGGCCGGTGCCCACCGCCATCAGCAGGACGGTGCGGCGCCCGGGGGCTTGCAACGCCTGGCCATGCGCCAGGCGGTCGAGAATCAGCATAAATACCGCGCCCCCCAGCCCGCCCATGGCGAGCACCCGGAACAATTGGGCGACGACCTTGGCCGCGTCGGCGGCATCCAGCAAGGAAAACAAGGTGGGCGCGACCAGCGCGCCGATGCTCCAGAGCGCACCGCACCACAGCGCCGCGATCAGGCGGACGAGGATACGGGCCAGGTTGGGCATCGTCAGTGTTCCCGGGGGGCGGCGGCGTCAGTTCAGATGTAACGGACGCCGAGCACTTCGTACTCGCGCACGCCCGACGGCGCCTTGACTTCGACCACATCGCCCTCGGACTTGCCGATCAGGGCGCGAGCCACGGGGCTGGATACCGAGATCAGGTTGGATTTGATATCGGCTTCGACGTCGCCCACGATCTGGTACGACAGGCGGTCGCCCGAATCGAGGTCTTCGATGTCGACCGTGGCGCCGAAGACGGCGCGGCCTTCGGCATCGAGCGCGGCGGGGTCGATGATGTGCGCGTTGGAAAGCGTGCCCTCGAGCTCGGCAATGCGTCCTTCGATGAAGCCCTGGCGTTCGCGGGCGGCATCGTATTCGGCATTTTCCGACAGATCGCCCTGGGCACGGGCCTCGGCGATGGCGTTGATCACTGCGGGGCGCTCGATGGTTTTCAGCCGTTGGAGTTCGGCTTGCAAGCGCTCCGCCCCGCGCGCGGTCAAAGGAATGGCAGACATGTCGTTTCCCAAACAAAAAGTAGAAAACGCCCCGAATGGAGCGTTTCGGTGAAAGGTCGCAGTCAGGCTTGTGGCCTGCGCCGCCGGGGCGGGGCAAGCCGATGGAACGCGCGGAAGGTCGAACAGGCGGGAACAAAGCCGGACCCGATGTTTCAGTGGTTCCCGACCATCCGCTCTGATCGGCCCTGGCCCGTGACAACGGCAAGGCTGCGACCAAAACAAAACCCCGGCTCGGGTCGGAACCGGGGCAAGCAAGGCCCCATTGTGGTCAAAATCGGCCGGAATTGCAAGCCATTCAGGAAACGGTCATTTGGTCGCAGTTGGCTGCAGTAAAACGCATATTGACGGCATTCAGACCACGCGCCGGCCGCTGTGCTGCAGCAGCGCGTACAGGATGATGGCGCCGAACGTCGCGGTGCCGATGCCGCCCAGGGTGAAGCTGCCCAGCTTGACGGTGAAATCGCCCGCGCCCAGCACCAGCGTGACGGCCGCGACGATCAGGTTGCGGTTGTTGCTGAAGTCGACCTGGTTGACTACCCAGATGCGCGCGCCGGCCACGGCGATCAGCCCGAACACCACCACCGACATGCCGCCCAGCACCGGGGCGGGAATGGTCTGGATCAGGGCGCCGAACTTGGGCGAAAAACCCAGCACGATGGCGATCAGGGCGGCCAGCACGAACACCAGCGTGGAGTAGATGCGCGTCACGGCCATGACGCCGATGTTCTCGGCATAGGTGGTGACGCCGGTGCCGCCCACGGCCCCCGACAGCATGGTGGCCACGCCGTCGCCCACGAACGCCCGGCCCAGGTAGCGGTCGAGGTTCTGGCCGGTCATGGCGCTGACGGCCTTGATGTGGCCCAGGTTTTCGGCCACCAGGATGATGGCCACCGGCACGATCAGCCCCATGGCCTGGGTCTGGAACACCGGCGCCGTGAACTGCGGCAGGCCCACCCACGATGCGGCCGCGACGCCGGAGAAGTCGATGGGCTTGCCCAACCCCAGGCCGTTGGCGCAGACGGCATAGATGACGCAGGCCAGCAGCAGGCCCACCAGGATCAGCAGGCGCTGGACGGTGCCGCGCGTATAGACGGCGATGCCGCCCACGCACAGGATGGTGACGATGGCCATGGTGGCGTCGAAGCCCGAGGCGCCCATGGCCCCCTTGGCAGCGATGGGCGCCAGGTTCAGGCCGATGACCGCCACCACCGCGCCGGTGACCACCGGCGGCATCAGCGCCTCGATCCAGTTGGCGCCGCCGCCGGCGCGCGCATTGGCGAACCACACCACCGCGCCGATCAGGGCATAGGCCAGGCCGCAGGCGATGATGGCCCCCAGCGCCACGCCGATGTTGGCATTGGGCCCCGCGCCGGCATAGCCGGTAACCGCGACCACCCCGCCGATGAAGGCGAAGCTGGAGCCCAGGTAGCTGGGCACGCGCCCGCCCACGAACAGGAAGAAGATCAGCGTGCCGACGCCCGACATCAGGATCGCCACGTTGGGGTCGAAGCCCATGATCAGGGGCGCCAGCACCGTCGAGCCGAACATGGCGACCACGTGCTGGGCGCCCATGGCGACGTTCTTCGGCCACGACAGGCGTTCGTCGGGCGCGATGATGGCGCCGGGCACGGTCTCGTCGGCCAGCTTCCAGCGTGGAAAATAAGAATCGGACATGGGATCCCCGGTAATAGGACAGGAATTATGGAATAGCGCGGGCGCAAGTGTAGGGGCGGCCGGTCCGGCCGGCAATACGGTGCTGCCCTGGGCCGGCGCCGCTGTTAAGCTTTCGGCTGCACACGGGATGGAACACGCATGACTGAAATCTGGTTTATCCGGCATGGCGAAACGGCCTGGAATACCGAACGCCGCCTGCAGGGATGGCAGGACACCCCCTTGAACGACACCGGCCGTGCCCAGGCCGCCCTGCTGGCGGCGCGCGTGGCCGAAGAAGCCGCCGGCCGGCCCTTCGCCGCCCTGTACAGCAGCGACCTGCAGCGCGCGCACCACACGGCCGCGCCCGTTTCCGAGCAGCTGGGGCTGCGCGTGCGGGTCGAGCCCGGCATCCGCGAACGCGGCTTCGGCGTGCTGGAAGGCCTGGCCTGGGATCGCGTGGACGAGCTGGCGCCCGAGGCGGCCGCCGCCTGGAAAAGCCGTGATCCGGCCCGGCCGCTGCAAGGCGGGGAATCGCTGGGGCAGTTCCACGCGCGCGTGGTCGCCACCATCGAAGACCTGGCGGCGCGGCACGCCGGCGAGCGGGTGCTGGCCGTGACGCACGGCGGCGTGCTGGACATCATCTGGCGGCATGCCTCGGGCGTGGGCCTGGAGCTACCGCGCCAGACCATGCTGCTGAACGCCAGCATCAACCGGATCGGCGTCGAGCCGCGGCGCTGGCAGGTGCTGGAATGGGGCGACGTCGCGCACATTGCCGCGGCCGTCGGCAACGATGTGGTGTAGCGGTCAGCGGCGCGGCTTGCGCGGCGCATTGCGGGCCGCCCGGTCATAGACCGCATTGGGCAGCAGGCGCATCAGCCGCGCCACGATGCCCATCTGCCACGGAATGACGGTATACGAAACCCCGCGTTCGATCGCCGCCTGGGCCCTGGCCGCGAAGGCGTCGGCTTCCATCAGGAACGGCATCGAATACGGGTTGCCCGCCGTCATCGCCGTCTTGATGTAGCCGGGAGCGATCGTGACCACCCCGATGCCGGCGCCGGCCAGTTCCAGGCGCAGGCTTTCGCAATAGCTGATCACCGCGGCTTTCGAGGCGCTGTAGGCGCCCGCGCCGGGCAGGCCGCGGATGCCGGCCACGCTGGCGATGCCTACCAGGCGGCCGGCGCGCGCCTGCCGCATGGGTTCGATGAACGGCTCGAAGGTGGCCACGGTGGCCAGCAGGTTGGTATCGACGATGGCCTTGAATACCTCGAAGTCTTCGGCGTGCTCGGTCAGGGTGCCGGCGCTGATGCCGGCGCTGGCGATGACCACGTCCACCCTGCCCTGGCTGTGCGCCAGGAAATCGCCGGCCGCGGCATGCAGCGCGGCGCGGTCGCGCACGTCCAGCGCATAGCAGTGATGCGCGCCGGGCAGCTCGTCGGCCAGGGCGCGCAGGGCTTCGCCGCGGCGCGCCACCAGCCCCAGCCGGGCCCCCGAGCGGGCATAGCGCCAGGCCAGGGCGCGGCCCAGGCCGCTGGAAGCGCCGGTAATGAAAACAGAGGTCATGGCGGTTTCATGGTGCCGGCCCGCGGAATGGGCCGTGATGGCTTGCATGATAGGGCCTGGGGGTTGCGGCTGGGTCTGTGCCAGGTGTCTGACTCCCGCAACGCGGGTGTCAGACACCGAAGTGGGCAAAGACTGTCTCAATTCTACGGTGTCAGGCACCCTTCGGGAGCCTGACACCTGGCCATGAGAGGCCTACTGCTGAGCCAGGCTGGCGTGCAGTTCTTGCAGCGGATACACCTGCAGGCCCAGGCCCTGGCGCAGGTATTGCATGCCTTCTACCGCGGCGCGCGCGCCGGCGATGGTGGTAAAGAAGGTGACACGGGCCGCCAGCGCCTGCGTGCGGATGGTGCGCGAGTCGGCGATGGCGTTGCGGCGTTCTTCGACGGTGTTGATCACCAGCGAGATCTCGCCGTTCTTGACCATGTCGACGATGTGCGGACGGCCTTCGGTGACCTTGTTGACCACCTGCACCGGAATGCCCGAGGCCTCGATCTGCGTGGCGGTGCCGCGCGTGGCCACCAGCTTGAAGCCCAGGTTGTGCAGGCCGCGCGCCACTTCGACGGCGCGGGGCTTGTCCTGGTCTTTCACGCTGATGAAGGCGGTGCCGTTTTCGGGCAGGCGCACGCCGGCGGCCAGCTGCGACTTGACGAAGGCTTCGCCGAAGCTGTTGCCCACGCCCATGACTTCGCCGGTGGATTTCATTTCGGGGCCCAGGATGGTGTCCACGCCCGGGAACTTCACGAACGGGAACACGGCCTCTTTCACCGAGAAATACGGCGGCACCACTTCGCGGGTGACGCCCTGCGCGGCCAGGGTGCGGCCGGCCATGGCGCGCGCGGCGATCTTGGCCAGCTGCAGGCCGGTGGCCTTGGACACGTAGGGCACCGTGCGCGAGGCGCGCGGGTTGACTTCCAGCACGTAGACGTCGCCGCCCTGGATAGCGAACTGCACGTTCATCAGGCCGTTGACGTTCAGGGCGCGCGCCATCATGGTGGTCTGGCGCTTGATCTCGGCGATGACTTCGGCCGACAGCGAGTACGGCGGCAGGCTGCAGGCCGAGTCGCCCGAGTGCACGCCGGCCTGCTCGATGTGTTCCATGACGCCGCCGATGAACACGGTTTCGCCGTCGGCCAGGCAGTCGACGTCGACCTCGGTGGCGTTGTTCAGGAAGCGGTCGAGCAGCACGGGAGAATCGTTGCTGACCTTCACGGCCTCGCGCATGTAGCGTTCGAGGTCTTGCTGTTCGTGCACGATTTCCATGGCGCGGCCGCCCAGCACGTAGCTGGGGCGCACCACCAGCGGGTAGCCGATGTCGGTGGCGTGCGCCAGGGCCTCGCCTTCGGTGCGCGCGGTGCGGTTGGGCGGCTGGCGCAGGCCGAGCTTGTTGAGCAGCTTCTGGAAGCGCTCGCGGTCTTCGGCCACGTCGATGGATTCGGGGCTGGTGCCGATGATGGGCACGCCGTTGGCTTCGAGCGCGCGCGCCAGCTTCAGCGGGGTCTGGCCGCCGTACTGGACGATCATGCCCACCGGGTTTTCTTTGTGCACGATTTCCAGCACGTCTTCGAGCGTCAGCGGCTCGAAGTACAGGCGGTCGGAGGTGTCGTAGTCGGTGGAGACGGTTTCCGGATTGCAGTTGACCATGATGGTCTCGTAGCCGTCTTCGCGCAGCGCCAGCGCCGCGTGCACGCAGCAGTAGTCGAACTCGATGCCCTGGCCGATGCGGTTGGGCCCGCCGCCCAGCACGACGATTTTCTTGCGGTCGGTGGGCTGGGCTTCGCACTCGTCTTCGTACGTGGAGTACATGTACGCGGTGCGGGTGGCGAATTCGGCGGCGCAGGTATCGACGCGCTTGTACACCGGGCGCACGTTGAGCTGGTGGCGCAGCTTGCGGACTTCGGATTCGGACGAATCGAGCAGGAACGCCAGGCGGCGGTCGGAGAACCCCATGCGCTTGAGCTGCCACAGCGTGGGGTAGTCGAGGTCGGCCAGGGTTTTCTGTTCGAGCGCGAGCTCGATGTCGACGATTTCCTTGATTTGCGCCAGGAACCAGGGGTCGATGCGCGTGATGTTGTGGACTTCGTCGAGGCTGAAGCCCTGCGCGAAGGCGTCGCCCACGTACCAGATGCGCTCGGGGCCGGGCTCGCCCAGTTCGACCTGCAGTTTTTCGCGGTCGGTGGTTTTCTGGTTGAGGCCGTCGACGCCCACTTCGAGGCCGCGCAGGGCCTTCTGGAACGATTCCTTGAAGGTGCGGCCGATGGCCATGACTTCGCCCACCGACTTCATCTGCGTGGTGAGGCGGGCATCGGCCTGCGGGAATTTCTCGAACGCGAAACGCGGCACCTTGGTGACCACGTAGTCGATGGACGGCTCGAACGAGGCCGGCGTGGCGCCGCCGGTGATTTCATTGCGCAGTTCGTCGAGCGTGTAGCCCACGGCCAGGCGCGCGGCGACCTTGGCGATGGGAAAGCCGGTGGCCTTGGACGCCAGCGCCGACGAACGCGACACGCGCGGGTTCATCTCGATGACGATCATGCGGCCGTTGTCGGGGTTGACCGCGAACTGCACGTTGGAACCGCCGGTGTCGACGCCGATCTCGCGCAGCACCGCGATGGAGGCGTTGCGCATGATCTGGTATTCCTTGTCGGTCAGCGTCTGGGCTGGCGCGACAGTGATGGAATCGCCGGTGTGCACCCCCATGGGGTCGAGGTTTTCGATGGAGCACACGATGATGCAGTTGTCGGCCTTGTCGCGCACGACTTCCATCTCGAATTCTTTCCAGCCCAGCAGCGATTCTTCGATGAGCAGCTCGCTGGTGGGCGAGGCTTCCAGGCCGCGCCGGCAGATGGTTTCGAATTCTTCGGCGTTATAGGCGATGCCGCCGCCCGAGCCGCCCATGGTGAAGCTGGGGCGGATGACCGCCGGAAAGCCCGAGGTGCCGGTTTCGGCGGCGATGCGGCGCTGCACTTCCCAGGCTTCGTCCATGCTGTGGGCGACGCCCGACTTGGCCGATTCGAGGCCGATGTCGGTCATAGCCTGCTTGAACTTCTGGCGGTCTTCGGCCTTTTCGATGGCGTGCTCGTTGGCGCCGATGAGCTCGACGTTGTGCTTGGCCAGCACGCCCTGGTGGGCCAGATCGAGGGCGCAGTTCAGCGCCGTTTGCCCGCCCATGGTGGGCAGCAGCGCGTCGGGCTTTTCGCGTTCGATGATTTTTTCGACCGCCTGCCAGGTAATGGGCTCGATGTAGGTGACATCGGCCGTTTCCGGGTCGGTCATGATGGTGGCCGGGTTGCTGTTGACCAGGATGGTGCGGTAACCCTCGGCCTTGAGCGCCTTGCACGCCTGCGCGCCGGAATAGTCGAACTCGCAGGCCTGCCCGATGATGATGGGGCCGGCGCCGATGATGAGGATGCTTTTTAGGTCTGTACGCTTGGGCATGATGCGATATTTATTTCTGGCCGGCCATCAGGCTGATGAATTTGTCGAACAGCACGATGATGTCGTGCGGGCCCGGGCTGGCTTCGGGATGGCCCTGGAAGCAGAAGGCGGGACGGTCGGTGAGCTCGAAGCCCTGCAGCGTGCCGTCGAACAACGATACGTGCGTGACCCGCGCATTGGCCGGCAGCGTGGCCGCGTCGACGCCGAAGCCGTGGTTCTGGCTGGTGATGAACACGCGCTTGGAATCGAGGTCTTGCACGGGGTGGTTGGCGCCGTGGTGGCCGGTTTTCATCTTGACGGTCTTGCCGCCGACGGCCAGGCCCATGATCTGATGGCCCAGGCAGATGCCGAACGTGGGCAGCTTGCGCTCGAGGAACACCCGCGTGGCGGCGATGGCGTAGTCGCAGGGTTCGGGGTCGCCCGGACCGTTGGCCAGGAACACGCCGTCGGGATCGAGCTTGAGCACGTCTTCGGCCGAGGTCTGGGCCGGCACCAGCGTGATGCGGCAGCCGCGGTCGGCCATCAGGCGCAGGATGTTGTACTTGACGCCGAAGTCGTAGGCGACCACATGGAAGCGGCCCTGCTCGGGCGAGCCGAAGCCCTGGCCCAGCTGCCAGGTGCCCTGGGACCAGTCTTGCGGGGCCTTGATGGACACCACCTTGGCGAGGTCGAGGCCGTTCATGCCGGCGTAGCCGCGCGCCAGTTCGACGGCGCGCTCGGCGTCGTCGCCCACCAGGATGCAGGCGCCCTGGGCGCCGCCGTCGCGCAGGATGCGGGTGAGCTTGCGGGTGTCGACGTCGGCGATGGCCACCACGCCCTGCGCGGCCAGGTATTCGGGCAGCGACTGGGTGGCGCGGAAGTTCGACACACGCGAGGGGCAGTCGCGCACCACCAGGCCCGAGGCCAGCACGCGCGCGGTTTCGACGTCTTCGGTATTGACGCCGGTATTGCCGATATGCGGATAGGTAAGCGTTACGATCTGGCCGTTATAGCTGGGATCGGTGAGGATTTCCTGGTAGCCGGTCATGGCGGTGTTGAACACCACCTCGGCGACCGTATGGCCTGGCGCGCCGATGGACACGCCCCGGAAAATGGTACCGTCCGCCAAAGCCAGAATTGCAGGAGGGAAGCGATCGGCGCCCTCGGGAAAAAGTTGCGGCAGCACAGTAAACCCCGGTTTCAGAATCGATGATCAAACCTTGGAATTATACCCTGGAAGGGCATTTTCCCCGGGGAACCGCGCCGTATAAGGCTGGGCGCGGAGATTTCCGTGTCAAAAGCGGCCCATGCGTAGTGATACCCTACCCTTTTCGCCAACTTTCGCCCCAGTTGATCTGTCCCCATGTCCAGCCAGCTTGAAGCCCTGCGCCGCCACACGACCGTCGTCGCCGATACCGGCGATTTCGAAGCCATGCGGGCGCTGCGCCCCACCGACGCCACGACCAACCCCTCGCTGATCCTGAAAGCGGTGCAGAAAGACGCCTACCGGCCGTTGCTGGACCAGGTCGTGCACGACCACCGCGGCGCGCCCCTGGCCGAACTGACCGACCGGCTGCTGGTGGCGTTCGGCCGCGAGATCCTGAACATTGTGCCGGGCCGGGTATCCACCGAAGTCGACGCGCGCCTGTCTTTCGACACGCGCGCCACGGTCGAGCGCGGCCGCGGCCTGATCGCCCTGTACGAAGCAGCCGGCATTCCGCGCGAACGGGTGCTGATCAAGACGGCCTCGACCTGGGAAGGCATCCAGGCGGCCCGCCTGCTGCAGGCCGACGGCATCCGCTGCAACCTGACTCTGCTGTTCTCGCTGCCCCAGGCCGTGGCCTGCGCCGATGCCGGCGTGCAATTGATTTCGCCCTTCGTGGGCCGCATCTACGACTGGTACAAGAAAGCGGCCGGCGCCGACTGGGTAGAGGCCGATCGTGCCGGCGCCAACGATCCGGGCGTGCAGTCGGTGACCGAGATCTACCGCTACTACAAGCGGCACGGCATCACGACCGAGATCATGGGCGCCAGCTTCCGCAACAAAGGCCAGATCCTGGCGCTGGCGGGCTGCGACCTGCTGACCATCAGCCCCGAACTGCTGGCCGAACTCGACGGCATGCCGGGCGACGTGCCGGCGCGCCTGGCGCGCGATGGCGATGCGGGCGAAACGCCGGCGCGGCGCCCGGCCGACGAAGTGTGGTTTCGCAGCGAACTGAACGCCAACGCCATGGCCACGGAAAAACTGGCCGAAGGCATCCGGCTGTTTTCGGCGGATGCGGTGAAGCTGGATGCCTTGCTGGGCGGGGCGCCGGCTCGATAGCGGCAAGCTGCGCGGGCGCCAGGATACAAGGTGTCAGGCTCCCGCAGGGTGCCTGACACCGTGCTGTCGAGACAGCCTGCCACACTTCGGTGTCTGGCACCCGCGGAGCCAGACACCTGTGCCTAGGCTCAGCGCTCGTCGTGCGAGTGCACCTGCAGCGCTTCCAGGAAGCGCGACACCATGTTGTAGGCCGCCACCGTGGCGGTGAGCTCGACCATCAGCTTGTCGCTGCCGACGGCCTGGCGGGCGGCGTCGAACACCGGCTGGGGCACCTGGATCTGGCGCGTCATGGCGTCGGTATAGGCCAGTACCGCACGTTCGCTGGCGCTGAACTGGTCCGACGACTTCCATTGGCCCAGCGCATCGAGCTGGGCCTGGGTGATGCCTTCGCGCAGGGCGATGGGCGCGTGCTGGTCGGCTTCGTAGGGCGCGCCGTTGATCGCCGCCACCCGCATGATGACCAGTTCGCGCAGGTCGCCCGGCAGCGTGCTGAGCTGGCGGATGGACGTCAGGTAGTTCAGCCAGCCGCCGGCCACGGCGGGGCTGTGCAGCAGCATCTGGTACAGGTGCAGCACGCTGCCGCGCTCGGCAACGATGCGATCGACCAGCGGCTTGGCATCGGGATGGTTCAGGTCAGCATAAGACAGGCGCGCCATGCGGCTAACTCCGGAAAAGGGGCGGCCCCGGCCGGGCCGCGCGGGTTCAGATTTTTTCGGTTTCGCCCGATTTGGGCTGCCATTTCATCAGGCGCTGCTCGCCCAGGCCCACGATGTAGTCGAGCAGCAGCGCGAACGCGGTCAGCACCACGATGCCGGCGAACACGGTGTTGACGTCGAAGGTGCCTTCGGCCTGCAGGATCAGGTAGCCGACGCCGCTGGCCGAGCCCAGGTATTCGCCCACCACGGCCCCCACGAAGGCCAGGCCCACCGAGGTATGCAGGCTGGAGAACACCCAGCTGGTGGCCGAAGGCAAGTACACGTGGCGCAGCAGCTGGCGCCGGCCCGCGCCCAGCATGCGGGCGTTGTCGAGCAAGGTGGGGCTGACTTCGCGCACGCCCTGGTAGACGTTGAAGAACACGATGAAGAACACCAGCGTGACCGCCAGCGCCACCTTGGACCAGATGCCCAGGCCGAACCACATGCCGAAAATGGGCGCCAGGATGACGCGCGGCATGGAATTGGCCGCCTTGATGTAGGGGTCGAGAATGGCGCTGGCCGTGCTGGACAGGCCCAGCCACAGGCCGAAGCCCAGCCCCGACACGGTGCCGATGAAAAACGCCAGCACGGTCTCGGCCAGGGTCACCCACAAGTGGCGGTAGATGTCGCCGTTGGTGATGAACCAGGCCCAGATGCGGCCCCACACTTCGAGCGGCTGGCCGAAGAAGAAGGCGACCTTGGGATCGAGCGACACGACATACCAGATGACCAGGATGGCCGCCAGCAACAGCAGCTGCCAGAACCGCAGGCTGGCTGAACCGGGTTTGATGAATTTCGACATATCAGATCCGAACCGCCTCAGGAGGCTGTTTTTTGCTGGGCATAGCCCTTGAGCACTTCTTCGCGCAGCACGCCCCAGATGGCCGCGTGCAATTCGACGAAGCGCGGATGGGTGCGCACTTCGGCGACGTCGCGCGGGCGCGGCAGGTCGATGGCGAACTCGCCGATGGGGTGGGTGCCCGGGCCGGCCGACAGCACCACCACCCGGTCGCTCATGGCAATGGCTTCGTCCAGGTCGTGCGTGATGAACAGCACGGCCTTGCGCTTGGCCATCCAGAGTTCGAGCACTTCGTTTTCCATCAGCTGGCGCGTCTGGATGTCCAGCGCCGAGAACGGCTCGTCCATCAGGATGATGTCGGGGTCGCGGATGAGCGTCTGCGCCAGCATGGCGCGCTTGCGCATGCCGCCCGACATCTGGTGCGGATAGCGTTCTTCGAAACCGCCCAGGCCCACGCGGCGCAGCCATTCGCGGCCGCGCGCGAGCGCCTCGGGGCGCGCCACGCCGGCGAACTCCAGGCCGGCGATGACGTTTTCCAGGGCGCTGCGCCACGGCAGCAGCGCTTCACCCTGGAACATGTAGCCGGCCCGGGTGTTGATGCCCGACAGCGGCTGGCCGAACACCTTTACCTGCCCCGACGACGGCGCCAGCAGGCCGGCGCCCACGTTCAGCAGCGTGGATTTGCCGCAGCCCGTGGGACCGACCACCGAAACGAATTCGCCCGGCGCGATGGCCAGGCTGGTGTCCTGGACGGCGGTGTAGCGCTTGCCCCCGCCGTCGCGGGACACGAAAGTGCAGGTAATGCTATCGAGCGAAAGTGCTGCTTCAGCCATTGGGATATTTCTGGTTGGCACGGCGGGTGAACTCGTTGGTCCAGACCTTGGAGGTGTCGATCTTGGCAGCGTCGAAACCCTTGACGTAGGCGGCCAGCGCCTTGGCGGCGGTGGCCGCGCCGTCTTCGGGGATGACGCCGTCGGGCGACAGACCTTCCATGCTCTTGGCGATGG